>NZ_SDGU01000059.1 GCF_004118635.1 Chlorobaculum sp. 24CR | reverse complement strand
AAGCAGCGAAATCAACAAAAGATGGATCGCCATGCCCCGACAGGTCGGGCCTCGCGATGACGAATCTCCGTCATTTTTCTTCTGACATGACACTAGACTGTTACGAACAATGGTGATAAATTTTGATGCTATGTTTTTCATATTTTTTTTATCAAATCAAAATAATATGGTGTCTAAAGCGCCTTTGGTTCGCACATCTAAAGGATTTATAAAATATGTCGATGCTTCAAGCTGTGCTACTTCTCTGAACTACTCGAACGTTACTTCGATACTTCAAATACTACGGGTACTGCCGGAACTGCGTTTTTTGATGTTGAGGAGATGGGAGTGTTCGCTTAAAAGTTAATGCCGCTGATGCGCGAGATCCAAACGGATTTCTTGATTATTTAAGTTTACTATAAAATAATTTTATCTATAAGTACCCTATTGGCGTGTTGCTGACGAGTTGGTCTTTAGGGGCTTTTTTTTGGATTGTTCAGGAAGTCTCCACAAAGAGCAAATAAAAAACCGCAAAGCACGTCCACCTTGGCCACTGCGTCCACCTCCTTCCCCTCCCCCTGAGTTTTCAGGAACGTAACGACTTGCCGACTTGGTTAGTGTTGTCTGTCGCGTATCTTTGCGTGACTTGAAGGGACGGTGGCGCGGTTTGCCGTTTGCGCCTGCAATTTTTCGAGGAGTTTTTGCCATGATGCCCAGGCCTGTGATTACGATTCTCGCCGTCAATACCGGCTCGTCGAGCATCAAGTTCTCGCTCTACGAGAGCGGCGAGAAGGAGGAGCTGCTCTTTTCCGGATCGCTGACCCGCATCGGGCTGAAGGACGGGCGCTTCTCCGTGACCGATCCGCAGGGGCGGTACATCGATTGCGAGCGGGTTGACGCCCCCGATCACGCAGCGGCGTGTCGGCATGTCTTTTCGTGGATCAAGCGGCACGGCCCCGGAATGCCCGACGCGGTGGGCCACCGGGTGGTGCATGGCGGGCCGCGCCACACCGCGCCCGAAAAAGTCACGCCTGAACTGCTCGCCTCCATCGCCGAACTCGTACCCTACGCTCCCGAACATCTTCCGCAGGCGCTGAACGCCATCCGCTACGCGGCCAACGAGCTGCCGGGCGTCTTTCAGGTCGCCTGTTTCGATACCGCCTTCCACAGCACCATGCCGTCGCTGGCGAAGCTTTGCCCCATCCCGGAAGAGTTCCGGAAGCAGGGGGTGCAGCGTTACGGGTTCCACGGACTTTCCTACCAGTACATTCTCAGCCAACTGCAAGCCGAAAGCGATCCGCTGGCCCGCAAGGGGCGCGTCATCCTCGCGCATCTCGGCCACGGCGCGAGCATGGCGGCGGTGCTCGACGGGCGGAGCGTCGAGACGACGATGGGCTTTTCGCCCGCAGGCGGCCTGGTGATGAGCACACGCACGGGCGATCTCGATCCGGGCGTGGTGCTTTTCCTGTTGCAAGAGGGCCATCTCGACGCCGATGCGCTTCGGGACATGGTGAACAAAAAGTCCGGCCTGCTGGGCGTCTCCGGCCTGAGCGCCGACATGCGCGATCTGCTCGAAGCTGAAGCGGACAATCCGCAGGCCCGACTGGCCGTGGAGCTGTTCTGCTACTCGGCGCGCAAGCACATCGGTGCGCTCGTGGCGGCGCTCGGCGGTCTCGACATGATCGTCTTCACCGGCGGCATCGGCCTGCACTCGCCGGAGATTCGCGAGCGCATCTGCGAGGGCCTCAGCTTCCTCGGCCTCCGGCTCGACCACGAGAGGAACCGGAACCATTCTGGAGTGATTTCGCAGGAAACCGGCAAGATTGTCGTCAAAGTCATTGAGACCAACGAAGAGGTGACGATTGTCAGAGAGGCAAGACGTGTGCTCGAAGGTGGTTAGTGTGATGCCGATATGGTGTGGTTACCGGTTTGGCATTGAGTGATGAAAGGGGGACGGTTCCGATTGGTTGGGCGCCGCCCCTCATTCAAGATGATGAGACTGGGATGATGCCCGGAAATTTTTTTGATCGACCATAGCCCCGCGCTGAAACAAGGGGCAACTTCATGGACAAGTTAAATGCCAAGAGTTCCGGCAGACATCGGGACTTCGCATGATGGAAAAAATAGCTGATCCGGCACATTGCTGGACTGAAACAATGAAATCAAAGGACAAAAATTAATGACTGAAATGACAGCCCCGCTTTCTGAACGTGAACTGGAATTGATGAACGCTTACTGGCGGGCGGCCAACTATCTCTCGGTTGGCCAGATCTACCTGATGGACAATCCGCTGCTCAAGCAACCGCTCTCCAAAGAGCATATCAAGCCCCGCCTGCTTGGCCACTGGGGCACCACTCCCGGCCTCAATTTCCTCTACGTGCACCTGAACCGCATCATCCGCAACCGCGACCGCGACATTGTCTATATCGCCGGGCCGGGCCATGGCGGGCCTGCGCTGGTGGCGAACGTCTGGATGGAGGGGACGTACAGCGAGTACTACCCCGACGTGTCGTTCGACGAGGCGGGCATGACGCGCCTGTTCCGGCAGTTCTCCTTTCCCGGCGGCATTCCGAGCCACGTGGCTCCCGAAACTCCCGGCTCGATCCACGAGGGGGGCGAGCTTGGCTATGCGCTGTCGCACGCATACGGCGCGGTGTTCGACAATCCCGATCTCGTCACGGCCTGCGTCATCGGCGACGGCGAGGCGGAGACCGGCCCGCTGGCCACGGCGTGGCACAGCAACAAGTTCCTGAACCCGGAGCGCGACGGGGCGGTGCTGCCGATTCTGCACCTGAACGGCTACAAGATCGCCAACCCGACCGTGCTGGCGCGTATTTCGCACGATGAGCTGGAGAAGCTCATGATTGGCTACGGCCACAAACCGTACTTCGTCGAGGGCGACGATCCCGAAACGATGCACCGGGCGATGGCCGAAACGATGGATCGCTGCTTCGACGAGATCGCCGAAATCCAGCGCCGGGCGCGGGTCGAGGGCGTGACCGAACGCCCGATGTGGCCGATGATCGTCTTCCGCTCGCCGAAGGGGTGGACGGGGCCGAAGGTGGTTGACGGCAAGCCCGCCGAGGGGAACTGGCGCTCGCACCAGGTACCCTTCAGCACCGTGCGTGACAATCCTGAGCACATGGCGCTTCTGGAGTCGTGGCTGAAGAGCTACCGCGCCGAGGAGCTGTTTACGCCAGATGGCGTACTCTTGCCGGAGTTGCAGGCGCTCGCGCCGAAGGGCAAAAAGCGCATGGGCGATATTCCCCACGCCAACGGCGGCCTGCTCCTCAAGGAGTTGCGGATGCCCGATTTCCGCGACTACGCGCTCGACGTGCCGAGGCCCGGCGCGGTGGAGGCCGAAGCGCCGAAGCCTATGGCTCGTTTCCTGCGCGACGTCATGAAGATGAACGACAAAATGGCCAACTTTCGCGTCTTCGGGCCGGACGAGACCGCCTCGAACCGCCTCGGCGACCTCTTCGATGAGACCCAGCGAACCTGGATGGCCGAGATGATTCCGAGCGACGATCATCTTTCACCAGAAGGCCGCGTGATGGAGATTCTCTCGGAGCACACCTGCCAGGGGTGGCTCGAAGGGTACTTGCTGACCGGTCGCCACGGCTTTTTCTCCTGCTACGAGGCGTTCATTCACATCATCGACTCGATGTTCAACCAGCACGCCAAGTGGCTCAAAGTGACCGACAGCGAAATTCCGTGGCGACGGCCCATCGCCTCGCTCAACTACTTCCTCACGTCGCACGTGTGGCGGCAGGATCACAACGGCTTTTCGCATCAGGATCCGGGCTTCATCGACCACGTGGTGAACAAGAAGGCCGAGGTGATTCGCGTCTATCTGCCGCCGGACGCCAATACGCTGCTTTCGGTGACGGATCACTGCCTGCGCTCGCGCAACTACATCAACGTGATCGTTGCGGGAAAGCAGCCCGCGTGGCAGTGGCTCGACATGGAGGCCGCCGTCCGGCACTGCACCAGCGGCATCGGCATCTGGGAGTGGGCCTCGAACGACGCCGGGAGTGAGCCGGACGTGGTGATGGCCTGCGCGGGCGATGTGCCGACGCTCGAAACGCTGGCGGCGGTGAAGATTCTGCGAAAACTCGCGCCGGAGCTGAAGATACGGGTGGTCAACGTAGTCGATCTCATGACGTTGCAGCCGAAAGAGGAGCATCCGCACGGTCTCAACGACCGCGATTTCGACGACATGTTCACGAGCGACAAGCCGATTCTCTTTGCCTATCACGGCTACCCGTGGCTGATCCACCGCCTGACCTATCGCCGCACGAACCACAACAACCTGCACGTGCGCGGCTACAAGGAGGAGGGTACCACGACTACGCCATTCGACATGGTGGTAATCAACGACCTCGACCGCTTCCACCTCGTCGCCGACGTAGCCAACCGCGTGGAAAGCCTGAGGCCGCAAGCCGCCTACATCAAACAATACGTCCGCGACCGCCTGATCGAGCACAAAGAGTACATCACCAAATACGGCGAAGATATGCCGGAGGTGAGGGACTGGAAGTGGGAGGATTGATTTTGGGGATATGAAATGAAAAGCGGCCTGTAATGGGCCGCTTTTTGTTGGAGGGAGGGATAGGATCAGATTGTCAGCTTAACCGATTTTGCCAATATCTTGGTTCTCGATGCATGTTTGCGATGGCCCAAATCACAAGTTCATTTTCTTCTGCGGTGTACAATATTTTATAGGGAAATCTTGGGATAAATGCCTTATAAATATCATCGGATTCTTTTAAATACCAGGTTGGATTTCTGGCTAACTTTCTGACCTGATCCCGGAAAATCTGTCTGAATTGTTTGCCAAGACCTTTGGATTGAAGTTCATACCATTCAATGGCCTCATCCATTTCCTGAGCCGCCAGATCATGAATTCTAATCTTCATGATACAGACTGTCAAAATCGATTAATTTCGCTTTTCCAGTCTTTACAGCATCAATTCTTTCTTTGACTTCAGTTATCCATTTTTCCCTGATTTTTTCGTCTTCGTGTTCAATGCTCGCCAGGATAAGTTGTGCGAATTCCACCCGTTCATTTGGCGACATTGCCAACGCTTGATCCAATAATGCTTGTTCCATGATTTTCTCCGCTAAATTTTCATCTCCTGTTGATCCTTTCCATTACCTCTTCGACCGGCGAAGCCTTGATTTTTCCTTCTTTGCAGGCGTCGAGCCTCGACTCGAATTCAGCGGCCCACGCGGCATCGATCTCGGCTTTGCGAGGAGTGTCGAAACTCTGGAAGAGTCGCTCAATCATCTCCGCCCTTTCAGCGGGGGTTAAGCTGAGGGCATCGTTCATTATTTTTTCGGCGGTCGCTGTCATATCGTATTCCTGTTTGCCTTTCAGGTATTTTCGTTCAAGCAAATGAAAAATATCCAACGAACCATCAAGGTGCAAATCGGAGAAATGGCAGGGCAGGCGCGGAGACCTGCCCCTATCAAGATCGAGGTCGTTACCGTTTACCTCACCAGCGGCGGGAATTGGACCATGATTTTTGTAACCACTTCGTCGATGTCGCGCTGCATCTGCAGGGAGGTGTCGTAGTCCTTCAGAATGCCTCGTGCTATGCCGCTCCAGGCGATGTCGTCGCTTCGGGTGTCGATGATGTCGATGATGAGTGTGCCCTCTTCGTAGTAGCTGACTGCCGGGTACGGATACGGGTCGTACCAGATGGTTGTGTAGCCGTGCCGTCCCCAGCGGTGGTAGTAGCCGCGGCTGTAGGCGAAGCCCACCGGCGGCGCGACCACCACCCGCTCGCGGACTCTCGCATGGAGCGCTACGGTGAAATCGACCGGGCCGGAGGCTTTCAGCACGAAGCCTTTGGCAGCCAGTTCACGATCGACCGCCGATTTTATGTGCTTGTAAACAAAGGGGTTGCGGGCAAGAATGTCGTCGCTGATTCCGGCGCTGTCCTCGCTCGACCAGCGGTAGGTTTTGTAGCGCTCGAAAGGCATCGAGCGGTCGTAGTCGCTGACGACCCTGTAGTTAGAGCACCCCGCCAGCGTCAGCAGGGCAATTAACGGGAAAATCCAGAATCGCGTTCGCATGGCAAACTCCGTCTGATTGGTTGTGATTTATTTCTTGCCATCAATTTGACGTCAACGGGTAAGCGATCCAGCATAGAGACGGGGGCAGAGGCAGCGCAAGAAAAAAAAGTGACGTCAGATGAAAGAAAACAACCGTCTTTAGCGTACCACCTTATGGGTGTCTATTGTCATTCGGTTGCCGCAGGATCTGATGACCGCCGCAATCTTCCGTGTTGCGTGAAACCTGTCCCTGCGGAGCCGACAGGCGAGGCGATGGTTTGGCTGGCAGAATTTTCGAGCGTGAACGGGGGATGGATTTGCCTTTTTTTCATCAAAACGGAGTACTTTTCATGGATGTTGGCGGACCTGAGTTGTTGCTAATCCTGGCGGTCATACTGGTGCTGTTTGGTGGACAAAAGATATCGGAACTATCCAAAGGGCTAAGAGTATCAAGGAGTTCAAAAAAGCGCAGGCCAACATCGAGTCGTAGTTTCACAAGGTGATCGACGATGTTTTGGATGTCGGCAAGCAGGTGGGAAGCTCGGAGAAGAAGGTCTGGGCTGTAACCGTTTCCAGCGCTCTGGCGGCGTTCACGGCAGGATGTTTTCGCTCTTCGATGAAGCGTATTTTCGTTACAATGTTTGATATCGAGAGTATGGCATCTGCCTGAGCGCTGAACGGCAAAAAGAAAAAAGCATGATACCCCTTTCCCCGTCCGAAAAGATTACGAGAGAATACAACCGTTTGTGGATCATCTCCATCGCCCGGATTTCGCTCGTTTTTGCGATCTGCTTTATTCTTTACGAAGCGGCCATCCCGCACCCCATTCCACCGCCAAGAATGGATTTGGGGGACAAGGTGCTTCACGCTGCGGCTTTTTTCACGCTGACCGCTCTCACGGAGCTGTCATTTCCATCCTCGAAATTTCTGCTGTGGAAGGTGCTTTTCCTGATGGGTTTCGGGCTGTTCATCGAGTGGCTTCAGTCTCTTCTGCCCTGGCGCAGTGCCGATGCGTCGGACTTTCTTGCCGACTGTATCGGTATTGCGGCGTTTCTGGTTCCGATGCTCCTGACGCGCTTCGTTCTCCGGTTTGTCAAACGTTGAGGTTGAAACCGCGTTTCGTCAGGTTGTCTGCGCCTGATCGCTCAGAGCCTGACGACAATACCTTTGTCGCGCAGGTACTCCTTGGCCTGCCGGATCGAGTAGGTGCGGAAGTGGAAGATCGAGGCTGCGAGCGCTGCGTCGGCGCAGCCGTCGGTGAAGCCCCGGTAGAGATGTTCGAGGTTGCCCGCGCCGCCGGAGGCGATGACCGGGATGTGCACGGTGGTCGAGATCATCTTGAGGATTTCGTTGTCGTAGCCCTCCTGGGTGCCGTCGCGATCCATGCTGGTCAGCAAAATCTCCCCCGCGCCAAGCTCTTGCACCTTGTGCGCCCACTCGACCGCTTCGTACTCCGTCGGCTTTTTGCCGGAGTGGGTGTGCACGACGTAGCGCCCATCGACCTTTTTTACGTCAACCGCCACCACCACCGCCTGCGAGCCGAACCGTTCGGCGATGCGCGAAATCAGCTCCGGCTCGCTGACCGCCGCCGTGTTGACCGACACCTTGTCCGCGCCGTGGAGAAATGCGTCGCGCGCCCGCTCGACCGAGCTGATGCCGCCGCCAACGGTGAGCGGAATGAACACCTCGCCTGAAACTTTCAGCACCTCTTCGAGAGTTGTCCTTCTCGACTCCAGCGATGCGGAGATGTCGAGGAACACCAGTTCGTCGGCCATTTCGTTGTTGTAGAACCGGGCCTGTTCGAGAATCGAACCGGCGTCGCGGAGACCTTCGAAGTTGATTCCTTTGACCACCCGTCCATCGCGGACGTCGAGGCAGGGTATGATTCGTTTGGCTAACATGTGCGCGATACTGTTTATTGGCCGGACTCCGGCCCGGTACATCGGATGACTTTGAATCTGCCGCAATATATCAAAGTCTTCTTATATTGAGCCGCATTCAAAGCAGCCAACAGAAAAAGAGAAACTGTCATGAAATTTCCTGTTTGCGATTTCGCAGAATCCGAAGAGGGATTCTATTCCCAGTGCGCAAGCTGTCCCATCGAGTCCAGCCAGGCCGGTTGCGCCCTCGACGAGCAAGGCGACGGCACCTACCTGTTCACCGGCCAGACTCCGCATGGCGGCGTCAGGGCGGTGTTCTATTTCAAGAACGATGCGGGCGACAGGGTTGCCAAGCAGGAGGCGGTGCATGTCGAAATCCACGAGTTTGACGAAGCGAATCTGCTGGTCGCCATTCTCTATGGCATGGTCGATCCGGAAGGGATGATCTACCTGAAAAAGTCCGACAACTGAGGCGTCAGGGCAAACACCCAACAAGGCATTCATCATGTTAGATATTCACAATCCAGCGACCGACCACCACGATATACGGGATCTGACCATCATCGGCGGCGGCCCGACCGGCATCTTTGCGGCCTTCCAGTGCGGCATGAACAACATCAGTTGCCGCATCGTCGAGAGTATGTCGCAGCTCGGCGGCCAGCTCGCGGCGCTCTATCCCGAAAAGCATATCTACGACGTGGCGGGCTTTCCGGAAGTTCCGGCCATCGATCTGGTCGAGAGCCTCTGGGCGCAGGCCGAGCGGTACAACCCCGACGTGGTGCTGAACGAGGCGGTCACCAAATACACCAAGCTCGACGATGGCGCCTTCGAGACCCGTACCAACGCGGGCAACGTCTATCGTTCGCGCGCGGTGCTCATCGCGGCGGGGTTCGGCGCTTTCGAGCCGCGCAAGCTGCCGCAGCTCGGTAACATCGACCGGCTCACCGGCAGCTCGGTCTATTACGCGGTCAAGTCGGTCGAGGATTTCAAGGGCAAGCGCGTGGTGATTGTCGGTGGCGGCGATTCGGCGCTCGACTGGACGGTCGGGCTGATGAAAAACGCCGAGTCGGTGACGCTGGTGCATCGCGCCAGGGAGTTCCAGGGGCATGGCAAGACCGCCCACGAGGTCGAAGAGGCAAGGGAAGCGGGCACGATCGACGTGCATCTCGAAACGGAAGTGGCGAGCATCGAGGAGTCGAATGGCGTGTTGACGCGCGTGCATCTGCGCTCCGGCGATGGCTCGGAGTGGACGGTCGAGGCCGATCGTTTGCTGATTCTGATCGGCTTCAAATCTAACCTCGGCCCTCTGGCCGGATGGGATCTTGAACTGTGCGAGAACGCGCTGGTGGTCGATTCCCATATGAAAACCTCCGTCGATGGCCTCTATGCGGCGGGCGACATCGCGCACTATCCCGGCAAGCTCAAGATCATCCAGACCGGGCTGAGCGAGGCGACGATGGCCGTGCGCCACAGCCTCTCCTATATCAAGCCGGGCGAGAAGATTCGCAACGTCTTCAGCAGCGTCAAGATGGCCAAGGAGAAGAAGGCCGCCGAGGCCAGGCAGGCAGAAGAGAACAAGGCAGAGTAAGTTACTATGGCCGTTTCGACTTCGACACAGCCATCGGCGTTTCAGGCGTGGATGCTGGCGATCCGCCCGAAAACCCTTCCGGCGGGCGCGATGCCGGTGGTGATCGGTTCGGCGCTCGCGGCGGCTGACGGCGTGTTCCGCCCGCTTCCGGCGCTGGTGGCGCTCATCTGTGCCCTCGGCATCCAGATCGCCACCAACTTCATCAACGAGATTTACGACTTCCGCAAAGGCGCCGACACCGCCGAACGGCTCGGCCCGACGCGCACGGTGGCCGCCGGAATCATCACCGAGCAGACGATGACTCGCGTCTCCATCGGCCTCGGCGTTTCGGTGTTCGTGCTCGGCTTGTACCTCGTGGCCATCGGTGGCTGGCCGATTTTTCTGATCGGCGTGCTGTCGCTGCTCTTCGCCTGGGCCTACACCGGCGGACCGTTTCCCATCGCTTACTCCGGGCTGGGCGACGTGTTCGTCTTTATCTTTTTCGGCCTCGTGGCGGTTGGCGGCACCTACTACGTGCAGGCGCTCTCGCTGCCGACGGCGGTGCTCGTGGCCGCCGCTGCGCCCGGCGCGTTCTCGGTCTGCATCCTGCTCGTCAACAACATCCGCGACATCGCCACCGACCGCAAAGTCGGCAAGATGACGCTTCCGGCCCGCATCGGCGCTCCGGCGGCCCGCGCGCTCTACGTTGCGCTGACCGTTCTCGCTTACGCCGTGCCGCTCTGGCTGGTCGTAAGTGCTGGTTACTCGCCGTGGTGCCTGTTGAGCCTCCTGAGCCTGCCGCTCGCTATTGGCCAGGTGCGCATGCTGTTCGCCTCCGAAGGGCGGGCGCTGAACGCGGTGCTGGCGGGTACCGGCAAGGTGCTGACCGTGCACGGCGTGCTTTTCTCGGTTGGCCTCGTTATTCCGCAACTCATTTCGATTTTTCGTCCATGAACACCGATCAGGTTTGCGTCGCGCTCGTGCAGATGAGCTGCGTAGAGAGTCCGCAGGAGAATCTCCAGAAAGCTGAGAAACGCATCCGTGAAGCTGCGTCGGGCGGGGCGAACATCGTCTGCCTGCAGGAGCTCTTCACCACGCTCTACTTCTGCCAGACCGAGGAGTACGAACCGTTCGGGTACGCCGAGCCGATTCCCGGCCCCTCGACTGCTGCGTTGCAGGAGCTGGCCGCCGAACTCGGCGTGGTGATCGTGGCCTCGCTCTTCGAGATTCGCGCTCGTGGCGTGCACCACAACACGGCGGCGGTGATCGACGCCGACGGCAGCTACCTCGGCAAGTACCGCAAGATGCACATTCCGGACGATCCCGGCTTTTACGAAAAGTTCTACTTCATTCCGGGCGATCTCGGCTACAAGGTGTTCCAGACGAAGTTCGGCGCTATCGGCGTGCTCATCTGCTGGGATCAGTGGTATCCCGAAGCCGCGCGGCTCACGGCGCTTCGCGGGGCGGACATCATCTTCTATCCCACCGCTATCGGCTGGGCCACCTCCGAGACCTCGCAGGAGGTTCGCGCGAGCCAGCGACAGGCGTGGAAAACTTCGCATCTCGGTCACGCCGTGGCCAACGGCGTTTTTGTGGCCGCGGCCAACCGTGCGGGCACGGAGGGCGAGCTGGAGTTCTGGGGCAACAGCTTCGTCTCCGATCCCTTCGGTCAGGTGGTTGCCGAAGCCGCGCACAACGGCGAAGAGATTCTCTACGCCGACTGCGATTTCTCGAAGATCGGCTTCTATCGCTCCCACTGGCCCTTCATGCGCGACCGGCGGATCGATTCGTATGATGAGATAACCCGGCGCTGGATCGATGAATAAACCCCTGTGACGATGAACCTGTTCGGCCAAATCATTCTCTTCACGCTCATCGGCACCTGGCTCATCAAGCTGGCCGCCGACCTCATGAACCTTCGCGCGGCGTCGCCGACGCTTCCCGAGGCGTTTCGCGACGTCTATGATCCGGCGGACTACCGCCGCTCGCAGGAGTACCTCCGGGCCAACACCAAATTTTCGCTCATCAGCTCGACCTTCGATCTCGCCCTGCTGCTCGTCTTCTGGTTCGCGGGCGGCTTCAACTGGCTCGACCAGCTCGTTCGCGCGTGGGGCTTCGATCCGGTCATCAACGGCGTGCTCTACGTTGGCGCGCTGCTCCTGCTTCAGGGCGTCGTCGGCCTGCCGTTCAGTGTTTATCACACCTTCGTGCTCGAAGAGAAATTCGGCTTCAACCAGACCACGCCGAAGGTGTTCGCCGCCGATCTCGTCAAAACGCTTGTGCTTGCCGCCGTCATCGGCACGCCCGTGCTGGCGGCGATCCTCTGGTTTTTCCAGAGCGCCGGGCCGCTCGGCTGGCTCTGGGCGTGGGGCGGCGTGACGGCGTTCAGCCTGCTGTTGCAATACGTCGCGCCGACCTGGATCATGCCGATGTTCAACAAGTTCGAGCCGCTTGAAGATGGCGAGCTGCGCCGCTCGATCATGGATTACGCCGCCGAGGTGCGCTTTCCGCTCACCGGAATTTACGTCATGGACGGCTCCAAGCGCTCGGCGAAGGGCAACGCCTTTTTCACCGGATTCGGCAAGAACAAGCGCATCGCGCTCTTCGACACGCTCATCAAGAACCACTCGACCGGCGAGCTGGTGGCCGTCCTCGCGCACGAAATCGGCCACTTCAAGAAGAAGCACATCCTGATGTCGATGGTGCTGAGTATGCTCAACCTCGGCGTCGTCTTTTACCTGCTCTCGCTCTTTATGAACAACCAGATGCTCTTCGACGCCTTCGACATGCAGCAAACCTCGGTCTATGCGAGCCTGCTTTTCTTCATGCTGCTCTACAATCCGGTAGAGTTCATCATTTCGATTCTGATGCAGATGCTCTCTCGCCGCAACGAATTCGAGGCAGACCACTACGCCGTCACGACGTATCGAAATGGCGCACTTTTGGCTGACGCGCTCAAGAAGCTTTCGCGGCAGAACCTCTCGAACCTGACGCCGCACCCGTTCAACGTGTTCCTGAACTACTCCCATCCGCCGGTCTTGCAGCGCGTCGAAAGGATCGAAGCGGCGGCCCGGCACTGAACTTCCAACCCTTTCCAGTCACCACGCACCGATGAGCGAACCGACCTGCTTCATGCCGCCCGAGTGGGCGCCGCATACCTCGACCTGGCTTTCGTGGCCGCACAAGCTCGAATCGTGGCCCGGCAAGTTCGAGCCGGTTCCGGCGGTCTTCGCCGAACTGGCTTTTCAGCTCAGCCGCTCCGAGACGGTCAACATCAACGTGCTCGACGACGCGATGGAGGCCGAGGCGCGGACGCTGCTCAGGGAGCGCGACCCCGAAGGCAAATACGCCGAGAGGATCGTGTTTCACCGGATTCCGACCAACGACGCCTGGTGCCGCGACCACGGTCCGAACTACGTCATCCGCACTCGCGGTGAAGAGCGTGACAAGGTCATTATGAACTGGGAGTACAACGCCTGGGGCGGCAAGTACGAGCCGTACGACGACGACAACGCCGTCCCGGAGCGCGTGGCGAAGATTCAGGGGCTGCCGATGATTTCGACCGGTATGGTGCTTGAAGGCGGCGCAATCGACGTCAACGGCGCGGGACTTCTGCTCACCACCAGTGCATGTCTGCTCAATCCCAACCGCAACCCTTCGATGAGCAAAGCGGAGATCGAAGCGCAGCTTTCGCGCTACCTCGGCATCCGGAAAGTGCTCTGGCTCGGCGACGGCATCGCAGGCGACGACACCGACGGCCACGTCGATGACATGGCCCGCTTCGTCAACGAAAACACCGTCGTGATCGCCGTCGAGGACGACCCCGAAGACGAGAACTACCAGATACTTCAGGAGAACTACGAACTCCTCAAAACCATGACAGGCCTCGACGAAGAGCCGCTCACCGTCGTCAAGCTCCCCATGCCCGACCCGGTGTATTACAACGGCGAACGCCTGCCCGCCAGCTACGCCAACTTTTACATCGCCAACACCGTCGTCCTTGTTCCCACCTATCGCTGCTCACAAGACCAGCAGGCAATCGATATTCTCCAGCAATGCTTCCCAGACCGCGAAGTCATTGGCATCGACTGCAGCGACCTCATCTGGGGCCTCGGCGCGATTCACTGCGTCACGCACGAAGAGCCGGAGGGGTGAGCAGTGCGGGATGGAATCGCTATCGCTGTGGAAATCGGCTGGAGGCTCGATAGCGATTTCAAATTTGTGAAGTGGACCCCAGCCGTCAGACAGAATCGGGTCGAGTTTAAGCTGGTAACTCGCCGTTGTTTCATGCAGCTGATTGCTGCTGTGTAACCTCT
>NZ_SDGU01000006.1 GCF_004118635.1 Chlorobaculum sp. 24CR | reverse complement strand
GTCAAGGTCGAGAAATTGAGTATAAAAAGTTGCATTCACAGCAGCTCCAACTCTTCTAAATACCTCGAAGCTCTGCTTCGAGGATCCTTTATTATTATCAAAATATCGTTGTGCAGAATGCACTTGCTATTCGGACTGCACTCAATATGGCTGCTTCACAAAAGTTGGTAGTTCGGATGGCTTTCGATAACCGTGTCTGTTGCCTTTATGAACCGACGAGAGCAACACGAATTGGTGGCTTTGCTCCAACTCTTAGTGGTAGTTTGGCTGACGAAGGACGCCCGACTAAAAACAATCATTAACCACTTGATTAAAATCGCTTTTCGAGGCGGCTTATTGCAATTGAAATCGCGAAAAAGGCGAAGCCGCTTTGATTCACAGCTCACCCGCACAGCAACATCCATTATCGTGTCTCACGGTGATTTTGCGGAAGCTCATCGTAAGCAGATAACGAATATTTCCTCCATTGAGCAGAAAATAATTCTCCTTCACCTTTTCCCCTCGATCCCTTCCAGCAGACGCGCAATCTCTTGTGGCGAAGGCAATTGGCCTTGAAGTTCCTTGGGAAGTGTTCTGGTGATTTCGTAGGTTGCGACGCCGATGGGCTTTCCGGCGTCATGCAGGGCGTATTCCACAACCGTGCGATTTTTATCCTTGCACAGGATGATGCCGATGGAGGGATTTTCGTCCTCCTGCCGCACCTGCCGGTCAAGAGCCGTCAGATAAAACTGCATCTTGCCAACGAATTCCGGCATGAATTTGCCGATCTTCAGCTCGATGGCAACCAGCGCTTTGAGCCTCCGGTGGAAAAGGAGCAGGTCGATAAAATATTCGTCGCCATCCACTTCAAGCCGGTACTGGCTGCCCATAAAGGCGAACATGCCGCCCATCGCCCGAAGAAAATACTCTATCTTTCCGATCAGCGCCCGCTCAAGCTCGCGCTCGCCGTGTTCTTCGGCCAACTCCAGAAAATCGAACGTGTATTCATCTTTCACCGCAAGTTTCGCCTGCGCACGAAGTTCCGGCGTCAGAGCCTGATCGAAATTGGTCTGCCCAAGCAGAGATTTCTCGTAGCTCTGGTTGCTGATCTGGTGAATCAGTATGCTCTTCGACCACCCGAACTTTCGGGTCATGCGTATGTAAAACTCCCGTTCGAGAGCATCCTTGCAACGTTCGAGAATGACCAGATTGTGGCTCCAGCCAATTTCTCGCACCAGTAGTGCGAGTTTTTTCTGACCAGCGTACGCTTCAAAAAAAGCCTTCATGCGCCAAAGGTTGGAGGCTGAAAAGCCGCCCACTCCATGAAACTCGTTTTGCAAATCGACAGCCAGTTGTTGAACAACCGCTTTGCCCCATGTTTCTTCAGCCTGCCGCTCCACGATCATCCTCCCAATATCCCAATAAAGCCCGACAAGCTCTTTGTTGACGGACTTGAGCGCTTCGTACTGCGCGGATCGAACGCGTTCCTTGATCTCAGCCAGAAGGCGCGGATACATCTTTGACAGGTCAGTCATGGGGTGCAGGATCAATAATGTTGATCGGTAAGAGGTGCGCAAGCCGTAGGGGGAGGCTTACAGCTCTATGTACGAAGAGTACGCCGGATTTTCAAAGAAATCCTCTTGACTGTTCCTGAAAAAAATCGACCCGAAAGGAGGCTCGTCGCGTCAACATCTCACCCGCACAGCGGGCAGGCGGGGTCGCGGCGTACCGTCACTTTCCGAAAACTCATCGTCAGCGCATCGAACGTCAGCAGAGCATCCGTCAGCAGCGTACCGATGCCGAGCAAGCATTTGATCGCTTCGATGGCCTGGATGGAACCGATGACTCCCGGCAGTGCGCCGATGGGGCCTTGCGGCAGGCCGCTAACTGGTGCGCCGTCTTCGTGGAAGACGCAGTGGAGGCAGGCGGTTTGGCCGGGGAGGACGGTCATCGTCTGGCCGTGGAAGTCGGAGATTCCGGCGTGGGACCATGGTTTCGACGCTTCGTGGCAGGCGCGGGCGATGAGGAATTTGGAGTCGAAATTGTCCGTGGCGTCGATTATAAAGTCGTATCCGGCAAGGATTTCCGGCGCGTTCTCGGCGCTTATGCGGAATGGGTGAGTTTCGATGCGGATCGACGGATCGAGTGCTTCGAGTCTCGCTCGTGCCGACTCCGTTTTGTTCGCGCCGACCGAGGCGGTTGTGTGCAGAATCTGGCGCTGGAGGTTGGAGAGATCGACCGTGTCGCCGTCCATGAGGCCGATGGCGCCGACGCCTGCCGCCGCGAGGTAGAATGCGGCAGGCGAGCCGAGGCCGCCTGCGCCGATCACCAGCACCTTCGAGCCGAGCAGCTTCTCCTGGCCCGCTTCGCCGACTTCCGGCAGGGCGAGGTGGCGGGCGTAGCGCTGGCGCTGCTCGTTGCTGAGGCTCACGCCCGCTCCTCCGCGGGCAGCGGGTTGTTGTAGGCCGCGTCCCAGTTTTTGAAGACCGGTTCCAGATTTTTTGCCCGCAGGGCGGCGCAGAACGCCTCGGCGCTCCGGTCGTCGCTCACCTCGAACTGGCTCGCTCCGGCTGTCTCCGCCTCGACGTAGCCGCCGACGGTGGTGCGGCTGGCGATGCTCATGCGGGTGATGCCGAGGCCCGCCATGCCGTCGCGGAAGGCCGGGCTTTCGCGCGTCGAGAGCACCAGATCGATGTCGGGCATCGTCGTTCTGAACGCCATAATCATTCTCGCCAGGAAGCGGTCGTCCACCTCGTAGGCGGGCTGGAAGCCGCCCTCCTGCGGACGGATGCGCGGGAACGAGACCGAGACGCCCGCCTTCCAGTACGTCTTACACAAATACCTCGCGTGGCGTAACAGGGCGAGCGCTTCGCCGACCGGCTCCGACAGGCCGAGCAGCGCGCCGATGCCGACGCTACGGATGCCGCCGGTGAGGGCGCGTTCCGGCGTTTCGAGCCGTTCGAGGAAGTCGCGCTTTGGCCCCCAGCGGTGCAGCTTTTCGTAATTCTCCGGATCGTAGGTCTCCTGATAAATCGTCAGGCCGGTGCAGCCGCACTCGGCGAGCGCGCGGTATTCGGCAACGCTCATCGGGAACGCCTCGATGGCGACGCGCGGCATGATCCGGGCTGTAAGTTCAACCGCGCGGCGCAGATAGTCGAATCCAGCCGCGCTGGTGCGCTCGCCGGTGAGCAACAGCACGTCGCCGATGCCGAGCGCCTTCATCGCGAGCAGCTCCTTTTCGATCTCGCCCGCATCGAGCTTGCGGCGCGGCGAGGTTCTGTCTGACGCGAAGCCGCAATAGACGCAGCCGCTCGAACAGAAGTTGGAGAGGTAGAGCGGCGCGTAGAGCGAAATGATGCGCCCGAAACGTCGCAGGGTGGCCGCCTGCGCTTCGGCGGCGAGCCGTTCGAGCGACTCGGCGTCCGTTTGCCGCAACAGCGGCTCGATCTCCGCCGAGAGCCGCTCGTCCGTCAGCCATGCGGGAAGCGCGATCATGACGAGGCTCCGAGGAACGAGGTGAGCGGGCTGGTGGCCACCGCCGAGCCGGAGCGCGGCATCAGCCCGGCGTTGCGGGCGTCGTAGCCCGCCTCGACCGCTTTGGCGAAGGCGCTCGCCATCGCCGCCGGATCGCGGGCGACGGCAATCGCGCTGTTGACCAGCACCGCCGCGCACCCCATCTCCATCGCCGCGCACGCCTCCGACGGCGAGCGGAGGCCCGCATCGACAATCACCGGAATCGAGCTTTCGCGGATGATGAGCTGCACCATCGCCGAGGTCGAAAGCCCCTGCCCGCTGCCGATGGCCGAACCGAGCGGCATCACCGAGCTGCACCCCACCTCTTCGAGCCGCTTGGCCAGCACCGGGTCAGCCGGGATGTAGGGCATGACGATGAACCCCTCGGCGGCGAGAATTTTGCACGCCTCCCAGGTCTCGATGGGGTCGGGCATCAGGTGATGCGGATTCGGGTGAATCTCCACCTTGATGAACGGGCTGCCGGAAAGCTCGCGCGAGATGTGCGCCGCTTTGACGGCCTCTTTGGCCGTGGCTGCGCCGGAGGTGTTGGGCATCAGCGTCAGGCCCTCGATTTCGGACAGTGGGCCGAACAGATCGTCCTCGGCCTGCTCGCGATTGAAGCGCCGCAGGGCGACCGTGACGAGCTGCGCCTTCGAGGCGCGGACGGCCTCGATCATCGCCGGAACGCTGCTGAACTTGCCGGTGCCGAGAATCAGCCGGGATGAGAAGGTGTATGAGCCTAAGCGAAGTGCATTCATGGGGTCAGACTGAAAACAAATGGGATGGATGTGCGGACGGCCATTATCCGCCGCCAGCGAAGACAAGAATTTCGACCTGGTCGCTCTTCTGCAACAGATGCGAAGCGCGGTCATCGGGGCGAACGATCTGCTCGTTGACCACGACAGCTACCTTCAGCGAGTCCGCGCTCTCCAGCTTCAGCAGGTCGGCGACCGACGAGCCGGAGGGGAGTTCGCGCTTTTGGCCGTTCAGGGTGATGTGGATCGTGGACATGGCGAAGGTCAGAAAATCCTGAAAAAAACTTAAAGATAATCAAAGAAACAAGAGCACAAAGATACTCGTTCCGCGCTGGCGTCAAAACGAAATGTACGTGCGAGAGTTATTGCTCCGCCCATTAAAACGTTTAAACAATTGCCCCGGACTTCAGTCCGGGGTATGCGGATAAGATAAAATGAATCAGGGCTTTAGCCCAATATTTTACTACAGCCTCGATTGCGGTTTTTTGTTGCCGGAGTCATAATGACAGACCGAAACCAGAAGAAGGGTGGTCGCTATTCTGTCGAACCCCGGCTTGAAAGCCGGGGCAATGTGAATGTAGGAGTTTGGAATGTCCGCCGGGTTGAAACCCGACTGAATGTAAGAGCGTTTTTTCACGCCTCCACGCCCTCGAAGAGCGCGGTGCTGAGGTAGCGTTCGCCGGTGCTGGGGATGATGGCGACGATGGTTTTGCCTGCCGACGACGAGCGCTTCGCCACTTCGATAGCGGCGTGAACCGCCGCGCCCGACGAGATGCCGCAGAGAATTCCTTCCTGCGTGGCCAGTGCGCGCGCCGTCGATATGGCATCCTCGTTGCTCACCGTCACCACCTCGTCGAGCAGCGACACGTCGAGCACGTTGGGTACGAAGCCCGCGCCGATGCCCTGGATTTTGTGCGGGCCTGCCGCGCCGCCGGACAGCACCGGCGATGCCGCCGGTTCGACGGCGATGCTCTTAAAGCCGGGCTTCAGCGCCTTGATGAAGCGCGAGGTTCCGGTGATGGTGCCGCCCGTGCCGACGCCTGAGACGAGCATGTCAACCCGCCCTTCGGTGTCGTTCCAGAGTTCGGGGCCGGTGGTGGCCTGGTGAATCCGGGGGTTGGCCGGATTGCTGAACTGGCCGGGGTTGAAGCTGTTCTTTTCAGCTTCCACGATCCGCGCCGCCTCCTCGATGGCCCCCTTCATCCCCTGTGCGCCGGGTGTGAGCACCAGCTCCGCGCCGAGGTAGCGCAAGAGCTTGCGCCGCTCGACGCTCATGGTTTCGGGCATCGTGAGCAGCAGCCGGTAGCCGCGCTGGGCGCAGACGAAGGCGAGCGCAATGCCGGTGTTGCCGCTGGTCGGCTCGACGATGAGCGTCCGGGCGTCGATCTTGCCCTCGGCTTCGGCGGCCTCGATCATCGCTCGCCCGATGCGATCCTTCACGCTGCCGAGCGGGTTGAAGAATTCGAGCTTGAGGAGAATGTCGGCTTCGACGCCCTCGGCGAGCTTGTTGAGCCGCACCAAGGGTGTGCGTCCGATGGTGCTCGTGATATTTGAGATGATGGCCATGTCGTTAAAATTTAGATAGTTGCAAGGGCTTGCAGGAGGTCCGCTTCGAGATCCTCCGCGTTTTCAATGCCGACCGACAGCCGCACCAGATCGTCGGTGCAGGCGCGGCGAAGGCGCTCGGCCTGACTCAGCGGGCCGAAGGTCATGCGCGCCGGAGAGGCGACGAGCGACTCCACGCCGCCGAGGCTGTCGGCGATGGCGAAGAGGCGCAGGCTGTCGATCATCTTGCGCGCCGCCGGAAGTCCGCCCGCGAGCGCGATAGTTACCATGCCGCCGAAGCCGCTCATCTGCGCCTTGGCCAGCTTGTGCTGCGGGTGCGACGGCAGGCCGGGGTAGATGACGCGGCTCACCGCCGGATGCTTTTCGAGCGTTCGCGCCAGATGCAGCGCGTTTTTCTGGTGCTCCTCCATGCGGATTTTCAGCGTTTTCACGCCACGCGAGATCAGCCACGAGTCCCACGGGCCGGGGATCGCGCCCGCCGCGCCCTGGTAGTTGCGGACGGCGAGGTGCAGCCGGTCGTCCGACACGACGACCGCACCGCCGATCACGTCGCTGTGGCCACCGAGGTACTTCGTTGTCGAGTGCACGACGACGTGCGCTCCGAGGTCGAGCGGGCGCTGGAAGTACGGACTGGCGAAGGTGTTATCGACAGCGAGCACGATGCCGCGCTCATTGGCGATGGCGGTGAGCGCGCGGATGTCGCAAAGCTGCAAAAGCGGGTTGGAGGGCGTTTCGACCCAGATCATGCGGGTTTCCGGGCGGATGCACTCCCGATAGCTCTCGGTCGCCTCGCTCGCCGCGTAGGAGGTCTCGACCCCCCACGGGCGCATGAGCTGCTCGAAAATGCGGTAGCTGCCGCCATAAACGTCGAGGCTGGAGACGACGTGGTCGCCCGGCTTGAGCACCTGCAACGCGCCCATCATCGCCGCCACGCCGGAGGCGAAGGTGGTGGCGTACTTGCCGTTTTCAAGCAGCGCGAGGGTCGATTCGAGCGCCGAGCGCGTCGGGTTGCCGATGCGCGAGTAGAAGAATTCGCCCCGTTCGTCGAGGCTGGGTCGTGCGAAGGTCGAGGTCTGATACACCGGCGGCGTCACCGATCCGGCGCAGGATTCCGGCGAATTGCTGTCGTGAATAGCGATGGTTTCAAAGTGCATGGTTGTGTTGCTCGTTCGTGATTGCAGAGTTACAGGCAAGGTAAGCAGAATTCACGGTTCCTCCTTTCCCCGGAACACCTTCCGCCGGAAACCGGCCACGAATCCGTTTCGATTTCGCGATTAACGATTGTTACGATTTATCGGCCATTTTTCCAAAAAAACAGTTTCCGCTGGCGATTTCGCGGGAGCGGATCGGCGTGTCTGCCCTGACTTTTTTTCCGGGACTTGCTTTTAAATGGTTAGCGCGTTTGCTAACTATGGTCATGAGCAACGTCTCAAAAAGAACTTATGATAGCACTCAAGCGAATGAAAGAGGGAGCCGATGGAAGATTTGAAATATCAGCCGGTGCGCTATGATGTTGCGGCAGCTATCAAGAAGGATCTTGAAAACGAGGAGTTTCGCAAGGAGTATGAAGCGCTTGGGCCGAAGTACGCGCTGATCCGGGAACTGCTCGAAGCGCGGAAGAACTCCGGCATGACGCAGGAAGCGGTCGCCAGCAAGATCGGCACGACCAAAAGCGCAATCTCCCGGCTGGAGGGCGGCAGCCAACATGCGCCATCCATCGCCACGCTGAGGAAATATGCCGAGGCGGTTGGCTGTGAATTGGTGATCAGGCTGGAGCCGAAAAAGAAACCCGCCGATGCCTGAATCGTTTTTTATGTCCACTAAGATGTCGTATCTTTGCGTATTGGCACTGTCGTATTTATGCAAGCATAACTAACGATAATTATATGAGTAAGTACGGAACTATCGAGTACAGGATCATGGCGAGAATCGCGAGGAAGAAGAGTGCTGTTTTTGTGCGTGATGATTTCAGCGACATTAGCGATTACGATCAGGTGGGCCGGGTACTCAGAATTCTGACAAAAAAAGGGAGCCTTATCCGTTTGGGGTACGGCGTGTATGCCAGGGCGAAAAAATCTCCGATAAACGGCGAGACGGTTCCGGTCGCCCCATTGCCTGTCCTTGCAAAAGAGGCTCTGCAACGTCTCGGCATAGAAACCGCGCCGTCCCGTCTGGAAGAGGCTTACAATGCCGGAAAGACGACCCAGGTTCCCACAGGCCGCCTGATTGGCGTGAAAGGCCGCATAAACCGAAAACTTGGATACCGCGGAGCATTGATCAGCTATGAACGCACGACCTGAGCAAACCGAACTCGAAGAGATTTCGCTTCTCATGGGAATCGATCCTTCGTTTATTGAAAAGGATTGGTTTGTAACGCAGGTTGTGGCGGCTCTGGCCGCGTTCAGATATGAAGGTTTTGAATTGATCTTCACTGGTGGTACAGCTCTGTCTAAGGCTCACAAGCTCATCGAGCGTTTTTCAGAGGATGTGGATTTCAGGGTGATTGCACCGCAAGACCAGCAAAGCCGAAAGGCGCTTTCTGATTTCAAAAAAGTGGTGCTTGCTCATTTGCGCGAGTCCGGATTTGCCATTTCAGACGCGCAAGTGAGAGCAAGAAACGACAATCGTCTTCTTGCTTTCGAGTTCGACTACCCAAGCCATTTCAATCAGCCTGCTGCACTGCGACCCTATGTGCAGATTGAAATTGCCGTTCGAGCACCTCAGTATCCGGGGATTCTTTTGTCTGTTTTTTCTTTTGTGAATGCAGCTTACAACAGGCAGCCCGAGGTTGAGCGTATAGCCTGTATCGATCCCGTTGAAAGTGCTGCTGATAAACTGAGCGCTCTGGCGTGGCGAATTCCGGCCAGAGTAAGGGGAGATGAAAAAGATGATCCATCGCTTGTTCGGCATCTTCATGATCTGGCGTTACTGAAACATCGAGCTTTGGCAGACGAACAATTTCCCGTCCTTGTTGCAAATGCTATGCGGGCGGATGACCGGAGGGCATCGTCACTCTCTGGTTTGTCGATTGGAGAAAAATTCAGGAAGATGATGGAATGTCTGGAAGCCGACCGAGAATATCAAACAGAATACGATACGTTTGTCAGGGGCGTTTCTTACGCCAGAGAAAGAGAATTTCCCGATTTCGTTATGGCCATGCAAGCGATTCGTGATCTTGTGCTGAGAACAGGAATCGGTTTCGAGCGATGAATCATCGCTTGCGCTCTTTGCCGAACGCGCACAGTTTCGGTATCTTCTCCGTAAAGTTGGATGAAGCAGTTATGGGCAACGTCACCGGCATATCGGTGACTCTTCATCCGGTGAAAGGATCGTGATTTGAACTAAGGTGGCGTTTGATAGACTGTTGAGGGATTTGAAGGCGGGTTGATTTTGTCTGATGCTTGTAAAATGTCAGGAATATTTTGTACAATTTAGACAGTAATATTTTGAGTGTTTCCCTTTGCTGTTCGTGGGTGTGTTTCTGTGCTACAGGATGCATACGCACAAATCGATGATTATTATGATAAGGAGGCTTGATAGTGAGTGATGATAAATTGCAGGATATTAATGAACAAAAAGAAATCGAATTTTATTCTGCATGCGTTAATGCATGGTTTAATGCAAAATTAGAGTATGACAAGAGTATTCTTGTTTTGTCATCCAGCGGAATAGGTCTTCTTCTTAGTTTGTTTACAGCTTTTGGTATCCCTGGTTTTTACTCATTGGCGTTTTATATACTTGCTATTATTTTTCTTGGGGTTGCGTCAGTTTCTGTTCTGGCTGTGTTTGTTGTTAATGCTTCTCATATAGAGAAAGTTATTTCTGGAAAAGAAAAAGAAAATTTTATTCTTTCAATGCTTGATAAAGTTATTGTTTGTTCTTTTGCGCTTGGTGTTTTTTTTGTTTCATCGGTTGGTGTGTCAATTGCGATAAATTCATTCAATAAACAGGAGGCTAAAATGAGTCAACAAAAGTCAAATAGGGTGATTGTCGGTGATAGTTTTAATGGCATCAGTAAACTCGATACTTCAGCTACAGCAAAGAAAAGCTTTAATGGCGTGGCTGCTCTTCAGCCAAAGCCAGCCGATACGTCATCGAGTTCTGGCCAGACGAATCAACAGGATACATCTTCTCAATCAGCATCTAATGATAAACAATGATTTAATCTCTAAGGATCTAATTCCCCGAAGCTTGTTTTGTGAAAGTTTCGATAAAAGATGAATGCATACTCTGCAGCTTGCTGTGGGATAGTTGATTATCGGTTCGTTGCTTATCTTGCCTTACAGCCCTCCATCTCGAATAAAAGAAAACCGGCTTTTTCTGCCGGTTTTCTCTCGATGATCCGCTGCCAGATCAGACTACTGATATTTCAATAGAAAAATGACCGAGATTCGTCATCGCGAGTCACGACTTGTCGGGACGTGGCGATCCATGCCTTTTCGCTATCGCGCTGAATCCGTATAGATTGCCGCGCCGCTTCGCGGCTCGCAATGACGCGGAATGTACAAGACTGTTTGGTATTGACTTGACACTACATTTCTTTTCATCGCTCAATGCTCGACCTGCTACGCCTCCGCGCTGGCGGCTTTTTTCCCAAACATTTTGTACCGCTGCATGTTGAACTGGAAGTAGAGGTAGCAGCCGAAGCAGAAGCCGCAGAGCGCTACCAGCGCGGCGAGGGCTACCATGCCGGAGATGATCCAGCCGGCGAGCGTTGCGTCGAGGAGAAACGCGAGCTGCGCCGCGCCGAGCATGATGACGGCTATCGAGTTGTTGAAGCGCATCAGGAGCGGGCTTTCGGTCTCCGCGTTCCGGTTCAGCTTTGCGAACAGGCGCGATCCGGCCAGGTAAATGAGGCTCGCTTTCTGGCCCCAGAGCACCGCCGGGAGCACGACGAGAAACAGCACGGTGGTGACGAGCGGCTGCTGGAAGATGTAACCGAGCGTAATGCCGGTGAGGAGCACGCTCCGGTTGAGCGTGACGATGGGCATCGGAATGCCGTTGCTCGCCGGATGTGGTGACATGGGTATCGAAAGTATGGGTTTCACGGAGCAGCCTCTGAACGATGAGCGTCAAATGCCGTGTTTTCTGTTTTGAAATTAACAATCGTTAATTAGATTTCCAAATGCTCGCCGTTGTCGTCAGAATTGCACGGCGGCGGGACGCGATCGATAATCATCAGGAAAAAAATCCCCTTTTATGAGTTTTCAGACCGACACCATCCACGCCGGAGTGGCTCCGGACAAGGCTTACGGCGCGATCATGACGCCGATCTATCAGAGTTCGACCTTTGTTTTCAAGGACATCGGCAAGACTCGCGGATTCGATTACACCCGCAGCGGCAACCCGACCCGCAAGGCGCTCGAAGACAGCCTCGCCGCGCTCGAAGGGTGCTCGTGCGCGGTCGCCGTGACCACCGGCATGGCGGCGATTGCCACCGTGATGCATCTGTTCGCCGCCGGCGACGAGATCGTCTGCACTGACGACTGCTACGGCGGCACGGCGAGATTGCTCCGCACCTTCGCCGAACATTTCAGTCTCCGCGTCCATTTTGTCAATCTTCGCGACATCGGCGTCGTCGAGGCGCATCTCAACGAAAAGATCCGCGCGATCTGGATCGAAACGCCCTCCAATCCGCTCCTGAACCTCGTCGATATTGCCGCCGTCACCGCCTTCGCAAAAGAGCGGGGATTGCTGTCGATCGTGGACAACACCTTTCTGTCGCCCTATTTGCAGCAGCCGTTCAAACTCGGCGCGGACATCGTCGTGCACTCGACCACCAAATATCTCAATGGCCATTCCGACGTGGTGGGCGGCGCGATTCTCTCCAACCATCCCGATCTCGACGAGAAGCTCAAGTTTCTGGTCAACACGCTCGGCACTTGCGCCCAGCCCTTCGATTGCTGGCTGGTGCTGCGCGGCATCAAGACGCTGGTGCCGCGCATGAAGGAGCACGAGCGCAACGCGCGGATCGTCGCGGAGTTTCTCGACGGCCATCCTCGCGTCAGGCGCGTCTTCTATCCCGGCCTCGAAAGCCATCCGCAGCATGAGCTGGCCAAGCGCCAGCAGCGCGGCTTTGGCGGCATGGTGTCGTTCGAGCTGGCGGGCGGGCAGGCGGAGGTCGAGCGGGTGCTGCGCGGCACGCGGATTTTCGCGCTGGCCGAAAGCCTCGGTGGCGTCGAGTCGCTCATCGAGCATCCGCCGACGATGAGCCACGCTTCGATGTCGAGCGAGCACCGGCTGGCGGCGGGCATCACCGATTCGGTCATTCGCCTCTCGGTCGGCATCGAAGACCCGGACGATCTGGTCGCCGATCTTCGCCAGGCGCTCGCCTGATTTTTCCTGTTTCCCGGATATCCCCGCTTCATCCTTTTCCTGCGCAATGCAGGATTCCCGGTCTTTTCCCTGCCCGACAGGCGCAGGCGGAGCGCCGAAAAGGGGGTATCCGCTTTTTTTATCTGCACTCGCTGGCTATACTTCGGGAGCATTTCGGCAACATTCATCGCATCCCGACCCAGCATGTCCGCTCTATCCTTCCGAGGCAATTCATCCGGCATTGCCTACACCGTCAAGGTCAGTCGCCGGGCGCGGTATGCCCGTTTGAAAATGTCGCCGGAGGAGGGGCTGACGGTGGTCGTGCCGGTCGGGTTCGACCCGAAGCGGGTGTCCGCGCTGGTCGAGAGCAAGATGGAGTGGATTACGAAGGTGCAGGGCAACTTCGACAAGCATCGGCCTGCCGAAACCGCGCAGGCCGAAACGGCGCTGCCGGAGCTGATCGAGCTGGCCGGGATCGGCGAGTCGTGGCGGGTCGAGTACCGGTACGACCCGCTTCGTCCGGGCATTTTCATCAGGGAACTCGATGGCAATGTGCTCGATCTTTCCGGCGGGGTGGACAACCGGGCGTGGTGCTTCGAGGCGCTTGAACAGTGGCTGAAGCATCGCGCGAAGCTGAAACTCGGTTCCCAACTCACGAGGCTTGCCGCGATCAATGGGTTCAAAATTGCGGGAGTTTCGGTCAAAAAGCAGAAAAGCCGGTGGGGGAGTTGCTCGTCGCGGGGCAACATCAATCTCAATCTGAAGCTGATTTTTCTGCCGCCGCTGCTGGTGCGCTACATCATGATTCACGAGCTGTGCCACACGCTGCACATGAATCACTCCGCCCGCTACTGGGAAACGGTCGAGCGGTACGATCCCGATTACGCCGTTCATGATCGCGAGATGAAACATGCGTGGCGCTTCGTGCCTGCGTGGTTTTCGAGCAAAAGCTGAGGCCGCTCGCCAGCGTCAGCGCTCTTCGAAGCGCTGGTTCGGCATCGAGCGGATGCCCGAAAAGATGAGCGACGCGGCCAGCAGAATCACCCCCCAGACAGCAGAGATCAGCGTTGTCGCCAAGCCCGGCAAGAGGCTGGACTGCCAGATGGTGGCGGCGCAGAGGGCGAGCCAGAGCGCCGCGATGGCGACGGCTCGCGCTTTGGTGATTTTGCGCATCAGGGCGGGCAGCGAGGCGACAGAGAGGCAGCCCGCCGACAGGAGCCAGTATGCGGGTTCTTGCGGAATATTCATCATTCAGGCTGTTCCGGAGAGTTTGCCGAAACGTTACATTGAAAAGTGGACTTCTTGAGAACGTATGGTTCCGTCGTGACTTGTCGGGATCATTGGACTTTTGGCGCCACGAAGCGGCGGATAATCCTAATCATTTTTCTGCCATGAATATAGGAATTCCGAGGGAAATCAAGACCCGCGAGACCAGGGTGGCCTGTACTCCGGCGGGGGTGAGGCAGCTTGTCGGCGCGGGGCATCGAGTGGTTGTCGAGCGTGGGGCGGGCGAGTCGAGCGGTTTCGGCGACGAGAAGTACCGGCTGGCCGGGGCGGTGCTCGCCGATTCGGCGGCGGAGGCGTGGAGGTGCGAGCTGGTGGTCAAGGTCAAGGAGCCGCTCGCCGAGGAGTACGCTTTTTTCCGGAAAGAGATGATTCTGTTCACCTATCTGCATCTTGCCGGTGTGCCGGGTCTCGCGCAAGCGCTTTTGGAATCGGGCGTTACGGCCATCGGTTACGAAACGGTCGAGGTCGGCGGGCGCTTGCCGCTGCTCGCGCCGATGAGCGAGGTCGCCGGAAAGATGAGCGTGCTCATGGGCGCTTACTACCTCTCGAAGCATAACGGCGGCGAGGGCAAGTTGCTCTGTGGCGTACCGGGCGTGCTGCCGGGCAGGGTGCTCGTGCTTGGCGGAGGCGTTGCCGGGATGAGCGCCGCGCGGATCGCCGCGGGTCTCGGCGCGGAGGTGACGGTGATGGAGACCGACCACGAGCGGATGCGCGAGCTGGAGGCGCTGCTTCCGGCGGAGGTGCACACGATCTACTCGAACGAGCAGCACCTCGAAGAGCTGCTGCCGGGAACTGACCTTCTCGTCGGCGCGGTGCTGCTCCCCGGCGCGAGTGCGCCGAAGCTGGTCACGCGCGGCATGGTGCAGTCGATGAAGCCGGGGGCGGTGATCGTCGATATCGCCATCGACCAGGGCGGCTGCGTCGAAACCTCGCGCCCGACCTCGCATCTCGATCCGGTCTTTATCGACGCCGGTGTCGTGCATTATTGCGTGACCAACATGCCCGCCGCCTATCCCGCCACCGCCACCGAGGCGCTGACGGGCGTAACGCTGCCCTACGTCCGGCGGCTCGCCGATCTGGGGCTGGAGAGCGCGATGGTGGTGATGCCCGGCCTCGCGGGCGGCCTGAACGTTTGGAACGGCAAAATCACGCAGGCGGCGGTAGCCAGCTCGCTGGGCATGGAGTGCGGGGGGAATCCGTTTGCGTGAGTGTGGGGGGGCAATTTTATAAGTCCTATAGGTCTTATAGGACTTATAGGTCGAATAGGAGAAGAATTGAATTTTTCTTCAATTCATAATTCAGCATTCATAATTCATAACTTTCCCTCTCACGGTACCAGCAACTTGAACCCGGTGGCCTTGTCGGGCATTCTGCGGGCTTCCGAGCCGAGAAGCTCTACCAGTATGACCTCCATGACGTGCCAGACTTTGACGCCGTTGCGGACGCAGCCGGTGACGGTGTTCTCTTCGCGACCGCAGGCCATGTGCAGGTGCACGACCGGCGCGCCGGTGTCGTCGGGGAACAGGGTGCCCGCGCCGACGATTTCATGCGCGTCGTACAGTTCGTGCACCATCGGATTGACCGGGAACGCCCGGCTCTCTTCCGGCCCGACGACCAGTCGGCTCTCCTTGTCGGCTCCGCCGACCACGTTCAGCCAGGCTCGCTCGATTCCTTTTTCCTTCGCAAATCGTTCGATCTGTTCGTGAAAGATGTCGCCATCCTCAAGCCTGATGACGAACACTCTCCCTTGTTTTGCTTCCGAGTATTTCATGGTCTGTGAGTTCAGAAAATTGAGCCTGCTGCCGCCGGTTTTTTGTAAGGTAGCGATTCGGCTGCTCCCGGCAATAGGGCGGCAATCGTCTCATCGCTTGTCGGGATTGAGCCGCCAGATGCCAAAGTTCAGCCAGGTCGCCAGAAGGCTCCAGAGAGCGTAAGGCGCGAGCAGCGCCGCCGCCAGAGGGTTGGTGTTGGCAAACAAGAAGATGATGACGGCAAGCGTCGCGTCCATGAAGAGCAGATCGAAAAGGGCGGCAAGGATTTTCTTTTTCCCGAAAAAAATCGAAGTCCAGGAAAATCCTGCCAGGAAGTGCGTCGCCAGAATGACGAGCACCGTCGTGGAATGGGGTTTGACCGGAGTCCGGAAATAGACGATCAGCGCTACAGCAATGAGCACATAAAGCATTGACCATACCGGCCAGAACACCTTGTTGGGCGGCGTCAGTTTGGGTTTGTTGAGCCCGTCATACCAGCTTTGCATGTCTCATTCTCCTTTTTTCCGGAAGAATGCAATGCAGCAGCTAATGGTTCCGACGCCTGAAGTTACCGTCAGGGATTGAAGGTGATTTGCAGGTTGTCGCCTTCGGTCTCCGTCATGGTGTAGGTGCCTTTGCTGTGGATGACCAATCCCTTTTGAATGCCTTCCGGAATCATGCGCCCGGCGACTTTGTCGGCTTCTGCGGCGTCGCACTCGGTGTTGAAAAACAGGTCGAGCGTGTTGGGATCGACGGCGTCGAATTGCAGCAGAAAGTCGTTGTGGTTGATGAAGATCAGATCTTCGTAGGCGTACGTAACCTCATGGCCGAGCGCTTCGACCAGTTCCATGACGGTGCCCAGCGGGCGTAGTGCGGTATCCATAATTTGACTATCTCCGGTAAGAAGGGACCCCTGCCCTGATCTGGCGGCATTACCTGTATCGTGGACTGACGGATTCCTCGTTGTTGTGAAAACTTGATAATTGTTAAAAAAATAAGTTTAATTTATTCTTAAGCCTAAAATAATAGGTTGATTTTGCAAAAATGTAGAAAATAATGGAGGTTTTTATGGCGAGCAGTGCATTACAGACTTGGGAAAAAGTTCTCGAATACGCATCGGTTCCATTGCATGGCACCATGTCGAGAAAAATCCGAAAGGGGGTCAAGCTTCAGATCAACGAGGGTAAAGTGTTCGAAGATGCCGTTTTGTTTATCAGCGACCTGTTTCTGCGGGTGACTGAAGATTCCGAGGGGCTTTCGGTCAACACCTATTACGACATCGATTCGATCGCGAGCATCAGGACCTACAGCAGCAAGGAGTGAGGCTTGTCAGGTTCCGTCGGAGTTCATGCACGGCAAGTGTGTTCGATCATGACGCCCGAACCGGATACGTATAAACTGACTGAAGCGTTGCAGGCCATGTCGGGGAGGTGAATGCCAGAAGCGCCGCTATCCGGTCACTTCGAGGCAGTCACCTCAACGATTTGTATGGAACCATCGTCGGCTCTGTCCTTTATATAAGAGCACTTAACTTGATGGTTGCTATTATGTCAACAAGGATCAACAGTGCGAGAAGAGAGGCGATGAACATGTATGTTTTTCTTGACCATGCGCGAGCAATACCGGCATTCAGCAACCGGCTGGCAAAAACACCCACGATTATACCGCCAGCGATGTGTGCCAGTAAAACCGGTATGGCCAGCTTGTCCCATACCAGCAGAAGCTCGAAAATTATGACCACCGCTATCAGCAACATCAAGGCAAAAAGGTAAATTTGGCGAGAGAGCGTGGCGGTATGCCGAATATCGTATTTCGCTGTCTGTTCGGCAGAGCTTGTCGATCCAGGCCAGAGTTTCGGGAGCCACAACATGCTGTAAAATGTTCGCATGAAGGCGGTTAGCATCATGACCGCCAGAATGAACGATGCGGACAAGCCAGAGCCGAAGATTATTTTTTTATAGAGATTCCGGGTCACTTTCTCCGTGTCGGGCACGGGAAGCGCCGAGAGCTTGCTGTTGCCATCGGCTGTTTTTGCATACTCGTCATAGTAGGTGATTTTGGCGTTGTCGAGCATCTCACGCATTGCTTTCGACAGACTCTGATTTCTCTGATTGGCTTCAATCATCGCCCCTGCCGCTTTTCTTGCCGGAACGCCGTCAAGGGGGGCTGGAATTGCGTCATGCAATACCAATATCACAGAGATTTTGTCTCCCGATCGTACAACCTGGGGCGTGTTGGGTTGCAGCTTGTTTAAAACCGTGAGAACGGGGGAGGGGAGTTGTTCGGAAGTCAACGCCTTGAGCGTTTTGTTGAACGGTTTCTTTTTCGCCTTCAATTCATCGAGCAGACGGCTGAGCGGCGCTCCATTGTTTGCCATGGCATCGAGCGATTCCAGAAGCGGCATGTTGACGCCGGGAAAGACCACTTCTTCAAATATGTAAAGCTTTCGTCCGGCAAACAGTTGTGGGGCGTTCTGAACAACGGATTCGGCCTGATCTGGAGATGTCGGCGATTGACTACCCGCAAGCTTTTTTTCGGCCAAACCTGCCAGCACGTTTTTCTGGGCGGTATAGAGCGCCATGCTGTAGTCCGGGTTGTTGTCGAGCTTCATCTCTTTGGCTTTGCCGGCAAGGAGCTCAAGACGAATCAGATCGGCAAGAATACGCCTCTTCAGGTTGGCGGACTCCTCTGCGTTCATGTTCGGATTGGCGGAACGCTGATACAGGTATTCTACCTGGCGCTTGGTGATTTCCACGCCGTTGACAACCGCCGCAACACCGCCATTCGGCTCATTGCCAGACTTCTGAGAGCATCCGGCAAGAATGGTGAACAGCAGGACAAAAAACAGAGAGGTGACTTTTTTCACGGTTTTATGAGATTAGTTATGCTCTCATTGAAAATAAAACGACAAAGCAAATATAAAGTGAAGCGGTTTAAATAATGAACATAAATTTCACGTCATTCTTTTTCAGGTTCATTTGACTCAAAGTAACGAAAACCCGGTGCATTCCGGGTTTTCGTCGTTCAGAAATTCAGTAAAAAAGAGACCCGGCGTCATGCCGTCGCGGCCTCTTTTCTGCTCTCATAGAGCTTGCGTCCACCGGCAAGCAGTCCGCCGATGCCAAGCAGCATCACCGTCGCCGGTTCGGGAACCGGGCCGGCGGTTGTGCCTGAACCACCAGTAGTGCTCCATGTAACAATTCCATTGGGGAAAGCTGAGGTGATTGTGAAGTCATCCGCTACTGTGCCACCTGAAATAGCACCTTTTGACGTCCATGTTATGGAATTCGTTCCCTTGCCACTTATATCCCACCAACCTGTACTGGCAGCGCTGGCATCGGTTATTGTAACCCCACTTGGTGAAGTAAGTGTAACGGTTTGACCTGCCGTTACGCCTGCATCAGTCGTAAAAGTGTACTTCCATTCATTGGGACCTATTTGAGTGTTAACAAAACTGATAGCAGCATCTGCCTGAGAAGGCGCGAAGCCGGTCATCAGGGCTACGCCCAAGCCGATTGTCGATAAGAGTTTTTTCATGTTCGTCCTTTTTTTTGTGTTGTCGAAAAGCCAATGACTGACAAAACGTTTTGTGAGCAATGCACAACGTTATCAGTAAGCGCAACGCAAACCACTGTTATTCGGGAAGGGGTAAAAGGACTGCTTAACGATTTACCGTATCCAATACTGCTGAGGGGTTTGCAGTGATTCAAGGGTACTGCTTAATCGGATACTACAAATTGATGTTAAGAAATATGATTCGGTTCTGGAAGAAATATTTTGACTTTTCTGTTGATTCATGCAGGAAGATATTTAAAGGATATGATTTTCTTGTGTTTTTTTTCTATCAAGACGTCATAATGTTATAGTTATTTTATATTCACCGGATATAAAATTGGTATTCTGATTTGCCCTCTTCCCGTTCGCCAAGAGCCATGATTTGCTCTGCTGGCGCGTCACCCTTTCCATGCCAGATTTTCGCTCCGAACGTTGCCGGAGCGGGAATCTGCTTTGAGCGAGTTACTTGCCGGAGCCGTCGCTTTCGATCTTCGCCCGCAACTCCTTCTCACGCTTCACGCTGGCGACGAAACCCGCCGGGCGGCCCTGTACAGGCAGGCCGAGTATCTGCCGGGCGCGGTCGAGGGCGTCGTCGATGTTGCCGAAGATGTTCTCCTCGCCGATCTCGTCCGAAAGTCCGTATTGCTGCATGGCGAAGAGCGGCTGGACGTGAACGCCGGAAAGAATCAGCTTCGTGCCGGTTTTCCGGCTGTCGGAGACCAGCTCCTTCATCATGTTCAGGCCGGTGGCGTCGATGCTCATTACCTTGCGCATCCTGAGAATCCGGATCGCCGGGGCTTTGCCGACCACGTGCATCGCGTCCTTGAACTTCGAGGCCGCGCCGAAAAAGAACGGGCCGCTGACCTCGAATACGTCCACGCCCGCCGGAATGGCGCGGCTGACGATGGCGTTCGGGTCATCCTCGTCCTCGGCATCTTTCAGCTCGCCGGTGATAACGCCGACGTTGCTGATGCTGGCCATGCGCTTCATGAAGAGGATCACCGAGAGCAGCATTCCCACCTCAATGGCGATGGTGAGGTCGAAAATCACCGTCAGGCTGAAGGTGGTGAGCAGCACGGCCACGTCGCTTTTCGGGCTTTTCAGCAACTGCCGGAAGACGTGGTGCTCGCTCATGTTCCAGGCGACGACAATCAGAATCGCGGCCAGCGTCGGCATCGGAATCAGCTTGGCCCACGAGCCGAAAACGAGCATGATCGCCAGGAGCGTGATGGCGTGAACGATGCCGGCGACGGGTGTACGCCCGCCGTTCTTGACGTTGGTCGCCGTGCGGGCGATCGCGCCGGTGACGGGAATGCCGCCGAAGATCGGGGAGACGATATTGGCCACGCCTTGCGCGACCAGCTCCATGTTCGACTTGTGCCGCGAGCCGATCATGCCGTCGGCCACCACCGCCGAGAGCAGCGCCTCGATGGCCCCAAGTATGGCGATGGTGGTGGCGGGCATGATGAGGTGGCGGATGGTCGCAAGATCGAGCGACGGAAAGCTCGGCGCGGGAATCGAGGCCGAAATGTCGCCGAAGCGCGTCTCGATGGTATCGACCGGGAGGCCCAGCATCCGCACGGCCAGCGTGGTGACGATGAGGGCGATCAGCGGGCCGGGAATTTTGGTGGAGACCTTCGGCCAGAGCACGATAATCAGCAAGGCCGCCGCGCCGACCATGATGGTTTCCGGGCTGGCCGTCGGCAGGGCTTTGAAGTAGGCGGCCCACTTTTCGATGAAGTCGGCGGGTACGCTGGCCATTTGCAGGCCGAGGAAATCCTTGACCTCGCTCGAAAAGATGATGATGGCGATGCCGCTGGTGAAGCCGACTACGACCGGGTAGGGGATGAACTTGATGAGCGAGCCGAGTTGCGACAGCCCCATGATGATGAGAATCACGCCCGCCATGATGGTGGCGATCAAGAGGCCGTTGACGCCGTATTGCTGGACGATGCCGTAGAGAATGACGATGAAGGCGCCGGTCGGCCCACCGATCTGCACCCGGCTGCCGCCGAGAAAGGAGATCAAAAACCCGCCGATGACGGCGCTGATGAGCCCCTTTTCGGGCGAGACGCCAGAGGCGATGGCGAAGGCGATGGCAAGCGGCAGGGCCACGATGCCGACCAGAATTCCGGACACGATGTCACGGCCAAGCTGCTCTCTGGTCAGCTCGGAAAGAACGGTAAACAGTTTTGGTTTGAACATTTGCTGGAAATGATCTGATGTGAAGGAACGGCAGTTCTCTGCAATCCGTTACGGCAAATCGATGCATCGCCTGAACGGGTAATGCCCGGAAGGTCTGGACTCTCCGGGGTCGTTCTGGTTGACGATGGTATCGGTCACGGATCCCCCCGTTCAACCCTGAATCTTTTTTCGGATTTGCTCAGGAGTTTTCCGGCAAGCATTGCCATGCTGGCGCAGGAACTGTCAACTGGTTGACAATGTATGATTTTAACCGGATTCTCAATGGGTCAGACCATAATATTTCAAAGGCATTTGCGCCTTTTCTCTTGCTATCTTACACTGTTATGTTATAGTTCTCTCTGGCCGACGCAACGCATTGCCGCTGCGTGGCGAGTCTTTCACGTCGAAATGATTCTCTTCTCTGTTTTCCGGTTCTGAACAAGGTATTGCATGCATCAGTTTGAATTTCTTGGGCAATTGGTCCTGATCGGGGCGCTTGCCATCGTCAACATTCTCGTGTTCCAGAAGATCCGGATTCCTCCGGTAATCGGCTTGATCTTCACGGGTGTCATGCTCGGGCCGACGGGGTTCCATATCATCAGGGACAGCGGGTTGATTTCGACGCTTGCCGAAATGGGTGTCGTGCTGCTGCTCTTCACCATCGGGTTGGAGTTTTCGGTCGATGACCTCAAAAAGCTCCGGAAGATCGTTGTGTTCGGCGGGACGGCGCAGATTCTTCTGACCGGTCTGGTTATCGCTTTTTTTTCGTACTGGCTGATGGATGCGATTGGCGCGTCGGTTGGCAGCAAGGAGGCGCTCGTGCTCGGTTTTTCGTTTTCGGTGAGCAGTACGGCGTTGTGCCTGAAAATTCTCTCCGACCGGGGTGAACTCGGTTTTGATCACGGCAGGATCGCCCTCGGAATCCTGATTTTTCAGGACATGGCCATCGTGCCGATGATGTTCGGTTTCAGTTTTCTGACCCGTGGCAGCACGATGCCGCTCGAATCTTCGTTCGAGGAGATCGCGCTCGTGCTGCTTTTTGCCATCGGCATGTTCGGCGGATTCCGGCTTTTGATGCCGAAAGCCGTCCGGGTGATTACCGAGCTGCATGCAGGCGAGGTGCTGGTGCTTGGTGCGCTGGTGCTCTGCTTCGGCGCGGCGTGGCTCGCCTCGCTTATCGGCCTGTCGCTGGCGCTCGGCGCGTTCATGGCGGGCATGGTGATCGCCAGCACCGACGGGAGTCATCGGATCAGCCGCACCATCGACCCCTTCCGCGAGGCGATGACCAGCATCTTTTTCGTCTCCGTCGGCCTCTTGCTCGACGTGAACATGATCGAGCTGCCGTGGCTCGTCGCCATCGCTCTGGTGGTGCTGGTGGTCAAAGCGATAATGATGACCGGCATTTCGATGGCGCTCGGCTTTTCGTTGCGGGTCAGCCTGATGTCGGGCATGGTGCTGGCGCAGATCGGCGAGTTTTCCTTTGTGCTCGCCGGTACAGCCAAAGACGCCGGGCTGCTCGACCAGCACATGTTTCAGTCGATGCTGGCCATCATTGTCGTGACGATGATGGTCACTCCGGCGCTGATCTCCGCCGCTCCCAGGTTCGCCGCCCAGATGGCTCCGGTGCTCGGCTTCATGCCGCTCGCCTCCAAACCAGAGCCGAAACAACCCGTGCGCGCCGCCGCCGGGCCTATCGTGTGCAAGGGTGAAATTCACGCCGCCATCATCGGCTTCGGTTTGATCGGCAGGAATGTCGCCGCCGTGATGAACGCCACGAACCTGGCCTACACGGTGCTCGATACCGACCGCAAAACGGTCAAAACGATGCGTCGCAATGGCGAGCCGCTTTTTTACGGCGACTGCACGGAGCGCAAGTCGCTTCTGCGTATCGGCGTCGATCACTCCCGCTCCGTGGTGATCTGCATTCCGGAGATCGACGCCGCCGTTCAGTGCATTCGCCTGGTGCGGGAGATCAATCCTGGCGCGTTCATCATCGTGCGCTCCCGCTCGCTTGAATCGGCAAACCGGTTTTATCGCGCCGGAGCCGATGCCGTCGTGACCGAAATCTTCGAGACCTCGATCCAGATGTTCTCCGAGTTGCTCAAGCATTTCCGGGTCGCGCCCGAAACGATTCTCGAACAGCAGGAGATCATCCGGCGTGAAGGCGGTAATATTTTCCGTGAACCGGCAAGTGATGCGGAGGCTTCCGGCAGCGAGCCAGCCGGGAGGTCAGAGGAGAGCACGGACTCCGTCACTGGCGGGAAGTGATGGAAAAATGGCGTGCAACCGTGATTTTTTCAAACATTTAACCGGATGCCGTCGTTAAAAAACTGACTGAGGCTGCCTCAAGAGGACAAAGCGCTCTTTGCATTTTGATTCTTCGTTTTTTGTGTGTCATTCTGAGTCCGGCAAGGTCGGTCGAAGAGTGACAATCGAATGCAGACTCAGCTTATCGTGTTTGAATGCCTGTTGATACCGTCTCGATGGCGGCATCAACAGGCATCGCCCCGAAGTTTTCCTTTGAATCTTCATTATCGAAAGTCATGGATAACTTGCCGGAACCCTCGTCCGAAAAATTCAGAGCTTACCGCCTGAAGCTTCTCGACCAGCTTGAAACCTCGACCCAGGGTGAACGGCACCGGGCGCAATACGAACTGGAGCTGATGCGCAACAGTCACTTCGTCAAAGTCGGCGGTCTCTTGCATCACTATTATGATTCATCGCCTGAAAATCCGCGTGGCACCGTCTTGCTCATTCACGGCTGGGATTGCTGGTGGATGTGGTGGCACCGCATCATCCGAGAGCTGAACGCGGCGGGCTACCGCACGGTGGCTTACGACATGAAGGGGCATGGGTGGTCGGAAAACGATCCGCAAAACCGCTACCATATCGCCGATTTCGCGCGCGACCTCGACGAGCTGATCCGGATGATCGGGCTGAAAGAGCTGCACATCGCCGCCTTTTCGTTCGGTCCGTTCGTGGCGCTCGACTACGTCAACAACTACCCGAACAGCGTCAGGTCGATGGTGTTCTTCAACTTCGGCTATCTGCCGAACAACGAGTTCATCTCAAAGGCCGCGCCCGCCACGCTCAATTTCGTCTTCAACATCATGATGCGGAAGCTCACCTGGTGGCTTCCCGCCTACATGTTCGCGCGGCTCGTGCTGTCAAGGAATTCGGTCATGATGCACGACATCAAGGTCGGTTTCGAGAGCCTCGGCTTCTGCGCTTCGGAGGCCATCGAGCAGACGACCGCGCAGATTACCGATATGCACACGACGACAATACTTCCCGAGATGGTTCGTTCGGTCAACTTGCCGATCCACTTTGTGGCGGGTGACGGGGATGTTATCATGACACCCGACAATACCCGGAAACTTCAGGAAATGGCCGCTTCAGGGACTTTTGAATGCGTACCGGATTGCGGCCATCTCATCACGCTCGAATTGCCGCAAACGGCGGCGGAGATCGTGCTGCGGCACATCAGCAGCAATTCGTGAGCGAGCGGTCGGCCTCGCGCACTGCCTCGATGAACCGCCGGATCTTCAGCGCATCCTTGACGCCCGGCGACGACTCGACGCCGCTTGCCGTATCGACCCCCCAGGGGCGCACGAGCCGCACGGCGTCGGCGACGTTCTCCGGCTTCAGCCCGCCCGCAAGCAGCGCCCAGCCAGCATCGCGCGTCTCGTCAAACAGCATGGAAGCCGTCGAAGATTCGATGGTTTTGCCCGTGCCGCCAGCCATCGCCGGGCTGAACGCATCGAACAGAAATCCCCGGCAACCCGTCTGTTCCGCGTAACTCCTGACCTCCTCGACGCTGAAACCGGGGCCGGGCCGGAAGACCCGGATCACCCGCACGCCTTCGATCCGCAACGTCTTATCAGCGTCGTACTCGTCCGAATGGAGCTGCGCCGCCTGAAGGTTGCAGAAGCGGCAGAGATCGGCGACCTCTTCGGGCGGCTGCTCGACGAAGACCCCCACGGCGCTGACGAGCGGCGGAAGCCGGGCGACGATGGCGCGGGCCGTGTCGGCATCGATGCGGCGGGGGCTTTTGCGGCTGAAGTTGAAGCCGAGCGCGTCCGCGCCCCAGAGCGAGGCTTCGAGGGCGTCTTCGGGGCGGGTGATGCCGCAGATCTTGATTTTCGTCATGGGCGAGGCTGATGGTTCGTTCATGAAAGTGAAAGTTTCAATACGAAGGTAAAAAAGCCCGCGCGGTTTTTCACGCATCATTCCGGCTTGGTTTTGTGTTTTAAGCTATTTATCCGTATCATTCAAGCCGTTTTCAGAACGATCTCTTCCGAACGATGGGGCGTCGCCAAGTGGTAAGGCATCGGCCTTTGGAGCCGACATCCGCAGGTTCGAATCCTGCCGCCCCAGCAAAACAGCCGGATTTCGTAACGTTTGATCCGGCAAGAAGATAGCCCGCCATCTCCTTGAAATTCCATTCTCAATACTCGTGCCCTGTCAGAAAATCAGTGAACAGAACCGGCATTATTGAACCATGAAAGTGCTTGAACCGAACCCTGTCGCCGCCTCGTTTCGTGACGCCGTTCGTCGGCAGATCAGCGAGGAGCAGCTCACGATCAACATCGTCGGCATTCTCGCCTCAAGCGATCCCGCCTCGATCACCTACGCCGACTACACCCGCGCCGGATGCGAAGATGTCGGCATTCATTTCGATCTCAAAACGTGCGAGCCGGAGTCGGTCAGAGCTGTGCTCGAAGAGGCCAATCGCGACAGCGCCGTTCACGGCATTTTCGTTTATTACCCGATCTGGGGCGACGAGCGGGACGCGGAGCTGCGGGATTTGATTTCGCCGCACAAGGATGTCGAGGGGCTGTCGCCGCACTGGATCGGCAAGCTCTACGCCAACGAGCGCTTCGACGCCGCCGGGCGGAGGTTCAAGGCGATCCTGCCCTGCACGCCGCTGGCGATCATCAAGCTGCTCGAAGCGACCGATGCGTATCAACCTTACGGCCTGCCGTTCGGCGCTCAGCAGATCACCATCTTCAACCGCTCGGAGGTGGTCGGTCGCCCGCTCGCCTACATGCTCTCCAACGACGGCGCGCGGGTCTATTCATTCGACATCAATGGCGGTTTCGTCGTTGACGTCAACAGCTCCGATCACGAAGCGCGTCCCGTCTCGCGCCAGGAGGCGCTCCGTCAGTCCGATGTCGTCATTACCGGCGTGCCGTCGCCGCACTTTGAAAAAGTGAGGGCGGGGGAGCTGAAGCCGGGCGCGATCTGCCTGAACTTCTCTTATATCCAGAACTTCGAGCCGGAGGCCAAAGAGGCCGCGTCGCTCTACATTCCGAGGGTTGGCCCCATGACGGTGGCCATGTGCATGAGAAACGCCCTGCAACTCTATCGCAACTACCACCATGAAGCCTGACGGTACGCTCGGCTGGAGTGCAATCTCTGCCTATCTCGACACGCTCGCCAGCGCCGATCCCACGCCGGGCGGCGGCGCGGCGGCGGCGGTGACGGCGGCAGAGGGCGCGGCGCTCCTCTCGATGGTCTGCAACCTGACCATCGGCAAGAAGAAGTTTGCCGATGTCGAAGATGAAGTTCACTCGATTCTCGAACAGTGCGAAACCGCCCGCCGCCAGATGCTCAACCTCGGCGACCGCGACATGGAGGTGTTCGGCACGATCATGGAGGTCTATAAAATGCCGAAAACGACGCCGGAGGAGGCCGAAGCCCGCCGCACGGCGATCCAGCTCGCGCTGAAGGCCAGCTCCGAAGCGCCGTTCGAGCTGTTCAAGCGCTGCCTCGCCACGCTGCCCCACGCCGACCGACTCGAACAGATCGCCAATCCCTCCGTCCTCAGTGACGTCATCGTTGGCCGCTACCTGCTCGTCGCCGGGCTGATGAGCGCCATGGCCAACGTCGAGGCGAACCTCGCCACCATCGACGACGCCGAATTCTGCAAAGCCAAGCGAGAGGTCATGCTTCCGGCGATTGGAAGCCTCGGTGCGGGCTGGCGGGGGTTGACGGGCGTTTAATCTGATCCGTCCGATCTGTCTAATCAACCAGACAAGGGCGATCTCGACAAGTCGGGGTCGCCCTTTTTGCGTATATTTGTTAGATTTACGTTAATGGCAGACAGGTGTCAGACTTGCTTTGTATTCACGCAATGCAATGGAGACAGGTACGATGAATGAAGCATGGGATTTCCCTGGGAGCAGATGGTGGAAATTCGATTTCCATACGCACACTCCCAGATCAAATGATTATGGGCGGGGAGATGAGTCCCTCAAGAATATCGATGCGACGGACTGGTTGCGTTCAGCGATGGAGGCGGGGCTGGATTGTGTTGTCATCAGTGACCACAATAATGGGGCTGGTATAGATGTATTAAAGGAAGCGTATGAAAGTCTCCGAACTTCCGAAAGCCAACCTGACTGGTTTCGTGAGTTGACTCTTTTTTCGGGGGTTGAAATAACCGTTGCTGACAGCAGCAGCCGGGTGCATCTGCTTGCTGTTTTCGATCCGGATTGCGACAGCAAGAAAGTGACCGGAGTTCTGGGGGCTTGCGGGATAACTGAAGGTTATGGCGATGACAATTACACCTCCACGACGACCGGTTTTATCGATACGGTTCGGAACATCAGAGAAGTGAAAGGAATCGCCATTCCCGCTCATGTCGATGGCTCCAAAGGTTTGCTTCAGAATGTGAATTCATTGACCCCTGAGCTGGCAAAAAGTTTGAAGGAGGTTTTTGCTGCTGAATTTTGTGATCTTCATCGGTTCGATGATGCGGAACCGTTATTGAAAAAAGCGGTGAAGCGACTTGCCAAAGTGGCCGGATCGGATGCGCACACGCCCGATGAAATCGGCAGGTACTATACCTGGGTGAAGATGAGTCGTCCTTCCATCGAAGGACTGAGTCTGGCGTTACAGGATCATGAATACTGCGTGAAGAATCAGGTGGAAAACCCCAACGTTCTGCCCGATATTTTCCTGTCGAAACTCACCATAACCGCCATGCGTCATTGCGGGCGCATCAGTGGTAAACCGTTTGAACTCAGCTTCCATCCCCATTTCAACGCTGTCATAGGAGGGCGGGGAACCGGCAAGTCCACCGTGCTTGAATCGATTCGTATCGTCACGCGGCGAGACCGCGAACTGGAGGTTGGAGCGTCAAGAGTAAAAGCGGAACTCGACAGGTTCATGAAGTTGTCGCAGGACAAAGGCGTGATGGAGAGCAATACTGAAATTCTGCTTGAAATACATCGACGCAGCATGAACTACCGATTGCGCTGGAGGTATGATGGCCAAGGCACTGTTCTTGAGGAAGAGGCCGGTTCTGATTGGCCGGAGGTCGAGAGCGGCGATTTGCAAGAGCGTTTTCCGTTGAGCATCTACAGCCAGAAACAGATCAATGAACTTGCCTCCAATCCCAAGGGGCTTCTCGACATCATCGACCGCTCTCCGGAGGTCGGGCGTCGGGAATGGGATTCCCGCTGGGAAAGCCATAAAAGCCTTTTTCTGCAATTGAGAGAGCGCAAGCGGCAGTTATTGCGGCAGCTTTCTGACGAACCGAATCTCCGTACGAAATTTCGCGATGTCAGCAACGATCTGCAACAGTACGAACAGAAAGGACATGGTGAAGTGCTCAGGCAGTATCAGCAGCGCAGTTCGCAATTGAACGGCATTCCGCACAACCGGATATTCGATGAGCTTGCACGTGGAATTCAGGAACTTGCGGATGGCTCAATATGGCCGGATTTCCCTGTGCATCTGTTTGACAAGCAGGATGCGTTAACCGCCGAACTCAAAGCCATTCACGCAGAGACTGCCGAAGGCTTCGAGCAGATTGCCATATCGCTTCGCACTCTGGCCGAAGCCGTTGATCGCCTGAAAAATGAGCGATCGGAAAAGCTGTTATCCAGCGAGTGGTATAAGGCAGTGCAGGCCAGTAAAAAAGCTTATGAGAGTCTGGAAAAGGAGTATGCCGAAAAACACAGTCATTTGAGTCTTTCGCTTTATGGAGATTGGGTGCGGCAACGGAATCAGTTGCAGCAGCAATTGAACAATCTCGAAGCCCTTCGCAGGGAGTGTAATGCAGTCGAACAACAGATCGAGGTTTCTCTCAATGATTTTCAGGCATTGCGTCAGGAGCTGTTTGAAAAAAGAAAAAGATTTCTTGAAACCGTGATCGGATCGAATACATTGGTTCGCATGGAGCTGGTTCCTTATGGCGATGTGAGTGATCTGGAAAGTGATTATCGTTCAATACTCAATCTCGGACAAAACAATTTTATCAGTTCGATATGTGACAAGGAGAGCAATCAGGGTATTCTTTGGGATTTCTGCAATTGGGAAGAACTCAGAGTGCCTGAAGACAACTTGTCCGAGATTGTTTCGGCAATTAAACAAAAGACGCTGGAGATTGCGCAAGGCCGGAATTCAGGTAATCACGGAGCTTTCGATAACCGGCTGAAAAAACTGCTCGAAGTTCAGCCAGCGGTTTTCGACCAGCTCGATGCCTGGTGGCCGGAAGATTTGTTGCGTGTCAGGTATTCAAGGGATCCGCGTTCAGGCAGGTTCGATGATCTCGAAAAAGGGTCTGCGGGACAAAAAGCAGCGGCGATCCTCGCTTTTCTGCTCAGTCATGGAACTGATCCACTGATTATCGATCAACCGGAAGATGATCTGGATAATGCGCTGATCTACGATCTTGTCGTTCGGCAGATTCATGAGAACAAACAACAGAGACAATTGATTATCGTCACGCACAACCCGAATATTGTCGTGAATGGTGATGCTGAACTGATTCATGTCCTGAAATTCGAGGGTGGCCAGGTTAATATCGGCCAGCAAGGCGGGCTTGAAGAATCGAATATCCGTCAATCGATTTGTGATATAATGGAAGGCGGAAAGGACGCATTTGATAAACGCTACAGGCGAATAACGCTGGAGGTATAGAGATGTTTGATACCGTCGATGAATTGCTGCAACATATCAGGCTGGGTGAAGATTCGTCGCTTGAATTGAAGAACCTCGAATTCAGTGGCTCAAAAATTACCGGTCCGCACCGTAGCAGCATGGCTGATGAGCTTGCCGCCATGGCCAATACGGCGAACGGAGTTATCGTTCTGGGAGTAGATGACAAATCCAGAACGATTTTTGGCATCCCGGAGGACAAGCTGGATGATGTCGAAAAATGGGTCAGAGATATTTGCAATGATCGGATTACTCCACCACTTGTTTGCGGTATCAGGAAAATTCCTTTGTTCACGGATGAAGGGAAAGAGCGAATCATTATCAGAGTCGATGTGCCCAGAAGCCTGTATGTTCATCAAAGTCCCGGAGGATACTTTCAAAGAATCGGCAGTTCGAAACGCCCGATGACGCCGGATATTCTTGCAAGGCTTTTCCAGCAACGCAGCCAGACCAGAATCATCCGTTTCGATGAGCAGCCGGTAAGCAGCGTTTCTCGTGATTGCCTTGAAAAAGCGTTGTGGAAAAAATTCAGAACTCCATTGTCGCCAGATAATGATGAAGAGTTTCTGATGAAGCTCAAGTTAGTGTGTTCAGACGAGGATGGAAATCTCTATCCGACGGTCAGCGGCGTTCTGATGGCCTGCAGGCAGCCGGAGGACTATCTCGTCAACGCATTCATTCAGTGTGTCGCTTATCGTGGTACAGAACGCAATGCCGCCTATCAGTTGGACGCAAAGGATATTACTGGCCCACTGGATGAACAGATTGCTGGCGCATATAAGTTTGTTGAGCGGAATATGAGCGTTTCAGCGGAAAAAGATCCTGCAAGGCATGACAGGCCACAATATGCGATGCAGGCTGTCTTTGAAGCTGTAGTCAATGCGGTTGCACACCGGGACTATTCGATTCAGGGATCAAAGATACGACTTCATATGTTTTCTGATCGTCTTGAAATTTATTCACCGGGAGCTATTCCCAATACCATGACAATCGACAGCCTTCCCCTTCGGCAATCAGCACGCAACGAACTGCTGACCAGTCTGCTCGCCCGCTGTCCTGTGCCCGATGAAAATCTGTCTGGTGATCGAAGGTATATCATGGATAAACGCGGCGAAGGGGTTCCGATTATTCTTTCTGAAAGCGAAAAACTTTCAGGAAAACGTCCTGCTTACCGTTTGATCGATGATTCCGAGTTGATGCTGACCATTTATGCCGTACAAGGCAATATCTGACAGAACCCGTCCGATCAGTCAGCAAAAACAAAAAAGCCGCCCTTTTCAAGGCGGCTTTTTTTCACGTCGATCCGGCGCTAAATCGCAGATCAGTAGCGGTAGTGATCGGGCTTGTAGGGGCCTTCGACCGGGACGCTGATGTAGTCGGCCTGCTCCTGGGTGAGCGTGGTCAGCTTGACGCCGATCTGGCCGAGGTGCAGGCGGGCCACCTCTTCGTCGAGCTGCTTGGGCAGGCGATAGACGTCAACCGCGTAGTCGTTGATCCAGAGTTCGATCTGGGCGAGCGTCTGGTTGGTGAACGAGTTGCTCATCACGAACGACGGGTGGCCGGTGGCGCAGCCGAGGTTCACCAGACGGCCTTCGGCCAGCAGGTACATGCAGTTACCATTTTCGAAGACATACTTGTCAACCTGCGGCTTGATGTTGATCCGGGTCGCGCCCTTGAAGTTGTTGAGCGCATCGACCTGGATTTCGTTGTCGAAGTGGCCGATGTTGCAGACGATCGCTTCGTCGCGCATCTGCTTCATGTGTTCGAGGGTGATAACATCCTTGTTACCGGTGGTGGTGACGTAGATGTTGCCCTCTTTGATGGCCTCTTCCATGGTGGTGACTTCAAAGCCCTCCATCGCCGCCTGCAAGGCGCAGATCGGGTCGATTTCGGTCACGATCACGCGAGCGCCGTAGGTGCGCATCGAGTGGGCGCAGCCCTTGCCGACGTCGCCATAGCCAAGCACGACCACCACTTTACCGGCGATCATGACGTCGGTGGCGCGCTTGATGCCGTCGGCCAGCGATTCGCGGCAGCCGTAGAGGTTGTCGAACTTCGACTTGGTCACCGAGTCGTTGACGTTGATGGCCGGAAAGAGCAACTCGCCTTTGTCCATCATCTGGTACAAGCGGTGCACACCGGTGGTGGTCTCCTCGGAGACGCCCTTCATGTCGGCGGCCACCTTGTGCCAGCGCTGATTGTCTTCGGCGAAGACCGCCTTGAGCTGGCCGAAAAGCGCTTTTTCTTCGGCGTTGCCCGGAGTTTTGTCGAGCATCGACGGATCGTTCTCGATCTTGTAGCCGAGGTGGATCATCAGGGTGGCGTCGCCGCCGTCATCGACGATGAGGTTCGGGCCGAGGCCGCCTTCAAATTCGAGAATCTGGCGGGTGCACCACCAGTACTCGTCGAGGGTCTCGCCCTTCCAGGCATAAACCGGCACACCGGCGGCGGCGATAGCTGCTGCGGCGTGATCCTGCGTCGAGAAGATGTTGCAGCTCGCCCAGCGCACGTCGGCGCCAAGTTCGACGAGCGTCTCGATCAAAACGGCGGTCTGGATGGTCATGTGCAGGGAGCCGGCGATGCGCGCGCCCTTGAGCGGTTTCAAGCCTTCGTATTTCTTGCGCGTGGCCATCAGGCCCGGCATCTCTTTTTCAGCGATTTCGATCTCTTTGCGGCCCCATTCGGCGAGCGAAATATCGGCCACCTTGTAGTCGAGCACTGCTGCTTCTGTTGTCATGATATCAGCGTGTTTTTCAGTTTTTATCGGAATAGAGGAAAGCCTCCGCGGACAAGCGTCCCGGAGGCTTTCGGAGGGTTATGGATCAGAGGCCCAGAGCGGCTTTCAGCTCGGCGGCCTGCTCGGTTTTTTCCCACGGGAACATGTCGCGGCCAAAGTGACCGTAGGCGGCGGTGTCGCGGTAGCACCAGCCGTGCGGGCGGTCGAGGTTGAAGCGGCGGATGATGGCCAGCGGGCGAAGGTCGAAGATCGCCTCGGCTTTCTCCTGGATCTGCGAGTCGGAGAGGCCGTGCTTGCCGGTGCCGTGGGTGTTGATGTAGATCGAGACCGGACGGGCCACGCCGATGGCGTAAGAGACCTGCACGGTGCACTTGTCGGCCAGACCGGCAGCCACGATGTTCTTGGCCACGTGGCGGGCTGCGTAAGCCGCGCTGCGGTCAACCTTCGACGGGTCTTTGCCGCTGAACGCGCCACCGCCGTGCGGAGCTGCGCCGCCGTAGGTGTCAACGATGATCTTGCGGCCAGTCAAGCCGGTATCGCCGTGAGGGCCACCGATTTCAAAACGGCCGGTCGGGTTGATGTGGAACTTGGTGTTCTCGTCGATCAGCTCGGCGGGGATCACCTTTCTGACGACGTTCTCGATGATGTCGTTCTTGATGACCTCCTGGAACTCGGCCTCGCTCATGCCTGCCGGTTCGGGGTCGTGCTGGGTGGAGACGACCACAGCGTCAACGCGGAGCACGTTGTCGTTCTCGTCGTACTCGAGCGTCACCTGGCTTTTGGAGTCGGGGCGGAGGTAGGTCATGATCTTGCCCTCCTTGCGGATTTCGGCAAGCAGTCTGACCAGCTCCTGGGCGAACTGGATGGCGGCGGGCATCAGCTCGGGGGTGTCGTTGCAGGCGTAACCGAACATCATGCCCTGGTCGCCGGCGCCAACGCGGTCGAACTCGTCGGCGATCTCTTCCTTGCGGTCAACGCCACGGTTGATGTCGGGCGACTGCGAGTGCAGGGCCGAGAGGATACCGCAGGAGTTGGCTTCAAACATGTATTCACCCTTGGTGTAACCGATGTCGGTGATAACCTTGCGGGCGATGGTCTGCACATCGACGATGCCTTTGGTGGTCACTTCGCCGCCGACGATCACCTGGCCGGTGGTGACGAAGGTTTCGCAGGCGACGCGGGAGTTGGGGTCTTGCTTGATGAACTCATCCAGCACGGCATCGGAAATCTGATCGGCTACCTTGTCCGGATGGCCTTCTGAAACTGATTCCGAGGTAAAGTAATACCTTGAATGTGACATAGTTTCCCTTTCGGTTTTTTGTTAATCGAACGACAAGAACGGCAGGCGTCCGGCGGATTTGCCAAAGAGGGAATTCTCGTGAAGGTGAATGTCGTTGGGGACATGACGGGACACGGGAAGCCTTTCGGCAAGCTCCGGGGACGAAATCCCGCGAGAGAGCTTTTGGCACCGTGTCCATAGGTAATGGGGATGCCGGAAAATCAACGACAAATGTACGAATTGGCGTGATGCCATGCAAAACTTTTGTGCTTGCAGGGAGTGAATTTTATGGACGTTGTGGAGGGATGAGAAGTGGATTGTTAGCATGGAGTTTACATTTTGAGAGGGGGGAATGGTTTATTTTCACGGGTGAATTTGGGGGTTCGCGGAAAACTTTATTGCACAGGAAATTGCCATGAGTGTCAGGCGTTTGTTCGGGAAAACGGGTGCGCTCTTTGCGCTCTTCGTGCTGCTCCACGCTCCGGCGGCGGCGTGGGCCGAGCCGTGGAAGTTCGGGGTGATGGGCGACACGCAGTGGACGTGCGCCGATCCGTCGGGGCGAAATCCGAACACCGTGCCGGTCTCGATCATCGAGCAGGTGAACCGGCAGTTCATCGACGCTGGCGTGAAGTTCGTCATCCAGGTCGGCGACCTGAGCGACGACGGCAAGGAGGTTTCCGAGGAGGAGCGGGCGGCGGCGGCCCGGCCGCTCCTCGATGCCGGGATCGGATTCTTCGCCTTCCGGGGCAACCACGAGGCTCAGAAAAAAAATGAGAACGGCTACGGCGCGCCCGGCTTCCGTCAGCGCTACCGGCAGACTCGCGATGGCGGCTTTACGAAATCGGATGGTGGCTCCTTTACCGTTGGCTCGAATTTCAGCAGCCCGGTCAAGGTCAGCCGCGATCTTGACGGTTTGAGCTACTCGTTCGATTGCGGTGAAGGCGAGGAGCGGGCGCGCTTCGTCATCATCGACAACTGGCCGCTACCGGGTCGGGTCTTCGCCAATTCCACGCACTACCCCTCCGGCTACACCATCGCCGACCAGCAGCCGTGGATCGGCGAGCGGCTCGACCGGCGCAAGCGGGCGGCGCCTCACGCCTTCGTCCTGTCGCATCAGCCGCTGATCGCCGAGGGGCATCAGGACACGCTCTTCAGCGGCTTCGCCAACGAGCATCCTGACTGGCAGAACGCATTTTTCGCAAGTTTGCAGCAGAACGGCGTCCAGCTCTTCATCTGCGGCCACGACCACATTCACCAGCGCTCGATCATTTCGAGTCCCGACGGCAAGTCGAAGGTCGAGCAGCTCATCGCACAGTCATGCAGCAGCAAATTCTACACGCCGAAATCGCTCGACGACTCCAGATGGTTCGGTCAGAAGAGTCGCGAGATTTCGGTTTCGCAGGAGCATGAGGCGGTTGGCTATTATATCTTTACCATCGACGGCCCGACGGTGACGGTCGATTACTGGGCCGACGACCACGGTCACTGGCAATCCGACGCCAGCTATCCGCAAGGCGCGGGCCGGTCGGACACCGGCGTGACGCCGCAGTTTCACTTCGCCAAAAAAGAGCGCTGGAGCTACAGCCTGAACGGCAAGCAGTTTCTCGTTCCGCAGGGGGCGAGCTACGCGGTGGTGCGGGATCGGTTCAATGGCGCCGAGGCGCGGATTCTGGATGGCCTGAACGCGAGCGAGTCCAGAGACGCCAGCCCCGCGACCGGCGGTGGCAGGGGGCGGGTGCTGACCAAAGTGGTCGGCACCGGCTGGATTGCCGCCAAACCATCGAAGCATCGCGGCAACAACCTGGCGAGCGCCGTCTTGCTGCTCGGCGGACTCGGCGAGCTTGGCGGCCAGCACACCGATACCTATGTTTTGTCGATGAGTTACGATACGGCGAAGGTTCGTCCGAAAATGATTTCCAGCGACGGGTTTGGCCTTGTAACCAAAGATGCCGCCGGACGATGGATCAACGCGGTCGAGGCCAACAGTGGTGGGGCTGCAACCTTTATCGACGGGCCGTGGAAGCGAGGCTACGCTCTCGGTTCGTACGGCATCGACCGCAAGCATCATCGCGCCTGGGCGGTGATGAATCACGAGGGCGCTTTTGCCGTGGCGAATTTTTCTGCACATTGAAGCTCAAGCCCCGACCGTCAACTTGGCCGTCAATTCAAGAGAGAATAACTGAAAGGGAGGTCTGAAAACCGGCAATGTCCGGCATACGGAAACAACCATGCTTCTGCAAACAGCCAAAGTTCTGGTGCTCAATGCGAGTTACGAACCGCTGAGCATCTGTGACGCCCGCAACGCCGTGCTGCTGCTTTTTTGCGGCAAGGCGATGATGGTCGCCAGCCATCCGGAACACCGCATCCGCACGGTGACGGAGAGCTATCCGCTGCCGAGCATCGTGCGCCTGACCGTGTTCGTGCGGGTCGAGTACCGCAGCGCCATCCTGAGCCGGAAAAATATCTTCAGGCGCGACGGGTTCCGGTGCCAGTACTGCGGACGCAAGGAGAGCGATCTCACCATCGATCACGTGATTCCGAAGTCGCGCGGAGGCGAGGAGAGTTGGGAGAACCTCACCACAGCCTGCAAGCCTTGCAATACGAAAAAGGGCAACCGCACGCCACCCGAAGCGGGCATGGGCATACTGAACAAGCCGGGCAGACCGAGCCACATCACCCTCATGCGCCAGCACTACCTCTCGATATCCGATGAGTGGAAGCCCTACCTTTTCATGAGCTGACCGGCCAGCCCTCGCCAGCCGGTCGCGAACCATCCGTTCAGCCCATCCGGATTTCCGAATAGTCGCCAATGTTCAGCTCGTGGCCCATCGCCGAAACAAAGGCGTTGTTGCCGACGATCGACCGGTCGAGCATGATGTCGCTGACCTGCGACTTCTGCCCGATAATGGAGTTCATGATAATGGAGTCCCTGACGACGGCGTTCTCGGCAATGGTGGCGTTCGGGCCGATGATGGAGTTGGTGACGGTGGCGCTGTCGGCGATGAAGACCGGTGGATTGATAATGCAGCCGGGCAGCGATTTCTCCTGATGGCTCTGCTGCAAGAGCACCTCGTTGGTCGAGAGCAGCGTTTCGGACTTGCCGCAGTCGTACCACCCCTGCACCGGAAAGGTCGAGAAGGGTTCGCCGAGATCGATCATGTGCTGCAAGGCGTCGGTAAGCTGGAATTCGCCTTTGGTTCTGATGTCATTGGTGATGACGTGTTCGATGCTGCTGAACAGCGATTCAGCCCGTTTCAGAAAGTAGAGACCGACGAGCGCCAGATTGCTGACCGGCTCTTCCGGTTTTTCGACGAGCCTTACGATACGCTCGCCCTCGGTGACAGCCACACCGAAGCGGCGCGGGTCTTCGACCTCCTTGACGCCGAGCGTCGAAACGGCGCTGCCGAGCACCGGCTTGAGATCGACATCGAAAATGGTGTCGCCAAGGATGATGAAGAGCGGCTCCTCATCCAGAATATGCGGCCTGCACATGTTGACCGCATGGGCCAGCCCGAGCTGATTGGCCTGCGTGACGAAGGTCAGCTTGATCGAGTAGTGCGAGGTGAGATACTCCTCGATCTTGCTTCCCAGATACCCGACGATGATGATCGCTTCGTCAATGCCCGATTCGATCAGCTTGTCCATGATGTGGCCGATGATCGGCTTGCCTGCGACGTTGAGCAAAACTTTCGGCTGGGAAAAGGTATGAGGACGAAGCCTGCTGCCGACACCGGCGACGGGAATGATAGCTTTCATGTCAGGGGCGATTTTGGTTGACGGTATATGCGAGGCAATTTACTTTAATCAACGGAATTTATCAGCATCCGGACCCCGGAGAAATGCCTCTTCATCTGGTGATCCGCACAAAATCGTACTCATCGGGAGCGGCGAAGTTTGTTGGCTTTTTTCGCAGGAAAAGATCATTGTCACATCATGGTGAAATAGACATTGAAAAAAGCTGAAATGCTTTATCTTTCGCACACCCCGGCCTCATTCTTCTGCAATTGTTATGAAAAGCCGGTTCACGTAATGCTTTATCTTCATTTCAGGCACTATGGCCAACGGAACGGTAAAGATTTCAGAGCAGTCAGGCGTGTTGCCGATTGTCGGCGACATGATTGTGCTGATTACCGCCCGCAGTTCCGGGCGCTGGATCATTCCCAAAGGGTATATAGAAAAGGGTATGTCGCCCGCTGAATCCGCCGCCAAGGAGGCGTGGGAGGAGGCCGGGGTCATCGGCAACGTTCGCCACGAAGAGATTGGCGCCTACTCGTACCGTCGCCCGTCCGGCATCTTTTCGGTGACGGTTTATCCGCTTGAAGTCGAATCGGTGCTCGATCGATGGGACGAGATGCGCGTGCGCCAGCGTCGGCTGGTTACGCCCTCGGAAGCCCTCGAATTGATTGGCCACAAGGAGCTGAAGAGTCTGGTAACCGATTATATTGTCAATCGTTTCGATCTTTGATCCACGGCATCCCGCTCTTTTTGCCCCTTTTTTATCTGAACGGGATTTCTGAAAAATTTGTTTGGTGATTTCAGCTTCTGACTGTATATTATGAGCCTTCCGTTAAGACGGGGCATGGCGCAGCTGGTAGCGTGCCTGCTTTGGGAGCAGGAGGTCCCGAGTTCGAGTCTCGGTGCCCCGACCATGGAGAGCTGCGACAGGATTATGTGCCCGTAGCTCAATGGATAGAGCATCAGCCTTCTAAGCTGAGGGTTACAGGTTCGAGTCCTGTCGGGCATACAGGAAGAGGATTTTTCGCTTTTCATGGTGATTGTAGCTCAGGTGGTTAGAGCGCCAGGTTGTGGCCCTGGAGGTCGGGGGTTCGAGTCCCCTCATTCACCCCGGTTCTGAATGAGCTTCCGCGATTTTCGGGAAGCGTTCTTTGATTGATTGGCCCCATCGACTAGTGGTTAGGTCATCACCCTTTCAAGGTGGTAGCACGGGTTCGAATCCCGTTGGGGTCACACTACAGCTTCGGTAGCCTTTCCGGTTTTGAAGCAGTTCGATATAACGATGGTTATCAAGCTCTGTGCTCTTGCAGGTTCAGAGCTTTTTTTATTAGGTTGGGGCATCCCTGAACATTGTCGAACGAATCGATGGCGCGGTTTCACCTCCACGGCGCTCCTGACGATTTTCACCGATGCTTTTCATGAATGCATTGCTACTAATACCCGCCCATGAAAATCTCCGTCAACTGGCTCAAAGAGTTTATTCCTTCTTTTTCATCCGAAACAGCAGAACTTGTCGATTACCTGACCTTTGTCGGTCTTGAAGTCGAAGAGGTCTTCGAGCAGAAATTGCCTGACGAGAAGGTGGTCGTCGGCAAGGTTGCCGAGGTGCGCCCGCATCCCAACGCCGACCGCTTGCGCATCTGCATGGTCGATACCGGTGCAGGTGAGCTTCAGCAGATCGTCTGTGGCGCGCCGAACGTCGAGGCCGGCATGACGGTGCCGGTCGCCACCATCGGCGCGGTGCTGACTTCGGGTGACGAGAGCTTCACTATCAAACCGGCGAAGATTCGCGGAGAGCGCTCATCCGGCATGATTTGCGCCGCCGATGAACTTGGTCTGTCCGACGACCACGACGGCGTGATGGCGCTCGACGAAGGGTGCGAGGTTGGCAAGCCGCTTGGCGATTATCTGGAAGCCGATACGGTGCTCGACATCGCTGTGACGCCGAACCGCCCCGACGCGCTCTCGCATCTCGGCGTGGCCCGCGAGTTGGCCGACTGCCACGAGATCGTCTATCCGCAAGCGCCGGTGATCGAGTTCACCCGTGGCGGCGGACTCGTGGAGGTGCAGGACGAGGAGGCGTGCCCCTACTACACGGCTACGGTCATCAAGGGGGTGACGGTCGCGCCGTCGCCGCGCTGGCTCGCCCGGCGGCTGGAGCAGATCGGCCTGCGTCCGAAGAACAATATCGTCGATATCACCAACTACATCCTGCACTCGTTCGGCCAGCCGTTGCACGCCTTCGACCTGCATATGCTCGCCGGAAGCCGGATTGTCGTGCGCGGCGACGCCAGCAGCTCCTTCATGGCGCTCAACAACGAACAGTACCAGCTCCAGCTTGGCATGGCGGCGATCTGCGACGTGCGCGAGCCAGTGGCCATCGGCGGCGTGATGGGTGGTTTGTACTCCGCCGTCACCGACAAGACTACCGACATCCTGCTCGAAGCCGCGTACTTCAACCCGGCATCGATCCGCAAAACCTCCAAGCAGCTCCAGCTCTCCACCGACTCCTCCTACCGCTTCGAGCGCGGCGTCGATCCGCGCAACGTCAAGCGGGCCGCCGAATATGCCATCGCCATGATTCTCGAAATCGCCGGCGGCAAGATCGATTCCGCCGAGGCGTGGGGCGCCATGCCTGAATCGCCGAGAATCGTTTCGCTCCGGCCCAAGCGGGCCAACGCGGTGCTTGGCAGTTCGATCGCCGCTTCCGATATGGTGCGACTGCTCGAAAAAATCTGCATCAAGGCGGTCTCGCAGGGGGCCGTCTCGTCCGACGCCGACCAGATCGCCTTCTCGGTGCCATCGTTCCGGGTCGATATCGAACAGGAGATCGACCTGATCGAGGAGGTTGCTCGCCTGTACGGATACAACAATCTGGAGCCGGCATCCGCGATGGTTTCGAGCTATCCGGTCAGCCGCAAGACGCCCGAATATTTTCCCGACTACCTGCGCAACATCATGATTGGCCTGGACTTCCGGGAGGCGCTCACCAACCCCCTGATCCGCAAGTCCGAGGCGGAGCGCTTCAGCCAGATGGCGGTCAGCGCGCTCAATCCGATCAGCGAAGAACTCGAAGTGCTGCGCCCGAACCTCGCGCCGTCATTGCTCAAGGTCGCCGCGCACAACATCCGGCACGGCAATCGCGATTTGCGACTGTTCGAGGTGGGTCGTGGATTCGGGAAGCAGCCGGAGAGCGAACGCCGGAGCGGGGAGCCGCTGTCGGCATTCACGGAAAAGGAGCTGCTCTCGATGGTGCTGACGGGCCGCCGCGAACCCCGAAGCTGGAACCGCAAAGATGAGAATGTCGATTTTTACGATCTCAGGGGCGCGGTGGAGATGATGCTTGAAAAACTGAATTTACTTGAAAAATCAGCATTCAATATTTATAATGGTCACACGATTGGTATTGAAATCACCTCGACGGAAAACGGGAAAAGTTCCGTTCTGAAGGCGGGTACGGTTCAAGAGGTCAGCAAGGATGTGCTCGATGCTTTTGGTCTCGATCAGGATGTGTATCTGGCCGAACTCGATGTTACGGTGCTGGAGCGATGTTTTGAGCCGGGCGTGGTCTATGAACCGCCGTCAAAGTTTCCCATGGTCGAAAGAGACCTTTCATTCGTGCTTCCCCGTCATATTTCGGCGCAGCGTTTGATCGATCTCGCCAAAGCGAGCGATCAACTGGTCAGGTCGGTGCGGGTTTTTGACGTGTTTGACCGGGCCGAGGGAGAACCCTCAACGAGAAGCGTGGCGCTGTCGCTCGAACTTGTGGACAGGTCGGGAACCATGAACGAGGAGGCGATCAACGCCGTCATCTCGAAGGTGAGTGACAGTGCCAGAAGTGAACTTGGTGCGGTAATTCGGCAAGTTTGATTCAATCCTGATTTATGGATGCAGCAAACGAGCATAACGATCATCAGTTGCTTGCGGGCCTCGAACAGAATGTGGGGCGGCTCGTGGAGCAACTCGCCGAATGCCGGAAAGAGAATGAGTTGTTGAAATCCGAGGTTTCAAGCCTCCAGAACATATTGCGGTCATTCAAGTTGCCGGGCACCGAAGGGGCAGAGGTCACGGCGCCGGGCGCTTCAGGCGAGGGATTCTCCTACGCCGACAGGCTCCAGATCAAACAGAAACTGGTGATGATTCTGCAAAAAATCGAGAGAGAACTGAGAGGAGAGAAAGCCGGATTTTAATGTCCATGGAAAAGATCAACGTCAATGTTTACGGCGACAACTACCCTTTGCGGGTAGAGAACAGCGAACTGACCGGAAAAGCGGCAAAAGAGGTTGATGGCGTCATGAGGCGCTTCGCCGCCAAGGCTCCGGATCTGGAGTCGAAAAAACTGGCCGTGCTGGCCGCGGTGCAGTTTGCTGAAAAAAAGAACGAACTGGAGGAGGAGTTGTCGCAGCTCAGGCAGAAAATGGCTCATATCAATGAATTTATCGAGCAGAATTTGCGCTAAAGCGTTACATTGAAAGCAGACGAAATATCCGCACCACAGCAAGAGGTGTTTTGTAAGTAAAAGAACTAACAGGACAGAACAGGGAGCCCAACTCTTCATTTTGATTGCAGGCCTTGCTGCCTGTCGGTGACGAACCGCTGGCATTGGCGCTTTCCGGAGCGCCGCGTTGGAAGCAAAAAACCTGAAGGAGGCGCCCACCGTGATTGAACGGGTTCTTGAATCTTACACATCTCTTGAGGGTGCGGGTTTTTTTTGTTCAATTTTGAAGGATCGGCCCTGTCTGGCCGGTCAAAAGGAGGTTTTTTAATGGGGATCGTAATAAATCTGTTTCTCATTATTGCGGCATCCGTGCTCTTTTTCGGGGTCGGTTTTTACATCGGCCGTTTTTTTCTGGAGCGTATCGGCACCACCAAGGTGCTTGAAGCCGAGGAGCGCGCCGTGCAGGTCGTGCAGGAGGCCCAGAAAGAGGCTAACGACTACAAGGAGCTGAAGGTTAACGAGGTGAATCAGGAGTGGAAAAAGCGCAAGCGGGAGTTTGACGGCGAGGTAACGATCAAGAACAACAAGTTCGTCCAGCTCCAGAAGCAGATCCGCCAGAAAGAGGGGATGCTGAACAATCAGCAGCGCGAGGTCAAGGAGACCGAAAAGAAGCTTCAGGAGCAGAAGGCTGAGCTGAAGCATTTGACCGAGAATGTGCAGAATCGCTCCACCGAGCTTGAAAAGGTGATCTTCGATCAGAACCAGCGGCTTGAGAGCATCTCGAACCTGACCGCCGAAGAGGCCCGCCAGATGCTCATCGACAACATGATCGCCAAAGCCAGGGCGGAGGCGACCGAGACGGTTCACCAGATTCACGAAGAGGCTTCGCAGAAGGCCGACCGGATCGCCGAAAAGATCATGCTCACGGCCATCCAGCGCATCTCCTTCGAGCAGGCTACCGAGAGCGCTCTTTCGGTGGTGCACATCCAGAGCGACGAATTGAAAGGGCGCATTATCGGGCGCGAGGGACGCAACATCAAGGCCTTCGAAAACGCGACGGGCGTTGACATCATCGTTGACGATACTCCGGAGGTGGTCATTCTCTCCTGCTTCGATCCGCTCCGACGCGAAATGGCCAAGCTCACTCTGCAAAAGCTCCTCGTTGACGGCATCATCCATCCGGTGGCCATCGAAAAAGCCTATCAGGACGCGAAGAAAGAGATCGAGGATGTCATCATGTCCTCCGGCGAAGAGGCGATTTCGTCGCTTCAGATTCCCGACATGCCAGCCGAGATCGTCAACCTCATCGGCAGGATGCGCTTCCACGCCGTTTATGGCCAGAACCTCTTGCAGCACAGTCGCGAAGTGGCCATGCTGGCCGGTTTGATGGCTGCCGAGCTGAAGCTCGACGCCAGGCAGGCCAAGCGCGCCGGCTTGTTGCACGACATCGGTCTGGTGCTGCCCGAAACCGAAATGCCGCACGCTCTGGCCGGCATGGAGTTCCTGAAAAAATTCAACATGTCGCCGGTGGTGCTCAATGCAATCGCCGCCCATCACGGCGAGGTCGAGAAGGAGTCGCCCATTGCCGACCTGGTCGATGCGGCTAACGTGATTTCGCTTTCAAGGCCGGGCGCTCGCGGCGCGGTGACTGCCGAGGGCAACGTCAAGCGGCTCGAAAGCCTCGAAGAGATCGCCAAAACCTTCCCCGGCGTCATCAAGACCTACGCCCTGCAAGCGGGCCGCGAAATCAGGGTGATCGTCGAAGGCGACAACGTTAGCGACTCACAGGCCGACGTGCTCGCGCACGACATCGCCAGCAAGATCGAGTCCGAGGCGCAGTACCCCGGCCAGATCAAGGTGACCATTTTGCGCGAAAAACGCTCCGTCGCCTTCGCGAAGTAGAAGATCGGTCGGATTGGACGGATCAGTCGAGTCTGACCGATCTTGAAAAAGAAAGGCTGCCTGGAAATACCGGGCAGCCTTTCTTTTTTTTGTTATTGGTGCTCTCGCTTAAATCACGCCTTTGGTCGATTTGATCTCCGCGCCTTCGATTTTCACCGCCTGTTTCATCGCGTAGGCGAGTGACTTGAAGAGCGCCTCGATGATGTGGTGCGTGTTTTTGCCCTCCAGCACCGCGAGGTGCAGGTTCGCGTTCATCGTCCGCGAGAGCGACACGAAAAAGTGCTCCACCATTTCGGTCGAAAGTCCCTGAATCACCGGTCGCGAAAACTCCGCCCGGAAAACGCAGTAGCTCCGGCCTCCGAGGTCGAGCGAGCACTGCGCCAGCGCCTCGTCCATCGGAATGATCGCCCAGCCGTAGCGCCCGACGCCTCTCTTTTCGCCCAGCGCCTCCACGATGGCCTTGCCGAGCACCAGCGCCACATCCTCGACGGTGTGGTGGTCGTCAACCTCCAGGTCGCCGCTGCACCGGAGCTGCACGTCGATGCCGGAGTGGCGGCTGAAGCTGGTGAGCATATGGTCGAGAAAGGCTACGCCGGTGTCGATGGACGAGGCTCCCGATCCATCGAGATTGACGGTGGCGGAGATGTCTGTTTCAGCGGTCTTGCGGCTGTGCGAGGCGATGCGCGGGTTCATTGAGGTCGTGTCTGTCATGGATGAGTGCTATCTGAAAAATTTGTTGATAAAGCCAATGACGAGGCTCAGGATGATCGAGAGTACAATCGAGCTGCCGAGCGGAAAATAGAGGCGGAAATTCTCCTTTTCGATGCGGATGTCGAGCGGCAGGTTGCCGAACCATCCGAACCAACCGTTTCCACCCGATTTCTGGACGAGCATTACCAGCAAGCCGAGGGCGGCGATGGATGCTCCGAGAAAAATGAGCATTTTGCCCATGGATGAAAACGGGTCTTGCATATTGTGAAAAAGTTGCTAAATTGTGGCCACAATAATGAAAGATACGATAGTTAACAGGAATTTCATCAGATAGCCGCCGGACATGCTCAACGGTTTCATCGTCATCCTCGCTTTGATTGCATCGCTCCTCTTGATGGTATCGGTGCTGCTTCAAAGCCCCAAGGCCGGAAGCGGTCTGACCGGCGGGATTTCGAGCCTCGGCACTGTGCAGACGCTCGGCGTGAGGCGAACCGGTGATTTCCTGAGCAAGACTTCGGCGATTCTGGCTGGCATCATGATGGTGCTTTGCTTCATTGCTCAATTCACGCTTCCGTCCCGTAATCAGGGGGATACAGGTAGCAGCATCCTTCAGAAGAGCGCCCCGGCGTCGCTTCCCGCAGGCAACCTGCCGCAGTCGCTCCCGACCGGCAACATTCAGCCGTCGGAACAACCAGTAGTACCGGCAAAATAAGATTCTGCACTCGTAGCTCAGTTGGTAGAGCAACTGACTCTTAATCAGTGGGTCCAAGGTTCGAGTCCTTGCGAGTGCACCAGACAACAAAAGCCCTGTAAGACAACAACTTACAGGGCTTTTTGCGTTTTATGCCTTTCCGGGTGGTGTTGTGGCTTCGCGCAGGCGGTTGACCAGACGCCGACTTATTTCAACATCTTTTTGCCACATGACGTTGCTCTTGTCGAGCGCAGACAACCGTTCGTCGATCGAGAGGCTCTGTTCGGCCAGCGGCAGGGCCAATGCAGGCTCGCCTTGCTGTTCGTGGAATTGAGCCAGCAGCGTGAGACTGAACGATAGATCGCGCTGCCATGTGGCGTTGGAGGGATCGGCAGCCGCCAGTCGTATCCTCACGGCGAGCGCCTCACGGAAAGCGTTGAGAGCGCCGTCGAGATCGCCCTGGTCGCGGAGCACGTCGCCGATTTTTTCCTGGCTGACGCTGAGATCGCGCTGCCATGTGGCGTTGGAGGGATCGGCAGCCGCCAGTCGTATCCTCACGGCGAGCGCCTCACGGAAAGCGTTGAGAGCGCCGTCGAGATCGCCCTGGTCGCGGAGCACGTCGCCTTTTCGGTTGACGAGAACAGTGTACTCTCTGAGCCAAATTGGATCTGTTCTGTTTTCAGAAGGAAGTGTTTCAAGCCAGTCGGCTACGGAACTCAAAGCGCCGGATACAAGGTCAAGCTGCCCCAACTCCTCCAGCCGGTCGGCGATAGCGTAGAGGAGCGGGTTCGCCAGCACCTCCCAATGGTTGTGCTGGCGGTCGGCGCGGAGCAGCGCTCCGGCATGGTTCAGGAGAGCGGTGGCGTCACTGAGTTTGCTGTTGTTTTCGGAGGGGTTCAGCGCTTCGGCAAGCGCATCGCGCAGCCAGTGAGCGAGCCGGTCGCCCAGCGCGGCTTCAGGGCTTTGAGCGTCGCGAACGAAACGGTAGGCCAGCACATGGGTGAAGCGCCAGTGGCCGCTCTCCGCAAGGCGGAAGAGGCCACGCTGGACAAGCTTTCGGAGGTGTTCGCGAAGGCGGTTTCTGCCGGCATCGCCGGATTCGGCAAGGCCGGTCGCCGCCGCCATCGCTTCGAGCGAAAAGGGGGTGGGGGCCAGCAGGCCCGCCGCGGCGAGCATGATCTGGCCGGTCTCGTCGAGGCCGCGAATGCTGCGCTCGTAGAGCCAGCGGAGCGTTCGTTCGGCTTGCCGGGGGTCACTGAGCAGCGGCAGCCCTTCCGTCTTCCAGCCGCGAATCAGTTCGGCAGGCTCTTCGTCATCGCGCACGAGGAGGTTGCCCGCCCAGTTGAGGGCAAGCGGGTGGCCTTCGAGCAGCTCCAGTACGCTTTGCCGGATTGCCGGGTCAAGAGGCCGACTCGCCGTGAGCGCGTCGAAGAGGCGGGCCGCCTCTTCGGGTTGGAGCGCCTCCCTGAGTTCGATGCTCTCCGCCGCCGCCGACTGGGTGCTCAGGCGGGTAAGCAGCAGGTGGCGGCACTCGCCGGAGAGAACGCCGAGCAGCTCCGGCATGGTCGTGCGCTCCTCCTTGCCGTCCGCCTCTTCGCCCCCTTCGATGACGAGCAGCACCCGGCTTGCGCGGAAGGCTTCGGTGGCCCGGTTACGCGCCGGAGCGTTGTTCATGAAATCGTAGCCTTGCAGACGGTTGGCAAGGGCGTTCCATGCCGGTTCGGCACGACCGTGAAGGGCGTAGAGGTCGAGATAGAGAATGCCGTCAGGAAAGGGCGTTGCGTCGAGCGAAGCACGATTGGCGCCGACAATTTCCGCGAGAGCGCTCGCCGCAAGGGCGGTCTTGCCGAGGCCCGCAGGTCCGACAACGGCGGTGTTCAGCCCGGCGCGCAGGCGAAGGGTGAGCTGCTTCAGCTCTTTGTTGCGCCCCGTGAAGTGCTCAGCCAGGGGCGGCAGTTCGCAGGGAATACGCCTCTCCTGCTGCGCTCCGAACGAGCTGCGATCGATTCTGATGACGGTTTCATGCACAACCGGCAACGCTGCGGGAGTGTTCGATGTTTCGCTCGTCAGCGCAGTTGAAGCTGGAGCACGGGCTGCGAGCACGTTGTTTATCAGGAGATTCCTTGCCGAATCACATACCTGCGCATCAGGCTTGCGTGGTTTTGAGATAGAAAGGTGATCTTCATCGAGTCCAATCGGGTCAACTCCGACGCCGGGGTGCGAAGAGGTGGGATTGACGATGGTCAGCACTCCTCTGACGCCAAGCCGCTCGTAATAGGTTGCAGTTTCGATACCGAGCCTCGGGGCATGGTTTCGATACCAGTTGTAAAGATTTCTAAGATGTGCATCGTGCTCGCGAAGCTCTTCGATGGTGACGGTGCTTCCGAAAATATCTCGAAAAGCGTCCACAAAGGTAGCCAGTTCTGCTCCGCTATGTGGCGTGGCGAGAAAGAGCACCACCTTCGTTTGGTTTACAACGCCGTTCTTGTGTAAATCCGTATTGTCACTGGATTGGCGAAGCAACTGTTTTACCAGCAATCCGCCAAGGCTGTGGCAAATGAACATGAGAGGCCGCTGACCGAGACCTTTCAGTGTAAATAGATCGAGCATCTGGTCTGCTCGGTCGGGAAGGGCTATTGTCTGACCGTCTTTTGGGGATCCGAAGCCAAAGAGGCGTTTGAACCATAATAATTTCGACGGACTGGCTGCATAATCGAGCGACCAGACGCCAACTTGCGGAAACTCGTTACCCAGCCAGTGCGGTCACGAGGTCGAATCGTCCGTGCCGTGCCGCCACGTTCCGAGGGCGTTGCCGCCGAGGCCGTGGACGAAGAGCACATCCGCCTTTCGGTCGGCATGGCCACAGCCGGAAATTGGAATCAGCTCACTCATGGTTTATTATACTGAATATTCACCACTCCGCCGAATGCAGTCCCACGATCTCCTTGTAGGCAATCGCGGCGGCGCAGGCGGTTACGGGGGCTGAGACCAGCAGGCCGACGCCGAGAGCGAGGATGCCGAGTACGTTGATGAGGAAGAGCACGATCGCGAAGACGAAAAAGGCGAACCAGTTTTTCGTGACGATTTTGCGGCTCGTCTCCATCGCCTGCCAGAACTCCATGCCGTGATCGATCACCAGGAAGGTCGCCAGCATGTAGCCGATGGCGAGGTAAATGCCGGGAATGATGAGCAACGCCAGCCCGACGGTTACAAGGATGCCGCTTGCCAGACCGGCCAAAAAGAGCGGCAGGAAGTAGTTGAATCCTTTGAAAAAGTCGCTGAACTGGAGCTGCTGGCCGGTCATGATTCTGAACGCCGCGATGGCGAAACCGGCGTAAAGTGGGGCTGCCACCGCCGAAAAGAGCAGCGAGCCGAAACCGCCCATTTTCGAACTCACGAGCGAGGCCGCAAAGCAGATCAAGGTGAAGCCGATGAATTCTCCGATGTTCCCCTTGAACATCTCCCAGCCTTTCTGTACATAGTCGGAAGCGTTGACCTGGTAGCCCTCCTCAATGAGCTTGTTAAAATGCGCCGGATCGACCTTCTGTCCAAAATCAAATGGTGCCATGGTTTCTCTCCTGTTTTTTGTTCAATTCTGTCGATGATCGCAATCAAGAAAAACGGTATGCGGGCCGTGTCCTTTTGTACGTAATTTACTCAAGCCTTGCCACGGCGCAAAGTTTCGTCCCGTATTCCGGCGGGCGGTACGTGGAAGCCACTATTGCAGAAAACGTGTTCTGCTGTATATTGTGAGCAGCCAGCTCTCCGAAAAAGGGGCGGCGACAAGTAAAGGTTAACAGACATGTAATGAAAATCTTCGATCGATACATTCTCAAGGAGCATCTTGGCGCCTTCTTTTTTGCGTTTGTAACGATTATGTTCGTGTTCATTCTCTCCTTCCTGACCACGTTTCTTGAGCGGTTGATCGGCAAAGGTCTCGATTTCGGCATCCTCTTCGAGGTGGTTGCGTTGCAGTCGGCGTGGATGGTTGGGCTGGCAGTGCCGATGGCGGTGCTGGTTTCGACGGTCATGTCGTTCAGCTCCCTGACCAACAGCTCCGAGCTTACGGTGATGCGCTCCGGCGGCATCTCGATCTACCGGCTCGTGGCCCCGGTGCTGCTCGCCGCGCTCGCCTTGTCGCTTCTGATGGAGCGTTTCAACAACGTTTTGATGCCCGAAGCCAACCACAAGGCCAACGCTCTCTTTGCCGACATTACCCGCATGAAGCCGGGTCTCGGTATCGACAAGAACGCTTTTTCCGACCTCATCAACGGCTATTCCATTATGGTGAAGGATGTCGATAACCAGACCGGAGAGCTTCAGGACATCGTGCTGTACGACCGCAGCCGATCCGATGTGCGGACGGTGATTATGGCAAAAAAGGGACGGATTCAGTTTTCCGGCGATTACCACCACCTCATTCTGACGCTCGATGACGGTCAGATTCACGAACTCGCTTTGCCGCAGATGGATCGGTACCGGAAGATGGTTTTTTCGAGGAACCGTTACGTTTTCGATGCGAACGGCTATGGATTCGAGCGCACCGATGAGGGCAATCGACGCCGGGGTGGCAAGGAGCTTTCGGCAGCCGAGCTGCTGTCGATGGCCAAAGAGTTTCACCTGAAAGGCCGCATGGCCGAGAGTTCGATCGACAAGGGGATCGAGCAGTTCAGAACGGAGATCGCCACGATTCGCAAGCGGAGTGGTGCTGCTCCAGCCGCCTGGCCCGCGCCGCTGCCGCCCGCTGTGACTGGACGCGCCATCGAATCGGTCGATGCGATGATCGACAACGTCTCGGCGCGCATCGGGCAGATGCGGGAAAACCGTGAATCGTTCAACAATTACATGATCGAGTATCACAAGAAATATTCGCTCGCCTTTGCCTGCGTGGTGTTTGCCGTGGTCGGCGCGCCGCTTGGCGTCATGGCCCGGCGTGGCGGATTCGGCGCGGGCGCGGCCTTGTCGCTTCTTTTTTTCGTGCTCTACTGGGTGCTGTTGATCGGCGGGGAGAAGATCGCCGAGAGAGGCCTGCTTTTGCCGTCGATTTCGGTTTGGCTGCCCAACGCCGTGCTGACCACGATCGGTCTGTTCATGTTGTACCGCCTGAGCCACACGGCAAGCGGGTCGGGCCGGTGAACTGAGCGAAGCGCTGTTCGGGCCGTAATTGTGAAGCGAACGGGGGCAAGTCATTGCCGGACTTCGTGACCGGCGATGGTCATAATTTTTTCTTTGTTTTTTGACTCTGATTCTTGTATGAAAAAAGAATAAAAATATATTGCTGAACGATTGAATGTCAGAAGCGTGTGCTTTAAAAATCAGGTTTTAGATAATGCCCGACATACCTGACGCCGTCAAATCTCCATCCGTCCTCTTTGTTTCTCCATCGCTCATTGCTCCCGCTTCTCACGTTGTTTGTTCGTCACCCCTTGTTTTTCATCCGGCAGGTCAGGACGACATCCGTTTTATTGCTTGTATTATACTTTGTTAACTTTGTTATTGTGCTCATGATAAAGAAGTACCTTTACGGCTCGAAAGACACCGGGCCGACGATTTCACCTTATGACCGTTTTGAATCCGAGGAGTTGATCCTGCGTGACGAACTCGCCATCGACCGAACTCTGCTTGCCAATGAACGCACCCTGCTTTCTTATCTGCGATCCGGGGTGGCCATGATGATTACCGGACTGACGATCGTTCACTACGCCACGAAGATGTGGTTTATGTGGGCTGGCGTGGCGTGTATTCCGCTCGGCATCGTTACCGGCATATTCGGTATCTGGCGGTTCCGCAAAATGCAGGGCGCTATTTCGCGTACGCTCAGATGGACGCACAACGCATAAATATTCCGTCGCATCACGCTCCGAGGCCGCTTCAATGCGGCCCGCTTCATTTTTATCAGGCCGAAATCGCCTTTTTCCTGCCGTTCTCATCCACGCTGACGAAGGTTATCCGCGTCGTGAAGACCAGCTCCTTGCTGCCGGTGGTGATCTCCTCGCGGGTGACATCCACGATATATTCAACCGAGGTGGTGCCGATCCGGTTCTGCTTCGACTCGAAGCAGAGAATGGTGCCCTGCCGGATGCTTTTCTTGAACTTGATGTTGTCCATGCCGACCGTGACGAAGTTGCAGCCGGGGTAGTCGAGGGTCACGGCGATGTAGCTGACCTCGTCGATCCATTTGAGCAGATTGCCGCCGAACAGAAACCCGAAGTGGTTGAGGTGTTCCGGCATCACGAGCTTGTGTGTTTCCATGGGAGGGTGGTGGGTTAAAATTTGAGTGGGACTTACAGGACTTATAGGTCGTATAAGTCCTATAAGAATTAAAGAGCGATTTTTCCGGAGCTTTTTCAATTCATCATTCTCTTAAGGGTTTGACCATCAGCACTTGCTCTCGTTCGATGATGACGTTGCCGGGGGTTTTGCGGTCTTTTTTGATGTATTTCTTTTGGGTGCAGATCACCGGCGCGAGTTCGGAGTGCTTGGCCGAGGAGTGCCAGGCGGCGATTTCGGCGGCGCGGCGGATCTCCGAGGCGTTGTGCATTCCCGCGCCCTTGAGCACACAGTGCGAGCCTGATGCGCCTCTCGTGTGAAGCCAGATGTCGTCGGGTTTTGCGAAGCCGAAGGTGAGCTTTTCGTTGTTCGCCGAGTTTCTGCCGATGTAGAGCGTGATTCGGTCGCTGATCGGGATCGTCCGGAATTGCGGCGTTTTCTCCTTTTTGCTCCTGTCCTTGCCGGATGACCTGCCTCCGGGGGGCGATCCGGATTCGAGCGCTTGTTGCAAGCGGTCGGGGGAGTCGGCCTCGTCGAGCTTGGCGAGTTTCAGGCGGAGCGTGTCGAGTTCCGCCCGGAGTTCGGCGTGGCGGAGCTTTTGCGCTGCGGCCTTTTTGCGGTTTTTCGTCGCCTGCGTGAAGTACCATGCAGCATTTTCCTGAAGGTTGAGTCTCGTCTTGACCGGAATTGTCACGTCGGGCGAACCGGGTGCGAAGAGGTTCGGCACCGTCACCGTGCCGCCCGATGGCTCGATTGCGCCGATGGCTCCGGTAAGCAGGTGTCCGTAGCGCTCGTTGCGCCGCGAAACTTCCTCCGGATCGTGCCCGGCGCTGGCGTTCAGCTCCTTTTCGAGCTTGCCGATTTTCGCCGTCAGCTCCCGCCGCATCTCGACGGCGCGTTCCCGCAAATGCAGGTGGCGGTACATCTTGCGGCTGTAGTGGTTCAGCGCGTCGATGACGCTCTCAAACGTGACGGCCTCGTCGCCCGCCTCCGGAGCGAAGAGCGAGAAGGCTGGCGGCTGGCCGGGCTTTTCGATGACGCACGGCGTTGGCGAGGCGAGATCGTAGAAGATGGCGACGAACGCTTGGTGGAGCTGTTCGGGCGACTCACCCTCGGCAATCGCGAGGAGCCGCCGGACGAGCTTGCGGTCGAAGCCGGGCAGCATCGCGAGCAGTCGCCGGTCGAGTGGCTCTGTGTTGTCGCTCTCTTCGAGCTTTTGCCGTAACAGCGCCGGGTCGGAGGCGAGCTGGTCGAGCGACCGGAAATATGGTACGTCAGTCTCCGTCTCGTCGAACGGCGTGTTTTCGAGCTTCCGTGCATCCTTGAAGGCATCGACGATCCGCCCGTCGCGCACGAGCAGCATGTTGGTTTCGGCGCTGAACATCCGCAGCACGAGGGTGTGGCCGTCGTCGAGCGAGAAGCCGATCTGCCGGTCGGCGGGCGAGATCACGACGCCGGTGATCTGTCGCTCGTAGATCCGGCTCATGATGCCCGCCGTGTTGCGGCTCTTGCGGTTCAGCCCCTCGCGCGTGTAGAGCGAAAAGTGCGGGGAGCGCACGGTGACGACGAGTTGCAGATGCTCGCCCTCCGGCGTGACGAAGGCGAGGGTGATTTCGTTTTTCTGCTGCGAATGGATTTCAAAAAGGTAGCCCCCCGCAAGACGCTGGTGCAGCTCGGCGGCTGCGTGGTAAAGCGTGAAGTAGTTGCGGAGCATGGGCGTGAGTGGTTGCGCGGGCGCTTTCTTTCCTCTATTTTCCTGAAGCGATCAGACTCAATGTATCAATTCTACGGTTATGCATGAAGAAGGCAATAGCGGGTGCTGCTGCGGCGCATCGGGCGCAAGCGGTCAGCCGGAGCAGCGGCTTGGGTGGCACGAATATTTCATGAGCGTGGCGCACCTCATTTCGCGCCGGGCCACCTGCACGCGGGGGCACATCGGCGCGGTGATCGTGCGCGACAACAACATCCTCTCGACCGGCTACAACGGCGCGCCCTCCGGCCTGCCGCACTGCAACGAGACCAACTGCAAGATTTACCGCAGCACACACCCTGACGGAACGGTCGAGGAGAACTGCGTCAACACGATCCACGCCGAGATCAACGCCATCGGGCAGGCGGCTAAGCACGGCGTATCGATCAAGGATGCCGACATTTACATCACCGCCAGTCCCTGCATCCACTGTCTGAAGGTGCTCATCAACGTGGGCATCAAAACGATTTACTACGACAAGCCCTACAAGATCGAGCACATCGCCGAGCTGCTGCGCCTGTCGGGCATCAGGCTGGTGCAGGTGCACGCCGAACACTGCTGAAGGGGGAGGACAATGACGATGAATCCGGAAACTCCGGCGCGTCCGGAGGACGAAGCCTCCATGCGGCGATGCCTCGAACTGGCCGGGCGCGGCGCGGGGAGCGTGAGTCCGAACCCGATGGTCGGCTCGGTGATCGTCTGCGACGGGCGGGTCATCGGCGAGGGGTGGCACCGGCAGTACGGCGGCCCGCACGCCGAGGTCAACGCCATCGCGTCGGTCGAAGATGCGGCGCTGCTCCCGCGCTCGACGCTGTACGTCAATCTGGAGCCGTGTTCCCACTACGGCAAGACGCCGCCGTGCGCCGACCTGATCGTCGAGAAGCGCATCCCGAAGGTGGTCGTCGGCTGCCTCGATCCGCACGAAAAGGTGGCGGGCAAAGGGATCGCCAGGCTCCGCGACGCCGGAATCGAGGTGACGGTTGGCGTGCTCGAAGCGGAGTCGGAGCGGCTCAACGAGGCGTTCATGACCTCGCACCGCAAGGGCCGCCCGTTCGTGGCGCTCAAGACCGCCGAGACGCTCGACGGGCGGATCGCCACCTCGCTCGGCGCGTCGAAGTGGATCACCGGCGAAGAGTCGCGGCGCGAAGTGCACCGCCTGCGGTGCGTCTATGACGCCGTCATGTGCGGCGCTTCGACGGTGATGTCGGACAACGCCGAGCTGACCGTCCGCCATTGCGCCGGGCGTCAGCCGTTGCGCGTACTGCTCGACCGTCGGCTCCAGACGCCGGTCGAGGCGCGGATTTTCAACGGCGAAGCGAAAACGCTCGTCTTCGCGTTGCGCGACGAGGCTGAAGATTTTCTGGTCAGCCAGCTCGAAGCGCGGGGCATCGAGGTGGCGACGGTCGGCGAGTCCGGCGGCGGACTCGATCTCGCCGAGGTGTTCGCGGAGCTGCACCGGCGGCGTGTGCTCTCGGTGATGGTCGAGGGTGGAAGCCGGTTGTCCGCCTCGATGGTCAGGTCGGGACTTGTTGATAAATATTACGTCTTCATTGCGCCGAAACTTTTCGGTGGCGACGGCCTGGCGAGCTTCGGCCCACTCGACGTGACGCATCCCGATTACGCCATCAAACTCAGCTTCGCCGGTATCGAGAGGTTCGGCGAAGACCTTTTACTCGAAGCATATCCAAAACACTGATGGCGGGATTTTTCAAAAGCGGCGACAAGAAGAAAAGCAAAGGCGGCAACAATCGCGGCAGAGTCAACACTTCATCCGGAGGGTTCATGAACAACAACGATCTTGGCAAACTCCTGATCCGCCTGTGCGTTGGCGGCCTCATGCTGTTTCACGGCGTGCACAAGCTGATTCACGGCTATGGCTTTATCGCGGGCAAGCTGAAGGCTGCCGGACTGCCCGCGCTGCTTGTTGCGGGCGTACCGATTGGCGAGGTGGTGGCCCCGCTGCTGATCGTGCTTGGCCTCTACACCCGGCCCGCCGCGCTTGTCGAGGCAGTGCTGATGGGCATGGCGGTCTGGCTCGTCCACATGGGCCAGCTCACCGCGCTCGACCAGCACGGCGGCTACGCCCTCGAACTGCAAGCGTTCTACTTTTTCGGCTCCATCGCCATCTTCTTTCTCGGCGCGGGCCGTTACAGCATCTCGAAAGGCGCGGGGGAGTGGAACTGAGGATGCTGCCAGATTGGCCGAAAGGGCGAAGCGCTGATCGGTGGATAATTGAGTGGATAACTCTTGATGTGAGAAAACAAGCAAAGCCTTCTTCTTTTGACATGTAGCGCTTAAGCGTTGTTGGGGCGCAAGCAAGTCAAAGAGATCAGGTAAAAGGCAGCGCATTGCGTGAGTCTGTGACGAGTGTCCATAGCTTTGCATTGCTGGGCGATGAAAAAATCATGTTTGGATGCTGCCAGTTTGATCATGATACGTACGTTATAGCCGTACCATAGGGGGAAAAAATAGCCATAAGAATATCATTCCTGCTCGTTGACGCCGACAAAAAGACAGGAAGCGGAGCATATAAAAAAGCGTTAAAATATATCCGCTTTTTCTTGGAGACAGATTGAAATTGCAAAGTTACCATCAAAGGTCTCTCGATGAATCCTGTCCGGTTATCTCTCGGCAACGATAACAGGACAGGATTCATTGGGCAATAAGAAGCACAAAGAAACAGTTCACCAAAAATTCCGATAAACTATCGCTTGACGAATACCGCGAAGATATAAATTCCCGGTCAATACATGCTTATTGACGATTGGATGGAGAGTACGTGCATTTTCCGCTTTACAGAGGGTCAGGCTGCGCTTACTTTCTGGAGCTTGAGGATAGCCGCTTTTTTTGCCCTGCGCCCCTCATCCCAGTCGCTGCCGAACATGGCGGCTTCACTGATCTTGTCCATGATGGCCGTCAGACTCCTGATTTTTCGTCTGTCTGCACCGGTTACTTCGATTTCCAGAATCGCATTCTGCAAGCACTGGATTGCATCGAGAAATTTATCATTCTCGATATGCTGAATAGCGATTTTCGCTACATTTACTGCCATAGCTACACAATGGATATGATTGATGTTTGCGCAAGGGGTACAATTATGGCTCATGCCATAACTTGTCGTTTGAAAAAAGAATTTAATGAAACTTGCATCAAGCCCGGATGTTCAGTCACCCTGAACTTTTATGGGGCCTGCATGACGCGAATATATGTGATGCAAACATAATTTGCTAATCGTTTTTTCTGGCCCCGACAGAACTGCTTTTAAAGTGGTCTCGCAGTTCCGATTATTTGCATACCAACCCCGATTCAGGCGATAGCGTTCACTTTCTCGTACTCTTCGGTACTAATACCGTTCGAGATGCCGCGCCGCATAACTTTTTCATGTCGCGCAATCCGATACAGAGTCTCCCCGTCGTCATGGAGCTTGACTTGTCAATTCTCTACAACTGATTGCTTTACAATCAATTACGTTGTGTGCTCGTGTCAGGCGGCCGTTATCAATCCAGCGCATTGTCTGCTTGCCGGAGAGCTGTGACTTTCGTATGCCTGAGATACTTTCGGGCGGTGGGGATTTCGGTAAAAGCTTTACACCCGACGGCTCTGGCTGCTTTGATGGCTCTTGACTGGCTGAACTCAGCGCGCAGGTCATGAAGATTGCCTGGAAAACAGCAGGTCAATATCCGAATCCGGTATGTCAGCAGCAATGAAAAACTCCGGAAAATCGAAAAATGAAGCTCGGATGAAACATACTATTTTCAACCAATACAAGCAAAACAGTATTTCATGCTGAAAGATGACAATTGAAAAATTATCGTGATAACATTGTTTATGTACCGTAGCAATACTCTCTGTTTCGGGAAAAAGATAAAATAACCGATCAAACACGGCAATGACTTTTCGATAGTCATCGGGAAACCAATGCTTGACTCGATCCAAGGTTGATGCCGATACTTCTTTCAGTATCCCAACCGGCGGTCAGGCTCTTTTTGACAATCCGGTGCTTGCGCGGTACCTTGTTTCACGGCCCAAACGCGGAGCTGTTCAAGATTTCGCGATCGCGCCGAAAGGAAAAAACACTATCAGTACGATCGTGAATCACGTTTTTGAATTCAGCAATGTCAGCGCTTACCGAAACGATACGCTGGTGTTTGACGGGCTTGACCTGAGTATCCGGAAAGGTGAAAATACGGCGATTCTCGGGCCGAACGGGTCGGGGAAGACAACGCTGATGAAGCTGATTTCGCGGGAAATTTATCCCGTCTGGTCGGAGCGGAGCCGGATGCTGGTCTATGGCCGCGAGCAGTGGAACGTCGAGGAGCTGCGCTCGCGGCTTGGCATCGTATCGCATGACCTGCAACAGAATTACGGTACTTACGCCAAAGGACGCGACGTGATTCTGTCGGGCTACTATTCGAGCATCGACACCTGGCCGCATCAACTTTTCGGCGCTGCTGAGATCGGGCAGGCCGAGGAGCTGATGCGGCAGCTCGGCGTCGGGGAGCTGGCCGACCGCCCCTTCGGCAAAATGTCCACCGGCCAGCAGCGCCGCTTTCTGCTTGGCCGTGCGCTGGTGCACCGGCCCGAAGCGCTCTTGCTCGACGAGCCGACCAGCGGCCTCGACATCACGGCCTCATTCCTCTACCTCGACAAGGCGCGGCGGCTGATGCAGGCGGGTATGCAGTTCATTCTCGTTACCCACCACCTGCACGAAATACCGCCGGAGATTACGCGGGTCATCTTCATGCGAAAAGGGCGCGTCGTGGCCGATGGCGACAAGCGGGAGCTGCTGACCTCAGCCTCGGTGTCGGAGCTGTTCGGATGCGGGGTTGAGGTGGTCGAGCGGAGCGGTTTTTTTCAGGCGATGCCGGGAGAACAGTTCTTATAAGTCATATACGACCCGTTAAACCTGTTCTTTTCTTTTGAAGGAACGGAACGCGGGCGCTGCCGGTTAATCATGCAGGCTCTTTTAGCGTAACCCACCAATGCTTAAACCTTACCCATTATGGCATCCATCACCCTGAAAGGTAATACCATCAACACTGCTGGCGAGCTTCCGGCGGTTGGCAGTCAGCTTCCGGCTTTTTGCCTTGTGAAAAGCGATCTTTCGGAAGTTTCTCCGGCTGACTTCGCTGGCAAGAAGGTCGTGCTGAATATTTTTCCGAGCCTCGACACCGCCGTTTGCGCGGCGTCCGTACGGCGCTTCAACAAGGAGGCGGGCGAGCGGGGCGACGCTGCCGTGCTGTGCATCTCCGCCGATTTGCCGTTCGCCCAGGGCCGCTTCTGCACCACCGAAGGGCTCGAAAATGTGGTGTCGCTCTCGGTGTTCCGCTCGCCGGAGTTCGGCGCGGAGTACGGCCTCACCATCACCGATGGGCCGCTCAAAGGCTTGCTCTCCCGCGCGGTCATCGTCGCCGATGCTTCCGGCAAGGTGCTCTACGCCGAGCAGGTGTCCGAGATCGTGCAGGAGCCTGATTACGACAAGGCGCTCGCGGCGCTGGCGTGATGACGCGAAGGGTACTGCATTGGGTAGTGCTCCCAATCTGCTCCCCGGCTTGAAAGCCGGGGCAATGTGAATATAAGAGTCTTGAATGTCAGCAGGGTTAACACCCTGCTGAATATGTTCAGTTTTGTATTTCCGCAGCCACGTCGTCAGCAAGCGGCGTGGCTTTTTTATTTCTTCCCGAATTTTCATTTCAGCAACAGAATAGTGGTGGCGTTTTCATCGGAATTACGTCTGTATTGTCTATCTTTTTCTGACATTCTTCCCGTTTGATTTCCGGCGTGCAACTTCTCATAACGCAACTCTGAAATCCATGCAACCCAACGCCTCTCCTCCAGCTTCTCCGGTTGAACGCAGCCTTGAAGAGATCGATCTCAAAGCGCTTGCCGCAGGCAAAACCTGTTTTCCATCCCCTGCCGCGTGGGATGACGAAATCCTCTATTTCCTCATGCTCGACCGCTTTTCGGACGGCAGGGAGCGAGGCGGTTTCAATGATGCCGACGGAAATCCCGTCGCCGAGTCCGCCGAGCGTGAAACCCCGCTCTTCCGCATCGAAGCCGACGCGAACAATGCCGAGTGGCAACAGTGGTTCGAGGCTGGCCGGGGGTGGTGCGGCGGCACCATCGCGGGGATGCGCGACAAGCTCGGCTACCTGAAGCGGCTCGGCGTGACGGCGATCTGGGTCAGTCCGGTGTTCCGGCAGGTGACCGGCAGCGATTCGTACCACGGCTACGGCATCCAGAACTTCCTTGATGTCGATCCCCACTACGGCACGCGCGAGGAGCTGCGCGACTTCGTGGCCGACGCGCACCGGCTCGGCATCCGGGTGATTCTCGATATTATCCTCAATCACGCCGGTGACGTGTTTTCCTATCAGGACAATCAGCAGTATTTCTACTACGAAGGGTGGCAGTGGCCGGTGAAGGGGTACCGGATGCATCAGCACGATTCCGGCTCGATTCCGTTCGGCGGCAATGGCGAGGCTCATCCGGACATCCCGATGGAGGCGGCGATCTGGCCGACGGAGTTCCAGAGCGCGACGACCTGGACGATGAAGGGCGAAATCCGCAACTGGGACGCTTTTCCGGAGTTTCTCGAAGGAGATTTCTGCTCGCTGAAAGAGATTTATCTGGGGCATGGCCTCCAGGATCCCGCGCAGAGCTGGGACCTCGAACGGCGCATCAGCCTGTTCCGCCCCTCGGTGGCGCTCGATCACCTCATCAAGGTTTATCGCTTCTGGATGGCGTACGCCGACATCGACGGCTTCCGGCTCGACACGGTCAAGCACATGGAGCCGGGCGCGGTGCGCTACTTCGCTTCGTCGATCCACGAGTTCGCCCAGACGCTCGGCAAGGAGAACTTCCCGATCATCGGCGAAATCACCGGCGGGCGCTCCTACGCCATGCAGATTCTCGACGTGACCGGCCTCGACGCGGCGCTCGGCATCGGCGATCTGCCCGACAAGCTCGAATTTCTCGCCAAGGGGTGGCGCAGCCCCGGCAACCCGGAGACCGGCGAGCAGGAGGGGTACTTCGACCTGTTCCGCAACAGCCTGCTCGACGGCAAGAGCGGCCACCAGTGGTACTCGAAGCACATCGTCACCATGATCGACGACCACGACCAGGTGGGCGAGCAGCGCAAATACCGCTTCTGCGGCGACTCAACCGAAAGCTGGAAGCTGCTGAAAGCCGCGCTGGGGCTGAACCTCGCCACGGAGGGGATCAGTTGCATCTACTACGGCACCGAGCAGGCGTTCAACGGCGCCGATCCGCGCACGGGCGACAACTCGTACGGCGACGTGTTCCTGCGCGAGTGCATGTTCGGCGGGCCGTTCGGCTCGCTGCAAAGCACGGGTCGGCACTTCTTCAACGAGGAGCACGAGGTGTTCCGCTTCGTGGGCAGGCTCGCGGAGTTCCGCAAAGGCGAGATCGCCCTGCGCCGTGGACGGCAGTATCTGCGCAAGGTGTCGGCGACGGGCAACGAGGGTGAGTTCTTCTATCCCCAGCCGGTCAACGGAGAGATGCGCTGGGTGGTCGCCTGGTCGCGCAACTTCGCCGAGACGGAGTGCCTCTGCGCCATCAACACCAGCCTCGAAAAAGAGTTGACGGTGTGGGCGGTGGTCGATCACCAGCTCAATCCGCCCGGAAAAACGATGCAGTGCGTCTTTTCATCGTCGCCGGAAGAGGAGGGCGAAGAGACCGAGGTCGTGCCGGTGTGCGGCTCGGCGGTAAAGATCACCGTGCCGCCCGGCGGTTTCGTCGTCTATCGCTGAGGCGCGGCGTTTGTCGCGACAATCGCGCAAAGTGGCGGAGTCGGGAGTTTTCCGGCTCCGCCTTTTTTGTTAGTATATTCATGGCGGATTGGTTGGGGTTTCGGGATGATCGGCGTCGGTATCGAAATCGAATCCGATTGCGATTTTGGGGAGAGAGGCTGACACATAGGGGGTTGCCTTAAAATCCTGGGAGCGCCGAGCGCCTGCTCGGCAATGGAGCCGAAGGCTCCACATTATTCAGTGTGCAGTATTTTTGCGGGATGCTGGTTTATTATTATGTAAGAAATCAAAAGAATAAAAACCATCGAGAAGATGCCGAGCAGGCGCTCGGCGCTCCCAGGGTTAAGATTTTCGCGGCACTATCATTTTTTATCATCGAGGATCGTAAAGAAATATGTTCACAGGAATTGTCAAGGATGTGGGAGCGGTCGAGAGCGCCGCGCGGCAGGGGAGCGGAGTGCGGCTGAAGGTTCGCTACACTTCGGCGGCGGAGTTTGGTGATCTGGCGATTGACGAGAGCGTGAGCATCGGTGGCGCTTGCCAGACGGCGGTGGCCGTCGGGCCGGGGTGGTTCGAGGTCGATACGGTGTCGGAGACGCTGAAAAAGACGACGCTCGGCTCGTTCCGTCCGGGCACGCCGGTCAATCTCGAACGCGCCGTGCGCCCGATGGATCGGCTCGGCGGACACTTCGTCTTGGGCCACGTCGATGGCGTCGGGCGCGTCACGCGCATCGAGGAGGTCGGTGGCAGCCGCATGATTTCGGTGGCGTTCGACTCGCGCTTCGACCAGTGGATCGTCTCCGCCGGTTCCATCGCCATCGACGGCGTGAGCCTCACGGTGGCTTCGGTCGAGCCGGGGCAGTTCACGGTGGCGATCATCCCTTACACCTTCGCCAACACCACCATCACCGGCCTCGGCAACGGGAGCGAAGTGAACCTCGAATTCGACATTCTCGGCAAGTATGTCGCCCGCCAGAAGAGCGTCAGTTCACCGGCGGAGAGCCGCATCACCGAATCGTGGCTGAGCGGCCAGGGGTTTGCATGAAGCCCGATGAGCCTGAACAGCCCGACCTGTTCGGATTTCCGTCCGGCAAGTCCGCCTCGGCGAAGCTTTTCCAGCCGCTCGCCGAGCGGGTGCGTCCACGCCAGATCGACGAGCTGTTCGGCCAGGAGCACCTCGTCGGCGCGGCGGGGCCGATCCGGCGCTACATCGAGGAGGGGCGGATTCCCTCCATGATCTTCTGGGGGCCGCCCGGCTCCGGCAAAACCACGCTCGCCGAAATCTGCGCCGGGTCGCTGAACTACCGCTTCGAGCAGCTCTCCGCCACCGACGCGGGGGTCAAGGATGTGCGCCGCGTACTCGAACTCGCCCAGAAGAGCCGCTCCATCGACGGGCGGCAGATGCTGCTTTTCATCGACGAAATCCACCGCTTCAACAAGGCGCAGCAGGACACGCTGCTCCATGCCATCGAGCAGGGGCTCATCGTCCTGATTGGCGCGACCACCGAGAACCCGTCGTTCGAGGTCAACCGGGCGCTCCTCTCGCGGATGCAGGTCTATATTCTCCAGCCGCTCGGCGACGACGAGGTGCGGCGGGTGGTCGAACGCGCCATCGCGGACGATCCGGCGATGCAGGCCGCCGGAGTCGAGGTGCGCGACATGGAGTTCCTGCTCGCCTACGCCGCCGGTGACGCCCGCAAGGCGCTCAACGCGCTCGAAGCCGCCCTGTCGCTCGCGCCGCGTGGAACCGCGCCCGCGGTGATCGACCGCAAGCTTTTCGAGCGAGCGCTCCAGCACCGCGCCCCGGCCTACGACAAGGGGGGCGAGGCGCATTACGACACGGTGTCGGCCTTCATCAAATCGATGCGCGGCTCCGACCCCGACGCGGCGCTTTTCTGGATGGCGCGGATGATCGACGGCGGCGAGGATCCGAAGTTCATCGCCCGGCGAATGGTGATCTTCGCCAGCGAGGACATCGGTAACGCCGATCCCTATGCGCTGACGCTTGCCGTGGCGGTGTTTCACGCCGTCGAGCTGATCGGCCTGCCCGAAGCGCGGATCAACCTCGCGCAGGGGGCGACCTATCTCGCCTCGTGCCCGAAGTCGAACGCGAGCTACGCGGGGATCGGCGAGGCGTTGGCTGACGTCAAGAGCGCGGGCGCGTCCGCCGTGCCGCCGCTCCACCTGCGCAACGCACCGACCGACCTGATGAAGGAGATCGGCTACGGCAAAGGCTACCGCTACCCGCACAGCTTTCCGGGCCATTTCGTCGATGAGCACTACTTCCCCGAACAGATGGAGCCAAAAGCCTACTACCGCCCGACCGGCGAAGGCCGCGAAAAGTTCATCCGCGAACGGCTGGAGGGGTTGTGGAAGGATCGGTACAAGGAGTGATTGCGATGGAGTGGGCAGGATGGTATCTTTGAAGAGTTCTCGAACAAACATCTGCTTCAGGAATCTGAATACCACAGGATGAGCGAGACGGAAAAAAGAAAAATGAGGGGCGGATGAGAACACAAAACCCCAGTAGTTAGCTGGGGTTATCAGTATTAAAATAAAAATGCAATTTTTATAGACTAGTGTCAAGTCAATTCCAAAGTGTCTTGTACTTTCCCCGTCATTGCGAGGCGCATAGCGACGCGGCAATCCATGCTGAAGCAGCGAAATCAACA
>NZ_SDGU01000058.1 GCF_004118635.1 Chlorobaculum sp. 24CR | reverse complement strand
GTCAAGGTCGAGAAATTGAGTATAAAAAGTTGCATTCACAGCAGCTCCAACTCTTCTAAATACCTCGAAGCTCTGCTTCGAGGATCCTTTATTTGGTCGTGAATCAGATATATTTATCGAACGAAAACAGGGATTGATATGGGAAAGAGGTATGAGGTAGGCAATGATTTTTTTCGTGAAAAAATATTGGCTGCCATGTTGTTTGGATTCCGTAACGTCAAGAATCCGTCAACCGTAACCGTTCATCCGGAACTCATGGTGAAGATAAGGGAGAACTTCAAGGATAAAGTGATATCGCCGAAACAATTTGGCGATGTGGAGGTGTTTTGCGGGCTGACGGTCATTGAAGATGTGACAAAAGAAAAGGATTACATCTCAGTCAATTAAACCCTGAAAAAACAATAGTTCAGGCTCAGCGAAAAGTTGATCGGCAAGCAGACGTGCAGCGCAGGATGGATGCACCGTCTTGCCAGTTCGTCTCACTTTTTGATGTAGGCGTTCAGGCCGATCGTTACAGGTTTTCCTTCGATCATGACGTCGGTGACGGCGTTGCCGTGGGTGCTGGCGACGACGAGGGTTTTGCCGGATGACGAGGGGGTCGGTTTTTCGAGGTCTATTTCGATGCAGAGCTTGTTGTCCCTGATTTCAACGGTCATGGCCATATTGTGGTTGCTTTGATGGTTACAGAGTTGCTGCCGGTCTCAATATACTCTTCCGCCGGGGATTCGAGCCACGGAAATCAAGTGACTGATTACCGCGCTTTTTCGGAGAACGGGTTGCCTCAGCGCGTACCGGCAGCAAATCCCCGATTACTCCTTGCCGGATCGACCTTGATCGGGCTCGATTCTGATCTGCACCTCGTTACGCCGCAGGAAGGGGATGGTCCATGGCGGATCGTACGAGGCGAGCTTGGGTTCCGACAGCGCGCGATAGCCCTGTTTTTTGAGCCAGGCTTGCAGTTGCCTGCCATACTTTTCAAGATTGGCGGCGGAGTGCAGGCCCGAAAAGGTGACTACGGCAATCGTCGAGGGGGGCAGCTCCCTGAGCTTCACTTCGGGATCGAGCGGTTCAGGGGCAGACTCCAGGGTAAAGCCCTCAGGAAGCACGAACGCCATGCTCCAACCGCCTTTGTCGGGTTGCTGCAGCACCGGCGCCGTCATGGAGATTTTTTCGCTGCTGCGCTCCTGCAACACCGGCGCGGTCATGCTGATCGACGTTTTCGACCTGTTCTTGCCGAAAATATATCCCGCCAGCCGCTTGAAGCCCTTGCCGCTTGCGGCACTGTAACTCTCGTCGTAGAGGAAGGTTTCGGCGATCACCATCGGGCCATAACGACGCACCTCAAACGCGCCATCGTGTTTCAGCACTTCGTAGTGCGGTTCAGCGGCGTCCCGCTTACCCAGAACGGAGCATCCTGCAAGCAGGAGGCTTGTCAGCATCAGCATAACGGTTTTCATGATCTCGTTCCCTTTTTATCATTGTGGTGCGTCATCGTTACGCTCTCTTCAACGACGGAAGGTTGAAAAAGGTTTGTTCGATGGATCGTAGCAGCGAGTGTGTTTTGTTTATGATGCCGCGCATCCGGAGCGGGGGCGCTTGGATTTTAACTTCCATTGTGGTGAGTACGAAGACAAGTCTAAGCTCAATGGCAGCATTGCCGACAAAAAGCCTGGTGTTGCTTAATAGCTGCAATTGTATGAGCTTTGTAGTGTTGCCGGACAGTTTCAGGAACAAAACGGGAGTATGTAACCATGGATACCCGAAAGCTGATCGAAACCTACCATCTTGCATGGACGAGCGGGGATTTTGCCACAGCCCGCAACTCTCTTGCTGGCGACCTCGATTTCAGCGGAAGCATGGATACGTTTACCAACGCCGACGATTTCATCGCTGCACTGACCCGGTTCCGGCAGATGGTGCAGAGCGTAGAGCTGTTGCGGCAATTTTATAATGAAACCGGTGCGGCGTTGCTGTATGATTGTCATACCGCTTCTCCCGCAGGAATTATTCGTACCGCAGAATTCTTTACCGTTACCGCCGACCGGATTTCCGCAATCAGGCTTGTGTTTGATGCCACAATATTAAGGCAGGCTATGCAGGCATGAGCATTCCCTGGTCTATGGTTTTTATGGGGGGGATGAACATCTTGATGGCGGGAAATCAGTGAGCGTTCCTTAAGTTACTGAGGCACCGGAGGTTGCATCAACCCGATCGCTCAACATCCACAAAAATTCGTATGACATCTTATGACGCAGTGATTTCCGGAGCTGGCCCGGCAGGATGTTCGGCGGCGTTGTTTCTGGCGCGAAAAGGGTACAAGGTTTTGTTGCTCGAAAAGGAGCGCTTTCCGAGAGACAAGGTTTGCGGTGACGGCATCACCGCGCTCTCAACTGCGCTCTTGGAAGAGATGGGCGTCATGGAGGTTATCCGTCAACGTGTTGGTCAACTGACGGTATTTAAAGGCGTTACGCTCTATTCTCCCACCGCCGCCGTTGTGCATGGGAAGTTTTCTCAGGCCGGATGCCCTGAAAGTGCTGCCTATGTCATTCCGAGAAGAATTCTCGATGACTGCCTCGCTTCCACGGTGAAGCCCCATTCTTCAATAACTTTTTTCGAAAATACCACGGTCAACGACCTCATCACCGAGGGCGGCAGGGCGAGTGGCGTCAGTACGTCAAAAGGGGAGTATTTCGGTCGCGTCGTTCTTGCCGCCGATGGTTTTTATTCGCCGATTGCCTCCCGGCTGAACCTGAAAAACAACCTGAAAACCCATCAGGGTTTTGCCATTCGCGCCTACTTTTCGCAGGTCGAGGGGCTGAGCGACTCAATCGAACTTCATTACGACAAGTCGATGCTGCCGGGCTATGGCTGGATATTTCCGGAGGGCAACGGGAGGGCCAATATCGGGGTTGGCGTGATTACCCGCTTCAAGGATCAGCGCGGACTCAAGCGTTTGTTCCAGCGGTTTGTCTCTGGCAGCACACCCGCCTCGGAAAAGCTGAAGCGGGCAGTCATGGAGCCGGGAACGCTCAGAGCCTGGCCGCTTCCGATGGGCTCCCGGCCCGGACAGCGAGGTCGCGGCAACGTGTTGCTCACCGGCGACGCCGGAAGTTTTGTCGATCCGCTGACTGGCGAGGGCATCTATTACGCCCTGAAAAGCGGTCAACTTGCCGCCGAGGCCGCGGCGCGGGCGCTGGATGCGGCAGACGAGGCGCGGGCCATCGTTTGGTATGAAAAGTTCTGGCGAAAAGAGTTCCGGTTTCACGATTTCACTGTCGGATATGCTCTTCAGGCCTTGTTGAACAACGAGTATATTCTGGAGTCACTGATGCAGTTTGCAGCCAGAAAACAAACGCGAGCCGATTTGCTGGCTGATGTTATCGGTCATAACCGGAAAAAGATCGAGCTGTTTAAAATGCTGCTGCCGTTCTTTTGAAATGCTTGAAATGTGATGGGGATTATCGGCACACCCGGAGGGAAACCGGAATTACGATGCCTTGTTTTATCGATAAATAGCGTCTTTAAACAATCTTTGAAAAGGGGGAGATATGCGGTACTTCTATGATTCACATTGCCACATGATGAACTTGAGTCATCCGAATCTCACGGCAATTATCAAGAGGATTTATACCGACAACATAAAGCCTCTGTTTCTGAAATACGTCAAGCCGTTCAAGATAGCTTTGGTGGTAATTCTTTTTGTTATTCCGGCTTTTCTTGTAGCGCTTTTACTGACAGGTCATTTTTGGATTATCAAATTAATGCTTTATGGCGTGTCCTTTATGGCGCTGATTTTATTTGCATATATTCTGTTTGTATTTGGAAAGAAAGATAAACGGGCGATAGCGTTTTCGAAAATACAAACCAGTTTGATTGATAATGCAAAGGAAAAGCTTGCCAATGTTTTGAATTTACTGGCCATCATGGAGACGGATATAGGGGACTGCCTTATTCAGATGGAGGAGGATCTGAGAAAAAATTTACCGTTGAACAGTGCTCTCATCATTTCGGGAAATGGCGAGACGAAACAGTATGACAAAATGGTGCTGACTCCACTCATCATGGATTTCGGGCTGAAAGATTCAGGAAACTCACGCATGACCTACAAGGTGCGCTGGAAGCCGATCGTGGCGCAGGTTGAAGATTTGTGCACCGGAATACGCGACTACTATCGTCACCGGAAAGATTATATAAAAGGGCATCCTGAACCGCTTTTTCAGATTATCCCGTTTATGGGAATCAATACGCAGAATTATTATTCAGAAAAAGATAAAGCGACAGGAAAAAATATCTCTGTCAGTCTCAAGCAGCTTCTTGAAAAGAATTTCGAAAAATTCAAAGATGATACCTCTCCTCAAATGAGGCGAAAGCATATCGATGAAATTCTCTGGGAAGATTTCAATGGCAATATTGAATCATTGAAGTCACACTATTTCCTCGGTATCAAAGTCTATCCGCCTCTCGGTTTCGATCCGTGGCCGGAACCGGGGGAGGAGAGGGACAAAGTATGCTTTTTATATGACTTCTGTGTAGAGTACAATGTTCCGATTACGGCGCATTGCAATCCGGGAGGGTTTCTGGTGCACAAAGATTTTTCAGAATATTCCAGCCCATTCAAATGGGAGTCAGTGCTGAAAAAGTATAAAAAGCTCAGATTGAATCTCGCTCATTTTGGCGGTACGGATGGCAAGGAATGGCGCAGAAAGATTGCTGATATGATTCTTGAAAAAGATTCTGAAACGGGTAAGTATAAATATGAGAATTTGTATGCCGATATTTCATATCAAGGAGTTGATGAGTCATCTTATAAGGATATGATGAATTTTATCAATGGCCACGATGGAGAGAAGAGGTCGAGACTGTTGGAGCGTATTATTTTTGGCTCGGATTTTATGATCAATTTACAGGATATAAGCTCATATAGCAAGTATCTGCGATATTTTATAGACTCAGACGCCTTGACGCTGGAAGAGAAGGATATGCTGTGCAATAAAAACGCCGAGCGGTTTTTATATATCGGTTGACAGCGTGAGGCTATAAAAAAAGCAGTCCCGATGAGTCGAGACTGCTTTTTTGTTTTCAACCGATAATTTTCAATGATCACTTCTTCAGATTCACCTCGCTGTAGGTCTTCAATCCCAGGCCGTAAAGCTGGATGAAGCCTTCGGCGGCTTTGTGGTTGAAGGTGTCGGCTTCGGTGTAGGTGGCCAGCGCTTCGTTGTAGAGCGAGTTCGGCGAGGTGCGGCCAAGCAGGGTGACGTTGCCTTTGTAGAGCTTGACTCTCACCATGCCGGTGACGGGCTTCTGCGTGACGTCAACGAAGGCGTCGAGCGCTTCGCGCATTGGCGAGAACCAGGTGCCGTTGTAGATGATGTTGGCGTAGTCCTGACCGATGTTGCGTTTGTACTGGAACACCGACTTTTCAAGCGTGAGGCGTTCGAGTTCGCGGTGGGCGAAGTGCAGAATGGTGGCTGCCGGGGCTTCGTAAATCTCGCGCGACTTGATGCCGACCACGCGGTTCTCGATCATGTCGAGCCTGCCGACGCCGTTCATCGCGCCAAGCTCGTTGAGCTTCACGATAAGGTCGAGCCCCTCCATCTGCTTGCCGTCGAGCGCCACGGGCACGCCTTCGACGAAGTCGATATCGACAACGGTCGGCTCGTCGGGCGCCTTTTCGGGAGCCGTGGTGATCTGGTAGGCGTCCGCAGGGGGAGCGACCATCGGGTCTTCGAGCACGCCGCACTCGATGCTGATGCCCCAGATGTTCTCGTCAATCGAATACGGGTTTTTCTTGGTGGCCGAGACCGGGATGTTGTGCTCCAGCGCGTAGGCGATCTCCTGCTCGCGCGAGGTGAACTCCCATTCGCGCAGCGGGGCGACCACCTTCATGTGCGGGGCGAGCGAGGCAAACGTGACCTCGAAGCGCACCTGGTCGTTGCCCTTGCCGGTGCAGCCGTGGGTGAGCATCGTGCACCCTTCGGCGAGCGCCACATCGACGAGCGCCTTGGCGAGAATCGGACGGCCCAGCGCCGTGGCGAGCGGATAGACATCCTCGTACAGCGCGCCAGCTTTCAGCGCTTTCCAGATACAATCCTCGACGAAAGTTTTACGAAGATCGACGAAGTGGAATGACGCCGCGCCGGTGGCGATGGCTTTGGGTTCGAGGTTATCGACCTCCATTTTCTGGCCGAGGTTGCCCGTGACGGCCACGATTTCAGCCCCTTCATATTTATCCTTCAGCCACTTGATCATGATTGAAGTGTCGAGTCCGCCGGAGTAGGCGACCGCTATTTTTTCCTTGCTCATACTTGAGGTACCGGTTATGGTTGTGAGAGAATTTTCTGAATATAGGATTTGACGGACGAAATTTTCCTGACGGTTGCCGGAATGACCAGCACCGTGTCATCCCCGGCGATGGTGCCGAGAATGTCGTCGTTGGTGAGCCGGTCGAGGAACGAGCCGACGCCGTGCGCCCGACCCGGCAGGGTGCGGATGATGATCGCGGTTTCGTTCGAGGCCACCGCGAGCACCTCCATGCCGACCAGCCCCTTGATGATGTCCACCTGCGGCTCTTCGGGCGCGACGAGCCGGTGGCCGCCATCCGCCGTGCGGCGACGGACGACACCCATCTCCGCGAAATCACGCGACAGGGTAGCCTGGGCGACCACGATGCCCTCTTTTTCGAGCAGTCCGAGCAGCTCCTGCTGGCCGGAAATTTCGCCGTTTTCGATCAGCTCTCTGATCTTTTTCTGCCTGTTGGCCTTGTTCATCGTTTCCACGTCAGGCTTTCAGGCGATTGGCGGCGCGGTTCAGGCGGTGCGTCAGGTGGAACTTGCGGTAAACGTCGTGGTTCATCAGCTTGACCATCAGCGCTTTCTGCACGTGCAGGCGGTTTTCGGCCTCGTCGATGATGATCGACTGCGGGCCGTCCATCACCTCGGCGCTGATCTCCTGGCCGCGATGCGCGGGCATGCAGTGCATCACCACCGCCGACGATTTCGCTTCGGCGAGCATCTTCGAGTTGATCTGGAACGGCGCGAAAGCCTTCAGACGCTCGGCGATCTCCTCCTCCTGGCCCATGCTGGTCCAGACGTCGGTGTAGAGCACGTCAGCATTTCGGGCCGCCTCCATCGGGTCGTGCAAAATTTCGATGGAGCCCTTGGCGTTTGCGCGAGCCTGCCTGAGCAGCTTCTCGTCCGACAGGTAGCCTTCGGGGCAGGCGAGTACGAAGTGGAAGGGGAGAATCCCCGCCAGCTCGATCCACGAATTCGCCACGTTGTTGCCGTCGCCGACGAAGACCACCTTCGTATCCTCGCGCCACAGCCCCTTTTCGTAGAGCGTGAAGGCGTCGGCCAGAATCTGGCACGGGTGCGACAGGTCGGTCAGCGCGTTGATGACCGGAATATCGGCGTAAGCGGCAAGCGTTTCGATGATCTCGTGCTCGTGCAGCCGGGCGACGATGGCGTCGTTGTAGCGCGACAGGAGGCGGGCGATGTCCTCCACCGACTCGCGCTCACCGACGCCGATCGACTTGCCTTCGAGGCTGATGGCGTGGCCGCCCAGCTCATAGACGCCGAGTTCGAACGAAACCCGCGTACGGAGCGAGGGTTTGTTGAAGATCATGGCCACGGTCTTGTGGCGGATCGGGCGGAACTCGTCGCTGTTCCGGTTGGCATGGCGCTCTTGCTTGATGAAGAGCGAGTAGTCGAACAGCTCGATGATTTTGGCCGCATCGAGGCCGGTGAATCCGAGAAAGTCGCGTTTTTTCGATCCGTTGCCTGACTGGTGTTGGCTCATGATGCTGCTCCTTCAGCTATAGTTTCGTTTTCGATTTCGTTGACAAACTGCGTACCGACGCCTTCGTTGGTGAAGACTTCGAGCAGCAGCGAATGGGTGATCTGGCCATCGACGAGGTGCACCTTGCCGACGCCGCCGTCGAGCGTCTGGTAGGCCGAAACCACCTTCGGAATCATGCCGCCGGTGATGATCCCTTTTTCGATGAACTCCGCCGCGTCGGCCTTGCAGATTGTTTTGAGAATCCGGTTGCCGACCCGCACGCCTTCGACGTCACTGACGTAGATCAGCTTTTCGGCCCTGAGCGCCACGGCGATGCAGGCCGCCGCGTCGTCGGCATTGATATTATAGACGTTGCTCTCCATGTCGTAGCCGATGGGGGCGATCACCGGAATCAGTCCCGCGTCGCAGAGCAGGTCGATGTAGCGGGTGTTGATCTCGGCCACCTCGCCGACGAGGCCGAGGGTCGCCGCGTTCGGCGATGGCTTGGCCAGAATCATGTCGGCGTCGAGGCCGCTCACGCCGACGGCGTTGCCGCCATCCTCGTTGATGAGCTGCACAATGTCCTGGTTCACCTTTCCGGCGAGGGTCATCTGGATCACGTCGATGGTCTGGCGGTCAGTCACGCGCTTGCCGTGCACGAAGGTGGTTTCGAGACCGAGCTTCGCGGAGGTCTTGGTGATCGCGTCACCGCCGCCGTGCACGATCACCACCTTGATGCCCACCTTGCGCAAGAGCGTGACGTTCTCGGCGAAGATGTTCTTGAGCACCTCGTCCTTCATAGCCGCGCCGCCATATTTGATGACGAAGGTCTTGCCCTCGAATTTCCTGATGTAGGGCAGCGCCTCGACAAGCATGTAACCGATTGCCGGTTCGGGTTTTTTGCCTTCGGGGCGGAATTCACTGCACATTTTTTCCATGTCAAAATCTCTGAAATTCAAAAAAAGAAAGCTCTCACAAGCCCAAAGGCAACACAACTCCTGCGAAACCGGGGACGAAGTGGACGGAGTGGACATAATGGACGGAGTGGATCAAGAAGACAAAACCTCGACAACCACTCTCCATACTTTCAACTCTTCATTATCAACTATCCATTATCCATTGTCCATTATTAACTCCGATAGCTGCCGTTGATTTCGATGTAACCGTGGCTCAGGTCGCACGTCCAGACGGTCGCCGCGCCCGGCCCGTTGCCGAGCGAGAGCGTAATGGTGAACTCCTCCTTCGACATGATCGCTTTGGCCCGCTCTTCCGAAAAGTTCGCGTCGAGGCCCGGTTTCAGGATTGGCTCGTCGTCGAAACTGACAGCCAGCCTCTCCTGATCGAACGACGCGCCGGAGCGGCCCGCCGCCGCGATGATGCGGCCCCAGTTGGCGTCCTCGCCGTGGATGGCCGTTTTGACGAGCGGCGAGTTGGCCACGGTCATAGCCGCCATGCGCGCCTCGGCGTCCGTCGCCGCGCCGGTGACGCGCAGTTCGACGAACTTTGTCGCCCCCTCGCCATCGACAATGATGAGCTGGGCGAGCATGGTCATCACCGAGCGGAGCGCCTCGCCGAAGAGCCGGGCGTCATCAGTGCCGCGCAGCACTTGCGGCCCTTTGCCGCTCGCCATGATCGCCGCCATGTCGTTGGTGCTGGTGTCGCCATCGACCGTGATGGCGTTGAAGCTCACCGCGTTGGACGCCGAAAGCAGCTCCTGCAAGAGCGCCGGGTCAATCGAAACGTCCGTGCCGAGGAAGGCGAGCATCGTCGCCATGTTGGGGCAGATCATGCCAGACCCTTTGGCGATGCCCGCGATTCTCGCCGTGCCGCCGGAGAGCGCGACATCAACGGCGAAAGCCTTCGGGAAGGTGTCGGTGGTCATGATCGCCTCGGCGGCGTCCGCCCACTGCGTCGCGCCGGATGCGGCTTTGAGCGACGGCATGGCGGCGGCGATTTTCTCGACTGGCAGCGCTTGGCCGATCACGCCGGTGGAGGCGACGAGCACTTCGCTCGCGTCGAGGCCGAACGCCTGCGCCGTGGCTTTCGCCATCAGCCGCGCATTCTGCATCCCCGACGCGCCCGTGGCGGCGTTGGCGTTGCCACTGTTGCAGATGACGGCCCGCATTTTGCCGCCGGAGGCTCGCAGCGCGGCCTTCGACAGCTCGACCGGAGCGGCGCAGCAGAGGTTGGTTGTAAAGACCGAAGCGGTGCTTGCCGGTTCGTCGCAGAGCAGCAGCATCAGATCCTTGCGCGAGGGCTTGATGCCGCAGTTGATACCCGCGAGCGTGAAGCCTTCGGGCCAGAACGCGCCGCCCGACGCGGGATCGGCAATGACCGGCGTCACGCCTTCAGGCCAGATGGTTCTGGCGACGAGGCGCTTGACGGCGGCTATCGATTTTTTAAATGGTTCCAATCTTTATAAGAAAATTACGGATTGATAATTACAGCAAAGCTGTTGTTTCGTCGAAGCCCAGCATCAGGTTCATGTTCTGCACCGCCTGACCTGCCGCGCCTTTGACGAGGTTGTCGATGGCCGTGATGACGACCAGCGAGCCGCCGCTTTCAAAGGCGATGCTGACGTCGCAGAAGTTGGTGTGGGCGACGTGGCTCACCTCGGTTACGCCGTCGCGCAGCCTCACGAAGGGCGCGTTGGCGTAGAATCTTGCGTAAAGTTCGCGGATCGACTCCATCGCCACCGGCGAGGCGAGGCGCACGTTCAGCACCGAATAGATGCCGCGCACGTAGGGGGCGATCATTGGCGTCATGACGAAGCGGAACGAAGGCTCCGTCGCCGAAGTGCCGAGCGCCTGCATGATCTCCGGCGTGTGCTGGTGCTTGCCCACCTTGTAGGCCCGCATGTTGCCGCTCATTTCGGAGAAGGAGAGTTCGAGCTTCGAACTCCGGCCCGCGCCCGAAATGCCCGAAATCGCCGTGACGTTCACGGACTCCACGTCGAGTCCCGCCATGCCGCCACGGAAGAGAGGAGCCAGGCCGAGCGTGATGCTCGTGGCGTAGCATCCCGGATTGCTGATGGCCGTCGATCCAGCGATTTCGTCGCGGAACAGCTCCGGCATTCCGTACTGGAGTACGTCATCCGCCGATTTATCGCCGCCGTAAAAAATCTTGTGCTCGGCGGTGCTCGTGAGTCTGAAGTCGCCCGACAGGTCGATCACCTTTTTTCCGGCGGCTACGATGCCCGGCACGAGCTGCAACGCCTCGCCGTGCGGCAGGGCAAGAAAGTAGAGGTCGCTATCCGTTTGTCCCGAATAGGTCTGAAAAACTTTGTCGCAGGGGATCGACGGGTACAAATCCGTAAAGCGTTTTCCGGCCTGGGTGTGCGCGTAAAGTTTTTCGACGGCGACGCCCGGATGCTTCATGAGCAGCTTCACCAGCTCGGCTCCTGAATATCCTGAAGCGCCGATGACCGAAACCGTCACCTTGTTATGCTGCATCGAGATAAGATTCATCAGGGTTTGAAGGCAAATTCATCGGAGTGAATAAATATTCAGGAATGCGGATATTAGTGAATTCACAATTTATTTCCATAAAGAAACAGGGCATTTCCGAAATGTTTACAATTCCGATGTTTTGCCGTTTTGTCTATCTTAAGCCTAACATTCAAGAAAATATCATGAATCACCGGTTCCGTAACGTCGTGATTGCTCTTCTCCTCGTCGCAGGCATTGTTGCGCCTGTCTGGCTTTGGATGCGTACGCCTTCGCCGGAAAACCCGCTCGCTTCGGCCATTTCCGGCCCAACGCCCATCAGCGGAACGCTTGCCGTGGCGGTTGACCGATCGCTCACGCCGGTCGCCGAAATCCAGGCGAACGCTTTTTCGGAACAGTATCCGAATGCGACCATAAAACTCACCTCGCAATCGTCCCGGCCCATCTTGCAGCTTCTCGAACATCGTGTCGCGGCGGCGCTCATCGAGGGCGCACTCTCGGCTCGCGAGGATTCACTGCTGGCAACGCTGAAGCGTTCCGTCAAGCGCCAGCCGGTCGCCCGCAACGGGCTCGTGCTGGTCGTCAACCGCGCCAATCCCGCTCGTTCCGTTTCGGTCGCCGAGCTGAAAGCGGTGTTTTCCGGACAGGTCAACAACTGGCAATCCCTCGGCGGCTCGCCGGGAAAAATCGTCGCCTGCCTCGATGGCAGCGACCTGCGGGCGCGGGTGCTGCTTTCGGAGATGCTGTCAGTCAAGGCGGACTCGCTTGTCGCCGCCGCCGAAGCGGACATGCCGCGCCTCCTGAATCGCGTGCGCGACGACCGTAACGCCGCCGCCGTCATGACGCTGCCAGCTTACGCCGAGGCGTTGCGCTCCGGCGGTTACGCAGGGCGCATCAAGGCGCTGCCGGTGAGCGCAGGCGCGGGCGGCGAGCCGCCGGTCGAGGCTTCGCCCGAAACGATATACACCGGCGACTATCCGCTTTCGACGGATATTTTCTACCTCTACGATCCGTACGATCCGCTGGCGACCGGCTTCGGCGCATGGCTCGCCAAAGAGGGGCAGAAGCTTTTCGAGCGCGGCGACATGGCCCCGTACGAACAACTTGTGCGCACCATTATTCTCAAATAACCGGATGAAATACGATATCGACATTACCGGCAAGGGATTCCTCAGGTTAACGATGATTTTCGGCATTGTGTCGCTGATTCTGGCCGCCGGAGGAACCGCCTGGTTCGGTGCTTTCCAGAGTTCCCGTCTTCACCAGATCAGTGATGATGAGGCGTTGCGCATGAGGCTGGTCGAATGCCGCACCAGAATTTCGTCGATCGAGCAACAGTTTGAGGATGAACATCTTTCGGTTGACAAGCAGGCTGAGCTTCAGTCGAAGCTCCGGATCGAGTGCGCCAGGTTTTCGGAGATCGGACGCAGCCCCGATATGCCGCAGGGCAGCGAGATCAGCCAGTGGCTGAAGCGCCGCAAGCCGCTCGCCGCGCCGCTCAGCCGCGAAACGCTTCAGCTCATGGTGGTCGATATGGACGGCATGATTTCGAGCCTGGGTTCAAAGATCGCCGATGAAAACGAGTTGCTCACGGCCAGTCTGAATTACTATCTCGTTTTCATTACGCTCTTGCTGACTGTTGTCGTGCTGGCTGGCGGCAGGTTTATCATTTCCAGCTACCGGCGCTCGATCATTCCCCTCCACCAGCTTTCGCAACGGCTTGCCCTGTTGAACTGCAATCTCCCCGAAAGTCTGCACGACACCGCCGAAGCCGCCGAAACGCTTCTGAGCGGCGAGGATCCATCCGCCGAAATGCGCTCCGTCAGCGAATCGGTCGTCAGCATGTGCCACGACATCGAAGAGAAAAACCGCAAGCTCGACGAGTTGCACATTCGCGATGAAAAGACCAATCTCTACAACTATCGCCACTTCAAGGAGCATCTCATCATCGATGTCGAGCGGGCACGCCGCCTCAAGGGCGACATTGCGCTCGCCATGATCGACATTGACAACTTCAAGCGCTATAACGACCGCTACGGGCACGTTGCCGGGGACAGGGTGCTGGCGAGAATCGCCGAAATCATCAGGCAGGAGTGCCGCATGACTGACATTCCGTCGAGGTTTGGGGGTGACGAATTCGCCGTGCTGTTTCCGAAAACCGGCAGGGCGACGGCTCTGGAGATTTCCGAGCGGCTGCGCAGCATCATCTACGCCGAGCCGTTCGAGTACGAAAGTAACCAGCCCGGCAACCAATTGACGGTGAGCATCGGCGTCGCCTCATGGCTCGACGACGCCACGGACGGCACCTCGTTGATTATGAATGCTGACAAAGCTCTTTACAAAGCAAAGTCGTCGGGAAAAAATATGGTTTTGGCATTTTCAACGGGGGAGGTAAGTGTCGAGGATGAGAAGTGAGTCTTATGTGAATAAAGGATCCTCGAAGCAGAGCTTCGAGGTATTTAGAAGAGTTGGAGCTGCTGTGAATGCAACTTTTTATACTCAATTTCTCGACCTTGACT
>NZ_SDGU01000057.1 GCF_004118635.1 Chlorobaculum sp. 24CR | reverse complement strand
TGACTTTTATGAATATATGTGCTCAATTATTACACTTTTATCTTTAACGAAGCAGAGCTTCGGGGAATATATCCCATAGAGATTTAAAAAAATATTCGTTTTCAACTGAATTTAATGCTGACGGAACATTGAAATGATAAATAAATAAATATTATTGTATGCGCATAAACCTAACACTGTCACACCGCAAGCCGTCAATCACCCTGCCGGTAAACTGTTTCCATCAGCTCTCCTCTCTTATCTATAATATCGTCGATCAAAGTTCCAGTGACTATGCCGAGCGGTTGCATGAGCAGGGTTATGTGTTGCGAAACCGGGCGTTCAAGCTTTTTACGTTTTCTCCGCTCTCTGTGGTCGGGAAAGGCCGCAAATGGCATTATCGGGATGATGGTACCATGAGTACCCGTGAACGTCTGTTGCAGTTTACTGTTTCCTCCCCGAAAAGTGAGTTCATCGAACATCTTGTCATCGGGCTTTTGCATCAGCCGATAGTGCGGGTGGGGCAAGAGCAGTTTCGTGTTGAAACGGTGAGGCGACTCGATCCCCCTCAATTCACGGCTGACATGCGTTTTGTTGCGCTCTCGCCGCTTGTGTGCAGCACGAAAAACGATAACGATCGATATATGCAGTTTCTTTTTCCAGGCGACGAGGAGTTCGAGCAAAAACTTGTTGCGAATCTTGCCCGAAAGTATGAAGCGTTGCACGGCAAGCCATATCCCGCGACTGAAACCTGTTGTCGCTTCACGCTCGACAACGAATACCTCGAACGACGGCAGGGGCGAGTGCAGAAGCTTGTTTCCGTCAAAGAGGGGAACCCCGACGAAACCATGGTGAAAGGTACGCTCGCCCCCTTCCGGCTCGAAGCGCCGCCTGCGTTGATGGAAATCGGCTACGATTGCGGCTTCGGCGAAAGGAACTCGCAGGGCTTCGGCATGGTGAAGCTCGACACCTATCACGCCAGTGGCTTGTGAACGCTGAAACGCTGCTCTCCTCCCCATGAGCCTTGCAATCAGCCCGTCATTTCCCGCGCCGCGCTTGCAAGGTAGCCGGTTGGCGTGTACATTTTTACAGAGACGTTCCGTACAATCTGTAAACCGCATTACTTTTTTTGCCCATGCCCCTCAAGTTTATCAAAGAGATGAAGCAGAGCTTCATGCTCCATCCCGTGGCGGCTCATTTCAGCAACGGGGTGATTCCTGTGGCCGTCCTCTACCTGCTGCTGTTTCTGCCGACCGGCAATCCCTTTTACGAGCGCACGGTGATTCATCTGCTCGTTGTCGTGCTGCTCGCCGTGCCGTTCTCCTTTTATTCCGGCATACGCGACTGGAAAACAAAGTACAAGGGGGCGAAGGCTCCGGTGTTCCAGAAGAAGATCAGGCTCTCGATCCTGCTCTCCGTGCTGTGCGTACTCGCCGTTTCGATCCGCGTCGCCGTGCCCGGCGTGATGCAGGAGGGCGGCCCGCTCGCCTGGATGTATGCCGCCGCGCTGTTCGCGATGCTGCCCACGGTCGTGCTGCTTGGCCATCACGGGGGCAAGCTTGCCGCCGGACAGCGTTCCGAGAGGTTCCGCTGATGGAGGTCGAACTACTGCCGGTTTCCGTGGACGACATGGCGGAGATGGCCGGAATTTTCAACCACTACGTCGAGCACAGCCTGGCGACCTACACCGAAACGCCGGTGAGCGTGGAGCGCTTCGAGGGGCTGATGAATTTCACGCCCGGTTATCCCGCATACGTAGCGCGTGATTCCGGTGGCTCGCTGGCGGGCTTCGGACTCTTGCGGCCGTACAGCCCGATTCCGGCGTTTGATCGCGCCGCCGAGCTGACCTGCTTTCTCGCCAGCGGATACACGGGCCGGGGGATCGGCACGGCCATCCTCGAAGCGCTCGAATCTGGCGCGGCGGAACTCGGCATCGAGACCATTGTGGCGACGGTTTCGTCGCTCAACGAGGGGAGTCGCCACTTCCACCTTGCCCGTGGCTTTGTCGAACAGGGGCGGCTCGTCGGCATCGGATCGAGGGGCGGGCGGCGCTTCGATGTCGTTTATCTTCAGAAGATACTGTGAGTTATCCGCGGCTATTACTTCGGCAATAAAACGCAACCGATGCTGTTGTAAGAAATTGGGCTAAAGCCCTTATTTATTATGCGTTATTTGCATACCCCGAACTGAAGTCCGGGGCAATTATTGAGAGTATAACGGCAGGAGCAATAACAGGTAAATAAACGCATCACCATGATCGACCTTCAGACGCTGCTTGTGTTCTTTCCGGCGGCGTTGCTGCTTGCGCTCTCGCCGGGGCCGGACAATCTGTTCGTGCTCGCGGAGTCCGCGCAGCATGGTCGTTCCGCCGGTCTCGCCGTGACCTTCGGTCTCTGCACCGGTCTGGTCGGGCATACGCTCGCGGTGGCGTTCGGTCTGGCCGCCATCGTCAAGGCGTCGGCAGTTGCTTTCACGGTGCTGAAGAGTGCCGGAGCGCTTTACCTGCTTTATCTCGCCCGGCAGGCGTGGCGGGCCGGGGCAGAGATCGGCGAGTCGAAAACGCCACTCCTCTCCGGCGGTGAGCTTTACCAGAGGGGGATCGTGATGAATCTCACCAATCCGAAAGTCTCGCTCTTCTTTCTCGCCTTTCTCCCCCAGTTCGCCGATCCTCGGCGGGGTTCGATGACTACGCAGTTCCTCGAACTTGGCGCGCTCTTCATTCTGGCCACGCTGATTGTGTTCGGTGGATTGAGCATGGTTGCCGGAGGAGTTGGCGAGCGCTTCCGCCGTTCACCCGCCGCGCTCCGGCTTGTCAACCGGGCCGCCGCCGCAGTGTTTGTGGCGCTGGCTCTCAGGCTGGCCAGCGTAGAACGCTGAACCACATCGGGCCGGTTTTGTCCGGCAGCTGCCGAGGACTCATCGTAGATTTCCACAGCGCACAAAATCACAATTGCTGGCAAAGAGAGGTGTTTAGGCGAGCCGCCCTCTTGCTGTTTTTCGATTGAACAGGGTGAAGCGGCATGGCGCTATTTTCATCTGACAGCCGCATTCAGGGGTATTCCTGATCCTCTTGCATGGCCGTGACTTGGCGGGTGGCACTTTTTTATGTTTTTATTTTGTACAAAATAACGTACCATAAAAAGTATGGCCATTGATATATTAAAATCGAGTCGTCGTAAAGAGATTTCAATGAACAGAATCGACCTTGTCAGTGATATCAGGCCGCTTTCAGAGTTCAGGGCCAACACGGCATCCCTCATCACGCAGGTCAGGAAAACCGGTCGTCCTCTCGTGTTGACCCAGCACGGTAAAAGCGCGGTTGTCCTGCTCGACGTTCGGCATTATCAGTCGATGCTGTCGGCGTGCGAACAGGCGCAGGGCTTGCAGACTGGCGCTGAAACTTCGGGCATGACGCGCGGCGAGGTGTCGTAAAAAGCGTGCGACAGCCCCCGATAAACCGCTTCTCAAGCCTTTTGAAATTGTTGTGTTCTGTTTGTATTATAAAAACTTAGTGCCCTATGTATAGTTCCGGCCATCAACGGCTGGAGTGATCGCCAACAGAAGAACGTTCAGCCATGTCAGCACATATCAAGGATTCCTGTGGCCCCCGGAAATGGGGTGCGGCCGGTGAAACGAATCAGCCTCATGGTCGTTTCACCGCCAAGAGAACAGTGCTTTTCGCGCTTCTCGCCTTTTTTGTTTTTGCGCTGATTCCGCTCACGGCTTCGGCCAGAAAACGCCCATCCCGCCACCAGCAGCCACCTCCCCAAGGCGAAGACGCGGTTGCCGCTTTTATCGTCAAGGAGACTGGCAGCAGCGATTTCCTGAAAATGAAGGGGATCGACAGATCGCTTTCGCCCGCGAGCCTGACCAAAATCATGACCTGTATGCTGGCCATCGAAAGCGGACGCATGGACGATGTGGTGACCATTCCGCTTGAGGCGACGCTGGTGGAGCCTTCCAGAGCCGGCTTCAAGCCTGGAGAGCGCGTCAGGTTGCGTGACCTGGTCAAGGCGGCCATGGTCAACTCAAGCAACGATGCCGCTTTCGCCATCGCCATCCATCTGGGTGGGAGCCTCAACGGGTTTGTGGCGACGATGAACGCCCGCGCTCGCGCTCTTGGCATGAGCAACACCTGTTTTACCAATCCTGCCGGCTATGACCGGGGCATCTATGCCGGGAACCGGACGACGGCCAGGGACATGGTGCTTCTGACGGAACGGGCTGTCAGGTCTCCTGAATTCAATGCTATCGCAAAGATGGACAGAGTCGTTTTCAGCGAACTTTCTACCGGCAAGCTCTACTCTCTCAGTACGCACAACAAGCTTCTTGAACGCTATCCATATACGGTCGGCATCAAGACCGGTTACACATCGATAGCGGGGCCATGCCTGATTGCAAGGGCGCTGAAGGATGGAAAGGATATGCTGGTCATTCTGCTTCACGCCAAAACTGATCGCTGGTCTCTGGCTTCTTCCATGTTCGAAGAGGGGTTTGGAGGCGTTGCCGCCGTGTCGAGTCGTCCGGCGGTTCGGGTGATGGAGCCGGTTACGGTATCCCGTCGCGTACCTCGGCGCAAGGAGGCTGAACCAACCCCGCAGACCTCTGCTTCGAGTGTTCTTGCCGAGCGGAACAGGGCGCTGGAAGCACTGCGGAGAAAGGTTGAGCGCCAGAGCGCTGCCAGAGCTGAAGAGGGAACGATCCGTTCAAGAAAAGATGAGTCTTCAGTAGATATATCTCCCGACCAGGCCCGCGTGGAGAAGCTGAAAGCATCTCTTGCGTTTATCAATTGCAGCCGCGTGGGGGAGATGGCGTTCAGGTCGCGAATTGGTGAACGCTCTATGACTGTGGCGCATTTCCTTTCGACGCATCCCGCTTGTGTTCCGAATTGCTGAAGGGAGCGGCAATTGAAAAGTGTCTATACCCATACCTTTGCGGTGCCCGAATCGTCGATCGACGGGTCTGGGAACGTCAACAATATCGAATATATCCGGTGGATGCAGGATGTCGCCACGGCGCACACCGCCTCCGGGGGCTGGAGCTTGACCGTTACCGGCAAAGCCGCGCCACCTGGGTCGTCCGCCGCCGACACGCCATCGACTATCTCATGCCCGGCATATGCCGGTGAACGCCTCGACCTGCACACCTGGATCGAATGGGTCACGGAGTGCCAGTCAATGCGTCGCACTCTGCTGACAAGGAGCGGGCCAGCATCGCGCGCTCGTCCGAGCTGAAACGTGGGTGTGCGTCGATCCGGAGTCGGGCCGTCCGAAGCGGGTGCCGGAATCCTTTATCGAGGCGTTCGATCTGGTTTCCGGCGGCGAGACTGAAGCGCTTCGCATCACCGGGAAACTTCCTCTTTCAGCAACCTGATTCGCGTTCCCGCCGCAGTTTACTTCCAACCCTGTTAAAACGTATCAATGGTCAAACATATCGTGATGTGGCGTCTCAAAGAAGAGGCGCATGGCAACACTGCAGAAGTCAATGCCCGCCTCATCAAGGAAAGGCTCGAAGCGCTTTCCGGCAGAATTCCCGGAGTGCTTTCAATCGAGGTAGGACTCGATTTCAGCCGTACTGACAGCTCCGCCGACGTGGTTCTCTATTCGGAATTCATCGATAAAGCGGCGCTTGAAACCTACCAGCGCCACCCCGACCACGAAGCCCTCAAGCCTTTCATAGGCGGAGCAACAAGCGAACGGCGGCTGGTTGACTATGAATGCTGAATCATGAATAGAGGAGGCAAGGCGAAGCCACTGATTAGTGGCTGGAAAATCGTCTTTATCTCTTCAACCTATTTGTCCCATACGACCCATAAGTCCTATAAGAATCATTCTCGCAAAGGCTTGCGTCATTCAATCTGCATCAAGCCATGCTTGCCGCAAACAAAAAAAGAGGCCGGTTGAAATGGCCTCTTTTTTTATGGAGCAAACAGGGAGTCTGAATCAGCCCTGAACGATGCACTCTGCCGGGCAGACGGCGACGCAGGCGGGAGCATCAGCAAAACCGGCGCACTCGTTGCAGGATGCGGCATCGATAACGTAGATCTCGCTGCCTGCGGAGATAGCGTTGGTCGGGCATTCGGGTTCGCAAGCACCGCAGTAGGTGCATTCTTCGGTGATATACAGTGCCATATTGACGACGTGCTTTGATAGTTATGAGAATAAAAGAACAATTTCAATCAATTCAATTAATATAAGCTTTTTTCAGGGCGGAAAACAAAAAAGTGATGATTATTTAAAGAAATGGGCGGGAAGAAAGGTGTTGCAGACCAAGCCCGGCGCTCGGAAAAAGCATTTCTCCGAGTGCCGGATCGGCGTGAGCAGCGACTACACCTTGAAAATGCAGTCAACCGGACAAACGGCCACGCAAGCGGCTTCTTCGTGATAGCCAACACAATCCACGCATACATCCTCGTCTATCACATAGATACTGTCGCCCGCGGAGATGGCGCTGACCGGACATTCCGGTTCGCAGGCTCCGCAGTAGGTGCATTCATCGGTAATACGGTGTGCCATGGTATTTCGGGTTTAAAGTGGATAAAACAGCTCCATAACGAATCAGCGCAGGCCTCTTACATCTATCCCTTCGTGAAAAGACCGATCATCATGGAGGGCGCGGCTCTGCCTCTCTTAAAACCTGGGCGTAAAGATCAAAGTTCCTCTTCTTTCGGCGCGCCGTGCCGATGCCCCTCTTCGTGGTGTTCGTAGGCGTTGATGATATCCTTGACGAGCTGGTGGCGCACCACGTCGGACTTGTCGAGAAAAACGAAGCTGATGCCCTTGATCCCCTTGAGTATTTTTTGCGCGTTCATCAGCCCTGACTCCATCTCTTTCGGCAGATCGACCTGCGTCACGTCGCCCGTGATGATCGCCTTGGAGTTGACGCCGAGCCGGGTGAGGCACATCATCATCTGCTTGCTCGATGCGTTCTGGGCTTCGTCCAAAATGATGAACGAGTTGTTCAGCGTCCGTCCGCGCATGTAGGCGAGCGGCACGATTTCGATGACGCGGCGCTCGGTGAGGAACTTGAGCTTTTCGGCGGTGAGCATGTCCTGAAGTGCGTCGTAGAGCGGTCGCAGGTACGGGTCGATCTTCTGGGCGAGGTCACCGGGAAGGAAGCCGAGGCTCTCTCCGGCCTCGACCGCTGGGCGGGCGAGCACGATGCGCTTGATTTTCTTGGCCTTCCACGCTGCTACCGCGATGGCGACCGCCGTGTAGGTTTTGCCGGTGCCCGCCGGGCCGATGGCGAAGAGGATGTCGTTGCTGGCGGCTTCGGCCACCATCCGGCGCTGGCCGTCGGTTTTGGCCTTGACGACGTAATCTTTCGTTTCGACGATCACGTCCTTGTCACCCGCAAGCGCCGCCGAGGGGCGGGAGACCGGCGAGAGGGCCAGGCTGACGAGCGCGTTGACGTCGTTTTCCAGCACTTCGCCGTGCTGGTCGGCTAGGAAGATCATCTCCCTGAAAATCTTTTCGATGGCGGTCACGTCGGGTTCATCGCCGCCGATCGTGATTTTCGCGCCGCGCGCATTGATGCGAATGTCGGGGAAGGCTTCACGAACTTTTTTCAGATAGCTGTCGTAAGGCCCGAAAATGATGACGGGTTCGATCCCTTCGAATTCGATCGTTTTTTCAGTCAAAGGTTTTCCTGGTTTGATATTACTGTCCAAGCGCTGATGTATCCAGATGCGGGGCCGATTTACTGAGGTGATTTTGCACGTAGTCGCGCACTCCCTCTTCGAGCGGCGTCATCCGCCCGGTGTAGCCCGCCTGCCTGAGATGGCCGGAGTCCGCACAGGTGTAGTACTGGTATTTGTCCCGAATCGTTTCGGGCATGTCGATAAACTCGATGCTGACGGGCCGCTCCATCGCTACGAAAGTCGCCGTCACCAGATCCCTGAAACTACGCGCCTCGGCGGTGCCGATGTTGAAGAGGCCCGTCGCCGATGGCGTTTCGAGCAGCCACTGCATGATTTTCGTGCAGTCCTTCACATAGACGAAATCGCGCATCTGCTCGCCGTCGGCGTAGCTTGGATTGTGCGATCTGAACAGACGCACCGAGCCGGTGTCGCCGATCTGGTGAAACGCCTTGAAGACGACGCTGGTCATGTCATCCTTGTGGTACTCGTTCGGGCCGTAAACGTTGAAGAACTTGAGGCCCGCCGCTTTTTCGAGGATGCCGTTCCGGAGCGCCCAGCAGTCGAACAGGTGCTTCGAGTAGCCGTACATGTTCAGCGGCCTGAGCCGGTCGAGCGCTTCGATGCCGTCGCTGTACCCTTCCGCGCCGTCTCCGAAGGTGGCTGCGCTGGAGGCGTAGATGAAGCGCGTACCCTTTTTTGCGCACCAGGAGGCGAGCATTTTCGAGTATTCGTAGTTGTTTCGCAGAAGGAGGTTGGCGTCCTGTTCGGTGGTGGAGCTGATGGCTCCCATGTGAATCACGGCCTCGATTGCGGGCAGCCGGTCATGTTCGAGCAGCGCTGGCAGGTCGTCTTTGTGGATGAAGTCAGCGTAGCGGAGGCTGCGGAGATTGAGCCATCTTCCCTCGGAGGCCTTGCCGAGGTCATCGACGATCAGCACCTCTTCGGCGCCGTTGCGGTTGAGCTCCCAGAGCATAGCGCTGCCAATGAAACCAGCGCCGCCGGTAATGATTATCATGCAAAAAAGGTCAAATGGTTTACAGGCCAAAAAAATATACGTTCGCCTCGCGGGAAAAGCAAAAGGCCAGCCCTTGCCGGGACTGGCCTTTTAACGAGAAGTATGCGGAGAATTTTCAGGCGGACGCTCTCATGAGATTGTCGTGCGCGAAGAACTTTCGGCCCCAGAAGAGCCAGAGCCTGACTGTTTCTACCGGCTTGCCGATGATATCCGAAATCTGGGCGTGTCTCATGCCGGTCAGCTCAGACAGGAGCACCGAAAGCTTTATGTCTGCGGCCCACTGCTTCAGGGAGTCGATCAGGCCGCCATTGCTCCCCGTGGTTTCGTGTATATCGAGATCGGCACTTTGTCCGTAAGCATCGAGGTAACACTCTCGAAAAGTTTTCAGCACTTCGGCTTCTGGCGCTTGCAGATCAGCATTCAGACAAGTGTTGCTTACCAGCTCGTTCGATGCTTTCTCGCTGCCGGTCATCCAGTAGGCAAGGCTGTATATGTCGTCGATCAGGTCCAACGGGGTTTTCTTGATCTCTATCATGGTAGCTCCTTGTTTGTTTGCATAAAGAGGATAATTTTTGTCCTGTTTTAATGTAGTGAAAAATAATTCCCTGTCCAGTTTTTTTTCATGAAAAATGCAAAAAATCGTTTCTTGGATGGTGTTACACTCAATGTTATAATCGCACACAACTTTTCGACGTCGAAAACCGGAAAATCAATCACCATGAAAAGAGATCTCAGAGCCATGCTCAATCCCGCCCTGGAGCATATCGAAACCTACAGGGTCGAGGGTGGCCAGGAGGCCGAGGTCAAGCTGAACCAGAACGAGAACCCGTTCGACCTGCCTGGATGGCTCAAGGAGAAAATTCTCGACCAGTTCCGCCAGGAGCCCTGGAACCGCTACCCGGACATTCTGCCCTACCGTGGCATGGCGGCGTATGCGTCGTTTGTCGGCGTTTCGCCGGAGTCGGTCATCATGAGCAACGGCTCGAACGAGATGCTCTACACCATCTTCATGGCCTGCGTCGGCGCGGGCAGCAAGGTGCTCATTCCCCAGCCCTCGTTCTCGCTCTACGAAAAGCTCGCACTCCTGTTGCAAGCCGAGGTGGTGGAGGTCCCGGTGCGCGACAATCTCGATTTCGATGTCGATGCGATGATCGAAGCCGCCGAACGCGAAAAGGTCGATTTTATCGTGCTTTCGACACCGAATAACCCGACCAGCAAATCGCTGTCGCACACCGAGATCGAGCGCATCGTCGAGGCTGCCGACGCCATTGTGCTGGTTGACGAGGCCTACGTCGAGTTTTCGCGTGAGCAGTCGGCGCTCGACCTGATTGACCGTTACCCGAACCTCGTCGTGCTGCGCACCATGTCCAAAGCGCTCGCGCTGGCCGGAATGCGCATCGGCTTCGCGATCGCCAATCCTGAGCTTCTCGCTGAAATCTCCAAGCCGAAGATTCCCTTCGCATCGGGCAGGTTGGCCGAAATCACGCTTCTCGACGTGCTCGAAAACTACTCGCTCGTGACCGACGCCGTGAAGTATATCCTCGCCGAGCGCGAGCGCATCGAGGCGGAGCTTGCCGGAATCCTCGGCGTCGAGGCGTTCGAGAGCGATACCAACTTCATCATCATCCGCGTCGCTAATGCATCCGAGGCGTTCAAAAAGCTGAAAGAAGCCGGGGTGCTGGTGCGCAACGTTTCGGGCTACCCGCTCATGGAGAATTGCCTGCGCTTCAACGTCGGTCTCAAAGAGGAGAATGACCGCTTGCTGGCGCTGCTGAAAAGTCTCTGAGATGGCGGGTTTCAGGCAGTTGGCGGGCGAACAGATGGGGCGACTGACGCCCGAAGCCTTCGGCGCGGTCAAGCGTCATCCGGTGACGCTCGTGCTGTATAACATCCGGAGCATGTGGAATGTCGGCGCGATGTTCCGTACCGCCGACGCGGCGGGCATCGACGAGATCGTCATTACCGGCTACACCGCCACGCCGCCGCGCAAGGAGATCGACAAGACCGCGCTCGGCGCGCAGGAGACCGTGCCGTGGCGACACTTCGCCGATCCGCAGGAGGCGATCGCGGCGCTGAAAGGGGAGGGGAGGAAGATTTTCGGTCTTGAAATCGCCGAGAACAGCCGCGCCTACACCTCGCTGACGGCGGAGGACTTTCCGCTCGCGCTGATCGTGGGCAACGAGGTCGAGGGAATCGGCGACGCGCTTCTCGGCCATTGCGACGGCGTGATCGAGATTCCGCAATATGGCGTGAAGCATTCGCTGAACGTGGCCGTGGCGGCTGGGGTGGCGCTCTTCGAGTGCGTGAGGGCGTTCAGGGAGAACGGGTGAACTTTTACGATCGTCACGGGCTTCTTCTCTGTAATTGTTGTATATTCCGGACGGATTTTCGCGCCCTCGATCATTTTCCCGGTTGTTCCCTCATCACTGTTCCTTATTTGACTTTGCCATGCTACACTACAAAACACATCTGATTGCCGAAGACGCCCCTTGGGTGGTGTTCGTGCATGGCGCTGGCGGAAGTTCTTCGATCTGGTTCTTGCAGATCAAGGAGTTTGTCAAGCACTTCAACGTGCTTCTGGTCGATCTCAGGGGACATGGCCGCTCGAAGCACATAACGACTACGAAAGAGGAGCACCATTACAACTTCGAGGTCATTACCCGCGACGTCATCGAGGTGCTCGACGCCCTGCAAATCGAGCGAGCGCACTTCATCGGCATCTCCCTCGGCACCATTCTGATCCGCAATCTCAGCGAACTGGCTCCGGACCGGGTGCAGTCGATGATCATGGGTGGGGCGATCATCCGCCTCAACGTGCGGGCTAAGGTGCTGGTGGCTATCGGCAATTTCTTCAAGCGCATGGTGCCCTACATGTGGCTCTACACCTTTTTTGCGTGGATCATCATGCCGAAGGCAAGGCATCGCAAATCCCGCATCATGTTCGTGAACGAAGCCAAGAAGGTGGCGCAGAAGGAGTTCATGCGCTGGTTCACGCTGACCTACGAACTCAATCCGCTACTCAAGTATTTCGAAGAGAAGGACACCGGCATTCCGACGCTCTACCTCATGGGCGAAGAAGATTACATGTTCCTGCCGGCGGTCGAGTATATCGTGAGTCACCACACCAACTCCTATCTCCAGGTCATCGGTAATTCGGGCCATGTCTGCAACATCGACCAGCCCCAGGAGTTCAACGCACGCGCGATCAAATTCCTCTGCAACATCAGCACCCAGACCCTGCCTGAAACCGTTGAGGCCATGCCGCAGCTCGCCGCCGTTTAACAGACCGTTCCGTTAAACCGGGTCATCGCATGTTCGACGCCCAGCGAGGCGAAGTCGAGCACCGCATCGGCGCACTCCGGAATCACCTTCTCGATACATTTCCGCTCTTCCGCGCTGAATTTCGACAGCACGAACGACGAGAGCGACGCAGGCATGTTTTCCCCGCCAACCCCGACGCGCAGCCGCGCGAACTCCTCGCCGCCGAGGCACTGGATGATGTGCTTCAGTCCGTTCTGGCCGCCCGCCGAACCTTTCGCCCGCATCCGGATTGTCCCCAGCGGAATGTTGACATCGTCGCAAATCACGAGCAATTCTTCCTTCTGGATTTTCCAGAAATTCATCGCCGCCACCACCGCGTGGCCCGACAGATTCATGTAGGTCATCGGCTTGACGAGAATCAGCGGCCCGCCCGGCGCGGTGATTTTCGTGAACCGGAAATTACCCTTGCCCGACGCGAACGATGACGTTCCGGCGAGGTGGTTGATAACATCGAAGCCGATATTGTGCCTCGTTGCCGCGTGTCGCAGTTCCGGATTGCCAAGGCCGACGATAAGTTTCATGCGTGTTTCGGAAGTGTTCAGTTTCTGTAATGGTGCCGGAAAATAAGAATTATGAATTATGAATGTTGAATTATGAATTGGGAATGCCCCAAAACGCCATCCGTTTTGTCCACATCGTCCACCGCGTCCCCGCCTTCCCCCAGTTTGCGCTACCGTAAAAAATCGCTATCGTTCGTGAGGCAATGTTTATTCTACCCCTTATCGCATGGCTCAGGATCAAAAGGATTTTTTCATCAGCTACACCAGCGCTGACCGACAATGGGCCGAGTGGATCGCCTGGCATCTCGAACAGGCGGGATACTCCACGATCATTCAAGCGTGGGATTTCCATCCCGGTTCCAATGTTATCCTTGAAATGCAGAGAATGGATGTGAAGTAAATTGGAGGTATTGCAGGGGGCCTGAAAAATGTGCAGTGATAGTGCGGCAGTATGTTTGCAGGGGTATTACGCGACCGCAATACTGATTTTAGGAGTTAAGACATATTTTTTTGTTTTTATTCTGCGAAATCATGTTCAGTTAATTTTCTGATTCCTTCGAGCAAGACGCAAAAACTATGTGATTTATTTCCTTCGAGCTTAAGATGTGGTCCAATAGCTTTTGATCCGAGAACTTTTTGATACTTATTTTTTGTGAGATGGTATAGTTCTTCAGAAGGATTTTCAAGTCTGTCCGGGTTTTTATATTTTTTCTTCCCTTGTAGTGAGCTGATTCTGTTTATTTCCAAACCTTTTTCAACAGCTTCAAGGTCGCCAAGATAAAAACTTTCGAGTTCCCGGCAAGCTATTCTGACCAAAACACCTTTTTTCCCTGTGCTTTCACAAATATCGGCAAGCTTTTTTTTGATAATCGCGCAATCGCCGGAATCCTGATCCCGAAGAACAAGAAAGCTCGAATTGGGTAAAATCCATCCCCTCAATCTTCTGAAAAGATTTTTCTCAAGGTCCTGCTTGCCACGAAAAACCAGATAACGGATATTGATCTCTGGTGGGACTATTTTCGATAAAAGACCTTCGAGCATTTCTTGTGCAGACGGTTCTTCCAGAAAGAAAACAATATTTCTCATTTTGGATCTGCCCCCTGTAAAAATCCTTGTTCCCAGAGGTAGCCCATCTGATCTCCATCTTTCATGTATGCTACGATTTGTTGATCGTCGAGCGCTCTTCGGACTTGCGTGTATCCCTCATTTTTTTCGAGCCAGAATACCTCTTCGACTCTGATAGCATTGAGAAAATCAGGCGAATGAGTAGAAACAAAAACTTGTCCGCCTCGATTGGAATATGCACGGAATTCTTCGGCCAGCTCCCAGAGCAGTTTCGGGTAAAGCTGATTTTCCGGTTCTTCGACGCAAAGTAGCGGATGGGGGGTAGGATCGTACAGAAGCGTTAGATAAGCAAACATCTTGATGGTGCCATCAGAGACATATTTGTCAACGAATGGGTCTTTGAACGATCCATCCTGAAATTTTAAAAGCAAGCGTCCATCGCGAGTTTCTTCGGGTTCAACATTATCGATTCCTGGAACTCTTTTTTTCATCTGCTCGATGATTTTTTCGAACACGGGCCGTTCGTTTTGATACAATCTGTTTGCCACAAGCTGAAGGTTGTCGCCGGTAACTGAAAGATGGTCTGAGTATCCGGCAATGTCTTTACTTCCTCTGGCAAGATTTATATGAAAATCAGAAATATGCCAGTTTTCGATCAGTTGTCTGAATGCATTTGCCGCCTTAAAACGCTGAAATTGTCCGAGTCCTTTTATTGCAAGAATATCTGATTTGTCAAGAGTTTGGCTTTCTCTTTCCAGCTCTTCTTCGGCTTTGTTAAAATCTTCCTCATTTAAGACAGCATATCCACTTCCTTTGCTGAAATCCAGAAAGTGAAATGGCGAGCCGTGCCTGCCGCGTTTGTAACGAAGTATTTCCCTTTCGATTACAACCCGTCCATTTTCTTGTGCTATAACCAGAAAATATGTTACCAGTCGTTCTACTTTAGTGATTGGCATTCGGAACTGTAACTCGATGGTAATCTTTTTGTCGGAAGCATCACGACTCAATACTTCCTGAAATCCGCCACGAGTTTGCAATGCCGTTGTTACATTGTAGATAAGGCAGTCACGTAGAAAACCAAAAACATCAAAAAGGGTAGATTTGCCTGTGCCATTAGCACCGACAACGACGCATAAATGTGGAATATCTTTTAGCGTTGCCTCTTTGAAGGCTTTGAAATTATGAAGCTTGATACTTTCGATTTTCATGCGAATCTCCGTTTGGAACCCTTTAGGTGTATTAAAAGGCAGTTTAGTCTTGTTTAATGGTCATCAGGTCATTGTTCAAATAGAATGCTGTTTCGATAATTTTTTTACTTCAATTGTGACTGGCAGAAAAATAAAAAAAGCCCGGAAATATTATTCGGGCTTTTTTATTCAAATATGAAAAAATAGCCTCTACAAATCCGCCTGCGGCATGGCCTGCACTTCGGCGGCGGTGAAGACCGGGCCTTCCTTGCAGATATAAACAGATCCCACGTTGCAGCGGCCGCATTTGCCGACGCCGCATTTCATGCGGTTTTCGAGCGTTGTATAGACGTTCTCGGCCGTGAAACCGAGTTTTTCGAGCGCCGCCAGCGTGAATTTAATCATGATCGGCGGGCCGCAGAGTACGGCGATGGTGTTCTCCGGCGACGGGGCGGCCTGTTCGAGAATGGTCGGCACGAAGCCCACGTGATCCTGCCAGTCCGGCGTTTCGCCTCCGGGATCGACCGTCAAGACGAGCCGCACGTCGTCGCGCTTTTTCCACTCGTCCAGCTCATCCTTATAGACCAGATCGGCCACGGTTCTCGCGCCGTACACAATCGTCACGCCCTTGTACTTCTCACGCTGGTCGAGGCACGACCAGATCACGCTGCGCGTCGGCGGAAGGGCGATGCCGCCCGCGATGAAGAGCAGGTTCTTGCCCTCGAACTGCTCGATCGGGAAGCGGTTGCCGTACGGACCTCGGAAGGTCACGATGTCGCCCGCGTCGGTGTTGGCGAGCGTCGAAGTCACCCGGCCCGACTGGCGGAAGGTGCATTCGATATAGTCTTTGCGGGTCTCCGGGCTGGCGACGCAGAAGGTGCTTTCGCCCTCGCCGAAAATGCCGTACAGGCCGAACATGCCGGTCTTGTAGTTCGCCTTGAAAAACTCGTGATCCTCCTCTTTGACGAATTCGAGCTTGAGCGTGTTGACGCCGGGAGCCTCCGTGCGTTTCGACACAACCCGCATCGGAAACGGGCTGTAGATCATGTCGTGGGTATGGTATCGGTCTTGTGTCACCTCGGTAAATTTGTAATCGCTTGCAGAGTTTCGGTAATACCCATGTCCACCGGGCACTGGCGGGTGCAGCGGCCGCAGCCGGTGCAACTGTTGACGCCGAACTTGCCCTGGTAGTAGTTGAATTTGTGCATGATGCGCTGACGCCAGCGGGTCGATTGCGTGTTCCTCGGATTGTGGCCGGAGGTGTGCATCGTGAAGAGCGCGAAGGAGCAACTGTCCCAGTTTTTGCGCCGGATGCCCTGGTAGGTGTCGCCCTCGTCCTGGATGTCGAAGCAGTGGCAGGTGGGGCAGAGAAAGGTGCAGCTTCCGCAGCCGACGCAGCGCAGGGCGATATCCTTCCAGAACTGGCTTTCGAAGTTCTCCTTGTCGGCGAGCCACTCCATCACCTTTTCGACATCGAACTTTTCGGCGACCTGCGGCACGGGCGCGGCTTCGGCTGAGCTTTCCTGCAGGAGCGAAGAGATCGTCTCAACCAGCGCAGTGCCACGGTCGCTCATCGCCTCGACCTGCCAGCCGCTGCCGTCCGAGAGCGGGCGGAGCATCACGTCGGCCCCTTTCGTGCTGTCGGGCGAGAGCTTCACCGAGGTGCACATGCAGAAGTCGTCCGCCTGCGAGCATGCGATGGTGACGATCACCGAGTTTTCGCGGCGACCGAACCAGTAGTCGTCTTTGTAGTCCCAGCCGAAGAGCGGGTCGTCGATGGCCAGGCCCGATGCGTCGCATGGACGGACGCCGAAGAAGACGCGCTTCTTTTCAGGCGGCGTCATGGTTTCGCTGTCGATCTGGTGCTTGCCGATCTTGTATTTGATGAGCGGCTCGGTCTGCGGGAAGAACTGATCCTTGATGGTGCGCTCGGTCAGAACGAGGTCGAGGGCCATCTCATCGGCCTTCCGCACCTCGCCGAAGCTGCTCATCTCGTGCCGCTTCACCGGCGCGAGGACGCTGAAACCGGCTTTTTGCCAGGCGGCGATGCAGTCGTCGAGTTTGTTCCTGAGAAGTATTCTGGTCATGCTTGTCCGGATGCTTAAAGAATGAAGGTCTCGGGGTCGTCCTGCTTGAAGCTCGCGAGCACCGGTTTCTGGTCGCTGTTTTCGCCAGCGACGTAATCGAAGGCGCTGCGCACCTCCTTGCCCATGCGGTAGTTGACGAGCCGGAGCGGAATGTTCACCGGGCAGGCTCGGTCGCAGGCGCCACAGGAGGCGCAGCGTCCCGCCAGGTGGAAGGCGCGGACGAGGTTCCATTCGAAGTTGCCGAGCGTGTGCGACGAGGTGCTGACCCACTGCGGCTGGTTGACGTCAACGATGCAGCGGCGGCAGTAGCACATCGGGCAGACCTGGCGACAGGCGTAGCACTTGATGCACTTCGAGAACTCCTCTTTCCAGTACTCGAACCGCTCCTCCGCGCTCATCGCCTCGATCTTTTCGGCGGCCTCGATGACGTGGGGCGGCGGTGTCAGCTTCCTGATTTTTTCGCCAATGCTGAAATCCGAAATGTTACGTCCTTCGAGCGCTGCGACATCCTTGCCGCTCTCGATGGCGTAGCCGAGAATCACCACCTGCTCAGGCTTGAGCTGCGCCTCCGAGATGAGGATATTGACGCTGCGGATGCCGTCCGGCTTGAGGAAAACCCCCACCTTCTTGCCGTCCGAAAGCAAGCCCTCGGCGACGAGGTAGGTCGAGAGGTTCGCGATGCAGGCCGCGTCGAGCACGAACTTTTGCGCCTCTTCGGGTGTGCGGGCGAAGAGCGGACGGCGGCGGTCGGCAGTCGATCCCGCGCCGAAGCCGATGACCAGCTTCACCTCGCCCGACGAGAGCAGCGCGGCGGCTTCACTTCTGTATTGTTCCTGTATTCCCATTGATTAGTACGAAGACTGGGTTTCGATGACTTTTTGCAGCTCCTGGTACTGCGTGAACGGACCGAGCTTGCGGGTGTCGTCGGTGATTTCGTTGATAAGCTCGGCGAACTTGGCCCCCTCGGCGGCACTGATCCACGAAAAGCGAATGCGCTCCTCCGGGATGCCCGTGAAGGAGAGCAGTGCGCGGAAGACCGTCCAACGGCGACGGGCATGGTAGTTGCCCGAGGTGAAGTGGCAGTCGCCCGGATGGCAACCGCTCACGAGCACGGAGTCGGCTCCTTTCTGCAATGCCTTGAGGATGAACATCGGGCTGATGCGTCCCGTGCAGGGGAGGCGCACGATCCTGACGTTCGGCGCGTATTTCAGACGGCTCGTGCCTGCAAGATCTGCGCCCGCGTAGGTGCAGTAGGTGCAGACAAAAGCCACGATTTTCGGTTCAAATGGGTCGCTCATCGGCTGAATCGGTCGCTTGTTTGGTTTCGGTTGCTGTCACGGTCGCGGCGCCTGGTCAGAGCGCCATCACTTCGGCGAATATCTGCTTTTCGGTGAATCCCGCCAGATCAATGCTGTTCGAGCGGCAGAAGGTCACGCAGGTGCCGCACCCCTGGCAAAGGCCGGGATTGACGCTGGCCACCTCTTTGACGAGATTGCCGTTCCGGTCGCGTATCTCCTTTTGCTCGATTGCGTTGTACGGACAAGCCGACACGCAGCCCCAGCATCCAGCGCAGGTCGATTCGCCGACGGCGGCCACCACCGGCTCGCGTTCGAGCTGCTCGCGGCTGAACAGACCGAGCACCTTGGCTGCCGTGGCCGAGGCCTGGGCGACCGAGTCGGGAATGTCCTTCGGCGACTGGCACGCTCCGCAGAGGTAGATGCCGGCGGTGGCGGTTTCGACCGGGCGAAGCTTCAGGTGCGCCTCGTTGTAGAAGCCGTACTCGTCGTAGCCGATGCCGATCTTCTTGGCGAACTCCTTGGCGTCGGGCTGGGGCACGATGGCCGTGGCGAGCACCACCATGTCGGCCTTGACCTCGACCGGCTTGCCGAGCAGCGTATCGACGCCGCGCACGACGAGCTTGCCGTTCTCCTCGAACACTTTGCTGACGCGGCCCCGCAGGTACTCGGCCTCATCCTCCTCAATGGCGCGGCGGGTGAACTCGTCATACCCCTTGCCCGCGGCGCGGATGTCCATGTAGAAAATCTTGCTGTTGCCGTCGTGATGCTTGTGGGCGTAGAGCATGGCGTGTTTTGCCGTGTACATGCAACAAATCTTGGAGCAGTATTTGACGCCCTTCGACGGGTCGCGCGATCCGGCGCACTGGATGAAGACCACGGTCTCCGGCTCCTTGCCGTCCGACGGGCGCAGAATTTTTCCGGCAGTCGGGCCGCTCGCCGAAGCGAGACGCTCGAAGCTCAGGCCGGTGATGACGTCTTTGTACTTGCCGTAACCGTACTCGCCGTAGAGGGTGGTATCCTGAATCTGGAAGCCGGTGGCCACGACAATCGCTCCGATCTCGAACTCCTCGTAGGTGTCCTGCATCTCGAAATCGATGCAGTTTTCGATCTGGCAGGTCTTCTGGCAAATTTTGCACTTGCCGTTCTTGAAGTAGGTGCAGCGGTTCTTGTCGATCACCGGCACGTTCGGTACGGCCTGCGCGAAGGGGGTGTAGATCGCCGTACGGTTGCCGAGGCCGCACTCGAATTCGCTCGGAATTTTCTTGACCGGGCACTTCTGGATGCAGTCGCCGCAGCCGGTGCACTTGTCCATATCGACGTAGCGCGCCTTTTTGCGCACCTTCACCTTGAAGTTGCCGATGTAGCCGTCCACCTCTTCGACCTCTGAATACGTCAGTACCTTGATGTTCGGATGCTGTATCGCCTCCACCATGCGTGGCGTTAAAATGCACTGCGAGCAGTCGAGCGTCGGGAAGGTCTCGGAGAGCTGCGACATGTGGCCGCCAATCGAGGGTTCGCGCTCGACGAGAATCACTTCGCGCCCAGCTCCGGCGATGTCGAGTGCTGCCTGGATGCCCGCGATGCCGCCGCCGATGACCAGAGCACGGCGCGTGACCGGCACGGAGATCGGTTTCAGCTCGTTGTTGCGCTTCACCTTTTCGACCAGCGAGCGGGTGATCTCGATCGCCTTTTCGGTGGCCTGATCCTTGTCCGAATGCACCCAGGAGCACTGCTCGCGGATGTTGGCCAGCTCAAGCATGTACGGGTTGAGTCCGGCCTCGGCGCACGCCTTGCGGAAGGTCGTTTCGTGCATCCTCGGCGAACAGGCCGCCACCACGACGCCCGTCAGGTTGTTCTCCCTGATCGCGCGTTTGACCGTCTCCTGTCCTGGATCGGAGCAGAAATATTTATACTCGTTGCAGATTTCCACGCCGGGATGGTCGGACAATGCCTTGACAAGGTTGCCCGTATCGACCTTCGAGGCGATATTTTCACCGCAGTGACAAACGAAGACTCCTATTTTTGCCATCCTGAAGCCCTGGGTTTATGATGTTTCCGGCACCGGAGTGCCACGATACTATGGGGACAATCAGTCCCTTGTGCCGCTCTGTTCAGCGGCGCGTTTCAAACTGTGCGTGTTGAGATTCCTTTCTTGTCCGATTGCTTTTTTTTCAGATACATATTCTGTCAAAACAGGATGCTGAAAATGGTCTCGGACGATCAGGAGAGTGACCCGCCGGATGACGGGGCGTTGCCGGTAACGGACGGACAGACAACCTGATGGAAACCCTCAATGTACGATTCAAACCTTTTTTTCTCATACACCGCGAGCGGATTAAAGGTTTCTGACCATGCCGGTCGCCGGAACGAAGTGCTTGTCGAGCGCCACCTCTTCGGGACTCGCGCCGCACGCCATCGCGACCAGATCCGAAATGTAGTACACCGGCATCTCACCAACGTCGTTGTAGCGTTTGCGCATTCCAGCCTGACGCATGTCGAGGTTGGTGTGGCAGAGCGGACAAGCCACCACGAAACCGCCTGCGCCATTAATCGTGGCGTTTTTGGCGATTTTGTGCGTCAAGTCCTCGATCATCTCTTGCTGGGCCATCGTCAGCCCCGCGCCGCAGCACTCGACCTTGTAGGCCCAGTCAACCGGCTTGGCGCCGAGCGCCTCGATGATCGCCTCCATCTTGGTCGGATTTTCCGGGTCGTCGTAGCCCATCGCGTCGAACGGACGCACCAGGAGGCAGCCGTAGTAGCAGGCCAGCGGCATATCCTTGAGCGGGTGGGTGACGCGCTTTTTGATCTCTTCGGGAGCCATGCCTTCGAGTAGTTGCATGACGCCGATGAACTGCGCCTTGCTCTCGGTTTCGTAACCCATCACGCTTTTGAGTTCGTTCCGAAGCTCTTCGGACTCCTTGAGCGCCTTGCGAGCCGTAACCTGCCGGTTCAGGCAGGCGGCGCAGGGGGTGAGCACGTAGTCGAGGCCCTGCCGGTCGGCCAAGGCCTGGTTCCGCGCCGGAAGCAGCACGGAGAGTTTGTGGTTGGTGGCGTGAGCAGAGCTTGCGCCGCAGCAGTTCCAATCCTCGATTTCGTGGAGCCTGACGCCGAGCCGGTCGCACATCTTGCGAATCGAGATGTCGTAATCCTTGGCCGTGCCGGAGAGCGAGCAGCCGGGATAGTAGCCAATCGTCATGCCGGGCGTGATTTTGAGCGGCTCGTCAGGCTTGAAAGTGCGCTTGACGGGCTTGCGTTTCGGCGCAGCGGTGTGAGCAACGCCTTCGGCGAGCTGGAATATTTTCTCGATCTCTTCCTTCTGCTCGACGGTCTCTTTCGCCGTGATGGCCGTGACCGGATTGATCTTGCCCTGCTTCATCATCTTCAGGCCTGCGCCAGCGTCCTGCAAAAAAGTACGGGTGCGCAGCTTGTAGCTGTTGACCAGCGCGAGTTCCTGCAAACGGCCGCTTTTGCGCACCGTGTTGAGGAACGAGGTGTGGAAGGCGGTGACCAGCTTTTTGGCCTTGTCGGATGAAACGATGCCGCTCCTGAGCGCCATCTCGCGGACAGCATCCATCGTTCCGGCGATCTCCATGTTCTGCGGGCAGCGCGCCGTGCAGGTCATGCAGCCGATGCAGTACCAGAGAGAGTCGCTCTGCATGGCCTCCTCGACGTACCCGGCCTGCACGAGGCGCATGATTCTGGCTGGCGGATTGTCCATGAAGCCGCCAGCGGGACATCCGGCGGTGCATTTGCCGCATTGATAGCAGCAGGCGTAGTTGTTGCCGGTCGCCTGTTCGAGCTGCCGTTTCAATGAATCTGTACGGATAGTATGCTCCATCGATTGATGACTGCTGATGTTATGGTATCCCGGAAACCGCCTGACGTTTTGAGCGCGAGCCAACCGTTTTGGTAGTGGTGGTGCGTAAAATACTACGTCAATGCTTCGAGGATGCCTGCTATTACTGGATGAATTCGTGCGGGTTCTACAAAGACATGAGCTTTTATTGTAACAAAAAATACACTAATGTCCAATTAAGGGGGTTTATTTTCTTAACCTTCCCTGAAGGTTGTATCTATGTAATGTGTGCAATCAGGTAAAAAACAAATAACGACGACTATGCTGAAAGAGTTCAGAGAGTTCGCCCTCAAGGGCAATGTAGTCGATATGGCGGTGGGCATCATCATCGGCGGAGCCTTCACCGGAATCGTCAAGTCACTGGTCGGCGACGTTTTGATGCCGCCGCTCGGCCTTCTGCTCAACGGAGTCGATTTTTCAAACCTGTTCGTCGTGCTCAAGGAGGGAGCTGCGCCGGGGCCGTACATCGCGCTCGATCAGGCGCAGCGAGCCGGAGCAGTCACGCTCAATTACGGCTTGTTTATCAATGCGTCCATCAGCTTCCTGATTCTGGCCATTGCCGTCTTTTTTCTTGTTCGCGGCATCAACCGGCTTCGCAAAATTGCCGAGAAGCCCCCGGCTCTGGCGGCGCTTCCCGATACCAAAGAGTGCCCGTTCTGTTTTTCAGCCATTCCGTCAAAAGCTGTGCGCTGCCCGAACTGCACCTCGCAGCTCTGAGCAATCCGGCCGCCGTGGTGATTTCCATGAACGGAGGCGCTATTTTTGGAAGTTCCCCTATGGAGATCAACGGCTTTTTGTTTATGATTGAGTTTGTTTTGACAAAAAATTCAGCGCTGCTGCATCAACGATATTCCGAAACCAGAAACCATGTTCGACGAGATTGAATTCGACAAGATCAAGAGACTGCCAAAATATGTGTTTGCCGCCGTCAACGAACTGAAGATGGCCGAGCGCCGGGCAGGGGAGGATGTCATCGATTTCTCGATGGGCAACCCCGACGGCCCGACGCCCCAGCACATCATCGACAAGCTTGTCGAGAGTGTCCAGAAACCCAGGACGCACGGCTATTCGGTGTCGAAAGGCATCTACAAACTGCGCGGCGCGGTCGGCGGCTGGTATCGCAACAAGTACAATGTCGATCTCGATCTCGACCGCGAGGTGGTGGTGACGATGGGGTCGAAGGAGGGCTATGTTCACCTGGTGCAGGCGATTACCAATCCGGGCGACCTGGCCATCGTACCCGATCCGTGCTACCCGATTCACTCGCAGGCGTTCATCCTCGCCGGGGGGAACGTGCATCGCATGAAGCTTGAGATGAGCGAGGATTACACGCTCGACGAGGAGGCTTTTTTCCACAACATCGAGACCGTGTTCCGCGAGTCGTCCCCCAAGCCGAAGTACCTCGTGGTCAACTTTCCGAACAACCCGACCACAGCCACCGTCGATCTCCCGTTTTACGAGCGTCTGGTCGAGCTGGCGCGCCGAGAACGATTTTACATCATCAGTGACATCGCGTATGCCGAAATTACCTTTGATGGCTACGTGACTCCGTCGATCCTTCAGGTGCCGGGGGCCAAGGATGTGGCTGTCGAAAGCTACACGCTCTCGAAAACCTACAACATGGCGGGCTGGCGCATGGGCTTCATGGTGGGCAACGCCAAGCTTGTCGGTGCTCTCGAAAAAATCAAGAGCTGGCTCGATTACGGTACCTTTACCCCCATCCAGGTCGCCTCGACCATCGCGCTCACCGGAGACCAGAGCTGCGTCCGCGAGATCAGCGAGGTGTATCGCAAGCGGCGTGACGTGCTCATTTCGAGCTTCGCCAATGCCGGTTGGGACATTGTGACGCCCCGCGCCTCGATGTTCGTGTGGGCGAGGATTCCCGAACCGTTGCGCGGCATGGGCAGCCTCGAATTCAGCAAGAAACTGCTGATGGAGGGCAAGGTCGCCGTCAGCCCCGGCATAGGCTTTGGCGCCTACGGCGATGAGTATGTGAGGGTGGCGATGATCGAAAACGAAGAGCGAATCCGCCAGGCCGCAAGAAATATCAAGAGGTTTTTAAAGAGCAACGCAGGGCAATAAAGCTGGCGTTATTCTGTTATCCTATGGGACGTATAGGACTTATACGACCTATAGGACTTATGGAAGAAAGAGTGTAAAGAAACCATCGGGGGCAGCTTTCGAGCTGCCCTTTGGCATTTTTGGGGTTTCACTCCTCGCTTTCGAACAATTCCAGGACGGCTTGCGGAATCGCTTGCAGCACGTCCACCGAGGAGACCAGGCTCGAGACGTTCGAGGCGAGGTCTCCGGCCCGGCCGTGCAGCCACGCAGCGGCGGCGGCGGCTTCGTGGGTGTCGAGGCCCTTGGCGGCGAGCGCGCCGACCATGCCGGAGAGCACGTCGCCGGTGCCCGCCGAGGCGAGTGCTTCGGTGCCGCTGTTCGAGATGAGCACCATGCCCGATGGCGAGGCGACGAAGGTGGGCGCGCCCTTGAGCAGCAGGTTGGCGTTCCACTCCTCGGCGAGCATCCGCGCCGTGTCGATTGGCGAGACCATGATGTCCTCGACCGACAGGCCGCTCAACCGGCTGCACTCGCCTGCGTGTGGCGTCAGCACCGCGTCTTCGAGGCCGGCGATCTGGTCGAACAGATTGCGTTCGGCGATGGCGTAGAGCGCATCGGCATCGAGCACCAGCTTTTTTTCTGTGATTTCGGGCGTGCAGAGCAGCGTTTCGACCAGCTCTTGCGCCTCCTCGCTTCGTCCGATGCCGCAGCCGATCACGATGGCGTCGGCCCATTTCGCCTTTTCGATGATCGAAACCATGTCGCGCCCGATCACTACCACTTCCGGCGCGAAGCTGTGCATCACCGATGCGTGGCCGTCGGGCAGCGAGGCGCAAACGTAGCCCGCGCCGGTCTTGACGGCGGCGCGGGCGGCGAGCAGGGCTGCGCCAAGCATCGAGCCGCCGCCGTCTGTCGAGCCGGTGACGAGCAGCACCTTGCCGTTCAGGTGCTTGGCGCTCGACGGGTCGCGCAACAGGTAGCTCTCCGCCGCGAAAGTTTCGTCCACCAAGAGGCAGGAGGTCGGCTCGACGAGGAACTCCGGGATCGAGATTTCGGCGGTCTGAATCTCTCCGCAGTGCGTTGGTCCGGCGTTCTGGAAAAATCCGGTCTTGAGGAAGGCCATGGTGACGGTCATGTCCGCCTTCACGCACGGTTCTGAAGCGCGGCCGCTGGTCGCATCCAGCCCGGACGGAAGATCGACGGCCACCGTCACCGCTTCGGAGTGGTCGTTGACGAAGTTGATGAGTTCGACGGCCGATTTGGCCGGTTCGCGGAGCTCCGGATCGTCCGCGTCAATCTTGAGGCCGGTGCCGAAGATGGCGTCCACGATGACCTGGTATGCGGTCGCGCCAACGGCGGTTCGTGCTTCGTCGATTCCGGTGAAAATTCTGAGGCCCTCGTTGTAGCGCCGGTACGCCTTGAGGATGTGCAGCCCTTCGAGGTTCACCCCGGCAAGCTCCTCCTCCGGCCACGCCAGCAGCACATCAACCTTCGCCCCCCGATTCAACAGGTGTCGCGCCACGACGAAGCCGTCGCCGCCATTGTTGCCCTTGCCGCAGACGATGAGCGTCGAGACCCCGTCGAGGCTCCGGCCGCTCTCGAACCGCTCCACGATCATCCGCACGGTTTCGCGCCCGGCAAGCTCCATCAGCCGACTCTCCCCGGTGCGCAGCTCCTCGATAGCCGCCCGATCCGCCAGGCTCATCTCCCGCGCCGTCAATACCGCATTCATCGTTGCTCTCCTTTCTATCTTCGTCTTTTCGTTCCTGAACTCCTTTGTCTCTCTTTGTTTACAACTCCTCAAGGTGCAGTGCCGACTCCAGCGCATGGTTGTAGGCGTGCAGCAGTTCGTCAATCGAAAACTCCGCTACCGGCCTGCCATTCACGGCGATGCTGGCTTCGGCAGGCGTCACCTTGCCGATGACGCGCACCGGGACATTCAGGTGGTCGGCCTCCTCGATCACCGCGCCTGCCCTGCCGGGATCGACCGAGATCACCACGCGCCCCTGCGCTTCGGAGAAGAGCAGCTTCTGGAGCGCCGCACGGTCCGAATTCGCGCATTCGAGATCGACCTCGAAGCCGAGCATCCGGTCGCGGTTCATGATCGATTTTTCGGCAAGCGTGACGGCAAGGCCGCCATCCGAAACGTCGTGCGCCGAGTTGACCAGCTTTTTCGCCGCCAGCGTAACGAGCAGCTCCTGAAGGTTTTTCTCGTGCTTCAGATCGACTGCGGGCGAGTCCGCGCCGGGCGTAGCGTACTGCATCACGAGGTACTCCGAGCCGTCGAGCGTGAGTTCGGGATCGCCGAAGAGCACGATGGCGTCGCCTGCCTTGCAGAAGGTCGATTCCACCAGATTGTCGATGTCGTCGAGCAGCCCGATCATGCCGATGGTCGGCGTCGGGTAGATCGCCGTGCGTCCGCCGCCAAGCGAGGTTTCGTTGTAAAAGCTCACGTTTCCACCGGTTACCGGGGTGTCGAACATGCGGCAGGCATCGCCCATGCCCTCGACGGAGGTCTTGAACTGGAAGTAAACCTCCGGTTTGTAGGGATTGCCGAAGTTCAGGCAGTTGGTGACGGCGAGCGGCCTGGCGCCGGTGCAGGCGATGTTGCGCGCGCACTCGGCCACGGCAATCGCGCCGCCCGATTTCGGGTTGAGATAGACGTAGCGTGAGTTGCAGTCAGTCTTCATCGCGAGGCCCTTTCTGGTGCCCTTGATGCGGATCACCGCCGCGTCGGTCTGGCCCGCCGGGGTGACGGTGTTGGTCTGTACCATCGAATCATACTGCTGGTAAACCCACGCCTTGCTGGCGATGTTGGGGCGTGAGAGCAGTTGCAGCGAGAGCGCCTTGAAGTCGAGCGAACTGTCCGGCGCGAGGTCAGCCGCCGGAGTGTCGGGCTTTTTCTCGACCGCCTCGCGGATATAGACCGGAGCGCCGCCGCCGAGCACCAGCGACATGGCGGGAATTTCGGCCACCACCTCGCCGTGCTGGCGGACGCGCAGCATGTTGTCGTCCGTCACCTGGCCGATCACCACGGCGTTCACATCCCATTTTTTATAGACGTCGATGATCTCCTGTTCGCGCCCCTTTTCGGAGACGATCAGCATCCGCTCCTGCGATTCGGAGAGCATCAACTCGTAGGCTGTCATACCCTTCTCGCGGGCGGGCGTCAGGTCGAGGTCGATCTCGATGCCGCCGCTGCCGTTCTTTTCGATGCCGCGCGCGCTCATCTCTGAGGTGGAGCTGGTCAGCCCCGCCGCGCCCATGTCCTGCAAGCCGGAGACCGCGCCGGTTGCAATCGCTTCGAGTGTCGCTTCGAGCAGCAGCTTTTCGGCGAACGGGTCGCCCACCTGCACGCTCGGGCGCTTGTCCTCCGATGCCTCGCTCAGCTCTTCCGACGCGAAGGTTGCGCCGTGGATGCCGTCGCGCCCGGTCGAGGAGCCGACGATCAGCACCGGGTTGCCCTTGCCGTGCGCCGTGGCGCTGACGGTTTTGTGGTGCTCCACCAGGCCGACCGACATGGCGTTGACCAGCGGGTTGCCGGTGTAGCACTCCTCGAAGTAAATCTCGCCCGCCACGGTCGGTACGCCGAACGAGTTGCCGTAGTCGCCGATGCCGCGCACCACGCCGTCCACGAGGTAGCGTACGCGCGGGTCGCGCGGTGAGCCGAAGCGCAGCGAGTCGAGAGAGGCCACCGGGCGCGCGCCCATCGTGAAGATGTCGCGGTGAATGCCGCCGACGCCGGTCGCCGCGCCCTGGTATGGCTCGACCGCCGAGGGGTGGTTATGCGACTCGATCTTGAAGGCCACGGCGAGGTTGTCGCCAATATCGACAAGGCCCGCGTTCTCCTCGCCAGCCTGCGTCAGCAGCGAAGCGCCTTCGCGCGGCAGGGTCTTGAGCACGGCGATGGAGTTCTTGTAGCTGCAATGCTCCGACCACATCACCGAGTAGATGCCAAGCTCGGTGAATGATGGAGTGCGGCCAAGTACGTCACAGATTTTGGCGTACTCCTCTTCGTTCAGGCCATGCTCCTGGGCCAGTTGCAGGTTCACTTCAGGTTCGGTGCTCATTGGTGATAGCTTTTTGTAGGTCGAATAGGTCTTATAAGTCCTATAAGTCTTATACGACCTATAGGATTGAAGATGAAAGGGCGGGCGCGAGACCCGCCCCTACGGGCAATTCTTTCAATTCATAATTCATCATTCCCCCGCGCCGCAGCAGTTTTTGTATTTCTTGCCGCTGCCGCAGGGGCATTCGTCGTTGCGGCCCGGCTTCTTTTCGGCTCGCACCGGTTGCTGAATGACGATTTCGTCGCCGGGCATCGAGAGCGTGGCGTCCATGCCGCCATCGGCGGCGACCTGGTAGGCGCTTTCGGCTTCGGCGTGTTGCGCCACGAGCCGCTCCTGGCGCACGGCCTGGCGGCGCTGGCGGGCTTCGATCTCCTCTGACTCCTCCTGCGTGATCGGAAAGAGCTTGAAGGCCACCGACAGGGTTTCGTGCTCGATTTCGCGCAGCAGCTCGACAAAGAGTTTGTAGGCCTCCTGCTTGTATTCGAGCAGCGGGTCTTTCTGGCCGTAGGCGCGCAGGTTGATGCCCTCGCGCAAGCCGTCGATTTCGCGCAGGTGCTCGCGCCACTTCTGGTCGATTACCGAGAGCACGGCGTACTTTTCGATCTGCTGCATGATCTCGTCCGGGAGCGAGTTCTCCTTGCGGTGGTAGAATTCGCTGGCGGTCTTGAAAAGCGCTTCGGCGGTCTGCTCGAACGGTTCGCGCTCGAAGGCCGAGGCGTCGGGCCGGAACTCGACCGACAACTCGCGCAGCACCTGCTCCTCCAGCCCCGCCGGATCGCCAGCGTCGTGGAACTTCTTGACTACGGTCTGGCTGTAGTCTTGCAACAAGTCCATGATGTCCGTCTTCAGGCGCTCCATCTTGAGCGCCTTGCGGCGGCGGGTGTAGATCACCTCGCGCTGCTGGTTCATCACATCGTCATATTCGAGCAGGCGCTTGCGGATCGAGAAGTTCTGCTCCTCGACCTTCTTCTGGGCGCGTTCGATAGACTTGGTAATCATCGAGTGCTCGATCACGTCGCCCTCCTCGTGGCCGAGCCGGTCCATCACCGCGATGACGCGATCCGAGCCGAACAGGCGCATCAGCTCGTCTTCGAGCGAGACGTAGAAGATCGACTCGCCGGGATCGCCCTGGCGTCCGGCGCGGCCACGGAGCTGGCGGTCGATGCGCCGCGCCTCGTGGCGTTCCGAGCCGAGGATGAACAGGCCGCCATTCTCGCGCACGCCTGCGCCGAGCTTGATGTCGGTGCCTCGACCTGCCATGTTGGTGGCGATGGTCACGGCGCCTTTCTGACCGGCCATGGCGACGATGTCCGCCTCGCGGGCGTGCTGCTTGGCGTTGAGCACGTTGTGCTCAACGCGCTTGGCGCGGAGCATCCTCGACAGCGTCTCCGACACCTCGACGCTCGCCGTGCCGACCAGCACCGGCTGGCCCTTCGAGATCAGCTCCTGCACCTTGCCGACAATGGCGTTGTACTTCTCGCGGCGCGTTTTATAGACCAGGTCGTCAAAATCGCGGCGGGAGATCGGGCGGTTGGTCGGAATCACCACCACGTCAAGCTTGTAAATCTCGAAGAACTCCGACGCCTCGGTCTCGGCGGTACCGGTCATGCCGGCCAGCTTGCTGTAGAGACGAAAGTAGTTCTGGATGGTGATGGTGGCCATCGTCTGCGTTTCGCCCTCGATCTTGACGTTCTCCTTGGCCTCGATGGCCTGGTGCAGTCCGTCGCTGTAGCGGCGTCCGGCCAGCACTCGGCCCGTGAACTCATCGACAATCATCACCTGCCCCTCCTGCACCACGTACTCGTCATCCTTTGCGAAAAGCGTGTAGGCCTTGAGGAGCTGGCTGATGGTGTGCAGGCTGTCCGAACGTTCGGAGTAGAGTCGATAGACTTCGTCTTTTTTGTGGATTTTGTCGGTGGGCTGGAGGTTCTTGTCGGCTTCGATAGCCGCGATTTCGCTGCCCACGTCGGGCAGGATGAACAGATCCTGATCCTGGTTGCTCAGCTTGCTCAGGAACTCGCGCCCCTTTTCGGTGAGGTCGATGGTGTTGGTCTTTTCATCGATGGCATAGAACAGCTCATCATCAACCTCGTGCATCCGGCTGGCGTTGTCCTTCAGGTACTCGTTCTCGACCGACTGAATGAGCTTGCCGATGCCGCTCTGCGAGAGCATCTTGATGAAGCGGTTGTTCTTCGGCTGACCGCGCTTGACGCGAAGCAGCGCCAGACCGGCGTCGAAATCGGTGGGCTTCTCCTTCAGCGTTTTTTCGGCCTGACCGAGGAAGGTAGCCACCAGATTGTGCTGCGCCCGGACGATCTGCTCGATCCAGGGCTTGATTTCGCGGTACTTGGTGTCGGTGTCGGAATTGGGTACCGGGCCAGAGATGATGAGTGGCGTTCGGGCCTCGTCGATCAGGACGCTATCGACCTCGTCAACGATGCCGAAGTAGAAGTCGCGCTGCACCATCTCTTCCTCGGAACCGGCCATGTTGTCGCGCAGGTAGTCGAAACCGAACTCGCTGTTGGTGCCCCAGGTGATGTCGCAGAGGTACTCGTTGCGCCGCTGGTTGGAGTAGAGGCCCGCCAGAATCACGCCGGTCGAGAGGCCGTGATAAGCATAGACCGGCTGCATCCACTCCATGTCGCGCTGGGCCAGATACTCGTTGACCGTCACCACGTGCACGCCGCGCCCGGTCAGGGCGTTCAGGAATACCGGCAGCGTCGAGACCAGCGTTTTGCCCTCGCCGGTGGCCATTTCGGCGATCTTGCCCTGATGCAGCACGATGCCGCCGATGAGCTGCACGTCGTAAGGCACCATGTCCCACACCATTTCGCGGCCCATCACTGTGTAGGTGAAGCCTTTCAGGCGTCGGCAGGTCTCCTTGACCAGCGCGAAGGCTTCCGGAAGCACCTCGTCGAGAATCGCCGCCGTAGCCTCTTCATAGTCGTTCCGGAACTGTTCGAGCTGGGCGTTGAGCTTTTCGTTCTCTTCGAGGCTCACGTCCGGACGGTCAAGCTTGTGTTCAGTCTCTTTTATCTGCGTCTCGAAAGGGAGGAGCTTGTCGCGCACTTTTTTGCGAAGCTCCACGCCCTTGTTGCGGAACGCCTCATCCGAAAGGGAGTTGAGCGTACCGTAAATTTCATTGATGCTATCGACGATCGGCTGGATTTTCTTGACATCTTTTTCGTGCTTCGAGCCAAAAATCTTTGTGAAAATTTTGAGCATGTAATCCTTGATTTCTCGGTGTTTCGTAATGGTCACGGCGGCATGAGACGCACTTTCCAATGAGCCGTAAAGTACCGAATTTCAAACGCTGAAAAAACAACCGCTGAAAAAAACATGATTTCCGGCAGAAGCGCCTCAGCCGCCGCTTTGCGCGGCTGAGAATGATGAATGACGAGACGGATCAGACGGATCAGACTGATGGGATGGACGGGACTGACGGGACTGATGAGCCGGTTTGAGCGGGGGCGTGAAACCGGGGTTTGTTTGCGGTATATTGCCGTTGAACCGATCAAACCCTATCCCTTTTCACATGGCAAACAGGCAAACTCTATGCGCGCCGGTTCTGGCGATTTTTCTGACAGTGGCCGGTATCGTCGTTCCGGCTTCGATGCAAGCCCGGATGAATGAGGGACGCATCAGCTCTGTTCATACGCCGCAGCCGGGCAGCGCTGAGCGCAAGGCGATACTCGACTCCATGCGCTCGAAAGTAAAGGAGTTGCACGGTCTCGACGTTGTTTTTAATGTTCTAACCATGAACAGCAGCGGGGGATGGGCTTGGGTGCACACCATGCCGCAGTCGAGCGATGGCCGCGAGCGATATGAAGATTTCGCGGCTTTGCTGCACAACGATAACGGGCGGTGGCAGGTTGATGAAATAGCCTGTACCGAGCCGGACAATCCCGACTGCCTTGGCCATCCGGGATACTTCAGAGGTCTCGCTCGGCGTTTTCCTGGCGTGCCTTCGTCAATTTTTCCCACGGCAAGATACTTTCGCTGAGCGTTATCTTGTTGTCAAATCCGCCACTTCGATCAACCAGCATAAAGGAGCCTCCGATGACGCCGAAACAAAACAACCACCCCTTTGCGCTGGCGCTCTTTTCGTTGCTCAGCGCCCTGTTCGTCGGCCACGCCATCTACCACTACTCCATATTGCCAGAGCAGGTTGCCACCCATTTCGGCTTGTCGGGCGATCCGGACGCCTGGGTGCCGAAAACCGTTTTCTTTCTCTGGTACTTCATCATCAGCGGTCTCTGCATCGCGATGTTCGTTGTGGTGAACCGCGCCCTGAGGTCGGGCCGCCTCTCGTGGCTGAACATTCCCGACAAGGAGTACTGGCTGTCGCCGGAACGGATTCACGGTACGCTGAAATACGTCAGAAGCGGTATTCTGCTCTTCGGCTCCGGTACGCTGCTCTTCGTGCTCGACTTCGTCAACCAGTCCTTTCAGGTCTCTCTCGGAAACGCCTCGAAGCTCGATCATCCCCTGAGCACTCTGGCCACCTATCTGCTCTTCTGCGTTTTATGGGTTATCTCGCTCTACCGTCGCTTCAGCAGGAGAGGGTGAAGCTGGAATCGACGATCATTCGCTTCGCCTGCTTTTGATGAAATCTTTTCAAATTTTAAGCGTTTTTTAAGATTCCGTTTACCCTGTTTTAAGGTGGGTGAAGGTATGTTTATTCCCGTTGACCAGATGGTCATCATTTGAGAAACATATTTCACCATGCAAAAACCTTGAGACACCATGAAAGTTACCATTCGATCCTGGGCTACGCCGCTTGTCACCGGGGCGCTTCTGATCTCCGCCGTCACCGGCGTGCTGCTGTTTTTTAAATTTGAACAAGGCCTTGTCAAGCCGGTGCACGAGTGGCTTGGATGGCTGCTGGTCGCGGGCGTTGCGCTGCACGTCGTGGCCAACTGGAAAGCCTTTACGGGCTATTTTTCAAAAAAACTCGCCATGTCGATCATCGGCTTGTGCGCGGTCGTGACGGTGGTTTCGGTCATGCCGTTCCTCGGCAATGACGAACACGAAAACGGCAAGCGCGTCGCCAGAGCGTCGGCAAAGGCACTCGAAACTTCGTCCATCGAAACCGTCGCGCTGGTCGCAAAACAAAGCCCCGGCGAGCTGATCGCCCGGCTCAAAAACGACGGCGTCACGGTGAACGCGCCATCAGAGACCATTGCCGAGATCGCGGCGGCCAACGGCAAGAAGGCCCCGGAACTGCTCGGCACGCTGATCGGCAAACCGGCGGAGGGTGACGGTGACGAAGACGACCATTAATGTGAGTCGAAAAAGTGTCAAGAGCGACTTGAATGCAAGGCGGTGGGCGTCGTGTCGATGGAAAACACTCTTTTATTTTCTGTCATTGCGAGTTTTCCATATCCGGAAGGATACCGCGCCCGTACCTTGAATCTCTATGGGATATATTCCCCGAAGCTCTGCTTCGTTAAAGATAAAAGTGTAATAATTGAGCACATATATTCATAAAAGTCATAATGTA
>NZ_SDGU01000056.1 GCF_004118635.1 Chlorobaculum sp. 24CR | reverse complement strand
AGGAAAACGAATTTCCTGAATCAGGACTTCTCCCCGGATATGCCGTTCGAGACCTGGACGAGCGATATGACCTGCTTGTGGACCGATAGCGGTTGGTAGTACCTCACGGTGATTATGGAACTCTTCAATCGGGAGATCATCGGTTATTCACTCAGCAGGAGTCCTCTTCCATTCTGATCGTGGCGTACCGTACGCCAGCAAATCATTCAGGAAAAAACTATCCGGGTACCGGATGATCCAAAGCATGAGCGGCAAGGGAAACGGTTATTGACAATGCGGCCACTTTTTTGTTGCAATTCCAGTTTTAACCAGACAGTACGGTATAACCCAAACGAAACCCCCTCAGCCTCCTGATTCTCTTCTCTCTTTTTTTACCGCCCCCGCATCCCTCGGAAAAAGTCTTGCAACAAACTCTCGGCTTTGCGCTCCATGATGCCGCCATACACCTCGGGCTGGTGGTTGAGAGCGTTGCAGCCGGTGATGTTGAGGACGGTTCCCGCCGCGCCCATCTTGGGATCCCACGCGCCAAAGACCACGCGGCTGATTTTCGACAGCACGATCGCCCCGGCGCACATCGGGCAGGGTTCGAGCGTAACGGCCAGCGTGCACCCTTCGAGATATTTGCTGTCGAGCGTGGCCATCGCCGAGGTCAGGGCAATCATTTCGGCGTGCGCGGTGGCGTCCGACAGAGTCTCCACCTGGTTGTAGCCGCGCCCGATGATCGAGCCGTTCGGGTCGAGCACCACCGCGCCGACCGGCACCTCCTTGCTTTCATACGCCTTGATCGCCTCCCTGAAGGCGAGTTCCATGCAGTGGTTCAGGTCAGACATCATGATTCGAAGAAATGTGCGCTACGAGCCACAGCGGTTTCAGTAAGACGAGAAATTTTGTTATCATAAAGTTTAAATCTTTTTTCCGCGTTAAGCCCGGTACCGACCGGCAAGCATTCTCCCGTAACCATAGAACCTCTGCGATGAATATTCATGAGTATCAGGGCAAAGGCATCCTGAAACAGTTCGGCGTGGCCGTTCCGAAGGGCATAGTAGCATTTTCGGCTGAAGAAGCAAAACGGGCGGCAGAGCAGCTCTTCGAGGAGCAATCGAGCCCCGTGGTGGTCGTCAAGGCGCAGATTCATGCCGGTGGCCGCGGCAAGGCGGGCGGCGTCAAACTCGCCAAATCACCCGAAGAGGTGTTCGAGGTCGCCCAGAAAATGCTCGGCGCGACGCTGGTGACGCATCAGACCGGCCCCGAAGGCAAGGAGGTTCGCCGCCTGCTCGTCGAAGAGGGGATGAATATCGACAAGGAGTTCTACCTCGGCATCACCCTCGACCGCGCCACGTCGAGCAACGTGCTCATGGTCTCGACCGAAGGCGGCATGGAGATCGAGAAGGTGGCCGAAGAGACCCCGGAAAAACTGCTCAAGATCCACGTCGATCCGGTCTATGGCCTGCAAGGCTTCCAGGCTCGCGAGGCGGCATTTTCCCTTGGTCTCAAGGGTGAGCAGTTCCGCAACGGCGTCAAGTTTATCGAAGCGCTTTACAAAGCCTACACCACCATCGACGCCTCGCTGGCCGAGATCAACCCGCTGGTCATCACCAAGGAGGGCCGGGTGCTCGCGCTCGACGCCAAGATCAACTTCGATGACAATGCCCTGTACCGTCATCAGGATTTCCACGAACTGCGCGACATCACCGAAGAGGATTCGCTCGAATACGAAGCCTCGAAGTCGAACCTCAACTACGTGCGCCTCGACGGCAACGTCGGCTGCATGGTCAACGGCGCGGGGCTGGCGATGGGTACCATGGACCTCATCCAGCTCTCCGGCGGCAGACCGGCCAACTTCCTCGACGTAGGCGGAGGAGCCAGCCCCAAGACGGTCGAAGAGGGGTTCAAGATCATCCTCGGCGACAAGAACGTCAAGGCGATTTTAGTCAACATCTTCGGCGGCATCGTCCGCTGCGACCGCGTGGCCGGAGGCGTCATCGAAGCCGCCAAGAACATCGGTCTGACGGTGCCGGTGATCGTGCGGCTCGAAGGCACCAACGCAACGGAAGCGCAGAAGATGCTCGACGAATCGGGCCTCAACCTCATCTCGGCCAAAGGGCTGAGAGACGCCGCCGAAAAGGTGCAGAAAGCGCTCGCCACGGCCTGACAGCCTGTACATCATACAAACGGAAAAGCCCGCCCCCACAGAACTTCATGGAGGCGGGCTTTTCCGTTTTGCCACTAACAGGAGAAAAAAATGAGGTTTTTTGCAAGCAGCGCTTTCAAATTTCAAAAAAAAGCCGGGCGAAAGGATCAACCAACCTGTCACCCGGCTACGTCAGCAACAACCTGTCCTTCTTCGCGATTTACCTGTACAACTACTGTATTCATCTTGACTCATCACATTCAACCATACATAACGTGGCGAAGAAGAACCGGAACGCTGCTGTCACTCAACACAACAAAAAAAGAACAGCACATCACAACCTTACGCATGAACATTCAACACAATAACTAATCTGATCTTTCAACTCATCTCTTACACTTAGTATGACGATGATCCCTGAAGTTCCTTGCGCGCTTTTTTATTTTTTTCAAAAAATATTTTTCGTGCGCGACCTCCTTCGACTCAGCCGGGTTTGAGGAGAACGATCATTCGTAGCGCAGCGCCTCGACCGGCTTGAGCGCGGCGGCTTTCCGAGCGGGCCAGAGGCCGAAAAAGAGGCCGATCAGCACCGAAAAGCCGGTGGCGAGCACCACCGAGAACATCGAGGTTTGCACCGCCCACCCGGCAAACGTCGAGAGCATCACCGACACGCCGATGCCGACCGCAATGCCGATGAGGCCGCCCGTGAGCGTCATGCCCACCGATTCGATCAGGAACTGAAGCATGATGTCCCCCTTCCGCGCACCGATGGCTTTGCGCAGACCGATCTCGCGGGTGCGCTCCGTCACCGAGACCAGCATGATGTTCATGATGCCGATGCCGCCCACCACCAGCGAGATGGCCGCAATCGAGCCGAGCAACATGCTCATGGTCTGGGTGGTGGCGCTGAGCATCTGCTGGAACTCCGTCATGTCGCGGATGTTGAACGAGTCGTCGTCATCGGGCTGAATCTTGTGCCGTTTGCGGACGAGCGCGTCGATAGCCCGCTTGGCCGGTTCGATGTTTTCGGCGCTCGACACCTCGACGTAGATGCTGTCGAAATACTCCTTGCCAAGCACCCGGTACATGGCGGTCGTCACCGGAATGAGCACCACGTCGTCCTGATCGCGCCGTCCGGCAAAGCCTTTCGGGGGCGCGACGCCGATAATGGTGAAGTTGATGCGGTTGACTTTGAGCGTCTTGCCAACAGGATCACCGTTGCCGAACAGCTCGGAAACCACGGTCGTGCCGACAATGGCCACCTTGCGGCGCGACTGGATCTCCTGGCGGGTAAACCATCGCCCGATGGTGGGCGTCGCATCCCGCATTTTGGCGTAATCGTAGCCAACGCCTTCGACGGTGCTGTTCCAGTTCTTATCGAGATACACCATCTGCGCCGACCCGGTTACATCACCGGAGACGTAATTGACCAGCGGAGCGAGCTCCCGAATCGCCTCGGCATCCTGCGCGGTGAAGCGCGTGAAGGTTCCGGTGCCCTGCGCCGCGCCGCGAATCCTGGCCGAACCGCCCCGAAGGGAGAGCAGGTTCGAGCCCATCGATTTGAGCCGCTCCTCCATCGAGGCCTGCGCTCCCGTGCCGAGCGCCATCATGGCGATCACCGAGGCGACGCCGACCAGAATGCCGAGCACCGAGAGCAGCGTCCTGATCTTGTTGGAGGTGATCGACCGGAACGCCTGCGAAACGAAGCCGAGCATCCGCGAAGGCTTGAAGAGCGGCTGGTGCTCGATCTTCATGACCGCCGGAAGGGCTTCGGGCCGGAACTCCATCCCCTCCCGCTTCCGGTCTTCGATAATCTTGCCATCCTTCATGGTAATCACCCGCCCGGCATATTCAGCGATGTCCGGCTCGTGCGTCACCATGATGACGGTCTTGCCCTGCTGGTGCAGCTCGGTGAGAATCCGCATGATTTCGTGCGAATTCTTCGTGTCGAGATTGCCGGTCGGCTCGTCGGCGAAGATGAGCATCGGGTCGCGAATCAGCGCGCGAGCGATGGCCACCCGCTGCTGCTCGCCGCCCGACATCTGACTTGGACGATGACCGGCGCGGTGGCCGAGACCGACCATTTCAAGACTTTTGAGCGCATCGGCACGGAAATCGCCCTGCTCATCGCTGTAGATGCAGGGCAGCATCACGTTGTCGATGGTGCTCATGCGCCCGAGCAGGTGGAACTGCTGGAACACGAAACCGGCGACGTTGTTGCGCAGCGTGGCCAGCTCATCGCCGTTCAGCTTGCCGACCTCCTTGCCCATCAGGCGGTACTGGCCGCTGTCGGGCACGTCGAGCAAGCCGAGAATGTGCATGAGCGTGGATTTGCCCGACCCCGACGCCCCCATGATGGCCACGAACTCGCCCTGGCCGATCTTCAGACTCACGCCGTCGAGGGCGCGAACCGGACTCTCGCCAATGGTGTAGGTTCGCCTGATGTCAACGACTTCGATCATTCTTTTCTCTTCTGCTTGTCACGCGGCGGGGAGGGCAGAAATGGATTGCTTCCGCCATCATCCTTCGGCAGAACAAACGCTTTGCTTTGAACCACCACGACGTCCGAAGCCGACAAGCCGCTCTCGATCTCGACGTTGCTGTCGTCCTGCAAACCGAGACGCACCGGCACGCGCCGGACGGAGTCGGGAGCCGCCGCCCGCATCAGCACGACCGACCGGCCGTTCTGACTCCTCACGGCGGCGAGCGGCAGGGTGAGCACGTTCTCTTTTTCTTTGACGATGATGTCGATATTGGCGCTCATACCCGACCGGAACACCTCCGGCACCGTCAGGGGAAGGATATCCACATGGTAGATATTGACGTTGTTGACCAGCGTGGATTCGTAATAGATGTGATCGACCACCCCCTCGACGCGGATGTCGGGATAGGCATCGAGGCTGATCCGCGCCTTCTGACCGACTTTGACGTTGCCAATGTCGGTCTCATCCACGTCGGCCTGCACGATGAGCCGGTCGGAGAGCACCAGCACGGCGTCGCTGGTGGTGATGGTCTGGCCCGGGTTGAGATTGCTGACAATCACCTGCCCGTCGATGGGCGAAATGAGCGCGGTCTGGTTATAAACCCGGTTCCAGTAATCGACTTCGCTCTGCCCCTTTTGCGTGGCCGCGTCGAGCAGCGCCGCCCGTTCGGTGGAGCTGACCAGCGCGAGCACTTGGCCTTTTTTGACAAACTCCCCCTCCCTGACCAGAATCTGGTCGATGCGTCCGCTCACGGGCGACTTGATTTCGAGCCGGTTCTGAGGCTTGATGGTCGCCGTGGTCGAAACCATCTGGCGAATATCGCCGATTTCGGGACGGTACTCGCGGTACGAAACCTTCGGCTTGCTGTCGAAAACGGCCCGGAAAATGAAAAATCCGGCGACGACGACGACGGCGGCGACCGCTCCCCAGATGAGCTTCGCTTTACCTGCTTTCAAGAGTGCCTCCTTTTGCCTGAACCCAGGCCGCCTCGGTGAAGAGGAGATTGGACTGGGCGTTGAGATATGATTTTTTCGCGCTCACGAGATTGTCTTCGATGATCGTCCATTCGTTGAAGGAGACCAGCCCCGCGGAGTACTGCGCGTCGGCGATTCGCGCCCGCTCGGAAGCGGCGGCGAGAAATTTTCTCTGCACATCCACGTTGCCGGAGGCATCGATGAAGCTCTTCCACGCCTGCGCGAGGCTGCGCTTGAGCGAAAGAGAGAGGCTCTCCTCGTCGGCGCTGAGCTGGTTCACCACCGCCCGCGCCTTTGCAACGCCCGCCTTGACGGAGCCGCCCGCGTAGATCGGCACCGAAACGTCGATCCCGGCTTGCCAGTCGGTGCGGTCAGGCGGAAGCTGCCGGAATGCGCTGTTGCCGACGCCGGTGCTCAGGTAAACCGACGGCATAAACGCGCTCCGCGCCGCCTGCAAGCTGTACCCGGCGGCATCTTTCTCGGCAGTGAGATTGAGATAAGCCGGACTCTCCTTTGCGATCCGGTCGAAATCTGGCGACTGGCGAATGCTCTCTTTCGCCGTGAACTTGCCGGTCACGCGGAGCGGGCCGGACGAGGCGCGGCCAAGCTGCGTACCGAGCACCACCTGCGCAAGTTTGAGACCACGCCGCGCCTGCGCCACTTCGTACTCCGCCTCGCCGAGGTCGGCGCGGGCCTTGCTGAGTGAACCGATATTCTCCGTACCCGACTTGTAGAGCAGGGCGATCAGGCGCAGATTCTGCTTTCTTTTCGTTGCGATCTCTTCGGCGAGCGACACCTGCTTCTGCGCGGTCAGGAGCTGCACGAACGCCGTGCGCAAAGCGTAGCGGGTATCGACCGACACCGACTCTTCGCTGTAGCGCGACGCCTTCAGCGATTCGGTGGCGGATTTGACCTCGCTGGAGGTTTTCGCACCGTCGAAAAGCAACTGGCTGGCGTTGACGCCGTACGACCACGCCCCCGCGGGAGCCGCGGCGCTCGATCCCGAACGCTCGCCGCCAGCCGACGCGCTGACGGAGGGCAACATACCGCCCTTGACGATCCTGCGTTGCGCCTCGGACTGGCGGACACTTTCCGCCGCCGAGCGCAGATCGGGATGATGCGCGGCAGCTTCGGCGAGGCACTGCGCCCAGTCGAGCGTCTCCGTCGCCAGCGCGGAGGCCTGCGGCAGACAAGCGAAAAGCTGCACGACGGCAATAAAAAGAGCTGACCGGAGTGGTCTCATGATCCTGATATAATGTTAAAATACTTTGCGATACACACGGGTTTGACGCCGCAACCGCTTGTTTCCAGCGCTTCCACCGGAAAATTCCCGAACGCCCGGCTCTTCGAGCTGAATCCGGAGATGGCATGGCGCTTTAACGAAATATCGTATCTTCACACCAAACCTGAAACCGCGACTCCATGCTCGAAGCACGAAATCTCTCTCTTTCGGCAGGCACCAAGGTGCTCTTGCGCGACACCTCATTCCGGATCGGCGACAAGGATCGCGCTTCGCTGGTCGGCCTGAACGGCACCGGCAAATCCACGCTCCTGCGCCTGCTCGCCGGCCAGCTCAAGGAGGACGGGCCGATGAGCGACGGCCATATCATGAAGTCCGCGACTACCTCCATCGGCTACCTGCCGCAGGAGATTTCGTTCGAGGGCGACCTCGACAAAACCGCCCTGCAGTACGCGCTCGAAGCGAACAAAACGCTGCACGAGCTTTCCGAAAGAATCACGAAGATGGAGCACGAGCTCGCCCTTCCCGATCAGGATCACGCGGGCGAGGAGTACCACAAGCTCATCGAGCGCTTCAGCGACGCCTCGCACGACTTCGAGCGGCTCGGCGGCTACCGGATGCAGTCCGACGCGGAGAAGATTCTCTCCGGCCTCGGCTTCAGCGGCGCGGACTTTTACAAAAAGGTCAAGGAGTTCTCCGGCGGCTGGCAGATGCGCCTGCTCATCGCGCGGCTGCTCTTGCAGAACCCGACGCTCCTGCTGCTCGACGAGCCGACCAACCACCTCGACATCGACTCGCTGCGCTGGCTGGAGCAGTACCTCCTGAACTACGAGCACAGCTACCTGATTGTCTCGCACGACCGCTTTTTTCTCGACAAGCTCACCACCAAAACGCTCGAAATCGCATTCTCCGAGATCACCGAGTACAAGGGCAACTTCAGCTATTACGAAAAAGAGAAGGCCGAGCGCTACACGCTCCTGATGTCGCGCTACGAGAACGACATGAAAAAAATGGCCGACCTGAAATCCTTCGTTGACCGCTTCCGCTACAAGGCCACCAAGGCGCGGCAGGCGCAGAGCCGACTGCGCCAGATGCAGAAGCTCGAAGAGGGGTTGCAGGCCCCGGAGGAGGATCTGTCGCAGATATCCTTCTCGTTCCCGAAGGCCAGGCCGTCGGGCCGCGAAGTGCTCCGGCTGGAGGGGGTCTCCAAGTCCTTCGAGCTGCCGGACGGATCGACGAAAACCGTGCTGCGCAACATCGACCTGGAGATCATGCGCGGCGACCGCATCGCCATCGTCGGCTCGAACGGCGCGGGCAAGACGACGTTCTGCCGTATTCTGGCCGACGAAATCGACTTCGAAGGCAAGCGCCAGACCGGCCACCACGTCAGCATGAACTACTTCGCCCAGCACCAGACCGACAATCTCTCGCCCGAAAAGAGCGTCCTCGAAGAGATGATGGACGCCGCTCCCTCCTCCGAGGCGCAGCGCCGGGTGCGCGACATTCTGGGATGCTTCCTGTTCAGCGGCGACGCGGTCGAAAAGAAAACCGCCGTGCTCTCCGGCGGCGAGAAGTCGAGGGTGGCGCTCGCCAAAATTCTGCTTCAGGCCTCGAACCTGCTCATCATGGACGAGCCGACCAACCACCTCGACATGCGCTCCAAGGAGATGCTGATCGACTCGCTCGAAAACTACGACGGTACGCTGCTCATCGTCTCGCACGACCGCTATTTCCTGGATAGCCTCGTCAACAAGGTGTTCGAGATCAAAAACGGTGGAGTGCAGGTCTATCTCGGCACCTACGCCGAATACCTCGAAAAGGCAGAAAAAGCGTGGGAGGAGGAAAAAAAGCAACTGGCCCAGGCCGCCGCAAAACAGGAGGCCGAGCGCAAAGCCGCCGCCTCGAAACCGGTCGCGAAAAAACCCGCCCCGCCCAAAGCCAACCGCAAAAAGATCGAGGCGCTCGAAAAAGAGATTCAGCGCCTCGAAGAGTCGAAAGCCCAGCACGAAGCGATGATGGCCCAGCCCACCTTCTACGACCAACCCGCCGAAGAGAGCCGCAAAGCCACCGCCGAATACGAAGAGGTTTGCCGCGAGCTGGACGCGCTGTACGTTTGCTGGGAAGAAGAGGCGGGGTAGGGGAAATTATGAATTATGAATGTTGAATTATGAATTGAAGAGGGCAGGCGCGAGGGGCTCCATACAGTGCGCAGCAGCAATTCCTCCTCTTATAAGTCCTATAGAGCCCATAAGACCTATAAGTCCTATTCTGCCAAAGCTTTGAAGCAAGAAGAAAAAAACCGCTCTTATTTGCCAGGAAGAAAGCGCAGCCCCGCAACACCGGCGATGATGAGGAAAATGCAGAAGATTCGTGCGAGATCACGCGATTCGTCGAAAAGCAGCATTCCCGCCACGGCGACACCCGCCGCGCCGATGCCGGTCCAGACGGCGTAGGCTGTGCCGACCGGCACGCTCTTCATGGCGATGGAGAGCAGCCAGAAGCTCACCAGCATCGCCGCGACGGTCAGCGCCGACGGCACGGGCCGCGTAAACCCTTCGGAATATTTCAACCCCACCGCCCAGGCGCACTCGAACAGCCCGGCAACAAACAGCATCACCCACGCCATAACACATTGTTTTCAAACAGTTTCACCAGAAAAGCGAACACGCAGGCTCGCCCCGACAAATCCCCATCTTTCAATTCATCATTCATCATTCAACATTCATCATTCATAATTCTCTTCACGCCTTCACCCACCGCTTTTCGCGGTCGGAGTCGAGACCGGCTTGCATCACCCTCTGGATGGCGAGGCCGTCGCGGAAGCTGGCGGCGTCTTGCAGAACGACCGGGTCGCCGCTCTTCAGCGCCTTGACGATGCGGTGCGCCAGAAAGGCGAAGCCGACGGCGAAAATGCCGTGCACGGCCAGCGAGGACTGCTTGATCTTCTCCTGAAGCACCAGCTCGTCCCAGGGCAGAATCGGCTCGACCTGCGTCCAGCGTGGCGCGTCGATCAGGCTGCGACCGCCCTTGAGTTCGCTGTTGACGATCTCCCAGAGCTTGCCTGCGCCGTCGAGCCGAATGGTTTTGAGGCTGCCGACCACTTCGAGCGAGAACCAGGTGTAGGAGCCGACCGTGGTGACGTGCATGAGCGACGACGCGCCGAGCGCCACCGACGAAGGGCCAAACTTCATGAACATGGCGAAGCTGTCGTCCGACGTGACCGGCAGGCTTTTGCCCGGCGTCGAGGCGTCGGGGCGCTGCGGAATCGAGGTCGAGAGGTTGCAGCACACTTCGGAGATTTCGCCGACCAGAAAGCGGTTCAGGTCGATCAGGTGCGAGCCGATCGCCCGGAGCGCACCGCCCCCTTTCGAGGCGTCGCTCCACCACGACCACGGCAGGTCGAGCCGGTTGCGCGAGGCCAGGTTCACCACGGCGCGAACCTCATAGACCTTGCCGATCTCGCCGCTGTCGATCATCTGCTTCATGCTCCTGACCGCCGGATGGAAACGCAACTGGTGATCGATCAGGGAGAGCGATGGCGATCTGGACGCGAGCACCGTCATGCGTTCGGCCTCCTCGACGGTCAAGGCGAAGGGCTTTTCGCAGAGCACGCCGACGCCCTTTTCGAGCACGCCCGACACCATCGGCTCGTGCAGAAAGGTGGGCGTCGTGACGCACACCATATCCAGCGGGCACTCGTCGAGCATCTCGCGCCAGTCGGCGTACCCGTTCGGAATGCCGAAGCGATCCATGAACTTCTGCCGCCGCCGTTCCGTCGGGCTGGCGACCGCCGCCAGCTCCACCTCGTCGATCAGCGAAAAGGCCGGGGCCTGCGCCACCTGCGCCCAGCCGCTGCCGATAAATCCTATCCTGATTCGTTGTTTCATCGTTTGATATGCTTGTTCATCACGCTAAGCGCAAATTCCGGAGGGTTTTAACCCTCCGGACATTTAGGATTCTTACATTCAAATTGCCCCGGCTTTCAAGCCGGGGAACAAATTTCGAGCACCGCAAAACTTTCATAAAAATCAAAAACAACCAAAAAAAAGGGCGATCCTGAGATCACCCTTTGAAGAAATTGTTACCCGGCCACCTCAGGTTGTCTGCTGAAGCTTGGCCTGACGGGCCTTTTCAATGTACTCTTTCTGGATGTCTCGCGACACGTTGTACGCCTTCGAAAGGCTGTCGGAGCGCCAGAGGTGCGCGTCGAAGGCCATGCAGACATTTCGGAGAAACGGTATGCCGATCTCGGTGACTTTGACGCTCTTCTCGCCGAGTTCGACAATGCCGTCGTTCTCCATGTCTTCGAGGCGATAGCGAGCCACGTCGAGTTCCTCGGTGTAGAGGGCCGGGTCTTCCCACGAGGTCTCCTGGCGGCACATCAGGTTCAGGATGTGGCGGCGAAGCACCAGATCCTCATCGGAGAGCAGGTGGCCGCGCATGATCGGGAAGCGGCCCTTGTTGACCTCCTCCATGTAGCGGTCATCGGTGCGCTCGTTCTGCGCGAAGGCGTACCAGGTGTCGCTGATCGACGAAGCGCCGAGAGCGAGCATCATCTGCGTGGTGTTCTCGGTGTAGCCCATGAAGTTCCGGTGCAGGGTGCCGTTCTTCAACGCCTCGTAAAGCGCGTCGCCCTCGATGGCGAAGTGGTCCATGCCGACCTCGTGGTAGCCGATCGATTCGAGCATCGCGCGCCCCTTGTCGTACAGCTCCTGCTTGATGTCGCCCACCGGAAGATCCGCCTCCTTGAAGCGGCGCTGCCCTTCGTAAAGGTGCGGGTTATGGCCGTAGCCATAAAACGCGAGGCGGTCAGGACGCAGCTCCATCACCTTCTGGATGGTGTCGGTGACGGTGGCGAGGGTCTGCTTGGGCAGGCCATAGACGAGGTCGAAGTTGACCGAGTTGAAGCCGATCTTGCGAGCCATGTCGATCTTCTCCTTGACCAGCTCGTAGGACTGCGGGCGGTTGATCTCCTGCTGCACCGCAGGATCGAAGTCCTGGATGCCGAAGCTCATGCGGCGGAAACCGACGCTGTAGAGCGCTTCGAGGTGCTCTTTGGTGGTCGAGCGAGGATTGGTCTCGAAGCTGAAAATGTAGTCGTCCATCTTGTTAACATCCTTGAACAGGGTCTCGACCAGACGGATGATGTTTTCGGGACTGAGGAAGGTCGGTGTGCCGCCGCCGATATGCAGCTCCTTGACGTTGAGCTTGCCGGGAAAGACGTCGAGGTACATCTGCCACTCCTTGATGAGGGCGTCGATGTAGGGCTTCTCGAACGAATGATCGGTAGTGCGGTGAGCGTTACAGCCGCAGAAGTAGCAGTAGTTTTCGCAGAACGGGATGTGGATGTACATGCTGATACCCGAGGTCTCGTTGCTTTCGTTGAAGCCCTTGACCATAGCCTCCTTCCACTGCTCCTGGGTCACGCCATCCTCGCTCCAGGACGGGATGGTGGGGTAACTGGTGTAACGCGGCCCGGGATTGCTGTACTTCAAGGCCAGCTTTGCGACGACATCTGTTGTCATTGTATTCTTCCTTGGCAAGTGTTATTTTTTTTGTTTGACTTGGGGAAAATACAAAAACTCCGCAAATTCATAGCCTTCAAACTGCAACGGCCTTAACATTCGCAAGGTCGCACAATTTCTTTTTTCCATGACACCATTATCCACAGACCCGCAGACGCCGCTGGTCGGCATCCTGATGGGTTCCGATTCCGATTTCGACATCATGAAAGAGGCCGCCACGGTGCTCGACGAGTTCGGGATTCCGTTTGAAATTTCGGTCATCTCGGCGCACCGTACACCGGGCGACCTGGAAGCCTACGCCTCGTCCGCCGAAGAGCGCGGCCTGAAGACGATCATCGCCGGAGCGGGCGGCGCGGCGCACCTGCCGGGCGTCACGGCGGCCATGACGGTGCTGCCGGTCATCGGCGTGCCGATCTACAGCAAAAAGCTCAGCGGCCAGGACTCGCTCTACGCCATCGTGCAGATGCCCGCCGGAATTCCGGTGGCCACCGTCGGCATCGACAACGCCCGCAACGCCGCGCTCTTGGCCGTGCAGATGCTCGCCCTCGGCGACGCCGAACTGATGCAAAAGCTCAAGGAGTTCCGCCAGCGCCTTGCCGAAGCCTCGCGCCAGAAAACCGCGAAAATCCGGGAAAAGCTCCGTGCGAACGGCTGAGTTCTGGATAGAGCGGCTCCGGCTCGAACGCCACCCCGAAGGGGGCTGGTACCGCGAAACCTACCGCAGCGAGGGTGAGTACAACTTCAGCGGAGCCACGACCTTCGGCTCCGTGCGAAGCTACGCGACCTCGATCTACTACCTGCTCCAGCAAGGCGACCGCTCCCGCCTGCACCGCATCCACTCCGACGAGCAGTGGTACTTCCACGCCGGATCGCCGCTCGACGTGCACGGCTTCCCCGAAACCGGCGAGCCGTCGCGGTTCACGCTTGGCGACAATCCGGACGCCGGGCAGACGCTGCACTCGTGGGTTCCGGCGGGATCTTATTTTGGCGCCTGTCTTCCGGAGCAATCCGGCGCCCCGGACGCCTACGCGCTGGTGAGCTGCGTGGTCGCGCCGGGCTTCGACTTCCGCGACTTCACCTTCGCCGACCAGGCAACGCTCGTCGCGCGATTTCCCGCCCATGCCCGGATCATCGAAAAACTGGGCTGAAAAGCCCAGACCGGCGTAACGCTTCGGTAACGGCGATAGCAAGATTCGCATCATTTTTATTACTTTCCAGAGTTTGTGCATGATGAGGGCATCTTTGCCGTAACTTGACATGCTATACGGAAGTCAAGGCATGGATTTGAGAAATGAACGAGAGAATCTGAACGAGATGAAAAAAAAGGTCGTGATTGTCGGCGGTGGTTTTACCGGTCTGAACGCCGCGAGAATCCTCAGTAACAGAAACGATGTCGAAGTCACGCTTATCGACAGGAAGAACTACCACCTCTTCCAGCCGCTGCTCTACCAGGTCGCCATGGCCGCGCTCGGCGAGGGCGACATCGCCACGCCGCTGCGCAACATGCTGGCCAGGGACGGCAACGTCACGGTCTTCAAGGGCGCCGTCTGCAACGTCGATCTCGAAGCCCGGAAGGTGAAAACCGATTTCGGCGATGTCGAGTACGACTACCTCATCCTTGCCTGCGGAGCGCAGCACCACTACTTCGGCAACAACCAGTGGGAGGAGTTCGCCCCCGGCCTGAAAAACCTCGCCCAGGCTTCGGAAATTCGCCGCCGCGTCATGGAGGCGTACGAAGCCGCCGAACGCACCAACGACCCGAAAGAGCGCAAAAAGCAGCTCACCTTCGTCATCGTCGGCGGCGGGCCGACCGGCGTCGAGCTTGCCGGATCGATCGGCGAAATGAGCCGCTTCACCCTTTCGAAATTCTATCGGCACATCGACCCAAAGCTCACCCGCATCTTCATCGTCGAGGCCGCCGAGCGCATCCTCGGCACCTTCTCGCCCGAACTGTCGAGCAAAGCGACCCGCGAGCTGGAAAAGCTCGGCGTGCAGGTCTGGACATCGAGCATGGTGAGCGACGTGGACAGCGACGGCGTGCAGATCGGGCGCGAGCGCATCGAGGCCGCCACGGTGCTCTGGGCGGCAGGCGTCAAGGCCTCGGAAATCGGCCACAACATGGGCGTCGAAACCGACCGCAGCGGACGCATCGTGGTCGAGCAGGATCTGAGCCTTCCCGGCCACCCCGAGGTGTTCGTCGGCGGCGACCAGGCCTGCTTCACGCTCGACAACGGCTCGACGCTGCCGGGCATGGCTCCGGTAGCCATGCAGGCAGGCAACGCCATTGGTCGGGCGATTGTCGATGAGCTGAAGGGCAAGCCGCGCAAACCGTTCAAATATCGAGACAAAGGGCAGATGGCCACCATCGGGCGCAACAAGGCGATTGTCGAAATCGGCAACCTGAAATTCGACGGCGCAATGGCCTGGTTCACCTGGCTGCTCGTGCATATCTATTATCTTTCGACCTTCCGGCACCGCGTCTTTGTTTTGATGCAGTGGGGCTGGTCGTATTTCACCTTCGGCTACGGCGCGCGCCTGATCGTCAACAAGGACTGGCGCTTCTACCGGGAGCAGAAATCGTCGCCTTGCGATGACAAGAACGCCTGACGCCGACCCTGACGGCGCGGTGAGTTCCCGAAAAAAAGGGCGCTTGCCGATCACCATGGCGCTCGACGCGCTGCTTTCCGTCACATTTCTGGTGCTCGCCGCGTATATTGGTTTCTATGCTTCGCGGATGAATGGAGCCGATGGCCGCGACCTCTTCTGGTTCTCGCTGCTGCTCGGCGCATACGGCATCTGGCGAGCGATCCGCAGCCTCATCCGCCATCGCCAACGGAACGAGGAGAGCTGACAGGTCAGCGCTGATTTCGATAAGATGAAAAAAATCACAACCCTGATTTTTAAAGAACAAACCATGACGATGAACACACCTGCAATAAATCTCGAAACTGAAAAGCAGCTCTTTTTTCACAACTACGCCAGACTGCCGCTCGACATAGCCAGCGGCAAAGGTTCATTCCTCTACACCGCCAGCGGCGACCGCTACCTCGACATGATCGCCGGAATCGGCGTCAACGCCATCGGCTACGGCGACAAGCGCCTTCTCGACGCCATCACCGCACAGGCGACGAAATACATCCACGTCTCGAACCTCTTCATGCAGAAGCCGCAGTTCGAGCTGGCCGCGAAGTTGCTCGAAATTTCGGGGCTCTCGAAGGTCTTCTTCTGCAACAGCGGCACCGAGGCGATCGAGGCGGCCATCAAGCTGGCGCGACGCTTCGCCTCGCGTGACGGCGACGCCAGCAAAACCCAGGTGCTCTCGCTGACCAACTGCTTCCACGGCAGAACCTACGGTGCGCTCTCGCTGACCGCCAAGCCGAAGTATGTCGGCGGCTTCGAGCCGCTCGTGCCCGAAACCGGCATGATCGATTTCAACGACGTGGAGGATCTGGAACGCAAGGTTTCCAGCCGCACGGCGGCGGTTTTCGTTGAGTTCGTGCAGGGCGAGGGAGGCATCCACAAGGTGAGCGAAGCGTTCATCGCGAGGCTGAAGGCGCTGGCCGCGGAGCACGATTTCCTCATCGTGGCCGATGACATTCAGGCCGGATGCGGACGCACGGGCGCGTTCTTCAGCTACATGCCCTACGACGTCAAGCCCGACCTCGTCTGCGCGGCCAAGCCGCTCGGCGGCGGACTGCCGCTCGGCGCAATCATCGGCTCGGAGAAGGTCGCGGAGGTCTTTGCCCCCGGCAGCCACGGCACGACCTTCGGCGGCAACCCGGTCGCCTGCGCGGCGGGCCTGGCGATGATCGAGGCGATCTACGCCGACGGACTCATGCAGAACGCCCTCGAAACCGGCGCGATGATGAGGGCGGCTTTCGAGAAGATGGCTGAAAAGTACGCGCAGATTCTCGAAATACGCCAGTACGGCCTCATGATCGGCGTTACGGTGCATCGCGAAGCGAAGTACTACGTCGAGGAGGCGCTGAAGAGAAACGTCCTGGTCAACGCCACCAGCAACAACGTCATCCGCCTGCTTCCGCCGCTCTCGATCAGCAAGGAAGAGGCGCAACTCTGTCTCGATACGCTCGATGAAATCTTCACCGAAGAAGCAAAAGCGGACGCCTGAGCCAGCGGCCAGGCAGCCGCCAGCCCCCGCAAAACCGGCCCCAGCCACGATGCCGCTCGGTGCGATGAACTACCTCTTCATCGCGCTGGGCGCAACCGTACTCGCCCTGAGCTACGCGCTAATGTATGTAGAAAAAGCCGTTGACGGATTCTTCGCCCTCGACATCGCCCCGTTCACGCTGGTCGGCGCATACGCCTGGATTCTCTTCGCGATCTTCTGGCGGGAAAAGAAGAAGTAGAGCCGATCTACCGGAGAGTACTGAGCCGACCAACCCGCCACCGAAACCGAAAGAGAATAATTTCCCGGAACAGCACTTGTACCCCGATCCTTTGTTTGCAATGGCTTACAAATTTTCTACCTTCATACAATGTGTTGGCTGAAGTACAAGGTAGAATCACCTTTCCCCCACAGCAAATGCCTTACGCAAGCGCCATCATACGGTTCACGCCTCTCGAACGCAGGGCAAAAAAGCCACTGCGACCGGGCGCACACCAGAGCCGTTATTGCAAATATTTGCTTATCTCTGAGGCAGATAGGATGATTAGTCTGATGCACCGGCTGGGGCTTCCGCACAAGGGTTACAACGATTCGGCTGTCAAAACGAACACAATACGTTATTACGCTTATTCGTCCAAGATATTGGTAGTATGGCGCATTAGAATAGCGCGACTAAATAAGCTAAGCGTAAGTTGGCAGAAATGTCAAAAAAAATAAAAAACACTATGAAATTTAAAAATATAAATTCTGACACAGATTGCGACTGCACCTCAAAAGCAGAAATTGATTCTTCTAATGAATATGTTAGAAAACTCAGAAAAGACAAAGTTGAGGATAAAGATTTTCAAACTCATTGGGAAAGAGGAATTCGAGCAGAGAATGAAGATTGTGATATAATTTGTTCTTATAAGGCAGTATCAATTAATCAAATTAAGCCTGAATATGAAAATCTAATTTTAGAAAAATATAAAACCACATTCAACTTTAACAAAAAAAAGGGGTCCTATTATTTGAAGTTTCGATTTAACAAAGATGCTGGAAAAGTAATATATTCACCAGAAGAAGATGATAAAAGCCACTACAATTTTTACAAGGCTGATGATTTTAATTTAGGAAAGATAGTTGTGATGGAAACAGTTAAATTTGCATAGAATGAATGACTTTAATCTACATAGAAGACAGTTAATAAAAAACGACCAAATAGAAATCGTCAATAATTATTCTGTCCTGCATTTTGATGACTTTCCGATTCTTTACATCGGCACAAACAAATACGGAAACAAGATTATCGGCTCCCATCTTGAAGAAGATGACGACACAAAAATGATACTAACCTTACACACGATATTAACAAATAAAGAGTTCCATCAATTTTTAAATGGGAAAATTTCATATTTGGAAATATTAAAAAATTCGACGTCCATAAGTATAGTTGAAAAGGATTATAAGTTTAAAATTCTCAAAGCATATGACATAGATTTTGATTCATTACCAAATGAATACCTTCCGACTTCAGAGTCATATTGTCCAGCAACAGTTAAATCCCATTCTTTAACATTCTCTATTAGCTTGCAAGGAAAGCTGGCAGATTTAAATAAAGCCATTGCAGATGAAGTCTCAAAAATTCAGAATGGTTTTACAGAATTTCTTGAAGATAGAATTAAATCTTTAAAAGGGTTTGATTTAGTTCCTAAAGCATTGTTACAACCTTACGCAGAAGGCAGTTTCAAAATTAATTTTGAATTAGATTTAAGTCAAAAAAGTAAGAAAGGCGGAAATCTTTTTCTTTCGCAGGCACCAATTGACAAATATATTGCCAATTACATTAACTACATTTCTGAAAACTTCACAGAAGACAAGGATATATTTACCTCTAAAAATGAGGACTTTTCAGACAAACTAAAAGAACTTGAGGCAACTCTGAGTGATGTTTACGAAAAAGCGTTTATTACTAAACCAAATAACATTAATTCCTTTATTAAAGAAGATTTAATTAAGTCGGCAGGTAAATTTGAAAAAATAACCGAACAAGTCGGAAAGCATTTTGAAAGTGCATCTATTTTAGGTATCACGGAAACTGCCGAAACCTCATTAGGGTTTATTGATATCGATTATTGCAATAAATTTCAAACTATTGTAGAGGATATCGAGGTTTCCAAAAAAGGGATGACTATAGATAGCGAATTCAAGGAGTATAAAATTTACATTTATCATTTAAACACTGACACAAGAACGGGCAACGCGTTTATTAGAAATCTTGACAATGAGGAAGAAATGTCTAAACCAAAAATTAAAATAAATGGAGATGATGGACTCGAACAAACAAAATATACGGAAAGTCTTTATCTTAATAAATGGATCAGCGTTAAAGCAAAGGCAAAAAAAATTGGTGAGAAGTTTAAATATTTAGATATTGATTACGATAATTGATATTCGTATCGTCCAAAAGTGTAACAACTACAAAGTTCATATTGAATAGTGGCGCCTCAGTGCTTAAATCAAGTTTATTGCATCTATCAAAGCATGTGTTGGGTTGACAATGAAGCTTCTAAATCGCTACATTTATGAAGCTGCAATCCGTTACCCGCAAGCGTATAAGACCGCAAAAATAAAAGTATAAAAAGAATTTATTCCGATAGAAGAAAAAGAGTCATGTAATCTAAAATCCTTTTTTCGTACCATGAGAAATATCGACAAACAAAGCATAGAAAACGCTTATCGCTTATTCGAATCAGGCGATATTACAAAAATTGAAATTGGGACAACAAAAGGACTACAACAAATCCACTCTTATCTATTTTATAAACTATTTGATTTTGCTGGAGAAATACGCACCAAAAACATATCAAAAGGCAGCTTCAGATTCGCAAATTCATTGTATCTGAAAGAGATTCTTGTAAAAATCGAACAAATGCCAGAAAACTCATTTGAAGACATCATTGCCAAATATGTAGAAATGAATATCGCCCATCCATTCATGGAAGGAAACGGCAGGACGATGCGCATCTGGCTGGATATGATTTTAAAAGCCAGACTAAAAAAAGTAATAAACTGGCAATTTATCGATAAAGACCTGTACTTGCAGGCAATGGAAAGAAGCCCCGTCAATGACTTGGAAATCAGAACATTGCTTCACGCAAATCTGACAGATGAAATCGATAACCGGGAAATCATCTTCAAAGGAATCGAACAATCCTATTATTATGAAGGGTATAAAAAAGAAGACGACGAATAAACGTTAGGAGAAATTTTAAGATATTAGTAATCGAGGCAAATAGACGGGTATTTCGTTATTGATTACAAGAATGTTCGACTTTGCGCATCTGTGATGCAAAAGCCTTGACATGTTCATCCCATGCGTAGAGCAAATCAGGGTCAAAGTCTGCTCCATTTGGCCATACGATTGTCCCCACTTCATCGTCAACCATCACCTGTCTGAAAAAATCAGGATCGCGAAGCGGTTCATAAAGTTCACCATACAAAACGGATTCCAGATCGATTTCCTTTGCCGTGCCATTATCGAAATGTACGCGCAAATAATAATTGTCGAGTACATCCACCCCAATGATCTTTACAAATTCATGTTTCATCGTGCGTTATTGTATTGGGTGATGACAGTTAAAGATGGTTCGCCACGTCCCGACTTGTCGGCACTCGCGATGACATTGTCAGTGCTGTTTCAAAAGCCGGAATTGCGGAGCTGGGGCTCCGCGCTCCCAGGCCATCCCTTCACTCCGCCGTCGGCATGAAATACTCCTTCATCCTCCCGTAAATTTCGCGCTTTTCGATCAGTCCGGCAATCATGCCAAGTACCGAAGCCGCGCCGGAGGCGAAAAAGATCGGGCGCGCGGAGATGTTGTTGGTGTAGTAGATCGCCGGAATACCGTGCTCTTTGGCAAAGCTGTCGAGCGAGGTGGTGCCGATCACCAGATCAGGCTTGTGCTCCAGCACGGCCTGCATATCCTCTTCGAGATATTTCCGGTAGCGCACCTCGGTGCCGAGCATCGCGAGCAGGCGATGATCCTCCTCGCCGAGCGGCGTGCGGGCGATGGAGGTCGAGGCGTACGGCACGTCGAGGCCCGCTTCGAGCAACAGACGCACCAGCGGCAGCTCGTTGCCCTCGTAGCCCGCGACAATCACCGAACCGTGCAGCTTTTGCGCGAACCCGGCCATCACCCCCTTGGCTTTCTGCCGCTCCTCCTCGGCCACCTGTTTGACGGTCTCCGGGTCGAGGTCGAGCGCCTCGCCGATTCGCTCGATCCACTGGCCGGTGGCGTTCGCGCCGATGGGGTTGCCGCCCACGATCTTCACCCCCGCCGACTCGAAGAGCGCTGCCGTGCGCTCGTAAAACGGATGCAGCACCGCGCAGGCCGACGCGCGTCCCGCCTGCACGTAGTCGTCGAGGTCAGCGCCGGGCAGCGTTATGACCGACACGACGCCGATCTTCTGCAGAACACCGCCAATCATCATCGCATCGACCGGAAAGATTTCCCCCAGCACCACGAGCGTCTTGCCCTTTTTCGGCTCGCCGAACGCGCCGAACCGCTTGACGAGCGACGAAACCGCCACGTCCTTGGCCTCCGGGTGCGTCCGGATCTGGAACGCCGGAAGCCGCACCAGCAGCACCTCGGCGTTGCCGACACGTTTCGGAAGCAGCTCCTCGGCGATGCCCGCCGTCTCCGCGACGCAGGTGCTCACCACCGGAATGAAGCGCACCGCCGGGTCTTCGGCAATCTTCTCGATGGTGCGACGGACGTCGTCGATCATCGTGCCGCCCGAAATCTGCACGTTCATCAGCTCCGGCGACACAATCGAGCGCCGCGCGGCGTAAAAGTGCGACACGAAGGTCAGTCCGTACAGGCAACCCTGGTCGGCAACCATGCAGACCTGCGCGCCATCGATGCGCATGAGGACGCGCAACCCGCCGAACGCGGGGCACATCGATTGCGGATGCAGTTTGTTACAAGCCTTGTTCTCCATACAACACGACATTTTTTGGTGCTTGCTGAATATAGCTGTGAGTCGGCAGGCCTTTTGGCATCGACTTCATGCTGTCGAGCGCGGCATCCCGCGTCTCGAAATCACCGATGACGAGCCGGTAATAGCGGTCTCTGCCGGAAAAAACCGGCCAGAACCTGACCCGGTGTCCAAGTGCTGAAAGACGCTGCCACTCAAGTTTCGCGCTCTTTTTTGACGAGAAGGTCGCAACGACTACTGTAAAGCGTCCCTTGCCGAGCATGGGCGAATCGGCCACTGCGACCTCTGGTTCCGGTGCCTCTTCCGCGAGCGCAACGCTTGCCACAACTGGCGCTGGAACACCCGTATCAGCAGAAACAACAGCGGGTTGCGTATCGGATACGGGTGGCGCGAACTGCCGGTACAGAAACCAGCCCCCGACGAAGAGCGACAGCGCGACGAAGAGCGCCACCGGCTTCATCATCCCCCGGCGCTCCGGAGACGAACGCCCGGACTCGACCGCCGCCTGCTCCGGCATCACGATCTCCTTCAGTTCACCGTAGCCGATGTTGAGCAGCGCTTCAAGCGATCCGTCCGGCTGGAAGCGAAATTTCCCCGACTCCACGGCAAACGATCCGAATCCGCGCAACTCGAACCCGCTCGCGCTGCCGAGAAGCTGCGCGACCATGCCGGAGAGCGCCTGGGCGAAACGCTGCGCCTGGTCGGGCGCCATGTCGAGCCGCGCTGCCGCGATGGTTGCCGTTTCGCCGCTTCCCTTCGGGCGTGACGCGAACTCCACCCGGTTCCTCGGCGGCTGGTAGCGCGTGCCGCCCGAATCCGTCTTGCGCACCGACTGCTCGTGCACGACCGAAAAACCGCCCAGACCGTCGATGGCAAACCGCTTGCGGTCGAGCAGCTCGGCGGTCAGGCCGCCCGCGAACCGGTCGAGCAGTCGCCGGGCCTCGTCCGGCGCGGTGCCGAGAAGCGTGGCGAGGATGTCTGGTGCGGTCTCTACGGCCATTCAGTTCTCCGGAAAAGAGTGAAAAGTCCAGAGAATATAACACATCCCCGCCAAAGCCCGCCCTCCGCCAGACGAGGGAAAGCGCCTGAAAAAGCGTAAGTTCCCGAAAAACCGTAACCGCATGACCGAGACCGCGCAAAGCGTTGGCGAGCTGACCCGCGCCATCAAAAGCGAGCTGGAGAGCCTTTTCCCCTACGTGCGGGTGAAGGGCGAGCTGTCGAACGTCAAGCAGCATAGCTCCGGCCACGTCTATCTGACGCTCAAGGACAGCGAGGCGCAGATTCCGGCGGTGATCTGGAAAAGCGTTCGCGCCCGCTCTCCGCTGGAGCTGCGCGACGGCCTCGAAGTGGTCGCCGAGGGGCGGCTGGAGGTCTGGCCGCCCGCCGGGCGCTACCAGCTCATCTGCACGGCGCTCTTCGAAAGCGGCGAAGGCGAACAGCGAATCGCACTCGAACAGCTCATCGCCAAACTCGCCAAGGCGGGCTGGTTCGACGCCGAACGCAAAAAGCCGATCCCGCGCATTCCGCGCCGCATCGGCATGATTACCTCCTCGACCGGCGCGGTGATCCGCGACATGAGTGACGTGTTCGCACGGCGCTTCCCGGCGGCGGAACTCTTGCTCTACCCGGTGCAGGTGCAGGGCGAGCGGGCCGTCGAATCGATCGTGCGCGCGCTCCGCTACTTCAACGATCCGCCGACGCCGGAGCACCGCGCCGACGTGCTCATCGTGGCGCGAGGCGGCGGCTCATCGGAAGACCTGCAAGCCTTCAACAGCGAAGCGGTGGCCGAAGCGATCTACCGCTCGGCGATTCCGGTCATCAGCGCCATCGGCCACGAAACCGACCTCTCCGTCGCCGACATGGTGGCCGACCTCCGAGCAGGCACGCCGTCAATCGCCGCCGAACGCGCCGTCCCCGACCGCGAGGAGCTGCTGAGGCTGATCGATGGACTGCGCCAGCGGCAATCGATGCTGATGGAGGGAAAAATCTCCGGCGCTCGACTCCAGGTGGACTCCATTGTGAACAGCTACGCCTTCAACCGCCCGGTGCAACTGCTCGCCCAGGTCGAAGAGCGGCTGGCGCAGACGGAAAAGGAGCTGAAGCGAGCCATCTCGGACAAGCTCCGCGACCGCGAACAGCAACTCCGCGCCGCCGCCGACCGCCTCGCGATGCTCGACACGCAGCGAGTGCTGAAACGCGGCTTCGCGCTGGTAACGCAGGACGACCGCTACGTTACGTCCGCCGCAGGGCTGGAAGCCGGAGCGAAGATCGGCGTGACGTTCCACGACGGGCGCCGGGAGGCGAGGGTTGAGGGGGGTAGTGCCTACTGAAAACAATGCGTTTGTCAAACAAGATGAAAATAGGTAACGTCATGTTATTGCTGAACATCGATCATCTTGATATCCCATGAACCCAGATTTTCTTGACGCACACCATCGCCATTGGGAGGATGCAGAGATACTGTTCAATAACAGTCGCTTACCCAATGCCGATCATCTGTATGGAATGGCAGCAGAGTGCGGATTGAAGCGATTGATGATGGTATTCGGTATGATGATTGATGCCGCCACAGGCAAACCATACAAGCCTGCTACAGCTACAAGCCCTATACAGTGGGAAACCAAGCATGTTGACCAGATATGGACACGCTATCAAACATATCTCTCAGGACAACATGCAATCGATTATGCTCTTCCTGCTGATGACCCTTTTAACCTGCCTTTTCCTGAATGGAAGGCGGAACAGCGTTACGCGAGTCGCTCCAATTTTGATAGTGCAAGAGTCCAGTCGCATCGCGAAGGTGCTCTCGAAGTGCAGAACCTCATCAAAAAGGCTGAAATAGACGGACTTATACCATGACCACATTCGATACCATACTGTCAACGATCAGCGAGATATTTCAGGTACACGGCACTGAACTCGCAAAACTGGGATCGGTAGTCATCAATCGCGATCTGAATGGCCGGGTACGTCTGATACTCGAAGAGAAAATACAGGATAATCCTGCGGTGAACACGATTGTTCAGATTCTGGCCGATAAACTGGCACCACACTCTTTTCCTGCCGACCGCATGGTACTGTTCGAGCCGTTTCTTGATGAGGTGACGCAGAATGCCGTGCTGTTTCAGCTTGAAGGTTTCGATCAGGTTACGGTGGTCGATCGTCTGGCAACCGAATCGGACTGGACAACTATTACAAAAGAATCAACCGGAGCACCAAGAATCGTCTTTTTTTCGATCAAGGGTGGCGTAGGCCGTTCTACGGCGATGGCTGTCTCCGCCTGGTCTTTTGCCGAGGAAGGAAAACGAGTGATGGTGCTTGATCTCGATCTTGAATCTCCCGGACTTTCAAGTTCACTTTTGCCTGAGGAGAAACGGCCTGCCTATGGCGTTACGGATTGGCTTGTCGAAGACCTGGTGGACAATACCGACGAGGTTTTTGAAAACATGATCGGAACAAGTGATCTCTCTCACAACGGCGAAATTCTGGTTGTCCCTGCGCATGGAAAAGAGCCTGGCGAGTACATCGCAAAGCTTGGACGGGTCTGGATGCCGAAAATCAGTGCAGAGGGGTCACGAGAATCATGGCCTGTGCGTCTGAACAGACTGCTCAATGAACTGGAAAAACGCTGGAAGCCAGATGTGATTCTGATCGATTCCCGCGCCGGTATCGATGAGGTCGCGTCAGCCTGTATTACCTCTCTGGGCGCAAAAGGTATAATGTTGTTCTCAATCGATGGAAATCAGACGTGGTCAGGCTACCGGATATTGTTCAGACACTGGCATAAAACCGGAGCTGTGAAAGAAATTCGCAATCGGCTGCAAATCGTTGGATCGATGATTCCTGATGATGAAAATCGTCCTAGTTACGAAATAAGATTGCTTGAACACTCATGGAGCGTTTTTACTGACGACCTTTACGATGAGATACCTCCCGGACAAACGTCTGATGAGTATTTCAACTTTGACCAGTTTGACGACACGGCTCCTCATTATCCGTGGTATATTCGCTGGAACAGAGGTTTTCAGGCGCTGGAGTCCATGCATTCGCGTTTAAAAGGTATCGATAAGAATGAAGTAAATGCATTGTTTGGCTCTTTACTTAAAGGCTTGAAGACAATGATAGAAAACGAAGGAGCCTCGCATGTCTGAAGTTTCAAGAATTAGGGCGGCAATAATCAATACCCTTCCAAGGGAAACATCGAACTACGGTGAAGTTCCCGATCAACGCTATGTATATCTGCCTCGGGCACATGTAAAAGCACTGGAACTTTCCACAAACCTTGTTGTCGGTTCAAGAGGCGTTGGCAAGACATTTTGGACCGCAGCACTGAAATCACCAGACATACGGAACATGCTGCGTGACTCTGTTCGAGAACTGGACAATGTTAAGGTAGGAATAGGTTTTTCAGTCAAGCCGATGATTGAACACTATCCTGAAAAGGATGTTATTTCAAAACTTCTCGGCGATGGTTATACACCCTATGAAATTTGGCGAGCTGTAGTACTGAAATGGGTTGCTGATCTCATCGAAACCCCCAATACTCAGGAGAATTGGAGCAATACAGTAGCCTGGGTAAGAGCCAACCCTGAGGAGCTGGCAAGACTCATGGAACAGGCCGATCAGTCACTTCAATCTCAAGGCCAAAAGGGACTTATCATTTTCGATGCGCTGGATTACACGAGCAACAACTGGGAAACCATGGACTTGATCGTCCGTGATCTCCTGAGAGTGGTCTTGTGGCTAAAATCTTATCGGCGCCTTCATGCCAAAGTGTTTCTGCGTGAAGACCAGTTTCAGAGAACCGTTACCGATTTTCCAGATGCATCGAAAATTCTGGCTACCAAAACCGATCTTACCTGGCAACCTCACGACTTGCATGGTTTGCTCTGGCAATGGTTGTGCAATGCACCGGATGAACATGGCGTCATTCTACGGAATATCTATCATAAAATTATTGGTAAAAATCCGGAAATTCATGGTGAATCGTGGCTGCTTGAACGTGAAGCAAAACAGGAAGGTGAGAAGCAGCGCAAATTGTTCGCTGAACTTGCTGGGCCATGGATGGGCAAGGACAGACGGCGCGGTGTGCCATATGTCTGGACGGTCAGTCATCTTGCTGACGCCAAGGGCCGTACTTCTCCGCGTTCTTTTCTGAAAGCGATTCGTGTTGCGGCTGAAGATTCTGATGTACGTTATGCCGATCACTCGTATGCGCTGCACTATGAAAGCATCAAACGAGGCGTACAGGATGCTTCACAAATTCGAATCACAGAGGTCGCTGAAGATTATCCTTGGGTCAGAGAGTTATGCGAAAAATTGATCGGAATGCAGGTGCCTTCAGAGTATGCAAAGATTGAAGAACGCTGGGTACAGGAATATCCGAACGGACCCAAGTCACTTGTTGGAGACCGCTTACCTCCTCAACACCTGGAAAGCGGTTGGGATTGGATTATCAAAGACCTTGAACGTATAGGTATTTTTGAACGGATGAACGACGGCCGATTTAACATGCCAGACCTTTATCGTGTCGGATTTGGCTTGGGCCGCAAAGGTGGCGTCAGGCCTGTAAAGCGAGGATAGCACAGCGCCAACAAACCGATCCACCACTCTCACCCCCCAAACCGCGCCCTGAACAGCCGCCTCACCGCCTCCAGCTCCTCTTCGGTGTTCACGCCCGGCGTGTCGGTTGTCGTTTCGATGCAGCGGATTCGGTAGCCGTTTTCGAGGAGGCGGAGTTGTTCGAGGGATTCTGTGCGTTCGAGCATCGAGGGGGGGAGCGCGACGAACGCTTTGAGCACGTCGGCGCGGAAGGCGTAGAGGCCGATGTGGCGGTAGTATTTCGTGGCTTCGATGGTTTCGCGGCGATAGGGAATCGGGCAGCGCGAGAAGTAGAGCGCGTTGCCGCGAGTGTCGAGCACCGCTTTGACCACGTGCGGGTCGTCGATGATGTGCCGTTCGTCCGGCTTCAGCGCAAAGACGAGCGTGGTGCAGTCGGGTGGCGGGCCATCCTCAAAGAATGGCGCAATGGCGAGGTCGATGGTCGCCGGGTCGATCAGCGGTTCGTCGCCCTGGAGGTTGACGAAGACGTCGCCGCCAACCTGTTCGGCGGCCTCGGCGATGCGGTCGGTGCCGCAGGTCAGGTCGGGCGAGGTCATCACCACCTCGGCCCCGGCCTCGCGGAGCACCGCGAAGATGCGCTCGTTGTCGGTCGCCACCACCACGCGGCTCGCGAGGCGCGACTTGGTCGCCTGCTGCCAGGTGCGCACGATGAGCGGCTCGCCTTCGAGATCGGCGAGCATCTTCTCTTTCAGGCGGCTGGAGCTGAGGCGGGCGGGAATGACGATGACGACGTTCATGGAAAAGTTCTATGATTACTCCGGCGACAATAACTCATAAAAGTCACCGAAAGAAGAAATTGGGCTAAAGCCCTGATTTATTTTGCGTTATCCATAAACCCCGGCTTGAAAGCCGGGGCAATTTGAATGGCAGAATCATGAAAGTCAGAAGGGTAAAACTCTTCTGAATCCAAAACCCGTTTCCCCTGAACCGATCACAACCTGTATCAGCAGCCTTTCCCTACTTTTTCGGTGATTCGAGGATGATGGTGACCGGGCCGTCGTTGATGAGCGAGACCTGCATGTCCGCGCCGAAGCTTCCGGTTTCGACCGTCACTCCGGACTCGCGGCGGAGCAGTTCGACGAAGCATTCGAAGAGCGGCTGGGCGACTCCGGACGGCGCGGATTCGGAAAAGCCGGGACGGTTGCCGCGGCTGGCATCGGCGTAGAGCGTGAATTGCGAGACGACAAGCAGCTCGCCGCCGCACTCCTTGACCGAGCGGTTCATGCGCCCCTCGTCATCTTCGAAAATGCGCAGGTTGGAAAGCTTGCGGCTCATCCAGGCAAGATCTTGCGGCGTGTCCTCGCGCGAGATACCGGCAAGTACCATGAGGCCGCTGCCGATGGAGCTGAAGCGTTTGCCGCCGATGGTGACGCTCGCCTCGCGCACTCGCTGCACAACACACCTCATGCACCCTCCTCCGGTTCGTCACCGAGCACAGAAGCAAGCGCTTTGCGAAGCTCGGAGGGCGTCATGCCCTCCACCTTCAGCACCTTGCTGCGCGAGGTCTGGCCGTTCATAACCGACACGCTGGAACGTGGCACTCCGAGCGTTTTGGCCAGTAGTTGGCAGCACTCCTTGTTGGCGGCATTGTCCACCGGAGCGGACTTGAGGCAGATTTTGACCTGATCTCCGTACCGGCCTGCAATGCCTGTTTTCGAAGAACGGGGCTGCACCCTCACCGAGAGGCAGGCATCATCGCCCTTCTGGCTGATGAACGGCATCGGCTCAGCCGATCACCTTCGGCACCTTGAAGAAGCGATCCTGCCGGTCGGGAGCGTTTCTCAGCGCCTCCTCGTTGGAGAGCGGCGTGTGCTCGACGTCCTGGCGGAGCACGTTGATCTGGTCGTGAATCGTGTTGAGCGGCTCGACCCCTTCGGTATCGACCTCGTTGAGCTTTTCGATGTAGTGCAGAATCGTGTTCAGCTCGTCGGTCATCCGCTCCTGCTCAGGCTCGGTGAACCTCAGACGAGCGAGTTCGGCGATATAGGCAACATCCCTTGTAGTGACAGACATAGTGTAAATCAAATAAATTAAAGCAAATAACCAATATTCGGCACGCAGGAATCAGAGTCGGCAGATGCCGAACTTCTCTTCGTCGTCGCCCTTGCTGGGGCGCTCATCGAGCGGCACGTAATCGCGGCTGGGCGCGCCGAGATAAATCTGGCGCGGGCGGGCGATCTTCTGCTCCGGGTCCTTGACATGCTCGATCCACTGCGCGAGCCACCCCGGCGTGCGCCCGATAGCGAAGAGCACCGGGAACATGTCGGTCGGAAAGCCCATCGCCTGGTAGATCAGGCCTGAGTAGAAATCGACGTTCGGGTAGAGCTTGCGCTCGACGAAGTAATCGTCCTCGAGCGCGATCCGTTCCAGCTCGATGGCGATGTCGAGCAGCGGGTTCCGCCCGGTCTCCGCGAACACGTCGAAGGCGATCTTCTTGATAATCCTCGCGCGGGGATCGTAATTTTTATAAACACGGTGGCCAAAGCCCATGAGCCGTCCCTCGCCCGACTTGACCGATTTGATGAACTCCGGAACCTTCTCGACCGAGCCGATCTTTTCGAGCATCCGGATCACCGCTTCGTTGGCGCCCCCGTGCAGCGGGCCGTACAGCGCAGCGCACCCGGCGGCGATGGCCGAGTAGGGATCGACCATCGAGCTGCTGACCGAGCGCACGGCGTTGGTCGAGCAGTTCTGCTCGTGGTCGGCGTGCAGGATGAAGAGCACGTCGAGCGCCCTCTCCAGCACCGGATTGGGTTCGTACTTGTGCTCGGTCATGCGGAACATCATGGAGAGAAAGTTGCCTGCGTAACTCAGGTCGTTGTCGGGCAGCACGTACGGAAAACCGAGGCTGTGGCGAAAAGTCATCGCCGCCAGCGTCGGAATCTTGCCAATCAGTCGCCGCACCTGAAGCTTGCGGGACTCCTCCTCGCTGACTCGCTTGGCGTCGGGATAGAAGGTCGAAAGCGCGCCCACCGTGCCCACGAGGATGCCCATCGGATGGGCGTCGTAGCGGAAGCCGTCCATGAACTTGGTCAGGTTGGCGTGAGTCATGGTGTGGTGGCGGATGTTGTAAGTCCAGACCGCCAGCCGCTCCTTGTCGGGCAGTTCGCCCTTGATGAGCAGGTAGGCCGTTTCGAGGAACGAGCTTTTTTCGGCAAGCTGCTCGATGGGATAGCCCCGGTAGCGCAGAATGCCCTTTTCGCCGTCGATAAAGGTAATCGTGCTCTTGCAGGAGCAGGTGTTCAGAAACGCCGGGTCATAGCCGAGAAGCCCGAAATCATCATCCGAGGTCTTGATCTTGCGCAGATCCATGCTGCGGATAGTGCCGTTCTCAATGGGAAACTCGTACGATTTTCCGGTGCGATTGTCGGTAATCGTGAGCGAATTGCGATGGTCTGAATCACTCATGAGCGTGTGGCATTTTGCGGTTACAGAAACAAGGGCATCGCCGGAAGCGAAGCTCACCGTCACTACGGCTTTGAATTTACGAAACTCCCGGCATTATCCGTATTCCCGTCAAACGCTTCCCGCCGCCTGCCGGAAGCGGAGAGGCGTTCGTGTCGAAAAAGAAAATTTTGTTTGGAAACAACGATCCGGTTTTCTACATTTGTCCACCAATCAGGAACGGAGCTGTAGCTCAGTCTGGTTAGAGCGCCTGCCTGTCACGCAGGAGGTCGCGGGTTCGAGCCCCGTCAGCTCCGCACCGTTTCCCCCCGAAAAGCCTCCGGAAAACCGGAGGCTTTTTTTATGTCCAGACCTTCTCTTTCCATCATCCGCTGACCGTAAACCCCTGCTTTCCGATGACCGTTTTCATCGATTCGAGATCGACCTTCGACTCATCGTACTCGACCTCCACAATGCCCTTCTGATGGGAGGCGCTGGCTTTTTGCACCCCCTCCAGCTCTTCGAGCGCTTCGCTGACCAGCATTTCGCAGCTTGAACAGCGCATTCCGCTAACACGTATTTCCGTTTTCATCTCTCTATTGTTTATTAATTGAAACGTAACCCACGTAACCCGTTTTCCGGAAAGTGTGCAAAAATCCGGCCACCGGCAACACCGCGCCCCGGCACACTCGGTCTCTTTGGCGAAAACAGCAATGGAACGCGGGAGTTAGCAGAAACATAAACCAGTCGCTATATTGAGGCTTATGACACAAAGCCCAAAACCATACCGCCGCCTTGCGGTCCTCTGCCGCCCGTTTATCATTCTGCTTTGCCTTGCCGGACTCTCCGCCTGCAACAACAAGGAGGCCCGCATCAAGGAGTTGCAGCAAACGGTCTGGAAAAATCCGGAAGATGCGCGAGGCTACCTGAACCTCGGCAAAGAGTACGCCCGCCAGGAGCGTTACGACGACGCCATCCAGGCCTACCGCCGGGCCATCGACATTGAACCCGGTCTCGACGAGGCCTACTCGGCGCTTGGCGCGGCCTTTTTCGACAAGAAGGAGTTCACCTCGGCCTTGCCCTGGATGCAGAAACGGGTCGCCATCGCGCCCGACGACTCCCTCCGCCAGTTCGACCTCGGCAACGTTTACTTCCAGCTCAGTCGCTATGGCGACGCGATAGCATCGTACCAGACAGCGATCGACAACAGCTACTCCTTCCCCGAAGCTCGCTACTCGATGGCTGTCTGCTACATCAAAATGGGAAAAATCGACGAAGCCCGTAAAATCCATAAATGGCTTCAGACGAAAAACAATTATCTTGCCGTCTCCCTTGAACGGCACCTGCAGAACGATGTGCCTGACAAGGCCGGAAAATGAATCTCGTAATCCCATGCCGGCGGACGACAGTATCCTTATGATGCAAAAGGCGCTTCAACTCCTTGAAGAATCGGTGAAGACTGCGATGCAGCAACCGTCTGCCGGGAACGGACGACCGGTGCTTGAGCGTTTCAGCGCGCCGCTCGACGAGATTGACGCCACGCGCTGGCTCTCGGCACAGAGGCTTTTCCCGAAGCTGTTCTGGATGAACCGCGAAAAAAGCGAGTGGATTGCCGGCATCGGAGAAGCCGATCGCATCGAGATTTCCGAAACCGGCCCCAACGACCGGAGCTTCCTCGTGCTCGACGAGGCGATGAAGCAGAAAAACCCGCACGCGAGGTACTTCGGCGGCTTCTGCTTCAACAATCTCCAGAAGCAGAACAAGCTCTGGAGCGCCTTCAGCCCTGGCCTGTTCATCCTGCCGCTTGTCAGCATCGAACAGCGCGACGGCCAAACGGCTATGGCCTGCTCGCTGTGGCTGAAGCCCGGCGACAACCGGCAGCAAGCACTCGAAAATCTCTTGCTTGCCCTGTCAAAAGTATCAGCCGGAGAGCCGCCGGCGGCTGCCGCAATTCCCGAAATGACGCAGGTCTGCTACTGCCCCGACAAACCGCATTGGGTCGAGAGCTGCGAAACCATTCTGAGAAATTTCGATGAGGGGAAACTCGACAAGGTGATCCTCGCCCGGCAGACTGAACTCTCCTTTGCAGGCAAGGTGCCAGCCATCCGCTTTTTGCTCGACTACCCGTTCCCCGACAACTCGACCTACCGCTTTTACTTCGAGCCGGTCGAGGGCCACGCTTTCATCAGCTTCACGCCCGAACGGCTCTACCGCCGCGACGGCGACATGCTCGAAACCGAGGCGCTCGCGGGCACCATCACCAAAGAGGTGCTCAAGGCGGACGACAGCGCCGCTTCCGAGCTGCTGCTCGCTTCCGAAAAGGATGTTCGGGAGCACCGCTTCGTGAAGGACACGATTTACCGCGAACTGCAACCGGTGTGCAGCGATATAGACATGCAGGAGAAGGTCGGCGTACTTCAGCTCAACCGGCTCGCCCACCTCTACGCACGCTGCCGGGCGCGACTGAAGCCGGAGTTCCGCAACGACAGCACGGTGCTGCGCCAGCTCCATCCGACCCCGGCGGTCGGCGGCGTTCCGCGCGAGGAGGCGATGACGCTGATTCTGTCGGCTGAACCGTTCTGTCGCGGCTGGTACGCCGCGCCGGTAGGGTGGCTCAGTCAGGACGCTGCGGAGTTCGCCGTCGGCATCCGCTCGGCGCTCGTCAATGACGACCGCGTCTATCTCTACTCCGGCGCGGGTCTGGTCAAGGGTTCCGACCCCGAATCGGAGTGGGAGGAGGTCGATCAGAAGATCGGCGACATTCTGGCCATAATGCAGCAGACCACATGAATCATAAGCAGATTACGACCCTCTGGTGCGCAGTCATCGTCGAAGAACTGATCCGGCAGGAGGCCGGATTTTTCTGTATCTCCCCCGGCTCGCGTTCGACGCCGCTGACCCTCGCCGTAGCCTCGAATCCAAAGGCGAAGTTCCGGATGTTCCCCGACGAGCGCTCGGCGGCATTTTACGCACTCGGCTACGCCAGGGCGACTGGCAAGCCCGCCGTACTCGTCTGCACCTCCGGCACCGCCGTGGCCAACTACTTCCCCGCCGTCGTCGAAGCCTCGGCGGACTCGCAGCCGATGCTCGTGCTTTCGGCTGACCGCCCCTTCGAGCTGCTCGAAGCCGGCGCGAACCAGACCATCCGCCAGCAGGATATTTTCGGCAACTACACGCGCTGGAACCTCGAACTTCCCGAACCCGGCACTTCGACGCCGCTCGCTTCGCTGCTCTCGACGGTCGATCAGGCCGTCCGCAAAAGCCTCGGCTCCCCCGCTGGCCCGGTGCATCTGAACCTGCCGTTCCGCGAGCCGCTCGAACCCGAAGCGCCCGACCTCGACCATCCTTGGTCGGCGCCGCTCGAAGCGTGGCGGGCCTCCGGCGACCAGCCGTGGACGCGGTTCGCGCTGCCGCTGCACGAACCGGCGGCAAAAAGCATCGTGACTTTACGGAAGCTTCTGGCGCAAGCCGAGCGTCCGCTGCTGGTCGCCGGGAATCTCGACAATCCGGTGGATGGCGAGGCGGTGGCGGCGCTCGCCGACTCGCTCGGCGTGCCGCTCCTGGCCGATCTCACCTCTGGCATCCGGCTCTCGGCAAACTGCACGCCGTGGCAGCTCGCCCTCCAGAACAATGCTTTTACCGAGAGATTTCAGCCCGACGTGGTAATCCATTTCGGCGGCCCGCTCATCGGCAAGCAGCCCGCCACGGCGCTACGGAACCATCCACCGATGCACTACGTGGTTGTGCGCGAGCACCCCGGACGCTTCAGCCCCGACCACAACGTCACCCTGACCATCGAAGCCGCGCCCGCCTCGGTCGCCGAAGCGCTCGAAGCGGGCCGGGAGCCTCTGCCGAAGCACGATTGCAGAGACGCTTTTTCGGCAGCCTCCCGCGTGATCGACGAGATGACGTGCTCGCCGGACGAGCCGGTGAACGAAATCTCCGCGCCGCGCATCGTTTCGTCGCTTGTCGGCGGCGAGCACGCGCTCTTCGTCTCGAACAGTATGCCCGCGCGTGACATGGATCTGTACGCCGCGCCGATGGCGCACAAGCCGTTGCGTTGCGCGCTCAATCGCGGTGTCAGCGGCATCGACGGCATCATCTCGACCGCCGCCGGATTCTCGGCAGGCCTCGGCAAACCGGCGACGCTGCTCATCGGCGACATTTCGCTGCTGCACGACCTGAACGCCCTCTCGCTGCTCGGCAACGCCGCGAACCCGCTCATCGTCATTGTGCTGAACAACCACGGCGGCGGCATCTTCTCATTCCTGCCGATCGCCTCGCAAACTGACCGGCTCGACGAGTGCTTCGCCACGCCGCAGAACTTCAGCGTCGAACTGGCCGCCCGCACCTTCGGCCTCGACTACGCCTGCCCGCAGACGAACCGCGATTTCACGAAACTTTACACCGAAGCGCTCGAACGCAAGGAGAGCCTCGTCATCGAAATCAAAAGCGACCGCCAGGAAAATCTCCAGCTGCACCGCTCGCTCAAGGCGCAACTCGAAACGATTTTCGAGACAGCCAGTTGCTTCGGGAACTCCTGATTCCACGCTTCTGCAAACCGGATGATGCGCTGTACGCACGCCAAATCGCATCCCGATCTTGTAAAAACCCGGCCATCCGGATATATTAACGCTGTTACCAAACAAACAAAAACAGCTCACATGAAAAAAATCGTCTCCCTCGTCGTCGCTTTCCTTCTGGTTTCGACAAGCCTGCTCCAGGCTGCGTCGTTCGATGTCGGCGCACTGCCGAAAAGCAAGCAAACCACTGCCGGCAAATATCTTTCGGCCCAGGACGCTTATGAGATGGTCGTCAAAAATCCCGGCAAGGCACTCTTCGTCGATGTGCGCACTCCTGCCGAAATCGTGTATGTCGGCATCGCCGATCAGGTCAGTCTGAACATTCCTTACGAGCTTGACGACTTCTCGGCCTGGGACGACAAGAAAAACCACTACAAGATGAACGTCAACCCCGATTTCACCCGAAAGGTTGACGATGCCATGACCGCCAAAGGTCTGGGCAAATCCGATCCGGTCATCCTGATGTGCCGCTCCGGCGGACGCAGCGCCTCAGCCGCCGACCTGTTGACCAAAGCCGGTTACACCAACGTCTATTCGGTTTACGACGGCTTCGAGGGCGACAAAAACAAGGAGGGCCGCCGCGAAGTCAACGGGTGGCAAAACTCCGGCCTGCCCTGGAGCTACAAGCTCGACAAGCAGAAAGCATACCTGCCGAAGTAAGATTTTACGCCGCTCGCCGGAGGCGTCGCGCTGACGATGCCTCCGGAAAGGGCTGACTGGATATTACTCCGTCCACAATAAATCGCAATCATTCCTAAAAAAAGAAATTGGGCTAAAGCCCTGATTTATTATGTTTTATCCATAAACCCCGGACTGAAGTCCGGGGCAATTGTTTGACAATTTTAATGGCCGGATTAATAACTATCACCGGTCGCCATCCAGCAAAAACCTCCCCCGCAACAGCTCCCCGACCTCTTCCGGATTGACGATCTTCTCCTCCACCCGCCCTTCCGAAAAATTCCTGAAGCGCTCGCCGCTCAGCACCAGCTTGCCCGATGGATGCTGCAAGACGACGATCAGCCCCTGCGTGAAAATTGTATCGGGATGGGTCGCGTTGAGCCAGTTGGCTGGCTCGAAGTCCACAAACTCCTGCGGGCAGAGGTTGAACTCGTAGAGCTTTTTCCACTCGCCATCGACCTTCGACTGCAACTGGTAATCGCGCTCCGACGCCATCGTCAGACGGAAGGTGTCGAAATCCTGCTTCAACTCCCGGTCGAGCCAGCGGAGATCGATCGGCTCGCGGATGCCGAAACTCCCGAAGCCGAGGTCGCAGAGCCACTCCGCGCCATCGATGGCGGCGATGATCGCCACGTGGGTTTTCGGACGCCGGACGGCGTAGGTCATCGGACGCGCCGCCACCAGCCGGTACGGAATGCCGAGCGCTTCGAGCGCCATCGCGAAGAGGCCGTTCACCTCGTAGCAGTAGCCACCGCGCCTCCGCTCGACGATCTTGGCGCAGATCGCTTCGGGCGCGAGCGAGGGAACCTTGCCCGCCTGCACGTCGAGATTCTCGAACGGCACCGAAAAGAGCTGGCGGCGCATCAGGCGCTTCAGCGTGTCGAAATCGGGCGACGGATCGCCCTCGAAGCCGATACGGGCGAGATATGACTGAAGATCGAAGTTTGTGGCTTTCATCGAGAATCGCTGTTGAGCTTGTGGGTTTTGATTATGGCAGCCTGCCCTGTACTGTTCAGGCAGTGGTCAAGGTGGCGTACAGGTCTTCGATGGCTTTGGCCGGATGTACGCGACCGGTCGATCACGCTGATTCGAGCGTGTCGGAAATCCATTTATTCAGGCTTTTGCCGGACTTTACCGCCTTGACGAACACCTTGTGATGCAGCTCAGGACTCATCCGCAACACCAGTTTTCCTGAAAACGGTTTGTTCGGCTCCTCTCCCCGTTCACGGCAGAAATCGAGATAGTCATCAATCGACTCTCTGAACGCACGCTCGATCTCCTCGACCGTCGTCCCCTGAAACGTGATGACATCCCGGGTATCAAGCACCTCGCCATGAAAAATCCCGGCTTCGTCATCATACTCGACGCAGCCACTGTATCCCTTGTATTTCAGCATAGTTAACGCACTCCGGCTTCTTGCAGAAAACGTCTTATCGATTGTAATGCGCCTTTATCGGTCTCTTTCCGGGGATGTGGCCGGTGAAAAACCGCGCGGACGCCATTGAGAACAATCCGCACACGCGAGCCGCTTCCTTCTGTCAACTCGGCGCCAAGCGCCAGCAACAGCCTTTCAATGTCCGCCCATTCGATATCCGACCGTACCGGGTTCTGGAATATCTGGTCGAGAATCTTTTGGTGCCGATTGTTCATGATACCATTTTACGATACTAAACCCGTTTTTGCAACGACAAACCTGCACCACTCAGAAAAACTCCGGCCACGCCGCATCCGGCTTGTGACGCCAGACCCAGGCGATGTAGTCGGTCATGGGCGGATCGACGCCGAGTTCGCGCAGCCGTGCAGCGACCTGCCCGCGATGGTAGGCGCTGTGCTGCGGAACCTGCACGAGCGTTTCGGCAAGCGTGTGCGCGGCGACCTCGAAGCCGAGCTTTGCGGTCGCCGTCTTCGACCACGGCAGATTGACGACGCGCTCCAGCTCCGCCGGTGTCAGCGCTTCGAGAAAGCGCATCGATTCCTGATGGACGCCACGCGCGAACGCGCCGAGAGCGCGGAGATCGAGATCATCGGCCACTCGCGGATCGAGCGGACGAGCGAGCCAGACGTCAAGAAAAATCTTCTGCACCGCGTGCAAGTGCCGCAGCTTGTCGAGGATGCAGTCATCCGCCGCCGCCACCGGATTGCCGGAAATCGTGGAAAAAACCAGCGCATCCGCCCAGGCCATATGGCGGAACTGATCGAGAAGCAACGAAAGAGCGTCCATAAGGAATCGAATTTGATAACGTCTGTAAAGTGTTTTCAATGAATGCTTTGAGCGATCACAAATCCATGCCGGGCGGTATCAGTCGCCATCTTGCTCCATCTTTTTCAGCAGCGACATCAGGTTTCGCTTGGCTTTGTGGCGCGTACGCAGTTCGGCGATGAGCGCGCTCCACTCCTCCAGCCGATCCGTTTGCCGCCAGACCGAGCGCATCTTGCGCAAATAGCCCGTCGCCTCCTCATACGCGCTGGTCTTGACTTCGGCGATCAGGTTATCGACCGTGATCCGCCATATCTTCAGGGCGATATCCGGGTGGCTGGTTGCGACCGATTCGGCGACCTTTTCGCTGATGTCGCGCCCACACATTCCGGTCTGGCACAACTCTTTGAACAGGGCGACCGTGTCATCGCGCCGCGCTTCGAGGATGGCGATTTCGATCAGCACGGCGAGCTTCGGAAACGACCGGAGTCCCGTTTTGGCGGACGTCACCGCTGAGCCGACCTCCGGCTTCGGCAACGGCCATGCGCCGCCGGTTGCCGAACCATCGGGACGCCGCCCCGTTCGCAGATAACCGAGGGCCGCTTCGCGCACGGCTGGCCAGGCATCGATCTTTTCCGACGCTTCGCGCAACTCGCTGAACGCACCCACGGAGGGATACCTGAAAAAATCCTGCGCCCGGTACGCCGCCACGAGAGCCAGATTTCCCTCTTTTTCGGCCAGCTCCCGCAAGTGCCGCTGCAACATCGAGGCAATGCCCGGAGCCTGTTCGACCGTTTTGCCGTACCCCTCGATGCACCACGACCGGGCGCGTTCGACCACTCCGGCGGCAAGCAGATGCTCGACAAGCACATCATGATACAAGCAAGGATCCGCCTCTTTTTCCAGCAACGGGATCACTTTTTCCGCCTCCCCGCCGCGTCGGTAAACATCGATCAACTGATCGACCACGTGGCGGCGGCGATAGTGTTCATCCCGTCGGCCACCCGTGGAAACCGGCATGTTCGCCAACCGCGCTTCGAGCGCTGCGGCAAGCTCGCGCCAGTCCGCGACGGCGTAGCGCCTGCTGCCGATGAGCATGTCGGCCCCGGCGAGCAGGTCGAATTGATCTTCCCGCAAACGGTCATGGAGCCAGACGAGCTGGTCGAGCCGCGACAGCTTCGTGTCGGGCAACGCTTTCAGCACAACCTGCATACATCCGGCGATGCCGCTGGCAATCATTCCGTCGTCCTCGAAGCTTTCAAGCTGTCCACCGCATCGGCTCCACAGCTCCTCGCCCAGCCCGAAAACCGCGTCGGCGTGACCCCGGTCGAGCAGATTTTGCAAGCGCTGCTGAACGCCGGAGTAATCGGGCGAATCCTCGAAAAAGTCGCCGTAAACCGGCCAGGCGTCGATGGCCGTCAGGGCGAAAATCTCCTTGCGCAGGGCGTGGATGAGCTGGTCGATCTTGCCGGTCGCCAGTTGCTCCCGTTCGCCAAGCCACCGGGTGACTTCGGGAAAATTGCGCGTGACGTCGGCCATGATCTCCAGAAGCTCCTCCCGGCTTTTTCCGGCAAGCATCGACTCGACCGATGAGGCCGCCGACCCGCCGCGCTCGTCGCCGGGTTCGTCGTCATCGGTCTCGCCATCGAGATAATCCGCCAATTCGAGATACAGCTCGTCGTCCGGCTGGAGTACGGGAATCTCCTCGCCCCGCTTCGCCCGCGCGAGCGCCACGAGCAGCACCGCCACAACGTGCTTGCACGGGCCGCCGTGGTCGTACGGGCAGGTGCAGGCGAAATCGAACTCGCCCTTGCCGCCTCGCCTCACCGTCGTCACATACTCGTCGCTGCCAAAGACCCATGCCGCGAGCCGCCCGTCTTCGGTGCGCGAAAGTTCTGTAACGTCGTCAATGTAACTCTTGCCGCGAGCGTAGATGGTGCTCCCGGCCCAGTCGGCAATTTCCTTTTCGGTGAAACCGTTCAGCGAGGCGTGGATCGATGGCATGGCGTCAAGCGGGATAGGGTTGCCTGAGAGGAAACGACGCCGGAGCATGATCGAACGCCCCGGTGCTCCGAAAATCTGAAGATAACCGGGATGCGGTACAAGCCGAAAGTTTTCGGCAATGCGTCTTTTTGACCGGACGCGCTGGCTTTCGATGCGCCACTCACCGGCGCTTCTTCCGCTCCTTCGGCTGAGGCAACTCGCGCCCGGTCACGCGGATGAGGTTCGAGAGCCACTCGCGGTCGTCAAGTTCTTCGCCGACAAGGAGATACGGCTTCGCTCCCTGGTAGGGCGGCGCTTCGGCGAGCTGCCCGGCGATGGCGCGCCCGGCGGCGGTCGGCTTCACGAAGAGCCGGTTATCGCACACGAGCGCCACCACCTTGCCGTCGCAGTACACCGCATACTCGCCGAACATCTTGCGGAAGGTGATCGCGCCCGCGCCGCTCATCTGCTCGCACGCATATTCAACAAACGGCAGATCGGAGGACATGGGATGAATCGTTTCAGATTTGAAAGTCTGGATGCTCTCCGAAGCAGCAGATACCTGCGCGTTCGGCCTTGCAGAACACGCAGTCCGGCGGCCAGGCCGCGCAGAGTTCAAGATACTTTCCGCTCACCATCGAGGCGATGAAGCGATGGCGCGACTGCCGGTTGACGATCCTTTCAGCCTCCGCCGCCGTGACGATCTCCGCCTTTTCGACGCCCGCCATCGCCTCGGCAAGCTCGTCGAGAAACACCGTCTGCGTTACCGGCGACTCCGGATGCAGCGCCCGGCAAACGCGCTCGCCAACCGCGACGATCTCCGCCTGCCGGATCAGCTCTGCCACCTGTTCCGCCGTGATCCAAACGGGCCTGAACGCCACGACCTTCTCCCGGATACGCTCGAACGCAGGATCGCCAGCCGCCAATGCGGATCGGCTGTCGAGCACCATCTCGGCCTTTCTGATCCCCTCGACAATTTTGCCGGTACGATAGTCGTCTGTGGTGGACATAGCTAAAAGAAAAATACATTAAAAATACTTCGACCCGTATAATCCTCAAGGTTGAACGGAAGCGGTTTTCAGCACATCATCCAGTGACCGGGCGACAACGTAGCGGGCCGGAGTTTCGCCAACACCGATCGCCTTGAAGTGAGCCTTGCCGCACTCGATTTTCGCGCTCTCCTTGTCGCCAAAATCGTCGGTGAAAAGGCCGCTTTTGGTCTCGACGACAAAGTAAACCCGCTCCTCGCCATCCTGTTCGACAAGTACCGCCCAGTCGGGATTGTAGGTGTCGAGCGGCGTGGGAATCCTGAACCATCCCGGCAGCTTGGCATAGACCTTGACGGCCAGATTCTTCTCCAACTGATCGGCAAAGGTTGCTTCAACGCCGGAGTCACAGACCACCTGTTCATAGACCGATTTCTGAACCGGAATAAGGTTCTTCAGATAACCGGTCAGCTCTTTTTCTTTAAAAAGCTCCTGGGCATAAAAATGTTCGTCGCCAAGCCGGTGATACTTTATGCCATCCACAATGGCGAGGCGCTTGCATCGATTGATAGCTTCGGCGGCAAGCTCGATGAACTGTTGCGGGTTGCGCTTGAAATCGTTGAGCCGCCCGGAGGCCGTCAAAATACGATGGATGGTTCGACGGGTAAGCCGGGTGCGATCCTGCAAATCCGTCAGCAGGTCAGGCAGCTCGATATTGTTTTCATCGAGCACGACCGTTGCGGCTCCGCTTCGTTCGGTTGCTTCGACGCCTGATTTGCCAATAACAATATCCGCCTTGTGCCACTGCATTTGGGTCTTCGAAATTGGCGGAGCCTGCTGTAATGCCTTGATGCAGCTCTCCACCAGCTTTTCATTGTCGAACTGCAAGCGATAGGTTGTTTTGTGCTTGATTCGCTCCCAAAGCTCTTTGAACTCCGGGCTGTGCAGTACGGCCTGCCGGGTGAGTACCTGTCTCCGCTCATCGGCGTTCCTGATTTCGAGCCGTCCGGCGAGCTTTTTCAGCACCGCAGTAATCTGATCGAGCTGTGCCGTCAATGGTTCTGGCACAACCAGAGTTCCCTCCTTGAGCGCTCGCTTCAGCGACTCCTGCACCTTGCCGTTGCTGTCGATATAGTTCTGCTCTTTCAGATGCTCCCACAACACCTTCGACTGCTCGAATCCAAGGGGAACCGGCTCACCTTCAGCAGTGGTAACTGAAATAGCTGCGAACTGGTGCTCCTCCACAATCCCAAAGCGGATACCGGTCTCCTGCTCAATCTCTTTCTGAAGGTTCTCGGCAAACTGCTCATAACTCTCGGTTGCAATGACCGTGAGGGTGTTGACCGCAAATCCGCGCAGGCGCTGGCCCTGCTGGTTGACGCAAAGGCGCAGGCCACGGCCTATCGTCTGGCGGCGTTCGCGCTCGGTTCCCATTTCACGCAACGCGCAAATCTGGAACACGTTGGGGTTGTCCCACCCCTCCTTGAGCGCCGAGTGGGAAAAGATGAATTTGAGTGGTGTATCCAGAGAGAGCAGCTTTTCTTTCTCCTTCATAATCAGGCTGTAGGCCCGTTCAGCGCTTTCCCGGTTCCCCTGGTTGTTCTCCGCGGTATTGCTCCAGCCGCCTTTTTTGTCTATCGAGAAATAGCCGTTATGCACCTGTTCGGCGGCATGAGTCAGGTCAACTTCGCCGAAAAGCGTCTGGTAATCGGGCAGCCGTGCCGCCCGGCGGTACTCCTCCTCGAAAATGCGGGCATACTCGCCCTTCACCGGGTTACCGGCAGCGTCGTACGAGCGGTATCTGGCGACCTCATCGATAAAAAACAGCGACAGCACCTTGATGCCCTGGGGGCGCAGGCGCAGCTCTTTGTCGAGGTGCTCCCTGATGGTGCGGCGAATCATCTGGCGCTGCACGGCAAGAATATCGACGTCACCGTAAGCTTCACCGGGTTTCAGGAACTGCTCGCCACCGGGGAAGCGCAACTCCATAAACTCCCTGCCCTTTTCGACGCGGATTTCACCGACGGCGCAATCGGCATAGATCGCCCGGCCTGTTACCATTTCGAGATTATCGCCATCCTGCACGGCCAGCTCCTTTCGCTTGACGCCGGAGGCCGTCAGCTTGTCCAGCTCAACGAGCGCGGAAATCGTGCCTCGCTTGTTCTCGACCTTCAGGAGACGAACGTAGGGTTTGTTGAACGCCGCTTCCACCGTTGCGGCGGCCACCTCGATCTGCTTGACCAGCCCCTTGTCGTGCGCATCAACCGCATCGAGACGATAGACCATCTGGTGCTTGTCCACATGCGTAGCCGAGTAACGCAGGGTACAGAGCGGGTTCATGGCATCGAGCGCACTCTTTCCCGCTCCCGACAGACCGCCATCGACGCTTTGCGGTTCGTCCACAACAAGAATTGGGCGGGTCGATTTGATCAGGTCAATCGGCTTCTCGCCTCCGGTTTTTTCACTCTCCTTGTAGAGGTTGTTGACCTCCTTTTTGTTGATGGCGCCAACCGTCACCACCATGATCTGAATCTGCGAACTGGTGGCAAAATTGCGAACAGGCCCCGGTTTTGAAGAGTCATAAAGGAAATAGTCGAACGGAACTCCGGCATAGAGACCCTTGAAGTGCTCCTCGGTAATCTGAAGGGTTTTATACACGCCCTCCTTGATCGCCACCGACGGAACGACTATCACGAACTTGGTAAAACCGTAGCGCTTGTTGAGTTCAAAAATGGTGCGCAGATAAACATAGGTCTTGCCCGTTCCGGTCTCCATCTCTACGGTAAAGTCACCGGAGGCGAGACTGCCAGATGGCGGCAGGCCGTTGCGGAGCTGAATGTCGTGCAGGCTTTTGAGCAGCTCATCGTCGAGCAAGGTCAGCCGGTTGCCAATACCGAGGTCACTCTCCATGCCAGGAATCTGCATGGCTTTCGTCGTCGGCATGGTCACGGTGAATTCCGTGCGGCAAATCTCCTGGCCGCGAAAGAGGTCGCAAACCGCTTCAACCGCCTGAAGCTGATAGTCGAGGTTGGGTTCAAAGTGCAGCTTCATGCTTTATCCTCCATGGCCTGCGCGGCCTCGATGGCATCGCGTTCACGCTCGATCTCCGCGCGAAGCTCCTCTTCCGACGGCAGCACCAGCCTGTACCTGGTCGCAAACAGTTGTGCGCTCTCATGCAGAACGGAGTAGCGAACGACGGAGTGATCCTTATGCTCACAGAGCAGAATACCGACCGTCGGGTTGTCGCCTTCGCCACGTTTAAGGTCGTCGTACATACGCACATACATGTCCATCTGCCCGATGTCCTGATGCGTGAGCTTGCCGGTCTTCAGGTCGATCAGCACGAAGCACTTGAGCAGATAGTTGTAAAACACAAGATCGATGTAAAAGTCCTGCGTCTCAGTGCTGATGCGTTGCTGACGGGCGACGAAAGCGAACCCCTTGCCCAGTTCAAGCAGAAACGCCTGAAGCTTGTCCATCAGCGCCTGCTCCAGCTTCGACTCCAGCAGCTTGCCCGTGCCGGGCAGCCCCAGGAATTCGAGCATCACGGGGTCGCGCACGAACTCCCGCGGTGTTTGTTGCAGTGCTGAGATGTTGGCGTCGGCCTCGGCAGCCACGCCGGCTTTGTCGCCGCTGAGCAGCAATCGCTCATAGTACAACGTGCCAATCTGCCGATCCAGCGCGCGGGCGCTCCAGTTCTGCGAGGCGGCTTCGTGTACGTACCACTCACGGGCCTCCTTGTTGCTGACTCGCAGCAGCGCCCGATAGTGCGTCCAGCTCAATTCGGTACGCACTGAGTGCCAAATCGGGAATACCTGATAAAACGCACGCATGTTGCGCAGGTTACGATCATCGAACCCCTTGCCAAATTCACGGGTCAGCGATTCCGCCAGTCGTGGCAGCAGCTTTTTGCCGTATGCCGCACGGGCCTGGCCACCCTGCTCGAACTCGACGATATGGCGGCCAATCTCCCAGCAGGTTTGCACCTGCACCCTGTCCACGGCTCGCAAAGCCTGTTGCCGACCTTGCTGAATCAGTTCCCGCAAGGCATTCAACAAGCCCGATAAGGGCGGCGTGTTCGGTATCAGATTTGCCATTGGTTCACCTCACAGGCTCCGGATAATTTCAAGGCCGTGCTGCTGGAGAATGGCGGCAAGGTTCGTTTTGGCAACGTCATCGGCAAAGGCGCTGTCGCGGAACACGCAGGTGGTGTCACGCGCAGGCGCAAGCTCGCCGTGCCAGGCTACGATGCCTTGCGCCAGAGGCTCGACCTCTTCACGAGTGACAAGCGTGGCAAGGCAGACAAGCAGCACGCCACCGCCGACGGAGTGAACCGCTTTACCTGCAAATGTCCTTTTCTCGACAGGAACACAGAGGTCAAGACCGAGTTTGAGCAGCAGCTCATAGAGAATATCCGCCTCGCTGCGATCCGCCTTCAGGTGTTCGATGGAGTTGAAAAGCGATGCTTCGAGATCGTGAGGGTCCGGCTCCCAGGTGCGGATGTTGCTTGAATCCAGCTTGAAGACGCGGAAACCGAGGTCGCCATGAAAGCGTGGATTCTCCTCTTTGATCTTTTTCGCAGCACGACGAAGACGCTCTTTGGTGATTTCGGCGATGGTTCGCGGTTTGCCATGTTGATCACAAAAATTGGCAGCAACTTTCTGGTCTTTGTTCTCTGGATCAAGTGGTTCTGGAAGCTGGACGAGAATATATCGGCGAGTACCTCCATCGATAGCGTTCTGCGCCATCACTGCATGACCTGTTGTGCCGGAACCAGCAAAAAAATCGAGATAAATACCTTCTTTGGACTTATCACCATTAAAAATGAGCGCCACAAAGTATTTCAGAAGCGCCATAGGTTTCGGAAATGAAAATATTTTTTCTGGAAATAGTGTCGCGATATCTCGAGTACCTTCCTGGTTGAACGGTCCATTCATGATGGATAACGGCTTTCCTAAACGTTCTATCCCATTTTCATCGCGAAGATACTGCTTGGTTCTAACGCTAAACTTACCCTCAGACTCATTGATTACTATCTCATTATTTTTGTATGCTTCTTCAAACCTTTCTTTTGCCCAAACCCATTGTTTTTCAGGCCAGATTTCTTGACCATTATAAAAGATTGGATAAACCAGATTAGGACGAGGATCTTTGCTTGTCGTTGCTAATGGCTGCGTTAAATACCCTCCTCTATATTCAAATTTTTCATCCTGGAGACGGTAAGCCGCTCGCTGCTCATCATCAAGTGGTGCCGATATATCCTGAATTGGCTCCTTTGAATAAACAATTATATACTCATGAACATTTGCGAACCCCTTTGTGAGAGCACCGGAGCCGTACTTATTTTTCCAAACAATTCGCTCGACAAAGTTCTCGAAACCGAAAATATCATCACAAATATTTTTTAAGTTGTCAGCCTCCATCTCGTCTGAAGAAACCAGAATCACTCCGTCATCCCGCAACAAATTCCTTGCCAGCTTCAATCTCGGATACATCATGTTCAGCCAGTCGGTGTGAAAGCGTCCGCTGGCTTCGGTGTTGCTGCTGATCTTCCGACCTCCCTCAACCTGGCCGGTGAGTTCGAGGTAGTTTTCGATGTTGTCCCGAAAGTTGTCGGGATAGACGAAATCCTTGCCGGTGTTGTATGGCGGGTCGATGTAAATAAGCTTCACCTTGCCGGAGTAGCTCTTCTGCAACAGCTTGAGCACTTCGAGGTTGTCGCCCTCGATCATCAGATGCTGCGTACTGTCCCACTCGACGCTCTCCTCCGGGCAGGGACGCAGGGTTCCGGTTGACGGGGTAAGCGCAAGCTGACGGGCTTTCCGCTTGCCGTGCCAGTTGAGGCCGTACTTCTCCTCCCGCTCCTCCACCGTGCCGCCGAGAAGCTGGCGGAGCACCTCGAAATCGATTTTGCCTTCGGTGAACGCTTCAGGAAAAAGGCTCTTCAACTGCTCGATATTGCCCGCCAGCAAATCGGCTGATCGGGCTTCGGGATCATCTGCGGTGAACAACTTGATGGGCGACTCTTCGTGTCCGGTCATAATTGTTGTTTTACTGTTGCCGGCTGCGCTTCAACCCGCCTTGGTTCCGGGTTCAGCTCAACCTGCCGGGGAATCTGCTTCTCTTTTGCCGCGCACGGCGCAGAGGGACGAACTCGCCATGCAGCCCGCACGGGCGTCGATCATGAAAATGCCTTTAATATACCCAAACCAGACAAGGTTGCGCCGCATTTCAGCTCCACCATTGCTCCGAAAATACGTCATGCCCCCGCGCAAGGCGTCGCAGCTCTGCCAGAGGGTGGAATAGAGATCGGATTTCCTGAGAGCCATTCGTTTTTTTGATACTTCTGATGTTGCAGTGCAGCTCATCGAGCCGGAGGGGGGTGATGAACCCGCCAAGGCATTCAATTTCCACTATTAGCACATAAGTCGCAAACGCATAGTGAACGGCTCGCTGGCTATATTGCTCGCACAGCCACATCGACAACGAACGCTTGATTCACCATGACAACCATCCCCCTCCACCTCGCCACCGTCGGCGATCCGGCGTTGCCGAAGATCGTGTTTCTGCACGGATTTCTCGGATCGGGAAGCGACTGGCTGCCGTTCGCCCGCAAACTCGACGGACGCTTTTGCAGCGTCTTGGTCGATCTGCCGGGGCATGGCGAAGCGGCGATTCCGGCGGACGGAGAGGCGGACGGATTTTTCATGCGCACGGTCGAGGCGCTGGCGGGCGAAGTT
>NZ_SDGU01000055.1 GCF_004118635.1 Chlorobaculum sp. 24CR | reverse complement strand
AGCATGGGAAATGAACCGGGAGGTGGTTCTGAACCCGGACGAAAAGTGAACAATTTTTTTCAAAAAAAAGCGACATCTCTGTTGACATAAAGCGCTTAAGGTGCCTCCGGACGATCGAAAATACTTAAGTGACTTTGCCTTATGGCTTATTGGTACTGATAATCATTGCGTGTTTTTTTATGAATTTATCGCTTTGATTATTTCTGCAGTTATTGGGCTTTTTGCATATTGTTTTTCAAATAAAAACCTAAAAGAGGATTATGTTAAAAATATAATTTCTGCTTATTACGGTCTTGATATCTATATCGAAATGGTTTCGGTTGAAAAAAAGTTGTTCAGAATAACGTTTTTTAGTAATGCCTGGATTATTTTTTTATTTGTTATTTGGCTTGTGTTTCAACATTATATTAATTATGATAAATTTATCGTTGATATAGTCTTTGCTGTGATTCTTTTTTTCTCTTATTTGGTTTTGACTCTAATATATGACACAAAAAAGCACTTAAATAATATTTATGTGCAAAAGAAAAAGTGATTATTTTGTCTTTTTTTTGATAGTTATACTTAATAAGCGAATAGTTATATATAGTACTGGATAGAACTAGCTCTATTTCTTCTGATGAAGCTTCGTAGTGCTACCTGCCTTTACAGCCCTCTATTTTGACTACTAACAAAATCCCGTCTTCGCCACATACCCAGAAATTCTTATCTTTCAATGCATTAGAAGGGAGGCCAGTCCTCTCCTGAAACACGACTCATCATCCACGCACCATTGACCGATCCGTGAAAGCAGAGTTCTACATTGCCAGGCGGTTCGCCTTCAAGCCCCGCTCGCTGTCGAAGCCGACGTTTATTGTGCTGACGGCTGTGGTCGGAATCGCTGTGGGGACGGCGGCGCTCATTCTGACGCTGTCGATTGTCAACGGATTCGCGTCGGTGATCGAGGGCAAGCTCATCAGTTTCTCCTCGCATCTTCAGGTGCGCCAACCGGACGAGCGCATTTTCCTCGAAACCCGCCGCGACCTCCAGACGCTGAAAAGCGTACCGGGCGTCGCGACGGTGTCACCATTTCTCGAAATGAACGTGATGCTCCGAAGCCGCGCCGGAAGTGGCGATGCGGGTGGCAACATCGTACCGGCGATGATTCAGGGGATCGATCCGCGCGTGAGTTCGCGCTTTCTGCAGAACGGTCCGGCGTTGCTCGAAGCGGCGTCGGCGTCGGCGGAGAGTCCGCTGCCGATCCTCGTCGGCAAGACGCTCGCCCGCAAGCTCGGCGTTAAGGCGGGCGACCGGCTGATGATCGTCGGCATCGCAGCCAAAAACGGCGCGTCCGCCATCACCGGCAGCGAGAGCGTCATCGAGCTGCTGTCGAGCCTCGACCTGCACGTGGCGCGAGTTGCGGGCATCTACGACACCGGCCTCACCGAGGGGTTCGACGACATCGTCGCCTTCGCTGATCTCGCGCGGCTCCAGCGCATCTACCATCCCGGCATGATTTCGGGCTACGAAGCCAACGTCTCCGACCTCAGCGACCTGCAATCGATCTCCGCGAACGCAGCGGCCCGGCTCGGCTATCCCTTCTACACCTACACCGTTTACGAGCGCTACGCCAACCTCTTCGAGTGGCTCAAGCTCCAGCAGAACATCATGCCACTGCTCATCATCACCATCACCATCGTGGCGGTGTTCAACATCGTTTCGACGCTCTTGGTGCTCATCATCGAAAAGACCAGGGAGATCGGGATGCTCTCCGCGCTTGGCCTCGAACCTCGCGCTGTGAGCATGGTTTTCATGGGGCAAGCGTTCATGATTTCGCTGGTCGGCATCGGCCTCGGCAACCTGCTGGCGCTCGGCCTGTCGCTCTTCGAGCTGCGCTTTCACCTCATCACGCTGCCGGAAAAGAGCTACTTCATCCGCCACGTGCCGCTCGAAATCGACCCGCTGCAATACCTCGCCGTGTCGGCGGGCGTGGCGGCGCTGACGCTGCTCTTCGCTTTTATTCCATCGCGCGTGGCCGCCTCGCTCCGGCCCAGCACCGCACTGACCACGTGAGGAGGAGCCGATGAAAGCAGGCATCTGGATCGCCGGGCGCTACAGCTTCGCGCGGAAGCGTTTCCGGGTCATCAACATCATCTCCGGCATCAGCCTCGCGGGGATCGTCGTCGGCGTCTCGACGCTGCTCATTGTGATGAGCGTGCTGAACGGTTTCCAGAAGCTCGCCCGTGACCTCTTCACAACCGTCGAGGGGCCGGTGCAGATCGCGCCCGCACGAGGCCGCTCGCTGGTGGTGAGCGACTCGCTGCTCGCGGCTATCCGCAACATCGAGGGGATTCAGACCGCGCACCCCTTCGCGGAGGGGCAGGCGATCATCACCGCGTCGGGCAAAAGCGAGCTAATCATGGTTCGCGGGCTGACCGCCGAGGCGCAGCGCTATTTGATGCAAACGACGTCGAACCGCCAGCCCTACTTTTCTGAAGGCGGCATTTCGGCGGGCAATCTGCTTGCTGAACGGTTGCGGCTTTATGCCGGCCAGCCGGTGCGACTTTTCAGCCCGGAGCTGATTTCTGCGGGCCTGCAAGCCCTTTCGCAACCGGAGCTTATGCCTGTTTTGTCGATGAGCGACGCGCGAGTCCAGAGCAGCTTTTCGCTGCAAAAGGTGTTCGACGACCGCTACGTGCTCGCGCCTGTCGAGATGGCGCAAAGCATCCTGCTCTTCGGTCGGGGACGCTACTCAGGCATCGACATCCAGGGACGCACGGGCGTGAGCGACGAGGCGCTCGAAGCGCGGTTGCGGCAATGGATCGCGGCAAACGGGCTGGCGCAGGAGCTGCGCGTGCTGACGCTCGAGGAGCGGCACCGCGACATGTTCGCCGTGATGCAGCTCGAAAAGTGGGCGAGTTTCGCCGTGCTGATGCTGGTGATTCTGGTGGCGCTCTTGAGCCTCGGCGGATCGCTCGCCATGACGGTCATCGACAAACGACACGAGCTGTTCTACCTGCGCTGCCTCGGCCTGGAAAGGCCGCAGTTCATGACCATCTTCATCGTCGAGGGCGGGCTGACGGGGCTTGCGGGCACGGCGCTCGGCTCGCTTCTGGCGTGGATCGTCTGCACGGCGCAGGAGCTGTACGGCATCGTGCAGCTCCCGTCGAAAAGCGCCTTCATCATCAGTGCCTACCCGGTCAGCATGAAGCCCGGCGACTTTCTCGTCGTCGGAGTGGCGGCCATCCTCTTCACCCTGCTCGTCAGCCTCTATCCCGCAGGCAAAGCCGCCGCCATTGCGACGAGCCGGTCGCTTGAAAACAAGATGGAGTGAGGGAGATTTTTCGATTCCATAGTAAACGAACGAAGCGAAGAAAACAGTACTGCATTCAGGAGGGTTTTAACCCGACGGACATATCGGGTTTTTACATTCACATTGCCCCGGCTTTCAAGCCGGGGGCTAAGTTTGTGACGAGCTGTTTTCCGGAGAGATAAAAGATCAGGGCAACCGCAAGGGATTGCCCCTACAAAATATGGTGACAACAATCAGAGCTGTTCGTTATCCTCACTCCTTCGTGAACTCTTCCTTGCCCGCGCCGCAGACGGGGCACATCCAGGTGTCGGGGAGATCATCAAATGATGTTCCTGCCGGGATGTCGCCTTCCGGGTCGCCGGTTTCGGGGGTGTAGATGTAGCCGCAGATCGTGCACTTCCACTGTTCCATGGTGTCGAAAAATTTGGTTGTTTGGTTCGGTCAGAGTTGTGATTTGAATTTCGTGAACTGCTCTCTCGGACGATTGCAGACCGGGCAGGCCCAGTCCTCTGGCAGCTTTTCGAAGGGCACGCCGGGGCGGATGTTCGTTTCGAGATTACCCTCCGCGGGATCGTAAATGTAGCCGCATTCGGCGCACATCCACGTTTGCCGGTCGGTTTGTTCCGGTTCGTTCTCTTTGACGTTCATGGGCGTATCTCCTTTTGTTTCAAAGCCGTTTTCTGAAAGCCACCATCGTCGAACGCAAAAAGCCGTGCGCTTCATAAAATCGCTGGGCCGGGAGGTTGTCGCCGTCGGTTAGAAGCGTAATTCTGCCGTACCCTTCGGCGCGCGCCCAGCGGCAGGCGTGATCGAGCAGCATGGCTCCGATGCCCTGGGCGCGCCACCCCGGATCGACGATCATGTCTTCGAGCATCGCCACCTTTTTGCCTATCGCCGTGCTGACCATATTCAGCAGCGAAACCATGCCGACAATGCCCTCTTCGGCTTCGCACACGAACACCGTTCCTGCCGCCGGATCGCCGATAATCATGCCGAGACCGGTCTCCTGTTTTTTCGGGTCGGGCGTAAATTCGTGTTCCTGGCTGAAAAGAATGTTCAGCAACCGGGCGCAAGCCTCGATGTCGCTGGGTTCTGCAATGCGGACAGTCGGCATAACAACGGAGTTTTGGTGAACGTTCACGTTTGAATGCTATCGAAAAACCTCGAAAATAGCAATCTAATTAAAGGCGTTACGAGCAAGGAACGGCTGTGTTGTGAAACTTTGCCGCCGTCTGCATCAGTTATTGATATATGAATATTTTACAACATCACTCAACGTTTCAGCTATGTTCAAGAACCTTCTACGAAAATACTTCCAGACCTCCGGGCCGGGCACCGTTCCGGAGGTGGATGTTTTGAGATATTGCGGTACCTGGTATGAAGTCGCCGCCATTCCCGGCAAGCAGCAGCGCGGCTGCGCCAACACGAAGGCCGAATACACATTCGACGCCGTGAAAGGGCAGGTGATGGTGCGTAACTCCTGCAAGCGCAAAGGCCGAAAGGCCTCGATCCGGGCGACCGCCGTTCCGGTTGCGGGCAGCGGCAACGCCAAACTGATCGTCACGTTTTTCCGATGGATCAAGGCCGATTACTGGGTTGTCGGGTTGGCTGAGGACTACTCGTGGGCGCTGGTTTCGAATCCGGACGGATCGCGTTGCTGGATGCTGTCGAGAACGCCGTACATGGACGAAACGCTCTACCGGGAGCTGCTCGACCAGTTGCGCCTGAAGGGCATCGATACGTCCAGGCTGGTGAAGACCTCGCAGGGGTGAGGTCTCGCACAATCGCCGGATTAATAATGATTGACATTGAACAACCATCGGTGCTCTTTCGTAAGAGGACGGCCACAAGAGCCGTCCCTACAGTTAAGAACGACAGATTTTACCCAGGATAATCATGTTCAAGGTTCGTGTGCGGTATTGATCCCGACAAATCGGGATTCGCAGTGACGGGAATTTAATTGTGGGCAAGTCCGACAGGCTGTTAGCCCGGTCGCGCTTTCGATCCGGATTGTTAAGATATTACCGGATTTGGAACAATGGGCGGTTCGGGGATATTTTGCCGCCTCGACTTTCGCTCATCAGTAACCTTGTTCCGACAGCATGGATGCGTTCTGGCTCTCTTTCGCGATGATTTTTCTAGCCGAGCTTGGCGACAAGAGCCAGCTTCTGGCCCTCGCCCTTGCGACCTGTTACAGACCGCGCACGGTGCTGTGGGGCATCTTCTGGGCGACGCTCGCTGTGCACGTTTTTTCGGCGGGCATCGGCTGGCTGATGGGCGATTTGCTGCCGACCGACTGGATCACTTTTGCCGCCGGGCTTTCGTTCATCATCTTCGGATTCTGGACGCTGCGCGGCGACAGCCTCGACGACAATGACGAGGCGGGGGAGTGCAAGGTCGGCGTCAATCCGTTCTGGCTGGTTTTCACCACCTTTTTCATGGCCGAACTCGGCGACAAAACGATGCTCTCTACCATCAGCCTCGCAACGACCAATCCCTTCATTCCGGTCTGGATCGGCTCGACCATCGGCATGGTGGTGTCGGACGGTCTTGCCGTTCTTGTTGGCCGATTGATGGGCAGGAACCTGCCCGAAAAAGCGATCCGCATCGGAGCTTCCGTTGTCTTCTTTCTCTTCGGTGGCTGGTGGATGTACCAGGGCGGAGCGCAGTTCTCACGTCCGATCTGGGGCGGCGCAACGCTGCTGCTGATCGTGGCCGCGCTCTTCTTTTTCCGCGACCTGACCGGCAAACGCAGCAGCGCGGCGTGAGTTGGCGATGAGTTACGAGGGCTCCGCCTCCGCCGTCTCGAACGCCGGCACAAAGAGCGTGCCGCCTCCGGACGCGGCTTCGAGCGTGACCTGCCAGAAGGGGAGCCAGCCGGTGGTCACAATCTGAATCACTACGTCGCTTCGCCGGGGCGCGATCTGTTCCTGCGTCAGCGCCGATTCCGGATGTTCCCACCGCGCGGCGATTTCAGCGGCCTCCTTCTTCAGCTCGGCTTCGAGTTCCTCCTGCTGGTGCTTCAGCTCCTCGATGGTTTCAATCGACTCCTCGATATCCGCCCTGGCGTTGGCCGTCATGCGGCGGCGACTCATGGCGCTGCTCAGGCCGCGCGTGCTTTTTCGTCCGAGGAAAAAGCCGAGCACGGTTTCGCCAAGTCCGATCAGCTCACCGGCCTTCCGGTTCTGGTGCTCGGCCTCGTCCTGCGCCAGCTCGCGCTCCTCTTTTCTGATCTTGTCGGCAATACGTTCGAGCTGGGTGGCGTACTTTTTTTCAAGCGCATCGACCTCGCGGTCTCGCTGTTCACGCGCGGCCTGTTGCAGGCGGATGGTGAAATCGCGCTCGCTCTCGTCGTCGCTCCGGAACAGGCCGGTCGCCGGGTGGATGGTGACGGGCATACGTTCGCGCCGGTAGAACCAGTCCGAGAGCGAGCGGCTGCACGCCGAGAGCTTGCGGGCGTTGCCGAGCGTGTCGGGCAGCGCTGCGAATCCGGCGGCTCGCGTGTCCGGGCGATCCGAAAGCTCCTCCTGCGCGGCGGCGAGCGGCTGGCTTTTCTCCCAGTCGGGAGTGCCCGCGATGTCGATCTCCGTGCAGGCGAGCACGATGCGGCGGCTCTGGCTGACGCCGCGCTTTTTATCCACGAAATCGACCGATGCGCAACCGATCAGCGCCGGTTCGTAGAGCAGCTCCGCCGAAGCAGGTGCTCCCTTTGCGCGCCGGGCGAGTGCCTCAGCCGGATCGATGGTGGCCGGGACGAAGAGCTGCGTGATCGATGGATCGAGTCCCGGCGGAACGGCGGAGTATCCCGATGGCAGCGTCGTCGCCGCGACTGGCGCAGAAGCGGATTCGGCGACGGTCGCGGTCGCGGTTCGGGGCGAGGCCGCCGGAGGCTGGGCGGGCGAGCCGTTTTTGCGCCCGGCCATGAGCGTTTTGATCTGCGGACGGGTCATCGGGCCGGAGAGGAAGCTCATCGCCCAGCGGGTCTGGAAAATTACCGGGCGCTCCTCGTGCACGTTGTGCATGAGAAAGACGCGCTTGCCGAGCTGGCTGATGACCGCGTCGAAATCGAATCCGGCGTCCCGGCCGCCCGCAGCGCTGATGGCGCTTTTCAGCCCTTCGAGCACGCGCGCCTTGTCGCGCTCGGCCTGCAATTTGCCGATGAACCAGGTGCCGGTGTTGGTCAGCGCCTTGTAGTCCAGATCGACCGGGTTCTGCGTCACCAGCACGCAGCCGACGCCGAAGGCGCGGGCCTGCTTGAGCATCGTCATGAGCGGGCGTTTCGAGGGTGGCTCGGCGACCGGCGGCAGGTAGCCGAACACCTCGTCGAAGTAGAGCAGCGCCCGGAGGCTGGAGGTGCCCTGCTGCGAGCGCGTCCAGGTCAGCACGTTTTCGAGCAGCAGCGTGACGAAGAACATCCGCTCGCTCTCCGAGAGGTGCGCGAGCGAGAAGATCGCGACCCGTGGCCGCGCGTCGGCGGTGTAGAGCATCGAGGCGATGTCGAGCGACTGGCCGGATAGCCAGCTCTGGAAGGAGGGCGAGGCGAGCAGCGCGTTGAACGACATGGCCAGCTCGAAGCGCTCTTTTTCGGGATAAAACGTGTTGAGGTCGAACACACCGATCTGCCGCACGGGCGGGTTCTGGATGGAGCCGATCAGCGTGGCCAGGTCGAGGTCGGTGCCCGCTCGCCAGAAGTGCTCGAAGATGGCGGAGAGCAGAATCGATTCGCGGCTCTTGACCGGATCGGCGTCGATGCCGACCAGGCCGCTGAGGGCGCTCACCGTGCCCGCGATGCGTTCGCGGATCGTTTCGGCCTCCGTGTCGAAATCGAGCTTTGGAGCGGCGAGGCTGCCGAGGATGTTCACCGGAATGCCCGCGTCGGAGCCGGGGGTGTAGATCGTAAATTCAGCAGCAGCTTGGAGTTGGCGGATCCGCTCCGGAGCGATACCCCAGTCTGCCAGCCCGTTTTTCCACATCGAGGCGGTCGAGGCGGCCAGCTCTTCCGGACTCAGCCCCTTGCGACGCGCTTCGTCCTGGTCGATCCACGGCAGGAAATCGTCGGGCGAAAGGTTGGGGAACTGCAAGAGCAGATTGGTCATGTCGCCCTTCGGATCGACCAGAATCACCGGCACCTTGTCGAGCGCCGCCTCTTCGAGCAGGTCGATGCAGAGGCCGGTCTTGCCGCTGCCGGTCATGCCGACGCAGACCGCGTGGGTGGTCAGGTCACGGGCATCGTAGTGCACCGGACGCTCAAGCCGCTCGCCCGATTGCAGGTCGTATTCCGCGCCGAGATAAAATGAGCCAAGCCGCTCTTCGGGAGCTTTCATGATTCCGGTATCTTTGATGTTAACGATGCCCGCAGCATTAGAAAATAACGATATTAGTTCCGATCTTTTCAACAATCGCGTACTCCATCGGACGGATGAAAACAGAAGTCACTCTTGTCGAATCAATGCCAAAGATGCCTGAATCCCAAGTCATGGCGAGCCATCCAGACTCGTCGGGACACGATACCGCGCACGAATTCTGACCCTGATGATCTCTGCGGGTTATTCCCGACTGTAGGGGCGCAGCCCTTGCGGCTGCCCTTTTGTACCAGAACGACGAGAGCTTTTTCCATCGCAATCAGCGATACCGCGTATGTTCATGGAAAGAAGCGAAGCTGCGCGGCAATCCATAACGAATCGGCGAAGTCAGCAAAGATGGATCGCCACGACCCGACAGGTCGGAACTCGCGATGACGATTATCCGTCATTTTTATCATGAAAGAGATACGATGACCAGACTCCTTGAACTCAGAGACCTCTCGTTCGGCTACGACAAAGGCTCGCCGCCGGTTTTCGAGCGCCTGTCGCTCGATGTCGCGATGGGCGAGTTCCTCATCATCAAGGGGCCGTCGGGCAGCGGCAAGTCAACCTTGTTGCGTCTCATCTGCCGGTTGAACACGCCACGCTCTGGCGCGATCCTCTTCCGTGGCCGCAACACGGCGGAGATTCCGCCGCCGGAGCTGCGCTCGAAAGTGACCTACGTTCCGCAGATTCCGCAGATGATCGACGGCACGATTCGCGACAATCTGCTGCTGTCGTTCGCCTTTGCGCAGGGGGCGCAGAAAAAAGCGCCGGACGACGCAACGCTGGAGCGGATGCTCGATGCGTTTTATCTGCAAGGCGTCACGCTCGCTCAGTCGGCAAGCAAGCTTTCGGTTGGCCAGAAGCAGCGCCTGTCGATCATGCGGGCCATCCTGAACGAGCCTGACGCGCTGCTGCTCGACGAGCCGACCTCGGCGCTCGATGCCGAAAGCGCCGCGATGGTGTTCTCGATCATCGAGCGGCTCAACACCGACGAGGGCAAGACGGTGCTCATGGTCACGCACAGCGACTACCAGCCCGACGTCCCGCAGGCGCGAAGCTGCACCTTCCGCAACGGAAACCTCGAATGCGCATGAACCAGATCATCGAAATCTCGATTCCGCAGCTCCTGCTGGCGCTGCTCTTCATCGTGGTTGCGCAGGCCACCTCCTTCGTTCACAAGCTCGGGCTGAACCGGGACATCTCCATCGGCACCGTCCGCACGGTCTCGCAGCTTTTCGTGATGGGCTACGCCCTGACCTTTATCTTCGGAGCGCAGAATGTCTGGCTGACGCTCGGCATTTTCGTGGTGATGGTCTTTTCGGCGGTGTTCATCGTGCGGGGCAGGGTCAGGGAGAAGCAGATCGCCTACGAAATTCCGACCTTTCTGACGATGCTGTCGAGCTACTTTTTGACGGCTTTGTTCGTCTCGTGGCTGGTGATCGGCGTCGAGCCGTGGTGGGAGCCGCGCTACTTCATTCCGACCGCGGGCATGGTGATCGGCAACTCGATGTCGGCGCTGGCGATCTCCATCGAGCGCATGTTCTCGCAGATGCGCCAGCAGCGCGAGCTGGTCGAAATGAAGCTCTGCCTCGGCGCGAACTACAAGGAGGCGAGCCGCGACATTTTCAAAGGAGCGGTCAAAGCTGGCATGATTCCCTCGATCAACGCCATGATGGGCGTCGGCCTGGTTTTCATTCCCGGCATGATGTCCGGCCAGATTCTCGCCGGAGCCGACCCGCTCACGGCCATCCGCTACCAGATTGTCGTCATGTTCATGCTGGTCGGATCCACCGCCATGAGCACCATCATCGTCACCCACATCATCCGCCGCCGCTGCTTCGGCGAAAGCGAAGAGCTGGTTGTGTCGGCGGAGTGAACAGGTTGACAAAACTACCTCCGGTACGAACACGATTGCACTAATCGAAATTTATCCTTATAATATTTGCAGATTATGCAACGAAGTAACCCCTGACTTCCGTTTTATGCATAAAAGCTGGAAAATCAGCACTGAGTTTGTCACGGCAAGTCGATTCAAGAAATTCGCATCGAATCACCCACGAGAGTTTGCCGCCTGCGGCGCAAATCTTGAACGCCTGCTGGCCGATTTGCAGTCCGGGATTTCGCTTTCAGTGCTGGCGCAGAACCTTTCGTTTTTCAGGTCTGAGCGGGAAGGATTGTACAGGATCGGGCAAACCAAAGTGCCGGGAGCGAAAGAGAGCCGCCTGTACCTCTATCCCGACGAGGCAGGCATGATGATTTATCTGCTCGACATCGGCACAAAGGAGTCGCAGCGGGAACAAAGGAGTCGCAGCGGGACGACATCGCATCGGCAAGAAAAGCCATCCGGGAAATCCGGCGGCAACTCGATTAATGGTAATCAGATAGAATATTATGGACAAGCAGCGATTCAGCTCGGCAGCAGAGGCGCTTGCCTCCATCGTTGGCGACGATACCGTCAAGGATGCGATTCAGGAAGAGGTTTGCAAAACCCCGTTGATCGATACCCTTGTTCGGATGCGGATGCAAAAAGGCATCTCGCAGAAGCGCCTCGCCGAACTCATGCAGTGCACACCGAGCAAGATTTCACGTCTGGAATCCTCGACGGACGACACCCTGAAACTCAGCGACATCAAGGAGTATGTTCGAGCGCTGAGCATCGGCATGAGCATCGTGTTGGAGGACAATGATTTGCCCGTCGCCGACCAGATCAGGCAGCACGTATTTTCGATCCATGAAAAACTTGAGCGTTTGGTGAAGATTGCCAATGAGGTCGATGGCGATTCGGAGATTATCGGAAAGATCAATCAGTTTTACGGCGAAGTGCTTTTGAATTTTTTAGTGAAATTCGAGTCAAGCCACTCGAAGTTGCGCATGGTTGTTGAGCCGGAGAAAAGTAGCGAGACGGAGGTCATGCTCGAAAATAGCAAAGAACTGGTGGTGACGGCGGAGTGAGGCGGGATGCAGTGCATTTAGGACTGTTTCAAAAAAAATATCAACCTTTCTTTTAGAGGAATTAGTATAGCATAATTATCATCAAACCTGGAATTTTATGGTATATAATCCAGATAAACACCATCGCGAATCGATTCGACTAAAAGGCTATGATTATTCCCGTCCTGGATTTTATTATGTCACGCTTTGCACACAGGATCGTGAAAACAGATTCGGTGTGATAGTAAATGATGAAATGCTTTTAAATCTCTATGGGATATATTCCCCGAAGCTCTGCTTCGTTAAAGATAAAAGTGTAATAATTGAGCACATATATTCATAAAAGTCATAATGTA
>NZ_SDGU01000054.1 GCF_004118635.1 Chlorobaculum sp. 24CR | reverse complement strand
TTCGGGGAGTTTGCCTTCGATCTGGCGGAAGGCCCATTTGGCGAGGTATTCGGCGGTGGGCGGCTCGTCGGTGACGAGCACGCGACTGTTGCGCCTCGTACTCAAAGTGACAGTATAAGCCCTTCATTTCCATGCAATAAAACAATATTTTCAAGATCTCCGAAATGTTGATCTTTTCGTTTGAAGCCTTTACTGATTGCAGAAATGAAACTCAAAACATTCCAATAAGGTGATTTTTTTCAGGGCAAAATCAGCACCTGAAATCACCAGCTCCACCTGTTCATCAATTTCCCCGACTGTATCCGGAATGCAGGAATGGCTGGTTGATCTCTATCCCCGCAACAGTCTCGCCTTCAGGCTGGTTCCTGCAGAATCCTTTTTCGTTGCCGATTTTTTTGCTCTTGTGGATGAATTCGCCACCAGGCTCTGAAAAAAGAAACCACAACATAAAACCGAACAAAGGTGTAGGTCAGGGTAAAAAAGAATGCGATTCTTACGGTTTTCAGCCCGAAAGAGGTCTTGTCCTGATGATCGAAAAGAATATTTTTAAATAATGTATCAGCCTCAACGTACTGAAAGAGAATAAGACTCGCTACGAGATAAAGAGATGAAATAATAATAAGTTGAGTAAAATATTTCAATGGTTCGTTTTTCATTTCCTGACTCTGAAAGCTTATGCGCTCGTTGAGCGTATGGGGTTGTGATTTTTTCGTTATCGTGTTTGATCCCAGGCTTTCGACGATCAGGATTCTTCGCCACTCGATTGCAGCGCTGACAAGTCGACTGAAAATACCTCTGACAGGTCGTATGATGTCCCATTTTTTTAAAACCCGTAAAGCCCAAGCTGGCCAATTCCATTTATCTAAAATCCATACAAGCCACGCAGGCAATGCAAACCTTAATTCGTCCGGGTTTCGGATTTTGCCAATTTCCTCTTTGTAGGCCGTGAGCGCGTTCGGCTGAACCCAGAGGAGAACAGAAACGATAATGTAGATACACTTCCACAATAATGATTCATTCATCAGACCATAACTGAGGAGCGCGGTGGTTGCCAGAACGGTAAAGAATGGAATAAAATAATATGCCCAGCGCTTTGCAGAGCTTTCCGCTCCTTTTTTATCGTGAATGTTTTTCCAGACAAACCTGTCATTATCATCGGCATTTTTTGTATCAATGATATTGTCAACGATTCCAAAAAATAGCTCCCGATCATCGAAGTATTTGATATGTGCATATCCGGGCACTTCATAACGTCTGAAAACAACATCATGATTTCCTGTTGGAGTAATCTTGAAAAGCTGTTTATAGACGCGGGTACCCATGACCTCTTCGAGATGATGGCCGACCGGGTCTTGTTCATCACAAAAGTTGTAGTGATTGATTTCTGCTGGAGCCTTCAGCCACTCCTCTTGATCCTGACCTATTTCTTCAAGATGAGTGTACTTCTCCGGCCAGAGTACGTAAAACTTATCAATAGGGGAGCCGAGAGTGATATAGCTTTTTATATGATTTTTCCATGAAAGGTAGGGAATCTTCGGTACGGGCATGTTGTTTTCTTCCAGCGCTCGTGCAAGATCAAAGTGGGATTTTAATTCAGCGTCTGAGGGAGAGATCAGCCCCCAGATATTTTTCAGAATTTCATTGTTGTATTGTTCACGATTCCAGATTACATGAAGTTTCTGGTGCAGGTAGTCCCAGTTGTTTTTCTCGATGGAATGAATGAAGTCGTAACCCGGAAAGGGAAGACTTGCAGGCCATTTTTGGTTTGTATAGTTGTTTTTTCGTATTTCGTCTTTGATATGCGCGTAAACCAGAGCGTCAAAGCTCATGATGGTGCCAAGGCTATGAGCGATGATGGTAAATTCAGGAGGTTCATATTTTGCAGGTTTACCGTTTTGTTCTGGATTCTGGGTATAGACATTCCAGTACCATTGCAGAAAATCGCGTATCATGATTTCATCCAACACGGCATGAAAATGTCTGACAGCGCGTCCTCTGGTTCTGCCATAATCACCATAGAGATGAACGTCGCCAAGAAAGCCGTCGAACACGTGTTTTGCCAGATCGGGAGATATGAACGCCAGTATCTGCTTGAGTGGAAGAGCGGTGTTGACGACGGAGTTGAGCATCGGGATTGCCCAAGAAGCTATTTTTTTTGTGCTACCTTCTTGCTGTTTCCTTTCCTTGCGAAGCTCAAGCCGATCAAGCAGGGCTTTCGACCATTCTTCGGTCGAGGAGCCGAACTTATCGATATCACTTCTCAGAATGAATTGCCAGTCAAGATCGACAAACCTGAAGTTCGTGCCGTTGGAGTCGGTAGCGATTGTTCCGTTAAATTCCGGTTTTTTGGCGGGTGGTGTTACAGGAATTCCCTCGAATTCAGCCCACCCGTGTCCGTAGCCGTTATTGCGAATGGTTTGTTCGGAAAGATTGGCTGGAATGATGAAATTATAGTTCGGTGGTTCGGATTTTTTTTTCTCTTTATCGCCCTTTTCGTTGGCGAGATGAGTGCCGGTAGTTCTTTGACGAGCTTCTGCGAAACGTTGTACGATTGCCGGAGCTGTGACATTGCATTTCTGCTCTCCCATGCCGTGTACGACGACGATATAGTGTCTTCTTTGCGGGGCGGATTCTGTATTTGCGGGTTGGTTTTCCACGGGTATCTCCTTTTCTTGCAGTGATTGATAAAGGGACACACTTTTAAAAGTAGTGCTTTTTTTGTTAAAAGCACTGCTTCAGACGTGAAACAGATAGGGTTATCGATGGTTATGTGAAAAAAAACAGGCAACCACCGATGCTCGATGCCTTGTCAGAAATGAGAAATGCGTTCGCTTACCTGCCATCATAATCGGCCCAGTTGTTGGGCGTTTCGTACCAGCGGAGGTTTTTGAGCGTGACGCCTTCGGGGAGTTTGCCTT
>NZ_SDGU01000053.1 GCF_004118635.1 Chlorobaculum sp. 24CR | reverse complement strand
TGTTTTGCCTCAGCTGGAAATGGAGAATCGGGTTTGCTGAGTTAGTTGGTTGATGGTGTCTGTTGTTGTCGAAATCTTAGCGGAAGCAAGGGGTGCCCTCATTTCCTGTCTTTTTTGTTTACGAGCCTCTCTGGCGGCATCGAGTTTTTGATCGCGTTCTTTGAAAATCTGAATCTCCCGGCCTTCCAGTTTGTCCATAGGCGCAATATAGCCAATCGCACTGTGCAATCGATTTTCGTTGTAGTGACGCACGTACCCGTCAATCTGGCTGATAGCATCCTCCAGTGACAGCGCTACTTTTGGGCGAATGCACTCGGCCTTGATCGTCTTGTGATACCGCTCCAGCTTGCCGTTGCTCTGCGGATAAAACGGTGAAGTCCGAACGTGTGTCATACCAGCCAGCCGGATAAACTCCTTGAAGTCTCTGGCGATGAACTGCGGGCCATTGTCGGAAATAATCCGCGGTCTGGCATCAGGATACTTCTCACGGGCACGCTGCACGATGATCTCGACCTCCTGCTCGATCATGGACGGGCGCAGTTCCCAGTGTACGATGAAGCGGCTGCATCCGTCCAGAATACTGCACAAGTAGTAAAATGTACCCCGCAGATTGACGTATGAAATATCGATATGCCAGTGTTCATGC
>NZ_SDGU01000052.1 GCF_004118635.1 Chlorobaculum sp. 24CR | reverse complement strand
CGCAACCGCCACCGGAATCACACGCGCAACGGCTTCCGCGACAAGCCGTTGCGCGTGCGATTCCGGATACTCGACCTCGCGCTCGCCCTTCTGCCCAACGACACCGAGCACGACCACACCCTCACAGAGGCCGACTTCGCCCGCTTCGACCTCCCGGTCGAAACCGTCTTCATCACCGAAAACGAAATCAACTTCCTCGCCTTCCCCCCCTGTCCCGCGAGCGATGGTCATCTTCGGCGCAGGCTACGGCTTCCGGAACCTCGCCCGCATCGACTGGCTCAAAACCCGCAGACTCTGCTACTGGGGCGACATCGGCACCCACGGTTTCGCTATCCTCAACCAGTTCCGCGAGCAGTTCCCCCACGCCACCTCGCTCCTCATGGATCGCGAAACGCTCCTCGCCCACTGTGAGCACTGGCAAACCGAACCCAACCCCGAAACCGCCGTTTTGACGAGACTGACCGAAGCCGAACAATCGCTTTACGACGATTTACGCGAAAACCGGTTAGGAGACAGAGTCAGACTGGAACAAGAAAAGATCAGATTCGAGACGCTGGTTGAAGCGCTGGGGAAGGTGTGAAACGGCGGATGTCGAAAGAGAAAAACATTACCGACAACTACTGTTCTTCGATAGCCAGTAAGAGGACGCAATTTACCTCTGTCACGTACGCACCCCTTTTCCTGTAGTCTTTTATGGATAACGCCAGCCGTAACCAGTGGATTTTTAGTGTGCGCAGTGAGTAATTTTTTTTTACGTGCTGCAACTTGTTATACGGCATTTTTATCGACATCTATAACAAGGTTACTTAATATCCACTGTTTAGTAGCCATAGTATTAAAAGCTTTTTTCCCATACCCCTCAGTCAGCAACTCTTCAGGCAGATACTCATCATACTTTTCAATTAGCTTTTGCTGAATAGAAAGTATTCTCGACAGTTCTGCTTCATCCGGCAGCACATAATTTGATAAATCTATGAAGCATTTCTTTATGTCATCCGCATTAGCATTTTGCACTTCAATAACACCAGCAAAATTGCTGCACACGAAACCGCTTCTAACGAGTAAAACAGTAAGTGTATTGACTACTTTATCTCCCATCCATGAGAAAATATAGCAATGCTTACCATTTTGATAGACGGGTTGATATTCAAGGTTGGCTTCTTTAAAAAAATACGTTCCTTCTTGAAATAACTGCCTTCCGAGATTATCGACAAAATCTATTTTCTGATTGCTAACCTCAATGCGATAGTCTCCAGTTCGATAGATGCTTAACATCTCTTGTCGAACCCTGTCATGAATTGACATACCACTACCGTTAAATTTTGGGGGTTTACCGCCTTTGGTAGCAGTCACATAAATAACTTTCTTTCCATCATCAATATCCGTGACCGTCCACCTACGTCCACCAAATATAATGTGCTGATCTTTAAGAATTAGCGAATCAACGGGTAGCGTTCCGAGTGTTTTACTTCCGGCAACAATGCGAAATTCCTCTGGTGTTTTAAAGACAGCATAGAAGGAATAGGAATTGGTAATATGTTCACCTTCACATCCTAGGACTAATTCACCGCTATTGATCTGCTGTATCAGCTGAACTTTTCCCATATGGGACAGCAATTGCTTGAAGTGGTGAATAGATATTTTTTTGAATGATCCTTGCTCACACAATAAAGAGTACAACTGATCTGCACGGACGCTTCCCCACTGTGCTATTACGGCAAGAATCTGTTGTAAAAAAGTCGAGAGATGCATTTGCTCTGTATCTGCCGGTTCAAACCAATTTTCAACGATAAGCAACCGTATCATCGCTAATGACTGAACCAGCTCTAATCTAAGAGCATCTACAATATTAGATTTATCACTCAGTTCATTTTCAGCGATGAGCATTCGTAAAATAGAAGGTGAATTTCTTCTACCGGATCGACCTAACCGCTGACGTAAACTTGATACTGAGTGTGGAGCAGTAACCTGAATAACAGAACTCACTTTGCCAATGTCGATACCCAACTCTAAGGTCATGGTACAAATGGCAGTAGTAGGAAGGGTTTCTTTTTGTAATCTGGCTTCTAAATCTTCTCGAAGTTCTTTGGCTAAAGAACCGTGATGTGGGAAAAATTCATTCGGTACGACTTGCTGTTCGCATAAATCGCTTAACTGCGCAGCAATACTTTCTGTCCGGCTGCGGCTATTCGCAAAAACCAGATGTGAGTCACCTCTACAGAGTTTGAAAATATCCTGACAAATCTGTTGTTCGGCAGAGGTGCGTGTTTCATCAGCCATGATATCTAACGGTTCTAAATATCCCTTCACCTGAACCTTAATAGTGCTTTGTTGTTGACTGCTGGTAATGGTTTCACAAGGCAGACTATTATTCGGCCTGAGAGAAAGAGGAACTTTATCAAGCTCTCCAAGAGTCGCACTTAGCGCAACCCGTGGAATGGGATTGGAAATTCGGCCTGTAATATGTTCAAGACGAGTAAGTAAAGAGAGTAATTGCTGACCTCGTTCTGTTCCGATAAACGCATGAAATTCATCAATGACGATATATTTGAGTGAAGTGAAGGATTTTTTTATCCATCCCGGTTCTCTGACTAAGAGGGACTCTAAGGATTCAGGGGTAATAAGGAGAATGCCGGAAGGATTATTTCTGGCTTTCTTCTTTTTGGATTGAAGGCTATCACCGTGCCACGGCGTAACCTGCATATCGAGCATTTCACTTAAACTTTCGAGTCTGCGGTACTGATCGTTAATCAGTGCTTTTAAAGGACTGATATACAGGATACCAAAGCCGTTTTCCTCTTCGGCTATTGCACTACATGCTGGCAGAAAAAAAGCTTCTGTTTTACCTGCTGCCGTTGATGCGCTAATCAGCACATCTCTGTCACCAGCTAGAATCGGTGCAATTGCCCGTTTTTGTATTTCTCTTAAATCAGGCCATCCCTGATTAAACAACCATTTTTGTACACGCTTATCAAGGCGTTGATATTCCTCTATCATAATTTGAAATCAGCCAGTCCGTCAGAATTCAAAATTCCGCCTGTCTCTTCGCCCACCATAATTTCATCTGTATCACTTGGACGATCATCCTCAATCGCAATTGATTGAACTAACTGTGACCATTGCATAGAAGGGTTTTGTTCCAAGACTGCCAGCATATCTAAAAATGCTTTGATGGTATTTCTTGGTGTTCGGAAATAGGCATCTCCGATAGTCTGGCTGCAATGGTGTAGAAAGGACTTGAGAGCATCATCTGGAACGAGATATTTAGACGTATCACCTTCGGCAAATACATGACGTAAGTTCTTCAGAAGAATATAAAGTTCTTCTGGTGTTAAACTCGCTAGATGAAGTGCTGGAGAGGAGTAATCAATCACTCCTGAACGCTGTGCAAAGCTGTTTTCAGCTAAACGGGATTGCAGTGCTTCATAACTATATAACCCTCTTCGGGGATCTAGTAAAAACTCCGGCGTTCCACCCAATAAAAACCCAAGATATTCAGCTGACCCCTGAAGGCAGTCATTTAAAATTCGTAGAATCTGCTCATAGTTAGATGTACGTGCTTGTGTGCTGCTTAATTTATAAAGATTGACCATCTCATCAAGATTAACGAGTAAGCCTTCATAGCCTGCTTGGCGTACAAATAGACTCATAAGTTTTAACGCATCATAAAACGAGTTATCCGAAATAATCGTTCTGACATCAAGATCCCTTCGAGCATCAGTCTTAGTGGTGTATTCAGCCCGCAACCAACGAATAGCATTTGATTTTAGTTCTTCATTGTCCCGCTCGTGACCGTTCCAGTAAGCATCAATGACTTTTGCAAAATCATATCCGCCAACCAGTTCAGATAAAGAGGCTAATTTTTGATGTATTACTGTTGAAACATCGGTATTCTTTTCATCTGCTTCTTTACGAGCCTGAGTCACAAACCGTTCTACAACACTGGCTAATGCATTTCCATCCGGCTTATTACGGGTTGCCAGATTCCTCATAAGTTCGGAATAAAGATTTCGTGCCTGACCTGAAGAAGCATGTACACGTCGATCCGGTGAGAGATCCGCATTGACCGTAACCAGTTTCTTTTCAAGGGCAATAGAACGTACTACGCTCAGGAAAAATGTTTTCCCGGAGCCATAATCGCCAATGATAAGTCTAAATGCTGATCCACCTTCAGAGATTCTTTCAATGTCCTTATATAACGCTTTAACTTCATTACTTCTACCCACCTGAATATGCTGAATTCCAATTTTTGGGGTCACGCCTGACTTCAGTGATTGAATGATTGCGTCACGTTCTTTTAACCGGATACGTTTTTCCATAAGTTTAACCTTCTATTTCTTCTACGATTTCCTGATCGACATAAATTGCCTCACCATCCTCTTCAAGTACGGCTGCATCTACTTTATCAAACGACCAGTCATTAATAGTTTCTAATGCACCGCTGACCATCAAACCTAAGTCACGGCATAGTGCTTCCACTTCTTCACGAGTCCATTTATCTTTTCGTATCAAGCTTTCAAACAAAGCATAATGCTGTTTATCAATTCCGGTTTCTTCCTCTGTATTAGTGCTGCCCTTAGTTGATTCATCGGATTCACTTGTAGGTTCGTCCTCCACGAATATTGAACCCAACATACTTTGTACATCTTTGGTTTCTGATTCATGAATCGCTAGGATACTTTCATCCAACTGGAACGAAGTAGGAGCTGAGAAAGTGGTTTCTGATAGAGAGCTTGAAGGTCGTAAACCTGCTTTACTTGATGACATTCCATGAATGTCTCCGGTAACAAGAGCTTTATCAAGACCTAGCAAGGTATAGAGTTTTTCAAGTTGTTTGATTTCTACTGGATTAATTTTTCCATCGGCCATCGCCACACCGACAAGTATGCGGCTAACCGCTGCTTTTTCTGTTTTACCCAATGTTTCCAGTCTAGCTTTCAAGCCTGTGATGTTTGAAGGTGTATTAAGTCTCCAAACTAAGTAGGCGTGTAGCGATTGTTTTTCCGTAGGTGATAGGTTAGTATCGTGGTCAATGAGCTGAGTTAATAAATTTGTTTCCGCCTGATCAACATGAGAATCAATTGTGGCAACCATTGCCCCTAGACGGAGCACCATGCCCATTTCACTATAAGCCTTGGATGGTTCAAAGTATTTGCCGTGTCCTTCAGGAAATAGAACCAGCTTTCCATCTGCGCTCGTCTTAGCATGATGGTAACGAGTATCAGGAGCTATGCCATAACCCGCTTTTTGGGCAAGGTTCTGAATTAAATCAGCTTCTTTTTTATTGATCTTGAAAGGCAAAGGTGATTCGGTATATGTCCAGAATTCATCAACATCAACCAGCCCTTTTTTTGTTAAAATAGCATCATCTGCCCATTTCTTAAATTCACCTAATCCTGGCGTAGTTCCTAAATCACTGAGTTCGTCAGGCAATAACAATACGGCTTCAATGTCTGTCCGTGAAGCATCCGGTTTGGCGAGATACCTGCTATAAGCATCTAGTTCTGCTGTACATTCATCTGCAATTGCAATGAGCTTATTTACAGGACCTTTTAAATTACTTGGATCAGGAATATCTTGTTGAGGCAAGGTTATACCACGCAAAGAGGGGCTTGCTGGAAAATACTCAATCTTTAACCGTGTTTTATTAGGCTTGACAACAATTCCGTTACCATATTTTTTACTATAGAGACGTTTAAACATCTGACTGAATTCATAGCCACAACGCCTTGCAGGTTTTTTCAAATTATTATCAGGATAAAACCGAATCCATCTCAATGCCAGTTCAGCGGAAATGGGTTTTTCTTCATTTACAGCAGTGGCAAGCTGATATTTAAATAACAAAGAATCTCTTTGATTTGTTTTTTCAAAATCAGGATATGACACTACATGAGGGCGTAGTAGACACATGATTTCCAATAGGCGTATAGAATAATTTGAAAAAGAACGGCTACTACCGTAAATGCCTTTTAATCGCAGAACCTCTTCAAACAAGGCTTTAAATTCTGAGTCATCTACTGACTGCTTAATTGAATCAAAGATAATACGTCTTTCAATCCCATAGAAATAAATAAAAACATAACCCAAAGGTTTGTCTGGATCACTTCTATCACTTGATAACCAACAAAGAAAAGCTCCTCGCCCTTCAGGAGTAAGGGATATAAATTTAGGCCAATAGCCTAAACTTTCATCTTCAAATGCAGAGGGTTTGTTTTCAATTTTTAGCGAATCATCAACTAATGAGGCTTCAGTTCCATACCCGTCTAATGAACTGAGCTTCCCACCAAAATAAATATTTCCCCCAGTAAAAGATAGTCCCTTTATGGTGATTGATTCACCAGATTTCACCCACTTTCCAGGTGTTTTGTTTGTACTTTTTTCTTCTTCATAACCATAAGAAATACTGAATGTAGCCAGATCATCGTCATCATCACGAGTGCTGTTAGCAACCACACGCTGACTCGTAGTCATGGTTACTTGGATTTCATTATCGGGACTTAGTCTATTATTCTCCTGAACTTGCTGTTTTGAGGAGGTTGCCATTGTCTTGATTACATACCATATTATTACTGCTCCACCTATTAATAACAAAAATTCCATATTCGTTTCAGTTGTTATTTTTTGGGAATTGCACAGCCGTTTCAAATGCCGTATAACAACATTTACACTGATCTGCCTAATCCAGAAAAGGCAGAAAACTGCTCTCTGTATAAGACAACCCCACAACCATACTCACACACCAGCCAATTGATTATTTAGAAACAACTTAACCACATTAACAATCACTCAAAGAACACATCACGCAAGTTCAGCAGTAACCGCAGGATCAAAGCACCTATCAGCCATTCCGTCTCTCGTGTTGCATCGGGTCTGTTCTGCTCATTCGGCAATCCGTCTCGGAAGGGGTACTGCATAAGCCCAACGGCGAAGCTTACATTGTATAAGTACGAATAATCACTGCATTTATCAAGTCGCCGCGCTTAAAAAGCAGCCGGAAAATTTTCCGCTCACGCTTGACCAGCCGACTATCGCCGTGAGGCAGAATCATTCGTAAACTCTCTGCATTCAATAATTTACGACTGGCGCGAGCATGAGCGAGATGAAGGCGACGGCTTTTCGGAAACGTCGAGGTGGCGGGTAAATTCATCACTCCAGCGACGCTTTCAGACGTTGCGCGGCTTCGGCTATTCTGCTGCGTTCGGATTCGCCGAAGCGCTGGAACGGCTCGGCCATGTGGTCGCTGCAGAGGCCGAGGCTGCCGAGGGCGCATTTCAGGCCCTTGATGACGCTGGAGGCTCCGTGACTGGCTTCGTAGATGCGGCGACACACCTCCATCACCTTGCCGTGCAGCTCGACCGTGCGTTGCAGGTCGCCCGCGGCGGCGGCGTGGTAGAGCGCGACGTAGAGCTTCGGAAACAGATTCGCCCCCGCGCAGACGCCGCCGTGCGCGCCCGTCAGCACGGACTCGGCGAGCAGTTGTTCGGGGCCGATGAACAGGCTGGCGTGGGGCAACTCCGCGAACAGCGCCCGGATTTTCTGGAAATAGCACATGTCGCCGGAGCTGTCCTTCAGCCCCACGATGCCCGGAATCGCCATGGCCTGCCTGACCGTCTCCGGCGCGAAAACCGGAGGCCGGTACGGCTGGTTGTAGAGAAAGAGCGGAAGCGGAAGCTGCGGCGCGAGGCGCTCCAGATAGCCGAGCAGCTCGTCCTGCGTGGCGGGAAAGTAATAGGGCGGAGCGAGCACGAGCGCGTCGGCGCCGCAGCGGTGCGCCGTTTCGGCGATGGCGAGCGACTCCGAGATCGCCGTTTCGCTGATGCCCACCAGCACCGGCGCCCGCCTGGCGACGCTACCGCAAACCCGCTGCACAAGCTCGTGCTTGAGCGCCGCGCCGAGGCCCGGAGCCTCGCCGGTTGTGCCGAGGATGAACAGACCGTGCACGCCGCCGCCGATCACGTGCTCCGTCAGCCGCTCCAGCCCCGGCAGATCGAGCGTCGAGCGGTCGGCGAGAGGGGTGACGAGCGGCGGAATGATGCCTCTCAACGGCGCTCCCGGAGCTTCACTGGCATGGTGCATAGCGTGTTTTTTTTTCTGATTTTATAATGAGCGTCGCATCCCCGGCAGAACGGAATGCGCTGAGTCAAACGAAGTGAAACCGTTATTACTCCGGCAACAAAAAATCGCAATCGCTGCCGCTGAAAGATTTTGGGCTAAAGCCCCGATTTATTTTGTTTTGTCCACATACCCCGGACTAAAGTCCGGGGCAATAAGCTTGCGTCGGTCACGGAACAAACGGTTTTCGACAGCTCATCCGCGAAAAGGCCAAATGAGAATCAATACTTAATTTACATATATGAATATTCACTTTATTATCACGAAATCAAAACTTTGACCGCTGAATCATCGACGAATCCGGACTCTCCCTTTCCCTGCGCGACCTGACTGCCGGAACGCTGATCGATCTGAAACGACCTCCTTTCCCGGCAGCGGAAAAACGGGCTGGCTTTTTATCTTTCGGTAACATGCTGCACGATTCGGCCATTGCGGCAGGGGCGCTGAAACTCTTGGCAGGTGGCCCCGGCCTCTGGAGCGGCATGAACTTTTTCAACGTCGGGGCGGTTCAGGGCCGTAACTTCGACCAACCAATTCGGAACCACATGAAAAGATTGAGTGCTCACGCTTTACCCGCGATCATGCTTGCGCTTGCGGGCCTCGTCATCGGCGGATGCAGCCCCACCGTGAAGGTGGAAGCGCCCGACAAGCCGATCACGATCAACATGAACATCAAGATCGACCACGAAATCAGAATCAGGGTCGATCGCGACATCGACAACGCGCTCAACAAGAGAACGGACATTTTCTAATCAGGGAGGATCACCATGCACATGTTCAAAACCTATCGCCTCGCGACGCTGGCCAAAACCTTCGTCCTTTTCCTCACGCTCTTTGCCGCATCGGCGGCTTCGGCTTTCGCGCTCGACCTCGACACGGCCCGTGCGAAGGGGCTGATTGGCGAGGTTGACGACGGCTACATTGCCATCCCGCCGGGCAAGGGCGGCGAGGCGCAACAGCTTGTCGAAACCGTCAATCAGGAACGCCGCGCCGTGTACATCGACATCGCCAAAAAGAACGGCATATCGGTCGAAGTGACCGGCCAGCGCACCTTCGAGAAGCGCTATCCCGCCTTTCCCGCCGGAACGTGGGTAAAGATCAAGGGCGCGTGGTCGCAGAAATAATCCGCCTGTCGTGAAGTGGCTTGCGCGCATCATCGGAACGCTGCTCCTGCTCGCGGCTCTTGCGGTTTTCGGAGCGTGGCTGGCATTTCCCTGGTACGCCCAAACGCTCATTGACCGCGCGACCGCTGGCAAAGGCATCGCCGTGAAACTGCACAGCCCTGGACGTCCGGGGCTGTCGAGCATCGGCTTTGACCAGCTCGACGCCACGATCCACGTGAAGCCGGACTCCTGCTCGACCACTCCTTCGACCTACACGCTCACGCTTCAGCATGGCCGCCTCACCTGGCGACGCATCGCCGGAAGCGCAACGCCAGCGCTCGCGCTCCGGCTCGACGCCGACGCCGTTTCGGGGCGGCAGATGCCCTCGGAGATCCGCTTCCGGCAAGCCAACCCAAGCCTCCGGGCGCGCCTCGATTTTCGTAAGGCGGAGGGACTCCTGCCGTCGGTTGCGCCCGATTCGATCGCCGTCGCGATCAGGCGCGGCCAAGCCGAGGTCGGGCAGTTGCGCCTCGATGAAATTTCGTACGACCTGCTGCTCACCCGCTCGCGCGACTGGGTGCAGCAACCCGCCCGCTTCAGCGCCCGGTCGCTCTTTTCCGGCAGCGCCAGAACGCCGCTCTCGAATTTCGAGGCGACCTTTGGCCTGCAACGCGATCCCCGCAAGCCCTGCACGCTGAAATTCAGCGACTGCTCGGTCGAACTCTTCGGTCTCAGGGCCACGACGCCTGAAGTCGAGTACAGCCTCAGGAACAAGCGCACGGCGTTCGTCCTCAAACTCGACAACCTGCCGCTCGACCGGTTCTCGTCAAACACCACGACAACAGCCCTCACCGGCGAGGTCAGCGGCTCCGTGCCGGTCGAATACCTCGGCTCCACGATCCGCGTCAGCGATGGCATCGTCGATGCCGCCAAGGGCGCGGCGATCACCTTCGGCACCGGCAAAACGAAACTTTCCTTCGATGCCGGACGCCGTCCGGGCGGCCCGCCGCTCATCGGAGGCCTCAACGCCAAAGTGACGCTCGACGCCACGAGCGGCGCGGTATCGGCGATCCGCCTCGACTCGCTCTCGGCGCGGCTTTTCGGCGGGCGGATCGAATCGACGCCCGCGCGGTACGACCTCGAATCGGGCAAAGCCGCCACAACCATCAAAATCGACAACGCCCCGATTCTCGACCGCATCCGCCTGCTGGGCGACTTCAGCGGCGCGATGAACGGGCGGATTTCCGGCGCAATTCCCATCCGCCTCAGTCGCGACGGCATCGCGATTTCCAACGCCCGGCTCACCGCGCAAGGAGGCGGAACGATCCGGCAGAAATTGCCCAGGCAGGCGGCATCCGACGCGGACGCGCTCTTCCCGAAATCCGCAAGCAGCGAGGTGCTGTGGAAGTTCGGCGATCCGGTCGTCACGCTGAACCGTGAAGCCGCGGGCAGGCTGAAAATCGATGCCGCGCTCAAAAGCATCGAGCGCACAACCGGCGGCGGCGAGCTGCTGCTCACTTCGCCGAAAGGCGCGCTCACGATGTTCGCCCGCCCCGGCAAGCCATCGCTGCTCACGCTGTCGGGCTTTTCGGCGGGCCTGCTCGGCGGCTCGGTCTCCGTCGAGCGCATGGAGTACAACCTCGACACGAAACGCGCCAAAACCGTGGTGCAGCTCGACGGCATTCCGATCCAGTCGCTGCTCGACTTGCAAGGCGCGTCGAAACTCTCCGCCACCGGCACCATCCGCGCCGCCATCCCGGTGGTGCTCGACAACGGCGCTTTCAGCATTCCCGACGGCAGCATGGACGCGGAGAAGAACGGCCTCATCGTCTATTCGAGCACCCCGGAAGAGCGGGCCGCCGCCGGAGCCGGCCTGCGCCTCACCTACGAAGCGCTCGGCAACTTCTTCTACTCGGAGCTGGTCTCGACCATCACCATGACCCCCGACGGCGACTCCCGCATCTCCATCCAGCTCAAAGGCCGCAACCCCGAATTCCAGAACAACCGCCCGGTAAACCTGAACCTCAACATCGAACAGAACCTGCTCGACCTGTTCCGTAGCCTCACGCTTTCGTCGGATATCGAGCAGGCGATTTCAGAGAAGGTGCTGGAAAAAAGCGGGGGGAAGAAGGGAGAGAAGTAGGAAATAAAAAAAGCGAAATACGGCGGACACAATAGTTATACGTCAAGATCAAATTTGGAAATATCTTCGGCAAGCAGCGGGAGCTTGTTTTTGATTATATCCCAAGTAATGGGATCAGAGATCATATCGTAGCCATGAATAAGCTGGTTACGGAAACCGACAATCTTGTTTGACTCGCGTATTTGATCAGAAATGGACGGATCGTATTTGCGGATATTATTGATGGCTTCACCGATTATTTCAAAGTTTCGTTCAACGGCTTGCTTGGTCCGCGTGTCAACAGCGAAGCTGTCAAGATCATATCCCTTTGTGAATGCAGTAATATTCTCAATACATTCGTTAATATCATAAAGAAATTTTTTGATCTTCTCATCCATAGATAAGTTTCCTGTTTCTGTTTATGGAATTTCTGAAAAATGGATTTTTGATCGCCGATTCTTCAATGAGATCTACGCCTGTATGAAGTTCCTCTTTGAGAAAATCCAGGAATCCAAAATATCTATCCGCGATGCCGTCACTTGAAAGCTCATTAAAGCTGACAAGAAAATCCACATCACTCTTTTCGGTATTTTTACCAGAGGCAAAAGACCCAACAAGGTATAAGCGCCTGATATTAAAGCGCTTACAGGCTTCATTGAGCTTGTCGAGATGATCTTCGATGTTCATAACTGAAATGTACGTAAGTGTTATAGATCAATGTACAACGAGCTTGACTCAACATTTGAGCTAACCGGACCGTTGCGGTATGTGGCTAAAGGCCCAGAATGAAATGGCGGGCCTTTAGCCGCATGCCGCAATGGGTCCGGTTGAGCGAATGGTTAGGCGGCGCTTTTTGGCCTTGGCAAGTAACTATAGCCATACGTTCAGTGGAAGTTTAGTGCGGAGTAATTCGAAGCGGACTTGGAGTTCGGCCTCAAGCTTTTCGATCATCGACAAAAGTAGCCGAAGTTCCGGACGCGTAAGAGGATCTCGGGTTACACGGCAAATCCCGCCGTGACCTTCAGGAATCAATTCCAATCGAACCTCAGTGATATCTGCGTCTGAATGCGCTACTTCTCGATTCCGCATTTCGAGTAAGTGATTGTGAAATGCGCGTTCGTTCGATGCGAGTGCCCGGAGTAAGGCGCCTGGCACTGTTCTATCCGCGAACGCTGCATTGCCGCGTAACTTGATAAACGGGCGGGTATATGCAACTACAAGAGCGGTTGTCAGTGCCTGCAGGAGGTGTGTTGGTTTATGCGTGCCTGGCCGGCGTAGGTTTCGCAGGAATATTTCATTTATGGCACCTTTGGCTTCTTCTAGATCGATCTCAGTCAACCAGAGGCGTCGGTATTGCCGAAGGTAGGCTTCCTGCTCCGATGAAAGCACTGCTGATTCAAGAGGTACGTGCATCGGGATGCTCGCGTTTGCGCCGCCTAACATTGTTTATACTGATCCGCCTAAACTACGGATTTTTGAATTACAGCTCATATAAGACGCAATCGAAACAGCAATAAAAAAACTGTTAATCTCAAAATATTTAATCACTTAAGCCTTGCATTGCGTTTTATTTTTGCTTCTTATGCGGATCGCCATAAGAACACAGCTCACAGCCCAACGACGAAACTGCTTACCCACCCAAACTCCAAGCCCGATGGACTTCAACGAGCACAGCTCACCGCAGATTCATCAGCCGTTAACCGCAAAATCAAATACTTGAAAAATTAGCGCAAAATACGCGACCAAACAACCAGAATCATCTGAACTGATACAGAAAAACAGCGCTGAACCAACAAAAAATTCAGCGCTGTCGATGAGCCGCAGGCTCGGGTGGAGGTCGAAAAAGCGGGTTATTACTTCGGCAACAATAAATCGCAATCATCCCCAAAAGAAGAAATTGGGCTAAAGCCCTGATTTATTTTGTGTTATCCATAAACCCCGGACTGAAGTCCGGGGCAATTGTTTGATAATTTTAATGGCCGGATTAATATTTCGCGGGGCACTCCGGCGGCTGGAACTTCGGATCGTGCTGATCCCACAACCACTCCGAAACCGTGCGCAAATCCCGCTCGTCGAGTTCGACGGCGGGCATCAGGCCGAAGCGCGTAATGGCGGGCGGCCTCAGCTTCGATTTGGATGCCTCCGGTTTTGCGACGAACTCCATGATGTGTCGAACGCCCTCTTCGCGCTCCGCGAACGCCTGATGGTAGAAATGCGAAAGCCCGGCAATCGGCGGCGCGGATTTCGGCGGCGGCAGCATGGAGTGGCACGCGCTGCAATGGCGCTCGTACAGCTCCTTGCCGGTTGACTGCGCGGAAACATCGGCGGAATGCGCCGCCGAGAGCGACAAGGTTGCGCAGGTGACGAAAAGAAAAAATGAAGGTTTCATGGTCATATGTTTTCGTTATGTATCGCAAGATACAGCGAATCCTCAAAAAAAAAACAGAAACATCGACGGCAACGCACTTTTCCACGATCAGCCGCCTTCCCGGATCAGCAAAAAAACCACTCTGGCCTGACCAGTCAGGCAAGCGGGAATCGCTCCTTTTCAGGAACCATCAAGGCCGTTTCAGGCTTTATGAGGTACTATTCCAAAAAGCAAAGTCAAACGCAACAGAACAAGACCACAAGGAGCACGAAATCATGTCACAGCACTTTGACGACGAAGCGTATTTTGAAATCTCCATGCCACTGCTTGGAGACGAATTCCCTGAACTCAAGGTTCAGACAACCCACGGCCCGATGAACATTCCGGGAGATTTGAAGGGTTCATGGTTCGTCCTCTTCAGCCATCCGGCGGACTACACGCCGGTCTGCACCACCGAGTTCGTCGCCTTCCAGCAACGGGCCGAAGAGTTCGAAAAACTCGGCTGCAAGCTCATCGGCATGAGCGTCGATCAGGTCTTTTCGCACATCAAGTGGGTCGAGTGGATCAAGGAGAATCTCGATGTCGAGATCACCTTCCCCATCGTGGCGGCCAACGACCGCATCGCCAATCAGCTCGGCATGTTGCATCCCGGCAAGGGCACGAACACCGTGCGCGCCGTCTTCGTTGGCGACCCGAACGGCAAGGTGCGCCTCGTGCTCTACTACCCGCAGGAGATCGGGCGCAACATCGATGAAATCGTTCGCGCCGTCAAGGCCTTGCAGATTGCCGACAGGGACAAAGTCGCCATTCCTGCCGACTGGCCGAACAACGCCCTGCTCAACGACCGGGTAATCATTCCGCCGGCCAACAATGTCGAAGAGGCAAACCGGCGCAAGGGGCAGAAAGATTGCTACGACTGGTGGTTCTGCCACAAGCCGCTCGACAAGTGAGCCGCTGAAACCGGACGTAAAAAGCAGCCCCGGAACTGTGAAATCATCGGTTCCGGGGCTGTTTTGTTTTTGCCCCGATCTGGACATCGTATCGAGGAATTTAAACCACGAGTTCCTTTTTGCTTGTCATTCCGAGCCAAATGAAAAGTCCAGAACTCATTGTTTTGTCATGCGATAGATTCTTCATTGCGCTTCACTCCACTCAGAATGACAGACCCGTTTTCGGCATCTCGGCGCAAGTTATTGCTGCCGAAGAAGTACGACCGGATGCGTGCCGCTATCCGGACCGATCACTTGCGAGCGACAAGCTGCCCCTGCGACCGACCGTTCAGGCGCATTTGTGGATCACCGGCCGGGCGACGGCAACGGATGCTGCGCTCTTTTTCAGGTAGCGCTCGCACTGTTTGCGAATGTCGTAGCCGAGCATCGAGCCGAGCACGAAATCCTCCTCCGGCGTGAGGGCATTGAGTTTTTTGCCATTGCAGATCGACCGGATAACCGCCACGCACTCCGGCGCTCCAAAGAAAACGTTGATGTGCGACTTGCCGAGGTCGTGAATATGGTAGTCGATGCCGTAATGCCGGAGCTTCCGGGTCGCCTCCTCGCCGAACCGGGCCGGAAGCGTGTGCATGACAAGACTCCGCAATCCTTTGCGGTATTCGTAGATATGATGGATCAGCACTTTCATGGATGTGGTGTTTTTGGATTGTTTAAAAACTCTGCCTCTTTCGGCTCGCCTCCGGAAAGTCACGCCTCTCGTCTGTTCGCGGCTTCGGCTCGCCTCTCTGCACCTCTTCGTGATTGACGAACAGCACTCTGGCGGTTTACTTGTCTGTTGTCGATGGGTGGATCGATTCTGACAACCGCCCGTCGCTTCGACAACCAAAACAACTACCGCCATGTCACTGAAAATCACCGAAGAGTGCACCTTCTGCGCCGCCTGCGAACCCGAGTGCCCGGTCAACGCCATCAGCGCGGGAACCGACATGTACGTCATCGACGCCTCGGCCTGCACCGAGTGCGAGGGCTATGCCGACTCACCGGCCTGCGCCGCCGTGTGCCCGGCGGAGTGCATCGTCAAGGCCTGAACGCCGCGCTCACTGAGCGGCGCTTTGCCGGGCTGGCGGCCCGGAACCGTTCGCGCCGCCAGCCTCGTCGAAGCGCTCGCCTGGCTCGGCCTGAACATCGATGATCGAGGCGATCTCGAAGGCAATGGCAATGCGCTCCGAACCATCGGCGATGGTCAAAGGTCCCTGAAAAGGGGCCTTTTGCATGACCGTGCAACTCCTGCCGGGCAAGAGGCCCAGCCGGGCGGTGTATTCGAGCACTTCTGGATCAGCGCTCCGCAACTGCGCGATGCGAACCGTCCGCCCCTCATCGACCTCCGAGAGCGGTTCAAGCAGCTCCGGCCTGAACGAGCCGTCCCGCGCCGGAATCGGATGGCCGTGCGGATCGTGCATCGGGTAGCCGAGCAGCCGGTCGAGCGCGTCGGAGAGCCGCTCCGAAATGACATGCTCCAGCCGACACGCCTCCTCGTGCAGCTCGTGAATGCCGTAACCGGCCATTTTGAACAGAAAGGTTTCGAGCAGCCGCCGCTTTCTGATGGTGCGGCAGGCGGCTTGGCGCCCCTTCGGCGTCATCGACACCCCTTCGCGCCACTCGTGACGCAGCAATCCGCCCTCCGTCAGCCGCACGATCTTTTCGGAAACGGTCGAAAGCGAGTGACCCATCGCTTTGGCGATGTCGCTCACCGACACCTCGCGCTCTCGTTCGGTCAGCCGCCAGATCACCTGGAGGTACATCTCGCTCGACTCGCTCAGCTTTTCCGGTTTCCCGCCGACGGCCCCGCTACTTCGCCCCGTCATCCCGCTCCTTTTGCGCGTCATGACAGATACGGTCTGATTGAGCACACCCAGCGCCGAATCCGCTCCCTGGTGAGATGCTCCTGATTGTCCGCATCGAGCGCGAGGCCGACGAACATCCCGTCGCGCAAAGCTTTCGAGAAGGTGAACTCGTAGGTGTCGTTCGGCCAAGCGCCAACCACCTTCGCGCCACGCGAAACGAAGCGATCATGCAGAATCCCCATCGCATCGACGTACCAGTCGCCATAGACGAGCTGGTCGCCAAGCCCGAAAAGGGCGACGGTTTTGCCCGTCAGATCGAGCTGGTCAAGAGCGGAAACAGCTTCCCGCCACCCGTGCGGCAACTCGCCCGCACCCCAGGTGGATGTTCCGATGATCAGCATATCGTATTCGGTCAAACGAAGCAGCTCTTCGCGGCTCACCTCGAACAGATCGACCTCGGCGCGCCCGATTTCGGCGGCGATCAGCTCGGCGGCCTCTTTGGTATTTCCGGTCTGCGACGCCCAGACCACGGCTGTATTTTTCATAGCGAATCGATGATTTTCAGTTTTGGGTTCCATCCGCGCGACCATTGCCGCCCGCCTCGGCTTCGGCAAAAAGCCTGCCGATACCGAGATCCTCGCTCACCGCGTCGCCGACCGCCTTGCTGAACGCGGCGAAATCAATCGGCAGAATCGCAAGCGTCACCACGCCAAGCGAAAAGATCATCGGCTCCGGCCTCTGCTCCTCTCGCTTCGCGCTCTCCTCTTCATACCGGAAGCACTCCTCCATGATGAGGTAGAGCGTCTCCCGGCGAATGGTGATGTTGACATAACGGTATCGCAGGTGGAAAGCTCCGCACTTGCAGCGGCTCACCTCTATCGTCGAAATACAGGCGGGCGCTTTTTGTTCATTGTTCTTTTTCGACTGTTCCTGCATGTGCTTCTCCTGATTGTTGATGTGTCTTCGATACTCCCGCCCTCTCTGTCATCCGGAAAACGCCCCCGCTCACTCTTGATCCGGGGGCGTGCGACAGACCGACGCTTCAATGCCCGGAACAGCGTGACGAATGGTGATGAGCATGGGGGTCATCGTGGCCATCGTGGTGCTTTGGCGCGGGGCCCACCTGCAGGAACATCGGCTTCTGCTGGTGATGCTCGTGGTGCAGCACCGACTTGCGTACCTCCTCGTCGAAGCGGAACAGCGCGCGCCCGTCGATGGTGTTGATGATTCGCGCCTTGTGCAGCATCGAGCCGAACAGGTGCTCCTCCTCGTGCTGCTCGGCCACGTACCACTGAAGGAACTGGAAGGTGGAGTAGTCCTTCTCCCGCAAGGCTGTATCGACCAGATCGTTGATGCTTTTGGTGATCGCCAGTTCGTGATTGTACGCCACTTCGAGCAGCTCGATGTGCGACTTCCACTCCGGCGCTGGAGTGGCGACCGCTCCGATACGCGCAAGCGAGCCGGTTTCGTTGATGTAATCGAAGAGCTTCATCATGTGCGCCTTCTCCTCCTCGGCGTGGGCGCGGAAAAAAGCCGCCGAGCTGTCGAGCGACTGCGTCAGGAGCCACGCGCTCATTTGCAGATAGAGATGCGCCGAAGCCGCTTCGAGGTTGACCTGATGGTTGAGCTTGTCGAGAATGGTTTTACTGAGCATGGAAAAATTGTTTAGTATTTACGAAATAAGGAGTTACAAGAAAAAGAGACCCTGAAGGCAACAATCACCCCCTCGCTTTATTTAGAATTTGTATAGATAAGAAAACGAGCAAAAAAAAATGAGCCTCACGAATGGCAAAGTCACTCGACCCACTCGTAGCGGATATGGCCCTTCCCGCCGCACTTGCCGCAACAGGCCGCGCCGAACGCATCGTGCTGCTTCGCCACGACGCGCCCTTTGAGAATCCATTGATCGAGCATCGACTCGACCAGCGACGAATCGGCCTTGAAATGGCTCGAAATCTCTTTGAGCGAAGCGCTCCGCTCCTGCCGGAGATAGTCACGAATATCTGTTAAGCTCATGATTTGTATTGTTTTATGGTTGTTGGAGAATAAATTCATCCGGGATTTTCAATCGTTTCTCTTCAGAAGGGTTTTAACCCTTCGGACATTAAAACTCTTGAACAATTGCCCCGTCCCGAAAGCTTTCGGGACGGGGTGTACGACAGAACCACAATAAACAAGGGCTTTAGCCCAATATCTTCCTGTTGTGGTATTGGCGGATTTTTGGCGCGAAAGTAACAAGTGATTGAAATCCATACTTCACCCCGGCTTGAAAGCCGGGGCAACATGAATGTAGGAGTAGCCGGATATCCGAAGGGTTGAAACCCTTCTGAATATTGCATCTTCCCGCCAACGTCATCAACCTCACGCCCTCCCTTTTTTCGCAAACGCGCCGTTCCCGGCCAAGTGCATCAGCGTCACCGCGACGGCGAGCACCAGCAGCATTGCCGCCACCCACGCGGCGGACGCGCCGGGATGCGCACCCCACGTGCCGATCTGGTAACTCAGCACGGCGAACACATACGCCAGACCGGTCGTCCACGCCCCGGCGAAGAGCGTCCAGGCGAGGTTGGTTTCGCGATAGACCGCCGCAATGGCTGCCACGCACGGGAAGTAGAGCAGGATGAACACCAGATAGGCGAACGCCCCCGCCGTGCCGTCGAAAAGGTTCACCATCGAGCCGAAGATCGACGCGCCGATGCCTTGCTCCTCGGCCACCGCGCCCTGGTCGCTCACATCGCCGACATCGATGCCGAGCGGGTCGAGCAGCGATCCGGCGATGCCCGCCAGATTCTCCGGAATCGTGGCGAACGCTTCGCCGAGGCTCGCCGCGAGGCTGAAGCCTTCGTCCCCGCCGTCATCCGCGCTTTTCGCGTCCATCGCCGCGTAGAGGTTGTCGAGCGTGCCGACCACCGCCTCCTTGGCGAAGACGCCAGTGAAGAGACCGACGGCGGCGGGCCAGTTCTCCTCCTGCACGCCGAAGGGCTGGAACACCGGCACGAGCGCCTTGCCGGTGGCAGCAAGCACGGAGTTTTCGCTCTCCTCGTTGCCGAAGCTGCCGTCGGTGCCGATGGAGTTCATGAAGCCGAGCACCACAATCACCGGCACCAGCACCTTGCCCGCCTTGACGAGGAACGAGCCGAGCCGGTCGCCGACCCTGAGAAAAACGCCCTTAATGGTCGGTAGGTGGTAGGGCGGCATCTCCATGATGAAGGGCGACGGCTCGCCCTTGAGCAGCGTCTTTTTCAGGATGAAACCGGTCATGATCGCCACGGCGATGCCCATCAGGTAGAGCAGGAAGACGAGGTTCTGCCCGCCGGTCGGGAAGAAGGCCGCAGCAAAGAGCGCATAGACCGGCATCCTCGCGCCGCACGACATGAACGGCGTCATCATCACCGTCATGATGCGGTCGCGCTCGTCGCTCATCGTGCGGGCGGACATGATGGCCGGAACGTTGCAGCCGAAGCCGACCAGTAGCGGAATGAACGCCTTGCCGGGCAGGCCGACGGCCCGCATCCCGCGATCCATCACGTAGGCTGCGCGGGCCATGTAGCCGGAGTCTTCGAGGATCGACAGGAAGATGAACATGAAGCCGATGGGCGGAATGAAGGTAGCCATCGTCTGCAACGCCCCGCCCACGCCGCTTGCGAGCAGCACCGTGAGCCACTCCGGCGAACCGACTGCTCCGAGCAGGCGACCGAATCCATCGACGAAGAGTGCACCGGCGGCGATGTCGAAAAAGTCGATGAACGCACCGCCGAGATTGATCGTAAAGAGGAACATCAGGTACATCACGCCAAGGAAGAGCGGAATGCCGAGAAAGCGGTTCAGCACCAGCGAGTCGATCTTGTCGGAGAGCGACTTTTCGGTGCTCTCCTTGCGGGTGATGGCTGCCGCCGAAAGGTCGGAGACGAGCCGGTAGTGCGCATCGGCGATGACGATGTCGGGATCGTCGCCAAGCGCATCGGCAGTCCGCTCCCGCTCCTCGGCGAGCGACGAACGCGCCGCGCCGTCGAGCCGCGCCTCCAGCTCGTGGTCGTGTTCGAGCAGCTTCATGGCGAACCAGCCGGGATCGTAGCCGAAAGCGCGAGCGTGATTGGCGGTCGATTCGGCAACCCGCCGGATCGCCTCGTCAAGCTCCGCCGGAAAGCGCACCTTCGAGCCGGGCGCGGAAGCCCCGCCGGTCGTAAACCCTTTCGCGATGGCCGCTTTCAGCTCCGCAATCCCTTCGCCGCGAGACGCAACCATCGGAATGACGGGGCAACCGAGCAGCGATGAGAGCCGCGCCGGATCGACCGAAATGCCGCGCTCTTCCGCCGAATCGACCATGTTGAGCGCCACCACCACCGGCACGCCCATCTCCAGAAGGCGGCTGGTGAGATAAAGATTGCGGTCGGGATTCGAGGCATCGACAATGTTGACGACAAGCCCCGCCTCTCCGGAGAGGATGTAGCTCCGCGCCACCTCTTCGTCCTGCGAGAGCGACGAGAGCGAGTAGATGCCGGGCAGATCGACCAGCTCGTACTCCTCGCCGTCGTGGCGGAAGCGTCCGCTCTTTTTATCGACCGTCACGCCAGGCCAGTTGCCGACCCGCTGGTTCAGCCCGGTCAGCGCGTTGAAGAGCGTCGTTTTGCCGCAGTTGGGATTACCGACCACGGCCACGACCCGCTGGAGCGGCGAGGCCGGAGCCTTCGCGCTCGTCCGTTGTTTCTGTGCAGCCAGTTCCATCAGCGCACCTCCTCGACCGTGATGTTCTCGATGTCGGACTTGCGCAGCGACAGCCGGTAGCGGCGAACGGTCATCTCGACCGGATCACCCAACGGCGCGACGCCCTCGACGCGGACAACCTCGCCGACCAGCATTCCCATCTCGGCCAGCCGCCTCCGCAGCCCGACCGACGATGGCATGGCGACAATCCGCGCGGATTGTCCTTTTTTCAGTTCAGACAATTTCATGATGCAATCCTCCTGACCATGACGCGCATGGCGATTCCCCGGCCAATAGCCACCTTGCTGTCGTGTACCCGCACCAGCAGTGGCATCCCCGGACTGTTTTCGATGATTTCAATGGTCTGACCGACGGAAAATCCCATCTCGGCCAGCCGTTTTCCATGTTCCCGGCCATGCGAGTGATGACGATGACCGTGCAGGCCGGCCTGAGACCGGCCTGGCCGGAGGTTGACGATCTCGCCAACCTCTCCTTTGCCAAGCATTCCTAACGGAGCCATAACCACACGCCTCCTCAGAATTCCATGGCCAGTTGCAGCGTAAACAGGTCGCGATCGCCCTTTACGCCTTCATCGATACGGCCATTTTCGCGCAGATATTCGAGCGCCACCGCCGTATTTTCCATGAACTCGTAGCCGATGGTCGCGCCATACTGCCGACGGACGTCGAAATCGGTCGCGCCCGCGTAGCGCAGCGTCACGGCCAGCGGCTCCGAGATAGCGTATTCAGCTTCGAGGTTCCATGCGAGCGGCTTGCGCCCCGCGCGGTCGCCATCGGCGAACTCGTCGAGCGCGGTGATGTACTCCGCCCGCAGATCGACCGGCCCGAAGCCCGCCATCGCCGAAAGCCCCACGCCGCCGACCAGCTCCGAGGTGCTGCCGTCGAGCGCTTCGTAATCGCCGCTCAGCGAGTCGGTGGCCGCGATATTGTTGATCCACGAAGCCCCCACGCGATAGCGCAGCTCCTCGCCCTCGTCGTCAGCCACGCAAAAAGCGGCGACGATGGTATTGACCGCATCGTCACCGCCCTTCTGCACATCGGCCTTGAACGCCGACACGCGCGCACCGAAAAGCCCCTCTTCATAGCCGAGCGTCACGGTGCCGTGATGCTTCGTTTCGGCAAGTTCGAGCGTCACCGGATCGGCCACCATGCCGGTCGAAAAATCACCGAACGCCTGGGTGATGCGGCCAGCCTCGATAAAAAGCGGAACCTTCGCGGGCGTGACGCGAATGAACGCCTCGTCCACCAGCAGCTCGTCGTCGCCATCCTCCTCGTACAGCAGCGTCGCCAAACCGGTCACCCGGTCGTTCAGCTTCGCTTCGAGACCAAGCTCGAAGGTTGAAAGGATGATGTTCGAGGAGGTGTCGCCACCATCGCGATCGGCAATCGAGCCTTCGACTTCGATAAGACCGGCGAGGGCAAGCTTGTCGCCAAACGGCCCCGAAGCCGCGCCATCCGCTTCAGCCGCATACAGCCCTTTTGAGCAAAGCATACAGAGCGAAGCAAGGGCAAGCGTTCTGGAAAAAGAGAGATTCATGGATCAGAATGATTTGGGATTTGATGAGAGCGAGCCCCGCGCAGAGGCTCTTGAAACTCACGAAACCTAATTTTTATTTAGACTAAATACAAATAAGAAGGCAAAAAAAAAGCTCATTCAACCTTTCAAATGAGACTCAAAAAACAATAACCAATTGACTTATCGGAACATTACAAAAATTGACCCGATGTAACGAAAGCGCTGTCCTGCACACGAAAAGCGGAAATCTCTGAAGGATGATCGATGTGAACAAAAGCAACCCCGCTCCGGAACTGTCACACTATCAGTTCCGGAGCGGGGTTGCTCAAGCTCGATATTTCAGCGTTCCATTCTAACTATTTCCGGGCGATCAATCGTCCCCGGCCCACCTTGCCTGCCGCCGAGGCGTCGCGCCAGAGCGTGATGCCCTCTTCGACCGCGTCGTACATCGCCTGGCCGTAGTTGTCGATGATCGCCTGGCGGAAGTCGTTCTGCACCATGTCGAGGTAGCCCTGAACGTGCGTGGCGAAGTCGGGGGAGAGGTCTTCCTTTTCGATCACCGTCAGTCCGGCGGCTTCGGCGAGCGCGGCGTAGCCGTCGAGCGTCTCCATGTAGGGAAAGACCATGAAGGTGTTGAGCGCCGTCACTTCGTCCCCGGTCATCGGGCCGGTCTCCAGCCAGTCGGTGAAGGCGAGCGTGCCGCCCGGTTTGAGCACGCGGACGCACTCTTCGATGAGCCGCTCCTTGTCGGTGATGTAGCACCAGGCGTCCTGGCCCCACACCACGTCGAAGGTGCTCTGCGGGAACGGCATGTCGAGCGCGTTGCCGAGCACGTAATCGATGGCGCCGTCAAGACCCGCCTCTTTCGTGCGCCGCTTGGCCTCCTCGTCCATCCGCCGGGTCGCGTCGAGGCCGGTTACGCGGCAGCCGTACTTTTTGGCCAGATGCCGGGCCGGACCGCCGAGTGCGCTGCACACGTCGAGCAGGTGCGTCTTGTCGCTGACTCCGGCTTTTGCGGCAAGAACGTCAGTTTCCGATTCCGCGCCGACGTGAATCTGTTCGCCCATCAACATCTCCCACAGAATGCCGCCCGCGCCGTCATAGACTTCGCTGACGCTTCCGATCGTCACATCGAGTTTATGCTTCGCCATAAAAACCTCTCGTTCTTGAGTTAATAAAGCTATTACTCCTGCAATGAAAACTCTTCAACAATTGCCCCGGACTTTAGCCCGGGGTTTACGGATAAAACAAAATAAATCAGGACTTTAGCCCAATTTCTTTATCTGGAAATCTTTTCGATTCATTATCACCAGAGTAATAATCTGACGCTTGGCCTGCACGGACGAGCCAGCACTTCGGATCGAGGCCGTCAGCGTCGCCGCTGTAGTTGTAGGCGCTGGCCCGGCAGCCCCAGCAGTGCGCGTTGTTGACGCACTCGTTGCACGGGGTCGGCAGGTTCTGCACATCGTGCAGCGCGGCGTGCACGAGCGTGTCGAGATGGTTGGCGATGATTTCGCGAAACGGCGTCGTGCGGATGTTGGCCACGCCGTCGCGGATCACCGAGCACGGCGTTACGTCACCGGTGAAGGTCACGGTGGCCATTGTGCCGCAGTAGTATTTGTCGGTATCCATCGCGGCGATAGAGATGTTGTCGTCGCCGTAGTTGATGCGGTCGCGCTCCGTATAAACCCGCTGCACCTCGTCGAGACCCGGCTCCAGCGAGCGCAACTCCGCGCCCATGCCTGCGGGATTGAACATGGTCAGGCAGGTGCGCAGCCCCTTCTCGCGGAACCACCAGCGCATGGTTTTGATCGCGTCGTCCGGCCCCTGCAACGACGTGTAGGTGATGCAGTTAATCATCATGTCGGCGGGCTTGCCGAGCGCGAGCAGGTTATCGACCCCTTCGACGATAGCGGCGATGAAGTGCGGATTGCCGCCGCGATGCAGCTTCGCGTAAACCTCCGGCGTGATGGAATCGACATGCACCGAAACAAAACCGCCTTCGCTCACCTCGTGCACACGGGCCGCGATCTCCCTGTCTTGCAGCGGCAGACCGCTCGTCCAGACGTTGTTGACCAGCCCCAGCGAGCGGGCGTACTGCATCAGCTCGTACCAGTCCGGACGGAGGAGTGGATCGCCGCCGAGCCAGTCAATGGCCCGGATTTCCAGCGCCGCCGCGTCACGCAGCAGGCCCCGGATTTCATCCGACCTCAGCCCGTTGCGTTCGCGCGGCGTCGAACCGGCGTAGCAGAAAATGCACCCCTGCTGGCAGGCGTCGGTGGTCTCGATTTGCAGCGCATAGAGCCGCCGCTCCTCGAAGTACCGCTTCTGCTCCTCCTCGCGGCCCACGGCCAGACCGCCGTACCGCTTCAGATGATCGTTGATGCACGATGCCATCGTTTGTTCCTCCCCGGCTGTAACATGTTGATGCCTTGACGGCAACCTTTCATCGAACAAGTCTTTACCGATGAAAAAGGTTCCTTCGGGCAGGGTTTGCGAAGATGCCACATGCTGAAAATTCACGCGGTTTTTTTGCGGAAAATCTCGACAATTTCGCCGATGTGACGTTGCTATGTACGTCATAAACAACTACATTACACAGTGCGATACCCCAAATTTTCGCATATACACCCCTCCCGTTCGGGAACCCCTTTACCCCTACAAGCCAAACGGAGAAAAAAATCATGAAAGCCAAAGCAACAGCTATCGGCATTTTGTTTACCACCCTGTCGTGGACAGGCGCAAATGCTGCCGTCATCAGCCACAACGACATAACCGGTGATGACCCGGGCCTTGAAAATCCTTACACCGCAAACCTGTTCGTAACGTCAAACATCTCAGCGACAGGAATCGGGCAAGGCTCCGGCATATCGGGAAAAATCGGTGATGATCGTTATAATGCAAGTGGGTGGTCGGATGTATTTAACGCCGACGATTATTTCACCTTCACTCTGGATGCGAACGCTGGCTACCGGATCAACATCGACAGTTTTGAATATCACGCCCAGAGATCGTCCACCGGGCCAACATCTTTCGCGTTCAGGTCAAGCATTGATGGGTTCACGACAAACATTGGTTCGCCAACAGCAACAGGCACGACAATCGACCTGACCGCTTCGCAGTTCCAGCATCTGACAGACCCTATTGAGTTTCGCCTTTATGGTTATAATTCTGGAGTCGGCACCTTCAGCGTCAACGACTATACCTTTAACGGCACCGTTGAAGCCGTTCCCGAACCTGGTACGCTGGCGCTTGTCGGCGTCGGCTCGCTGCTGATGTTCGGCAATCTGCGCCGTACGCGCAAGAAGATGGAGATGGCGGAGTAACACCGACTCTGCTCTGAACCGATTCACGATTCCGGCTCTTCAGGAATGGCGGACTTTACGATGAAGCCGCCGTCCTGACAGCAGCCGGAATGGCTGAGATACTCCCTGAATCAATCAGTTACGGCGTGACTTTCGAGACTTCGATGCTTTTGACCATTTTCACGTGGCGCGGGCCGTTGGCGTGGTCGTTGTCGCAGAAGATCACGAACGGGCCGCGTTTTTCGAGCGGCTTGCCGTTCTCCTCAAACACCAGCCATGTGGCTTCGCCAGCCATGCCATAGCGCAACTCGTTCATCGTGAACATCACGTTGTAGTCGTCCGCCGAGCGCACGAGCGCGTAGTACTCGCCCCGCTGGCGAGGGTTGGGCATCGCCACTTTGGCCGAGTCGACAATGTCGCGCAACAACACGCCTTTAAAGCTTTTCATCGTCTGCCTTGTCTGGCCGGAATCGCAGACAATCGCCGACTCCCCTTTCTCGACGACCTTCATCCGCCTGAGCGATTCGAGGGAGAGCGTCAACGGATGCTCCACCAGCCCGAAAATCTTGATCTCGCCAGAGCCGGACTGCACGGTTTCTCCATGCAGCCTGCCGGGAAGAGCGATGAGACTCAGCAGCAGAAAAGCGCTGAACTTTTTTTTCATCGTCATTGGACAATCATTACAGTTTAAAATTCAGGCCGCCATAATAATACGTGCCCATTGCGCCGGAACCTTCGTTGTTGCCGTAAGCGGCGTTGGCGTCGTCGTTGAAGAGGTTATCGACTCCGACAAACAGCTCGGTGTTGCGGGCGACCCTTTTCGAGAGGTAGCCGTTGACGAGCGTGTAGCCCGAAATCTTCTCGATATCGGAAACGTGCTGCGTGCCGGTGGTGATGATCCTGATATTGCCTTTCAGCGCCAACCTGCCATTCAGGTAATCGAGCCGGAAAACATTGGCAATATCCGGAACGTAGAGCAGCACCTTCCCTGTGCTCATATCCTCGGAATCGAGAAAGCTGACCCGGTCAGATATGGAAATCGCAGAGGAGAGTTTCATCGAAGCATTGATTTCGATACCTCTCGTCATCGCCCTTGAAATGTTCTGGTACTGATTAACCGGAATCCCGTTATCAACGCCAATCTGCACCTGCGAAATCATGTTTCTGACCTCGTTGCGGAACGCCGTCACGCTGGCTTTGAACCTGCCATTGGTATAATCCGAACCGATTTCAAACGTCTGCGAGGTCTCGGCTTCGAGGTTCGGATTCGACTGCACGATGCTTTTTTTTGTCGTCAGAGAACCGGTGCAGAGTTCGTAGATCGAAGGAGCGCGGAAGCCCTCTCCATACGAAGCCCGCAGTTTGATGTGCGAACTGATGGGCAACAGCGCCGCGACCTTGGGGCTGAACTCGGAACCAAAATCCGAGTGGTCGTCGTACCGCACTCCGGCGATGATCGACAACGGTTTCAGGCCGGTGAACTCATCCTGGAAATAGAGACCGAGATTATCGACATCGTGCGAACTATCCGTCTTGTCTGGCGTCACCATTGTTGTTGGCCCGCTGTTGACCGCCCCGGTTTTGGTGACCACCTTTGTCGTGACGGTGCTGCCCGAATCCGTGCGCTCTTCCGTGCGGTATTCGACTCCGGCAGTCAGGCGATGATGATCGGCGAACCGGCCCGTCCAGCGCGCATCGAACTGGTCGTAATCCTGCGACACCTTCGTTCGCGTGGTGGTTGTCGTTGCCGTCGTTGTGGTCGTTCCGGAAGCGGTGGACGAGGTAATCACCGGTACGCCGTTGAGGTTGTCCATGAGTGACGACCAGTCGTAGGTGCTTCTGGCAACCTGCAACGAAAGGTTCGACTCCTCGCCGGTTTTTATCTCGGCCCCGACATGAACGAGCAGGCGGTCGCTGTCCACCCACCGGTCGAAATCACCCGACGTTTGCGTGCGGATACCGTCAAGCGAATTGTCGGCATAGACGATCCCGCCGGTCAGTTTCACGCCCGGCGTCAGGTCGTAGGTCAGCGAGGCCGATCCGGAGGCGATGCGACGGTCGTCGCCATCGGTCATGAGGTCGGACTTGTCGCGATCATACCGGTCGCGATTGTAGTAGGTTCCGGCCACCACATAGCCGAGCTTTCCCGCCGATCCGCTCAGCCATCCATCGCTCTCGACGGTGCCCGCCTCGCCGTAACGGCTCCCCCCTCCGGAAACCGACAGGCCGCCGTGCAGCTCTTTGGTCGGCTTGCGCGTGATGACGTTGATGACGCCACCGACAGCATCGCTGCCGTAGAGCGCCGAGCCGGAACCTCTGACGATTTCGATACGCTCGATCATGCCCGCCGGAATTTCACGAAGATCGGAGTAGCCCTGAAACCCGGACTGCAACCGGTAGCCGTCGATAAGCACGAGCGTCAGGCTGCTGTCGAGACCACGCAATTTCGCCACGCCGATCCGCCCGTTCACCGGTTCGAGCGCGTTGACATCCTCCGCCTCGGCAAGCACGTCGGCGAGGTTCAGCGCGCCACTCTCCGCAATCTGCTCGCGGGTAATGACCTCAACTGCCATCGGGAGTTTGGAGACGGGGTTTTCAGTTCGGGTCGCGGTGATGACGATTTCGTCAGCCGTCCAGTTCGTAAAATCATCAGCGGCCAGAGCCTGTGAGTTTGCGGAGCCGATGATGACCGCCGTCATAAGAATCCGGCAGGATCGGGAATTCAGCATGTTCATGTTCGATATGTTTTTATTGTTATAACGATAGATAAAAAATCAGGCCGATGTATCGGGATTCACGACAGATCATCGGCGCACGCGACAGAATTGATTTCTCTCTCCGTAGCAGCGTACGCGAGCAAACACACCGGTTCGCCCCTTTTTTGATGCGCGGCACACCGTTGCCCGTGCTGCGGCGATGAAGCGGCGGCGGGCGGCACACCGCGAGGAGGTTGCCGTCCCTGGCCCACGCTATCGACTGGCTTCATCATGTCCCGATAGTTTATTGGCGACCTCACGCCGATCCACGCCCGGCAAGGCGAGCGGATGCAGCACCTCGCGCAGCTCGGCGTCGGTCAGGTCGCGGTGAAAAAAAACGCTGAAGTACTCCCGCGCGGCGGCTTCGAGATCGATGTGGTACAGATCGGGATAGAGAAGCTGCGCCAGCCACAATGCGCCGAGGATCCGGTTCGTGCCCGGCGGACGGTCGAACCAGCCGAAGGGCAGGAACGGAATCTGGTGGATCCGCCCCTCGCGGACGGCAGGAACCCGCTGCCAGAGCGGATCGCCGGTGATGGCGCGAAACGTCGTCATCGACGCGCCCATGCCCGTCCAGACGATCACGATGTCCGGATTCCATTGCAGCACCTGCTCCATCGAGACGGCGCTCATCCCCTTGCCGGAGAAGAGGCTCACCTGGGCGACGTTGGTCGCGCCGACGAGGTCAATGATCTGGCTGTGGAACGAGCCGCTGGGGTCGGTGTTCAGGCCGCGATTGCCCTCGGCGTAATAGACCCGCTTCCGCTGGCTCGCGGGAATCTGAGCCGCTTTGGCGAAGACCGGCAGCAGCCGCTTTTCGAGGTATGCGCCCATCCTGGCTGCCTGCTCCTGACGGCCCAGCAGCTCGCCCATCGCCGCGAACGCTTCGGGGTAGCGCTGCATCTCCATATCGACCATGAAGACCGGAACGCCGGTTCGCTGACTGAGCCGGTCGGCCTGGTTGATGCTCTGCGGGTTGATCGAAAAGTAGGAGATGATAACGTCGGGATGCAGGCGCACGATCTCCTCGGACGAGCCGTCGGAGAAAGGCAGTTTGAGGTAGGCGGAACTCATGAAGCGCTCCGCACCGTCGGTCATCCAGAGCGAACGGTTCACCATCAGGTCGGGCGCGACGGCGTAGAGCGTCACACTGCCAGGGCGCGTCGCGTAGGCGCGCTCGATCGTGACGGGAACCCTCATGCGCCGCCCCGCCATATCGACCACCTCGCGCGTGTCGGCTGCGGGCTTTTCGCCGGAGGGCTGACAGGCGGCGAACAGGATAAGGAAGAGCGGCAGGATCAGCCGGAAGATGCGCATCGATGCGGCTCTCATGCTTCCGCCTCCGCAGGTTTGCGGAAAATGATCCAGGTTCCGGCCTCCTGATGCTCGACGACGCCCTTGATGCCGCGCCGCTGGAGCATGGCGCGGAAGTGCTCCGGCGGGTTCTGCCTCATGCGCTCCTTGCGCTTGCGGCTCCACTCCGGGTCGTCCGCCATGGCCGCCTCGATTTCGCGGAGCAGCTCCGCCGTGCCGAAGCCGCCGCCGATCCACGCCCAGCCGCCGGGCCGCAAAACGCGATACACCTCGGCAAGCCCCTGCTGCTGATCCTGCCAAAAAAAGATCGAACCCCGGCTGACGACAAGATCGACCGAACCGTCATCGAACGGCAGCGCCTCGGCAACGCCCACCACGGCATCGACCCGATCCCCGACGCTCTCTTCGGCGCTGTTCTCGCGAGCCAGCTCGACGCACTCCGGCATGAGATCGACCACCGTCACCTTCAGCGCGGTGATTTTAGCGATGCAGACGCCGAGCATCCCCGGCCCGCCGCCAAGATCGATGCAGCGCCCGGAGGTCACGCCAGTCCGCTCGACAATCTGGGCGGCAATGACGGGATAGATTTTGCGGAAATGGCCCTTCATGATCTTCTCATTGAACTCCGCCGCATTCATGGTATAACTCATTTTTTTACTGCGTTTTGTTTATGATTCAGGCAACAACAACTCACAAAGGTTGTTGAGCAAGATTTTGGGCTGAAGCCCATGATTTTTTTGTGCCTTGAACCCCGGCCTGAAGGCCGGGGCAATTTTGGAGAACTAACTTTTCCAAAGTCATCCGCCTTCTCCTGTTTTATCGCTCTGACCATTGCACTTCTTGAACAATTGCCCCGGACTTCAGTCCGGGGTATGCAGATAAGGCATAATAAATAATGGCTTTAGCCCAATCGTTCCACTCCCCTCTCACTCCACCACCGGCGCGCACACCCGGCGGCTGGCGTGGCCGTTTTGCGGGGTGTCGAACACCTGCACCTCGACGCCGTAGAGGCTCCGCAGCGTCTCCGGGGTGAGCATCGCTTCGGGCGAGCCGTCGTGGCTCAGCCTGCCGCCGGAGAGCACCGCCACCCTCGACGCCGCCATGAAGGCGTGGTCGGGGTGGTGCGTCGCCATCAGAATGCCGATGTTGCGCCCGGCCAGCTCCCGGACTTTGCGGATGACCCGCACCTGGTTGCCGTAGTCGAGATTCGAGGCCGGTTCGTCGAGAATCATGAATTGCGCCTCTTGGGCGAGCGCCCGCGCGATGACGACCATCTGCCGCTCGCCGCCGCTCAGTTCGTTGAACGGTCGAGCGGCGAGATGGCTGATTTCGAGCAGGTCGAGGCACTCCGCCGCTATCCGGCGATCCCGGCTGCCCGGCGAAGCGAAGAGGCGGAGGTGGGCGCTTCTGCCGAAAAGCACCACGTCCGTCACCGAGTAGGCGAACGGCATGGCGTAGGACTGCGGCACGTAGGAGACGATGCGGGCGATCTCGCGTGGCGACAGGCGCGAAACCTCGCGCCCCGCGAGCGTCACCGAGCCACGGAGCGGCGCGATGAAGCCGAGCATCGTCCGAAAAAGCGTGGTTTTGCCCGCGCCGTTCTGGCCGAGCAGGCAGATGATTTCGCCCGGCGCGATCTCCAGCTCGACATCGTCGAGAATCGCCTTGCCGTTATAGCCGAGTCCGGCGTTTCGGATGGCAATCGACTGTTCCCTCGCCTTCACCATGCGCGTACCGCCGAGCGTTTCATGATCCAGATAAAAAAGGGCGCGCCGAGCACCGCCGTGATGATGCCGACCGGAATCTCCACCGACGCCGCCGAGCGGGCGACCGTATCGACCGCCACCATGAAGGCCGCGCCGCAGAGGAACGAAACCGGCATGAGCCGCCGGTGGTTCGCTCCGCCGAGAAACCGCGAGATGTGCGGCACCACCAGGCCGACCCAGCCGATGATGCCGCAAACGGAAATCATGCTCGCCGTCACGAGCGTCGCGCAAAGAATCACGGCCAGGCGCATTCGCCCGGTGTCGAGGCCGAGCGAGCGGGCCTCCTCCTCGCCGAACGAGAGCACGTTCAGCCGCCAGCTCACCAGCAGCAGCGGAATCGCGCCCGCGAGCACCATCGCCGCCGCCGTGCCGAGTTCGCCGGTGCGGATGTCGGCGAAGCTCCCCATGAGCCAGTAGGTGATGGCGGGCAGCTTGTCGAGCGGGTCGGCGATGTACTTGAGCAGCGAGAGCAGCGCCCCGAAGAGCGACGAGATCACGATGCCCGACAGCACGAGCACCAGCACCGAGTCGCTGCTGCGCCCGATAGCCCGACTGACGAGCACGGCGGAGAGCACGGCAGTGATGCCTCCGGCCAGCGACAGCGCCTGCACGGCGACCACCGGCAGCGAGAAGAGAATCCCCAGCGCCGCGCCGAAGCCGGAGCCGGAGCCGGACGAAACGCCGAGAATGTCGGGGCTGACCATCGGGTTGCGGAACAATCCCTGATACGCCGCGCCGGAGAGCGACAGCGCCCCGCCCGCCGCGATGGCCGCGACGAGCCTCGGCAGGCGGATGTTGAGCAGCACCACCGGCAGGTTGGCGTCGGCGCTCTGGCCGGTCAGGAGCCACGAAAGCATCGCCAGCGGCGAGACGGGATAGCGCCCGATGCCGAGCGACAGCAGGCTCACGCCGCCAAGCGCGAAGAGGCAGACGAGAATCAGCGATACACCTTTCATCGGGCTGCTCAGTTCAGAATGCGTAGTTCATCGACACGACATACTCGCGTCCGGCTTCGGGATAGCCCTCGGCGACCTCGTAGTTCCGGTCGAAAAGATTGTTGACCGCCGCGTGAAGCGACAGCCCGTCGGTCAGCCCGGCATTCATGTGCAGATTCAGGGGGCCGTAGGGCGCAGCCGTGTAAAGCCCGTCGCTGGTGCTGTAGCGCTTGGTATTGTACTCGCTCTCGACCAGCAACCAGCTCTCCTTGTTCAGGAGGAACTGCACGTAGCCGCTGAGCTTGTGCTTCGGCACGTCGGTAAAGACGAGAGTCGGGTTGCTGTCGTTCTGCCGGTCGATGTAACCGTAGGCGACATGCGTCTTGAGCCAGCCAAGCGGCTGCCAGTCAGCCGATGACTCGAAGCCGGTGAAGGTTGACTTGCCGGTGTTCTGCATCTGCCAGAGCGTACCCGAAACGTTATTGACCTGCTGGATGGTGTCGTCGAGCTTGCTCCGGTAGAGCGACGCATGGAGCGAGAAGTTGCTGGATGGCGTAAAAGCGTAATCGACGCCGTAGTTCAGGCTGCTTTCGGGATCGAGGCCGGGGTTGGCGATAGCCTGACCCATCCGGTAGGAGTAGCGATCCTTCAGCGTCGGAAAGCGCGTCGTCCGCGCCACGTAACCGGTCAGCACGTTGCTGTCGTCCAGACGTGCGACCACGGCGAGCTGCGCACTGGTCGCCTGATTGTCTTCAAGCTGAAAGTCCCGAATCACTGTTTTGGTATTGTCGGTAAACTCTTGCGCCTCGATGGTCGAGCGGAAATCCTGCCGGACACCGGCGATGACCGACAGATTTTTCGAGGCGTTCCAGGTGTTCTCGACGGCAATCGAAAAGGTGTTGTCCGCGAACCGCAGCGGCTCCTCGCCGGTGTCGCCGATTTCGTTGTGCATGTCGTACTTGTCGTGCAGCGCGACTTTGAGGATGTCGCTCTGCGCGATGCTGGTACCGAACTCCACCGATCCGCCGACCGTGTGGTCGTCATACCGGCTCGAAAACGCTTTGCCGCTGTTCTGGGTGGTGTAGGTCGCGTCGTCGTAGCTTTCGAGCGAGTTGTAGTAGTTGTCGAAATAGGCCCTCGTTTTCAGGTAGCTTTTCGCGCCGAGGCTGGTGCGGCCGATGTAGTACAGGCTTGTCTTGTCCCAGTTGGTGAAGCGCCAGTAGCGCGTTTTGTTGCCCGGATTCGATCCGGTATAGAGCGGCACACCCTTGACCGAGTGCTGGCTGTTGACGGTGATGGCGTATTCGTCCGTGCTGTTTGGCGTATAACCGACCTTGACCGTGGCGTTCCGGTCCCGCGTGTCGGAGTTGTCGCGCTCGCCTCCATCTTCGTTCGCAACGGCATCAAACGAGGAGGAGAGCGGCATGAAGTCGCGACTCAGCACGGAGAGTCCCGCCTGCACGTACCACTTGCCCTGATTCGAGCCGATGTTGACGCTTCCAAATCCGGCGTCGATCTGGTCGTTGCCCATCGATCCGCCAGCCGTGACGTTGCCTTCGAGCTTTTTTTCCGGCTTGCGGCTCACCATGTTGATCGCCCCGCCAAGCGTGTTCGGGCCGTACAGCACCGAGGTAAAGCCTTTTGATACATTGACCTCCGACAGGTTCACCGTCAAAAAGCGGTTCGGATCGACATAGCCGTCATACGGCACGTAGAGCGGAACGCCATCGAGGTAGAGCGGTACCTGGCGCATGTCGAAGCCGCGCACGTAAACCATCCCCTCGTTGCGCCCGCCGACGTTGCCGATGTTGACGCCCGGCAAAAGATTGGCGGCTTCGGAGAGATTCTGCTTGTCGAGCCTCTCCATTTCGGCAACGGGAACCGTTTCGGCGGAGTTGGCGCTCTTGCCCGTGACGACAATCTCGCCTGCCGTGAAGACCGACGCGGCGCTCTCGTCGCTTGATAACGAGGTTTCGGCGGCCATCGCCGGCCTGACCGAGGCCAACAGCAACACCATCAGAACTGCTTTTTTCATGGATGTGGTTGATTTCGTTATAACTTTTACTACATAATGCCATTCAAAAAAAAGAGAGCTGTTCTCAACTCAATACTGCACAGCCTTCATTCCTGTCATTGCGAGTCGCATAGCGACGTGGCAATCCATGCGGAATCAGCGAGGGTCAGCAAAAGGTGGATCACCACGCACCGACCTTTCGGGACTTTCCATGAACATGTATCATTTTATCGCCATTTTACTTCGTTTAATGCCATTGAATTACCATCGTTGCTCTTTCGTAAGAGGACGGCCACAAGAGCCGTCCCTACAGTTATGAACGACAGATTTTGCCGAAGAAAATCATGTTCATTGTCCGTGTGCGGTATCGATCCTGATACAGGAGGCTCGCAATGACCAGTCTCTGTCCTGTTTTTCTTGACACACTACTATTCAGCACCTCCACGCACCTTGCCGGAAAGCTCTTTCGATCCCGCCGGAACGTTCCGCACTCTGACGTACCGCCCGATGTGATAGACCACCGGCTCCGGCAAAACGGCGGAAAATTCCTCGCGACCAAGCCTGCCAAGCGTTGTTTCGACAAACGCCTCGCCGGGCCAGCCGACCTTGCTCACCGCCACAACCGGCGTCCCGTCCGGTACGCCCGCCTCGCGGAACGTCCGCAGGATACCCGGCAGATTCGCCGTCGCCATGTAGAAGACGACGGCCGCGCCGTGGCCGAGCAGGCGCGCGGCATCGCGGATGAGCGCGAAGTCGTCGGTAATCGCGGCGGCGATGATGTTAAGCACGGCATCGCTCTCGAACTTGCGGCTGATCGGCAGGGCGTAGGCGCTCGCCGCCGCCGCTCCGGCGGAAACGCCGGGGACGGCGGCCCACGGAATGCCGAGCCGCGTGAGCACGTCGCCCTCATCGACTTCGCCGCCGAACAGCGCCGGATCGCCGGTTTTCAGTCGCACGACGCGCAATCCCTTCTTGCGATACTCGCGAATCGCCACGATCATCGGCGTCTGTTCGCGGCAACCCTCGCCGGTTTCGTAGGGCGAACGATCCACGCGAACAATCGCGGCGCGTTCGGATGCCAGCGCGAGCACCGGCTCGACCGTCCCGCAGTCGTAGAGGATGACCTCGGCCTGGCGGATAGCCGCCGCGCCGCGCACCGTCAGCAGCTCCGGATCGCCCGGCCCGGTTCCGACAATCAGAATCCTGTTTTCTCCATGCTCCGCCATCTGCTGAATCACTCTACCGGTTTCGTTATTTCCCTAACAACATAACGCCTGACAAAAAAAAAGAGGCGCACGCTTTTTCTTGGAAGAATTTGCGACATCTTCACCATTATTCAAACAAATCCTACCTATTGGTATATAAATTTATCAAAAACAGCTTCTTCATTTCAATAATTAAGGTTTCTTCACTCCGCCTATTGTCGTGAAAGAAAAATTTCAAATATTGAAGCCAGTGCGTTATAGCAAAGCCAACAGATCGATTTGAACCCATGCACCCCTGTATCCAGACGCTTCGCGATTATCGGATCCAAAAAAAAGGAGTCCGGTTCACCTTCGATGGATGCGCCGCGCCGCTTTCAATGCTTCAAAACGTCAAACGTTATCCCCATCAATCCCTATCAGGAGCAACTCCATGAACATCAGTGCACGCAACATCTTCAAGGGAACCGTCTCGTCGATCGTCAAGGGCGCGGTCAATGCTGAAGTGACCATCACGCTTGCCAGCGGCGCTCCGATTGTATCGATCATCACCATCGGCGCCGTCGAAAGGCTCGGCCTGCAAGAGGGCATGGCGTCGAGCGCCATTATCAAGGCCAGCACGATCATTCTCGGCGCCAATCTGCACGAGGCGAAAATGAGCGCCCGGAACATCCTCTGCGGCACCGTCACCCGCGTCATCGACGGGCCGGTCAGTTGCGAGGTCGATCTCGAAATCGGCGGCGGCGAGGTGCTCTCGGCGGTCATCACCCACGGCAGCGCCAAAAATCTCGGCTTCGCCGAGGGCGACCACGCCTGCGCCATCTTCAAGGCATCGAGCGTGATTATCGGCGTGGAGTGAGCAGACACTTCGCCGCAACAAGGACTTCTTCCATAGGACTTATAGGACGGATATGACCTGTAAGTCCTATTTTTTTACCATCCAGGTGCGACCAATCCGCCAAACATCAGCAGCTCGACAAAACCCATTGCATAGGCAAGCTCAACCAGAAACGAGGGAGAAAACTGTACGCCAGGACCGGCGCAAAGCCTCATGGTGCGCCAAATGGGCCGGAATTTGTTTTTGAAAAAGTACAGGCGCTCGTAATCGTAGGCGTACCTGAAAAGCGGCGCGGCAGAAAAAAACAACTGCTCAAGCAGGCTCAAGGGGTGATGGTCGTCTTCATGGCGCATGAACGGCACTTCGCCGAGGCTCAGCTCTTCAGCGCCTTCCCGCCGGAGTATAGCGCCGATTTCCGTAATCAGGCACTCCATGATATCGCCGGGAGCGTTCCGGCTTCTGAGCATCAGTTCGGTGTGATATGCCTTTGCGCCCTGCCGGGAAAGCGTCACGCAAGCCAGCCAGCTTCCGGAAAACGATTTGAAAACGAAGCATCGCGAGGCTTGCGACGGATGGTTCCTAAAAACATTGCGGAGCTGAGGTTTTCCGGCGTGCGGCGATGCGGCGAGAAGCGCGTTGAATTGCCCGGCGTGAATGCTCTCAAGCCGAACCTCCTCGACAACGCCATGACGCCATCCTCTTTTGAGCGCGGCCAGCACTTTTCTGCCGTCAAAATGAGCGCTGCCGGACAACCTGAGCACCGCCTCGATTCCGGTTCTGAAGGTTTCGTGCCGTTGCGACAGAAACAGCTCGGCGATGTGCGGATGGCACCCCCGGATGACGAAACCTTCCGGAAACGAGCGATGCAAATCGCCGTAGAGGTCGTAGAGATTGTAAGTGCCGGGAATATCGGCAAATGCAAGCCAGGTGAAACGTGAAAACGGGAGTTTTACTGCATGGTAGCGCGGGTAAGGAGCATCGATTCTGAGCCAGCTCGCGGGCAGGGATTCATCCATCGGTCACTCCTTCTTTTGAGGCTCCGGATCATTTGCGCATGAACGGAACCTCCTTCGCCGGGACTTTCGGCCTGGGACTCGACAGGAAGCTCCCTTTGAACAATTCTACAGCCATTGCTCCATCATTCAAAATCCCCGTCGCTTTTTCGCTGAAGAAGCGCGTTGCGTTAAAAACCGCTGCTCCCGTTGCATAGACGCCAAGCCCGACGATAGCGATACCGGCGATTCCATGCAGCGCAGGCACGGCAACAGGAGCGGCAATTGGGGCAAGCAAAGCGCCGCCGCCGACTACCCCGACCGCAGTTGCTGCCGAAACCACCGGATTCCGGTTCATGCTGATTTTGTCCATTATAGCTTTGTGGTAATTCTTCTGAAAGAGGTTGGCCGTCGCCAGTCTAATTAATCCTGGCTTTCTGGCTTTCCTTGAGTAGCGGAAGTTGGCCGGAATACTCTTCTCCCGCCGTAAAGCCCGCAATAAAAACCATCTCGCCAAACTCTTCGAGAGTCATGTCAAGCTCAAGCCTTTGCTTGAGATACTCGCTGAACTTCTTGTCGGTCTGGCACTTGTCGATTCGCTTGATGTAGCCTTTCCATGCCAGGTTAACCGCATGGAGCCATAACTGCCTGATCATATGGGCTTGTTCCGGTTTACTGATTAAACGCTTGCCGCGATGACGGTACAGGCGCCTGGCTCCGCCTTCTTTCCGGTGACATCGGCCACGTTGTTGATGACAACCTTTTGTACGGCTCCCGCCGTCCCGGCAGATGGAAAAATCTTTTTCGTGATAGAATCGAAGCCCCCTTTCGAGGCAACGTTGTAGAGAAGGGGAATGGCAATCGGAACAGCAATCGGAGCGACGGCAACGGTAATCCCGGCAACGGCGACCAGCGCGCCGCCCAAGACATGAATGCCGATCGGGAGGCCAATGATCGGGGCCATCATGGCCAATCCCTGGACGCCGTTCGGAGAGGTTTTGAGCGTTGTGCTGAAAGACTCTGACATGGCTCTGTTACGATATTAGCAATTGAGTGATATGAAAAGGCCCGCTAAACAAAAAAAGTAAGGCGACCCACGCCTTGGCCGCATGAGTCACCTTGCCTGGATGGAGTTGCGAATCACTTCTTGGGAGTGATTGTCGAAGCAACATTCTGAACCGCCTGGGTTGCGGTATTGGCAACGTTGCCGATAAGCTCACTTGCGGTTTTACTCATCGGCTCGATAGCAGAAACCGCCGAGTTGAGTACCGAAGAGAGGAGGTCAACCTGCATCTGTCCGATTTTTCCTACGGATGCCATGAGGTCATTGAGTGACTGGGCGAAAGTGCTGGTAGTCTCTTGTGCCATAGCTCTCACGTTTTTTTGGTTTGGGAAGCCTGAAAAGTTTCTTTTCTTACTCAAAACATAGTACAATTATGTGATTTTAAAAAAGAAAAAAAATGAAACTCACGCCAATAACCATGAAGACCCGCGATTACCTTACCATCCTCGCGACCACCCAACTGGCGACATCTCTTGAGGCGTTCTCGAAGAAGCGAGCACAGAACAGCACTATAAAACATTTAAAAATAATTAGTTATACAAAAAATACAGAACCATCCGCGACCTGCCCAAGCACAGCCTCTGAACAAAACAGGAATCCTTCGCCCAACAGCCGATGCGGCTTCGCTACCGGAGAGGCGAATTAAGCAACAATACTTGCAAGAATGTTAGCCGTTTTTTTACATTCAAAGAGTTACACAATACCAACCAAATCTTTCAACGCAACCACTTCAACATGAAAGATATTAATGGCAGATATTAATGGCGCATTTGTGCGTGGCGCCGAAGCTTACGGCAGGCTTCCGGAAGTTTTCATCGACGGCCACTGGTGGGTTGTCGGCGATTATCTCGAAAATGTCGGCAAATGCACCAAGCGACTCGGAGCCAACGCCTATCCCTATCTCTACGGGAACGCTCCGGCGGGAGGCATTTTCCGTGGCGGCTCGCCTGCCGTTTCCGGCTATGCCAGGCCAAGCAAGGAGACTGGCAGAAAATTCGACTCCTGACTCTCAAGCCCAGCGCTTTGTTGCAGTATTCCTCTTCAGTATTTCGATCTGACCTGTAATGGCAAACGAAAATCCCACCTTTGAATCAACAGTTGCCCAGCCGCGATTGGCAGGCGTCAACGGAAAATCACGAAAAAAATGGTTGCTGGTTCAGCCGGTCAGCAACACCAGCATGATGGTCGATTCGGGGAGCGTCAGCATGCCGCTGAACCTCATGATGGTGGCGACCTTGGCCAGCGAGCTGTTCGAGGTCGATTTCATCGATGAACGGCTGGGCGACGCTGTTCCTGAAGATTTTTCAGGGTACGATGTCGTTGCCATCACCTCTCGCACCCTGAACGCCAGGAAAGCCTACCGGATTGCCGAGGCCGCAAAAAAACAGGGTAAAATCGTCCTGCTCGGCGGCGTGCACCCGACCATGTCCCTCGATGAAGCCCAGGCCCACGCCACCAGCGTCGTCTATGGCGAAATCGAGTCGGTCTGGCCGGAATTGTCGCAAGACGTCATTGACGGCACGATGAAGCCGCTCTATCGCGCCGAAGCGCTGAAGCCGATGAACTCGATGCTGCGGCCCGACTTTTCCTTTGCGCTCCGCAGCCGCAACAGCCGCAAATACAGCTCGCGCATTCCCGTGCTCGCCACCAAAGGGTGCCCGGTCGGCTGCAATTTCTGCACGACGCCCACGATCTACGGCAAGAACTATCGATACCGCGACATCGATCTCGTACTCGACGAAATGCGCTACCATCAGGAGCGACTCGGAAAGGAGAAGGTCAACTTCTCGTTCATGGACGACAACATCAGTTTCCGCCCGAACTATTTCAAGGAGCTGCTCGGCCAGATGGGGTGGCTGAACATTCGCTGGAACGCCAACATCTCGATGAACTTTCTCCATGACCCCGAAATCGCCAAGCTTGCGGCGTGGTCGGGCTGCGAGCTGATGAGCATCGGCTTCGAGTCCCTCAATCCCGAAACGCTCAAAACCCTGCACAAGGGATCGAACCGGCTCGACAACTACGCCACGGTGGTCAAAAACCTGCACGATCAGAAGATCGCCATCCAGGGCTATTTCATGTTCGGATTCGACAACGACAGCCGTGAAAGCTTCCAGTTGACCTACGATTTCATCATGGAGAACCGGATCGACTTTCCGGTCTTTTCGCTCGTCACCCCCTTTCCCGGCACCCCCTATTTCGATGAAATGAAGCCGCGACTGCGCCATTTCGACTGGGACAAATACGACACCTATCACTACATGTTCGAGCCGACGGGCATCGGCGCCGACAGCTTCCTTGAACACTTCGTCAAAATTCAGCGGGAGGTGTACAGCGCACGGGCCATCATGCAGCGCATGAAGGGCAAGCCGCTGAACTGGGTGTGGCTGGCCAACCTCCAGATGAACCGGTTCACCCGCGGCCTGAACCCGGCCATGTACCTTTGACGGCACTCAAACAATCCAGCACCAATCGAGACCTTTCATGAACATCGCCACACTGACCGCCAGCTCATCACCAGGCCTGAAAGAGAAAATCAAGGCCCACATCGAACTGCTCGACCCGGTCACCTGGATCAGCGTCTTCCCCTGCCTGGCCGGCGGCGTGATGGGTTCCGGTGCGATGCAGCCGACCCTGCACGACTACCTGCTGCTCTTTCTGCTCTTCGTGCTCTACGGCCCGCTCGGCACGGGCTTCAGCCAGTCGGTGAACGACTATTTCGATCTCGAACTCGACCGCCTGAACGAACCGACCAGGCCGATCCCTTCCGGGCGGATTTCCGAAAAGGAGGCGGTCTGGAACTGGGCCATCGTGCTGGTGGCCGCCCTGTCGATCAGCATCGCCCTGTCGATCCACATCGGCGGCCAGCGCGGCCTTGTCTTCAGCATCTGCATGATGACCGGCCTGGTGCTCGGCTATCTCTACTCCGCGCCACCCTTCAAGCTGAAGAAGAACATCTTTCTTTCCGCTCCCGCCGTCGGCATCTCCTACGGCTTCATCACCTACCTTTCGGCAAACGCGCTCTTCAGCGACATCAGGCCCGAAGTGCTCTGGCTGGCCGTACTGAACTTCTTCATGGCCATTTCGCTGATTATCATGAACGACTTCAAGTCAGAGAAAGGCGATGCCGAAAGCGGCATGAAGTCGCTGACCGTGCTCGTCGGCTCGCGATACACCTTTCTGACGGCCTTCATCATCATCGACCTGGTCTTTGCCGGATTCGCTTTCCTGGCGTGGCAATGGGGTTTCCAGGTGCTGATGTCCATGATTCTTGCCTCTTTGCTGATCAACATTCTGGTGCAGATTCCGATTTACCGCGACCCGAAAACCGGCGCATCGTTCATGCAGGGCGCGGTCGATGACGGCTTCGGCAACGCCATCGGCAAAAGCGAAGTGCACGAGCACAACGCCTTTCTGCGCTTTCAGGTCATTAACAACGTCCTGTTTCTCATCAACCAGTTCGTCGCTGCCGCGCTGATAGGCATGAAGTACATGTGATCGCGACGGTTGTTATCGAAATCGATTGCGAGGACGACTCGACAGAAGCGCTCACGCTGAAAACCTCGACCCGACCGGTACGCTCGCGAGGCTTTTCGGAAATGATCTTTTTTGCGTTGTCTGAAAACTTTCATTTATTACAAAGGAGTTTCGCTTTATAACCGACAAGCTACCGGCGCGACCCATGCCGACACTCGTTTCCGATGAACAAACCATCGACCTCCTGATCGAACTGATTCCGGATGCCGTCGCCGTCGTCGATTGCGAAGGAAAGCTCCTTGGCGCGAACAAAGCTTTTTATTCGCGGCTCGGCAAAAAGCCTGCCCGATGTACCGGCAAACCGCTTGCCTCTCTCATCTCCTCCTCTCCCCTGTCTTGGCCGCAAGCTGATAACCTCGCCGAACTGTTGCCCAAAGCCTGCGCGACCGGCAAAGCGGCAGGCATCGTTCATCCGCTTCCCCAAACCGGAGAGGCCGAAAGAAAACTGCTCGTCACCCTGCCTCTGGCTCAGGCAACTGAATCATCGCCCGATGACGATCTTACCAAACTTGCCGACACCGATACGGGTATCGACAGTGCATCGACAGAGCAAGAGCTTCTTGAGCACAAAGAGAGAATCTCGTTCGCCCTCGATGCGGCCCGTTCCGGAATATGGGAGTGGAATGCCGAAACCGACCGGCTGATGTGGTCCGAAGAGGTTTGGGCGCTCTACGGCCTCACCCCCGGCAGTCGGCAGCTCAACCACGAGCTGTGCGTCATCACCGTGCACGAAGAGGATCGCGACTTCGTGAGAACCGTGATCACCGACACCCTTCACCAGGGCCGCGCCGCGTCGGTCGAGTACCGGGTGGTTCATCCGGCAGACGGCTCCGTGCACTGGCTGCTTTCGCAGGGATCGCCGAAGTACGACGCGAACGGCAAGATCGTCAAATACATCGGTCTGATTACCGACATCACCGAGCGCAAGGCTGTCGAAACCACCCTGCTTGAAAACAAGGCGCGGCTCGATCAGGCTCTCGAAGCCGCCGGGGCGGGAATCTGGGAATGGGATCTGATAAAAGGCGACAATGTCTGGTCGGACGAAGTCTGGCGTCTCTACGGACTCGAACCGCATGGCCAGACCCCGTCATTCGCGCTCTGGGCGGAGACGATTGTTCACGAAGACCGTGAGGCGACCTGCCAGGCGGTTCGCAAGGCGGCGACCGAAGGCGGCAATATCTCCATCGAGTATCGCGTTCGTTACCCCGACGGCTCGATTCACTGGCTGCTTTCGAGAGGCAAACCCCGGAAAGGCAGGAGTGGAGCCATCGAAAGATACCTCGGCACGATCATCGACATCACCCGCCAGAAAACGCTCGAAGAGAAGCTGGTCAAAAACGAGGCGCGCATGGCCCTCGCGCTTGAAGCCACCAAAGCCGGGGTATGGGAATGGAACCTCAAAAACGACGAGGTCTATTGGTCGGATCGTATCTGGCGCCTCTACGGCCTCACCCCCGACAGCAAGCCGCACAACCACAAGCTTTGCGAAAGCACCGTCCATCCCGATGACCGGGAAGAGACCTTCGGCATTGTCATGGAGGCGGCAAACAGAGAAATCAACATCGATATCGAGTTCCGGGTCTGCCACCCCGAAGACGGCTCCCTGCACTGGCTGGCCTGCCGCGGCAAACCGCAGCTCAACGAGGCGGGCGAGCTTGACCGGTATGTCGGAACAGTCATGGATATTACCGAAAGAAAGCGACTCGACGACGAACTCCGAGAGAACGAGCGAAAGTTCAGGAGCATCTTCGATAACGCGCCGATCGCCATCAGCATCAAGGAGATCGAAACCGGCAGCATCATCGATGTCAACGACTCCTGGCTCGAACTGCTTGGCTACTCTCTTGAAGAGGTGACGGGCAAAACCGGGCTGGAACTTGGCTTGCATCACCACGAGTCGGATTACCATGAACTGCTTGCAACCGTTGCCAGGCGCGAGCGGGTTTGCAACAAACCGCTTCTTTTAAACGAAAAAAACGGCGACCTCGTCGATGTGCTCTATTCAACGGAGTTCATCGAACTCGAAGGCGCGGCAGTGCTGCTGGTGATGATGGTTGACATCACGCTGGAGAAAATGCAGCAGCAGAATATCAGCCGCCTCGAACAGTCCATCGCCGACCGGAACATCCAGTTGCAAAAAGAGGTGGAGCGGCTGCACCGCTTTTTGAGCATGATTTCCCACGAATACCGCACTCCGCTGGCCATCATGAGGACGAACCTCGACCTCATCAAGATCAAGCACAAAATGGGAAAGTATTCCAACAACCAGGAATTCGCCAAGATCGAGCGGAGCATCGCCCGCCTGGTAGAGGTTCTCGAAGTCTCGATTCAGGAGAGCCGCATGGCCGACCGCCACAAATCGCTGACGAACCGGCACAAGCTGCCACTGGCGACGATCATCAAATCGCAGGTCGATACCTTTTCGGGAATATGGAAGGAACGAACGTTGGTGTTTGAAAACTGCCCGGAAAACATCAATATTTATGGTGAGGAATCGGGCATCAAATTTGCGATTTTCAACCTCCTCGACAACGCCCGCAAGTACTCTCCCGAAGAGTCAACCATCACGATCAAATGCTTCAGCAAAAATGAAAACAGCGTTAAAATCGTGGTCGGAAACAAGCTTTTGTATGACCTCAGTACAGAGGAGCTGGAGATGTTTTTTGAAAAATACCACCGTGGCAGCCATACGAGCAATACCGCCGGCGCGGGCCTCGGCCTCTGGCTGGTGAAGAATATCGTCACGCAGCACGACGGCTCGATTACGCTCGGCAAAACCGGAAAGCGGGTCGAGGCCGCCATTATCTTGCCGGTCATTATCGATAACCAGCCGGATTAATCAGATCTATACCCCATGACTACAGATTCGCTCACCGTTGAACAGGCCGCGCCCGTCAGCAATGAAACTGACCGGGGCAGAATTATCGTCGTTGAAGATGACAGCGATTTCCGTGACAGCGTTGTCGAAACACTCACGCTGTACGGTTACGAGGCGACCGGCGCGAAAAGCGCTCTGGATTTCTACCACAAAGTCGCCCAGAAACCCTATGCGCTGGTGATTCTCGACCTCGGACTTCCCGACCAGAACGGCGTGGTGCTGGCCGAGTTTATCCGGCAGAACACCGATATGCGGATCATCATTCTCACCGCCCGCTCTTCAATTGAAAGCCGCGTTTCGGCATACAAAGCCGGAGCCGACACCTACCTGCTCAAGCCGGTCAACACCGACGAGCTGATCGCATCGATCGAAAGCAACCTGGGCAGGTTCTCCCAAAAAGGAGACGACGAACAGGCGCGCGGCATAAATCCGCTCGAACCGCTCTCCTCCGGCTGGCAGCTTTTGAGAGCCGCGTCAACCATCATCACGCCCACAGGCGAAAAGCTCGGCCTCTCATCGAAAGAGATTGACTTTCTGGAACACCTTGCCTCGAAGCGCGGCAACGCTTCCCGTCAGGAGCTTGCCGCCGCTCTCGGTTACAATGACGTCGCCACAGGCAACAAGGCTCTCGACGTGCTGGTTCACCGGCTGCGCCAGAAAGCCGCGGAACATGGCGTGAAACTCCCGATCAGAACCGTGAGAGGTAAAGGGTACTGCTTATCCGAGCCGCTGACCGTCAAGTGAACCGCCCGGAATAGGACTTATAAGACCTATAGGACTTATTTTTTTACCTTGACAAAAGCACCATTTCAACCAGCTATTGCCACCATGCCGAATTCAGGAAAAAAGGTGTGCTTCATGACCGGAGCTTCGGGCAAGCTCGGAAGCGAAATCGCGCTGGCTGTCGCCGGACAGGGTTACTCGATCTTTTTTACCTGGCAGCACTCGGAGGAGCGGGCGCAGGAGACGCTCGAAAAAATCCGCTGGGTCAGCCCCGAATCGCAGATGGCGCGGTGCGACGTTTCAAGCGTCGCCGAGATCGAGCGGGCCTTCGCGGTCTTCAGCGAGCACTTCGACCGGCTCGACCTCGTCATCACCAGCGCCTCGAACTTCTACCGCACCGACCTGCTCGAAGTGACCGAAGCGGAGTGGGACAACCTCGTCGATACCAACCTGAAGGGCGCGTTTTTCACGATGCAGTCCGCCGCGCGAATCATGCTCAAGCAGCCGTTCACCTCACGCATCATCACCATGACCGACATCTCCGCCGGGCTGGTGTGGCGCAACTACGCGCCCTACACGGTCTCGAAGTCGGGCATCCAACACCTCACCCGGATTTTCGCCAGGGAGGCCGCGCCGAAAATTCTCGTCAACTCCATCGCGCCGGGCACCATCTCGGCCTATTCGGGGCGCGGCGACGAGCCGGACGACCTGGTCGGCAAAATTCCGCTGGAGCGGCTCGGCGACCCGATGGATATCGTCATGGCGATCCGCTTCCTGATGGAGACCGAATACATCACCGGCCAGGTCATCAACGTGGACGGCGGACGGCTGCTGTTCTGAATAATGAATTGAAAACGGAATTTCAATCGCCGTTTCCCGTTCCTCCCATTTGACCCGTACGTCCTATTGCTCAAAACGATTAACCCGCCAACCGGGAACAAGCGAGCCGTTGCCTCCGTTATTTTTTCTATATTCAAGCAGTAATCGGCCCGCGAACCTATCCCATCGACCACCATGGAACACCAGATACCGGTCAACGACATGGCTCAGGAAGAGACCAAAACAAGCCCGGAGACGCACGATAACATTCCTGAACCGCTCAGGGAGATCAGCCAGAAAGTTTCGGAAGTTTTCGACGAATTCAAAGAGAGTGAAACCTGGGAAAAGATACTCGACGCTCGCGACCAAGCTCGTGAGTACATCACGGAAAATCCGGTGAACTCGTTCTTCTACGCCCTCGGCGCGGGCGTGTTTCTTGGCTTTTTGCTGAAAAGGAAATAACAGGGAACCCATTATCGCTATGAGCCGGATGAAACACGAGCCAGCCAGAGCCAGCCGCAAAGCAGACCAGGATCGCCAGCGAAAAGGCATCCCTGAGCTGATAGACAGTACGGTCAATTCGACCATCGATGATTTCAAGGCGATCATCGACGCCAAGTTCGAACTGTTCAAGATCGAGCTGACCGAAAAGGTAGCGCTGGTCAGCGCGCTGGTGCTGTTGCTCGTCGTTCTCCTGATCGGCGTGGCTTACCTGATTACCACCATTGCCCTCTTCTTTGGCGAACTGTTCGGCCACGTCTGGCTCGGCTATCTCCTTGTAAGCATGGTATTTATCCTGACTTTTGCGTTCTTCACCAAAGTCAGGCCGAATGCGCTGAAGAACTTCATCCACAAAATCCTTCTCTCCGCCCATGACGACCGCCAATGACCCGATCAAAAACATCCAGTCCAGAATCGATGAGCTGGAAGAGACCATCAGTGAACGCGGGGATCAGATCAGGGAACGAACCCGACAGTTGAAAGAGGATTTGCAGGAGGAACTCTCACCAGTGGAGATGCTCAAAAGACATCCCGTGGAGGCAGCAGGCGTCTCTTTCGTCACCGGCATTGTGGCAGGCCGTATCATCAGATCACTCTTCTTCAGGAAAACCGGCGACTGCGCTCCCGCCAGTCAGCCGCAGGTTCACGCAGCGCCGCACACAACTCAGGTAAAGCAGCCATCGCCAGCCGGTGTCGCTGCGGGAGCCATCGGCGTGGAGCTGCTGCATACATTCAGAGACCTGGGGATCACCTGGCTCAAAAGCCGCGTGGAAGAGAAGAAAAAGTAAGGCTTTTTATCCTATAGGACTTATAGGTCGTATAGGTCTTATAAGTCCTATAGGATGAAGAGCCGAAGAACCATCCCCCACATTATCAATTCATAGTTCTCTTCTCACCAGTTCGAGATCATCTGGTTGAAGAGGTCGTCAACGGCCATGCTGTAGGCGCTCTTTATAGCGTCTTGCTGCGCGGTGTAATTTCCGGCCTGGTAATCAGCGAAGCCGACGAAGGTTTGCGAGAAGAGCTTGTTGTTTTTGACCTGGTCGTCGAAATCAGCTTCCAGAACAATCGTGACCCTGTTGGTCACGGCCCGCTCCGTGGCGCTGCCGAGCTGGCTCGGCTCGTCGCTGTAGGAGACGATCGAGCCATTCAGCACCGAGTCGGCGCGCGAAGGATCGGCTTCAATCGAAAGTGTGCTTTGCGATTCGATCTTGTTGATGAGGCTTCGGGTGATGCCCTCCCTGAACTCCGAGATACCGGCCTGCGTAGAGTCATCGAACAGCGGCACGGCGACCGTGCGCAGATGCGGAGGAAGCGTTCCGCCAGAAAAGCTGTAGCATCCCTGCAAAATGAGCGTCACAAGTGTGAGCAGCGCGAAAAGGGTTCCGGTCGTCTTGCGCATGGCGTTCGTGGTTAATGGGTTTGCCGGTCGATTCTGTTCGTCAGTTTACGAAACGGATAGCTCAGAAGCATCATCTTCTTGCGTTTTCCGTCGAGCGCGGAGAGATAGAGTCCCGTCTTGCCATCGCTCCACCGTGAAGCCATTTTTACCGCATAGCGCGCCGCCCGGTCGGGGCTTTGCGCGAAAATGTCGAGAATGATATTGAAGGTCTTGAGCTGCTTTTGCAGTTCCGGGGTCGGACGCTCCGGGCTGTTGATCTCCGTGCGCACCAAACCGGGATGGAGCAGCATAACCGAAAGAGCGGTTTTGCGATACTCTTCGGCCATGGCGTAGGTGAAGCGGGCGATGGCCGCCTTGGTCGATCCGTAGGCCGAAATGAACGGGGTGTTCGAGCCTTTGTCGGTGCCCGACCCGGCCATGTTGATGATTTTGCCGCGCCTGCCGGACGACAAAAAGTAGCGGGCGGCGGCCCGGCTGCCGTTGTAGGTTCCCTTGAGATTGGTGTCGATCACCCGCGCCCAAGCTTCCGGGTCGCTGTCGCAGACGCTGGTGAAGGGGTCGGAGATTCCGGCATTGTTGATGAAGCAGTCGATTGCGCCGAACCGCCTGACGGCTGCTTCGACCAGAGCCTCGACGCTGGCGTACGACGAGACGTCGCAGACATGGCCATAAACCGACTCTTCGGAATAGTCGCGGAGGGCGGCTTCGACATTTTCGCGGCGGCTGGAGGTGATGACCACCTTCGCGCCCTCGCGGACGAACTCGCGGGCGATAGCCCTGCCGATGCCTTTGGTCGAACCGGTGATGACGGCGACCCTGTTTTCGAGCTGTTTCATGACGGCACGTTTCAGCTTCCGGCAGCGCCGCGCGTCAGTCCTGCTTTTTCAGCGCGGTCAGGTCGATCATTGCCTGAAGCTCGGGATGGGTCTCGGCGTAAGTTTCGATTGAAATGCCCTGCTCGATGGCCTCCCACGCCTGCCTGATGCTTTTCGCGCCAGCCTTCGGCCCCATCGGATGACCGAACACGCCGCGCCCCGGCACGAAGCCGAAATCGACATTGCCGACCTTGCGCCAGACCGTTTCGAGCGTCAGCGCCGAATCACTGCCGCCGGGCACGGGAAGACAGGGCTTGATGCGCCCCATCGGTTTGGTGCACTCGATCACATTTTCGATCACCTCCTCCTCGGGAGTCATCATGCGGTCGCCGAAACCGGGCATGATGACCACGTCGAGTCCGGCAAGGCGCTGTAATTTCGTCATCACTTTGGAGTGGATGCCGTATTTTTCCATCCGGCTGAACGAGGCGATGAACGGGAAGTGGCCGATGAGCGGCACCTGCGTGTAGTTGCTGAGCATCCGTACCGCGCTCAGCCCCACCGGCAGCGCATTGATGAGCAAAGCGTTCGCGCCGTTGCGCACGGCGACGTCGTGCTTCTCCATCAGGCTGTCCACCTCGTCGGTGATGTTGGCCAGGTAAATCTTGGGTTCGCCGGTCTCGGCCTCCGCCTTGCGCCTCGCCTTGCCGAGATGAGCCGCCCGCTCTTCGATACTCGACCAGGTCACGTCGGCCAGCATCTCGTCATCCTTGGCGATATCGAGTCCGCCCAGCCAGCTCTGGTAGGCGATCTCCGAAAACTCCTGGGGACTGAGGCCGATATTGGGTTTGACGACGCCGAAAAAGATCGGGCGTCCGTGGGCGTTGAGAATGTCGCGCAGCCCCTCGATGCCGAACTTCGGCCCTTCGAAATCGGCGAGATAGGTGTCGGGAAACTGAATGTCCATCAGCTTGACCACCGGAACGCCGGGCGTGAAGTAGGTGCCCTCGCCGCAGACGGCGGTGAGAAGATTGGGAATCTTCGGGCCGAAATTGCAGTGCGGATGGGCGATGGTCACGCGGCAGGCATGAATCTTGCCCGTCTCGGAGTGCTTGACCGGATAGCTGAGCTGCTCCAGCTCCTCGATCACCTCGTAATCGATCACCTTGGCGGCGTGCACCGGACGAAAATCTTCATCGACGCCGACCCGCTTCCACTGAGCGGTTGACTGTTCACTGCAAAAGTGGGCGAGAGCCGTCTCGATATCACCCACGCATTCGAGGTAGTAATCGAGCACAAGGTATTGCTCCATGTCGAGCGATTCCCTGGAAGCAAAAAAACCTTTGACGTCTTCAGCATTCATAATTTGATCCGATCAGCCGCTGCGCAGTTATAAAAAGCGGGAGGCAGATTCGGCCACCTCCCGGTTAACAATTACGGCGGAAAAAAGCTCCGCCAGGCAAATCACTTCTCCGCCTTGAGCGAATTGAAGTATTCGAAGGCTTCGTTCGGAGTATAACCCTCGTGGACGATCTTGTTGACCGCCAGCATCATCTCTTCGGGATTGTCGCTCTGGAAGATGTTGCGGCCCATATCGACGCCAGCAGCGCCCTCCTGGATCGCGTTGTACGACATGGTCAGCGCTTCGATTTCGGGGAGCTTCTTGCCGCCAGCCATCACAATCGGTACCGGGCAGGAGGCAACGACGGTCTCGAAATCTTCCGGCACATAGTAGGTTTTGACGATCTGCGCGCCGAGTTCCGCGCAAATGCGGGTGGCGAGGCGGAAGTACTTCGCGTCGCGCACCATATCCTTGCCGACCGCGGTCACGGCCATCGTCGGAATGCCGTAGCGCAGGCCCATGTCAACCAGCCTGGTCATGTTGTGGATCGAGCGGGTCTCGTACTCGCCGCCGATGAAGACCTGAAGCGTGATGCAGGCCACGTTCATGCGGATGGCGTCCTCGATGTCAACGGCCAGCTCCTCGTCCGAAAGCTCCTTGAGGATGCTCGGCCCGCCGCTGCACCGCATGACGACAGCCTTGGTGAGGCTCGGCGGCACGGTGGTGCGCAGAATGCCGCGGGTCAGCATGATGGCGTCGGCGTGCTTCATGAGCGGCACGATATTCACGTCGGGGCGCTCCAGGCCGGTGGTCGGCCCCTGGAAGTAACCGTGGTCGATGGCGAACATCACGGTCTTGCCGGTGTCGGGACGGAAAATCCTCGACAGGCGGTTCTTCATGCCCCAGTCGAGCGAGTGAGCGCCTTTGAGAAAGAAGCCGTAATTGTTGACCGGTACATCGGTGTAATACTCTTTCGCCTGTTTGTCCTTATCGTACTCCGCCATCGTGAGACCTCCAGATTGGGTTATGGTTTTAAATGAAAACTACGCTATGGATTACCTCAGCGCGGCGGCGATGTTGCCACCGTCAACCGTGGTGATCGAGCCGGTCGTCTTGGTTTCGAGCGCCAGATGGACGAACGCATCGGCCACATCCTCCGCCGACACTTCGAGGCCGAGCAGATTGCCCGCCATGTAATCTCTTTCGGAGAGTCCGCGCGCCGCCGAACGGGCCTTGATCATCTCCGGCGTGAGCAGGCCGCTGCGGATGCGGTCGGCATTGACACCATTGGCGCGGATGCCGTCGCGCCCGTGGTCGAGCGCGTACTGGCGGAGCAAAAAGAGGGTCGCGGCTTTCGGCAGGCCGTAGGGGCCAAAGTCCGGGCCGGGATTGACCGCCTGTTTCGAAACGTTGTAGAGCAGCACCCCGCCCGTGCCCTGGCGGCGCATGATGCGGACGGCCTGCTGCGAAATAGTCTGGTGCGAAAAGAAGTTGAGCTCGAAGCTCCTGCGGAGCAGCTCGTCGGAAACGTCGCCGATCCTGCCCTGCCATGCGACGCCGACGTTGGAGACGACGATGTCGAGGCCGCCGAAAGCGCGGCAGACCGCGTCGAACGCCGCGCCGACCGCCGCGGAATTGGTGACATCGCAGGGAATGGCGAGTGTGCCGGAGCCGAGTTCCGTCGCCGCCTTTTCGAGCGCCGCCGGATCGAGATCCATCAGCACGATCTCCGCGCCTTTCTGCTTGAACGCCTTCGCCGTGGCCAGGCCGATCGCGCCCGCGCCACCCGTGACCAGCGCCACCTTTCCGGCGAACTCGCCCCCGTTGCGGCTCTTGCGCACCTTGGCCTGCTCCATGTCCCAGTACTCGATCTCGAACGCATCCTTCTCCGAAATCGACTCGAAACAGCCGATAGACTCGGCATCGAGCATCGCCACCGCCGAGTGCTCGGCGATGTCCGCCGTGAGCCTGGCGTCGGCGACGGAGCGTCCGAGGCCGAACAGGCCGAGACCCGGCACGAGCACGACGCGCGGCATCGGATCGATCATCGAAACCTCCATGCCGGTGGCCGCCTGCTGGCGCTCGAAGTAGGCGCGGTACTCCTCGGTGAAGCGCTCGACGCGCTCACGGATTGCGGCGCGGAATCCATCGAGATCGGCAGCATCCGGCGCGGGCGCGACAAGCGGGTGGTTCTTGGTGCGGATGATGAAGTCCGGCGTCATCGCCCCTTTTTTGGCGAACGCCTCCAGGTCGGCGATTTTGAGGTAGTCCAGCAGCGCGGGCGAGGTTCTGAATTCGAGCACAAAGCTCTGGTAATCCTTTTCGCCGGGCGTCTTCTCGAACGAGCACGCGCCGCGCACGATGGGCGCGACCTGTTCGACGCTGGCGATCTGCGACGGCATCTCAGCCACGGCGAACGCCTTGCGTTCAGCAGAAGCGATGCGCTCCTCGATGCGATTGACGCCATCGATCATCCGGTCATAGGCCTCTCTGGCGGAGTCGCCGAAAGTGACGAGACCATGCTTGTGCATCACGAGTCCCTCGATCGACGGATTTGCCTCGTAAGCGTCATGGGCGAGGTTGGCCAGGCCGAGACCCGGCTGGATGTAGGGCGCCTGCCCGTAGCCGTCGCCCAGCGCCTCGCGGCACAGGCGCGCCCCGTCGGTCTGGTTGCTCAGCGTGAGCAGCGCCAGCGAGTGGGTGTGCATGATGTAGCGATGAGGCAGAAAGGCGTGGAGCAGGGTTTCAATCGAAGGGCTGAGCGAGCGGCTGACCATGTGGTCGGTCAGGGTGAAGAGGTTCAGGAAGAGAAAATTCTTGAACTCCCTGGTCGAAAAATCCCGAATATCCTCCTCGCTGTGGCGCTGGCCGGAGGCGTACATCTGTTGCAGCTTGCGAAGCGGATCGATGCGCACCGGCGTAAAATCACCGGCATCGACCGAGGCGAGATTGACGCCACTGGCCTTGATGTAGATCACGTTGGCGTGATTGCCGATAAAATCGGTCAGGACGCTCTTGACGGAAGTATTGCCGCCGCCGTGCATGACCAGCCGGTCATCCTTGCCGAGCAGCCTCGACGCATAGACCAGCTCCACCAGTTCGGAGGGAGTATCGGCGGCATCGATGCGGCCCGCCGCCGTCATGTTCAGATCGGACTCGTTCCAGAGATTCTTCATAAGGATTGAACTATTCCTGTAATCACGGTTAAAGTTGCGATGCGCTGCTCAGGAGTGCAGACCCTGTATTTTTTTTGCATGACGCTTCTGAATCAGAAAGCCTGAGAAATAAATCAGAATAAAGCCCGGAATGATCAGGGCGAAATAGAGTATCCGATCGTGCGCTGTCGTGAGCTGTCCGGAAGACCAGATCATCCAGACCAGCAAAAACCAGACCGGCCCGATGGCCAGAAACATCACATTCCAGAGCGTCTTGAAACTGTAATTCATAATCGGCGCAAGCTATGCTGACAAGCGGCAGAACAGGACGGAGATCAGATCGTCCCCTGCCCCTTCAGCTTTCGTTCATTATTTTTTTCGAGAATGATCCTCACCAGATACTGCAAAGCGTTCATCACGTAGGTCAGGTAGGCAATGTAAGCCTCGACGACCAGCACATGCTCCGGATACCCCATCCACGCCATCACGAAATAGAGCAGATGGAAAAAGGCCGCCACCGTGCTGCCCACATCCTCCCAGAAAAACTCTTTGGAATAGACCCACTGGTCGAAAATCTCCTTCTCGAAAAACATGCCCGTAATGAACAGGATGGCGAAAAAGAGGGTCTTGAACAGAATGGCGATGCTGATCCAGTAAAAATCGATGCTGGCGATATTGAATGCGTAGAGGGTATTGAGCGTTATACCGCCAAGAAAAATGAAAAACTGTATGGGAGCCAGAATGATCTGGATGTCGGTCCAGACCGATGCGTTGCGTTTGGCGAGCTGTTCAGGTGTATAGCGAGGCATGAAGTCTTGAAACTTGCAACTGAGAATTGGACGATTGTAATACAGCCGGCCCGGCTGTACGAAGGAGGGAATATAGTAAAATCCGGATACCCTGAAAAACCTCTGAAAGCCGAAATTGCGCTTCTGCAACGATCTTTTTTACAGCATCGACGTAATTGTTAACTATCGAATATTTTGCTAAATTCGGCAGGTTTCGTAGGTTTCACCAGACAGGTTGCGCGCCCGCCTCCATCGCCTTTCAGGATCGGGCAATCCTGCAATACAGAGTCATGGTTTTTTAGTATCAATCCGGTTTTTTCACCTGATGCAATTTCCCGACCCAGCAGCCACCCGGCCCTTGAAAATCCTGCTCGTATCTCCGCAGGGCAAACTGGATGACGACAGCAACCAGAAGCCTCTCTTCCACATGGCGCTCGGCGTTTTGACGAGCCTGACGCCACCCCAGCACCAGATCGAACTCGTGGACGAGCACTTCCACGACAAGGTCAATTACGATGGCGACTATGACATGATCGGCATCACCTCCCGAACCATCGAAGCGACCCGAGCCTACGAGATCGCCGACGAGTTCCGCAAGCGCGGTAAAACCGTGGTGCTCGGCGGCCTGCACATTTCGTTCAATCCCGACGAGGCGGCCTCTCACGCGAACTGCATCGTGGTTGGCGAGGCCGACAATCTCTGGACGACCCTGCTCGACGACGTGGCCAACAACCGCCTCAAGGAGCGCTACGACTCCAAGGATTTTCCGCCGGTCAAGTCGATCACGCCGCTCGACTACGCCAGAATCGCGAAAGCCTCCAAGCGCACGAAGGTTGACGGCACCAAGTCGATTCCGATTTACGTCACCCGCGGCTGTCCGTTCAACTGCTCCTTCTGCGTCACGCCAAACTTCACCGGCAAACAGTACCGGGTGCAGGATCCGGAGTCGCTGAAGCACCAGATCGAGGAGGCGAAAAAGTACTTCTTCAAGGCGAACGGCAAGAACTCGAAGCCCTGGTTCATGCTTACCGACGAAAACCTCGGCATCAACAAGAACAAGCTCTGGGCGTCGCTCGACCTGCTCAAGGAGTGCGACATCACCTTCAGCGTCTTCCTCAGCATCAACTTCCTCGAAGACCCGACCACGGTCAAAAAGCTGGTGGAGGCCGGTTGCAACTTCGTGCTCGCCGGTCTCGAATCGATCAAGCAGAGCACGCTCGAAGCCTACAACAAGGGGCACGTCAACTCGGCGGAGAAGTACTCGAAGATCATCGACGACTGCCGCAAGGCGGGGCTGAACATCCAGGGCAACTTCCTGTTCAACCCGGCCATCGACACCTTCGAGGACATCGACGAGCTGGTGCAGTTCGTCAAGAAGAATCACATCTTCATGCCCATCTTCCAGATCATCACCCCCTACCCAGGTACGCAGATGTACCTCGAATACAAGGAAAACGGCCTGATCACCATCGAGGACTGGGAAAAATACAACGCCCTGCATCTGGTCATCAAGTCTGACCGCTACGAGCCACTGCTCTTCCAGTACAAAGTGCTCAAGAGCTACGTCAACGTTTACACATGGAGGGAGATTCTGCTCAGAACGGTTCACAATCCGAGAAAGCTCATCAATCTGGTCACCAGCATCGCCTTCAAAACGCACCTTTCCGCGCAGCTCAAAACCTTCGAGCGCGACCACAAGATGAACCCGGCCATGCTGTCGGGCGTGAAACCGCTCCTGAATGGATGAGGGAAAAAAGAGTTCCGCGCTCGACCATGCCTTCCGGCTGCTGGCCGGAAGAGCTCACGGAAGAGCCGAACTCGAAGCCAAGCTGAAGAAAAAAGGGTTCGATTCCGAAGCGATTTCAAAAGCCCTTGAAAGACTTGACGAGCTTGGCCTGACCGATGACCGCGCCTTCGCGCAAAGCTGCATGACGAGCATGGCCCGCCGCAGGCCGGAAGGCAAACTCAAGACCCTCGCCCGCCTCAGGCAGAAAGGACTTCCCGACAAAATCATCGACGAAGCAATCACCAACTGCGACCAGGCCGAGCTGTGCCGCGCCGCCGCAGAAAAAAAGCTACGCACCCTTACCGCCCCCCCCGACCAGAAAAAGAAAAAGCTCATCACTTTCCTCAAAAACCGTGGCTTCGACTGGGAAACCATTCGCGAAACCGTGGAGCTGGTGATGAGCGGTGAACTGGACGGATCGGACGGATCGGACGGATCAATCACATCGGACTGACCGGTCCGATTCTATACAAAAAAAGGGCGAACCTTCCCGCTCGCCCCTCTTGCAATTCATCATTCAACATTCATAATTCATCATTCATCACCCACGTGCACGAGCGTACCGATTGGTTCGCCTTTGAGCAGACGGGTGAAGTTTCCCTTGGTGTTCATGTTCATCACCACGATTGGCAGGGTGTTTTCGCGGCAGAGCGTGATGGCGGTCATATCCATCACCCTGAGGTTTTTGCGGATCACATCGACGTAGGAGATGTTGGGGAAGAACTCCGCGTCGGGATTCTTTTCGGGATCGGAATCGTAAACCCCCTCGACTCTGGTACCCTTGACGATGACGTCGGCCTCGATTTCGATGGCGCGGAGCGAGGCGGCGGTATCGGTGGTGAAGTAGGGGTTGCCGGTGCCTGCGCCGAAGATGACGACGCGCCCTTTTTCGAGGTGGCGCACCGCGCGGCGGCGGATGAACGGCTCGGCGATCTGCTCCATTTTGATGGCGGTCACCAGGCGGGTGTAGATGCCCTTGCGCTCAAGCGCATCCTGCAACGCCAGCGAGTTGATGACCGTGGCGAGCATTCCCATGTAATCGGCCTGCACGCGATCCATCGAGGCCGCGGCTTTGGACAGGCCCCGGAAAATATTGCCGCCGCCAATCACCAGCGCGATCTCGGCACCGAGATCGATGGCCTCCTTGATGTCGTCGGCAAAGCTTTCCAGAACACCGGCATCGATGCCATATCCGCTCTCTCCGGCAAGCGATTCACCACTGATCTTGAGCAATATTCTCCGGTATTTTAGCATGGCTGGTTCTCCTTGTTTCTATTTGACTTGTGCGACGGATTGGGTAGGGTATTCAAGGCATCTCTACAAACCTGCCGCGCCCCCTGATTGCTGCGTTGGGTGGTGCTCAAAATCCTCATGGACAAAAGAACATTCCGGTTTCTGCGCTCCATCCACCTTGCACTCATGGCGCTCATGACGCTTTTTAGAGGTGCCTTTTCTTTCAAATAAGCAAAAAAAAAGCCTCGCATCAACGAGGCTTTTTTCAGTTTCAGGCTCCTAACTGATACCTGACAAAGGCTTTGACCTTGACTTGCGCCTGGTTCTTCTTCATGAAGTCATCGAGCACTCCGGAGACGCGGGCGTTCTGATCTTTGATGAAGGTCTGCTCGGTCAGCACCACCTCCTGGTAGTACTTGTTGAGACGGCCCATGACGATCTTGTCAACGAACTCCTCTTTCTTTCCCTCGGCAAGCGCCTGCTGACGGTAAATCTCTTTCTCCTTTTCGATAAGCTCCGACGGCACTCCGTCCCGGCCCACGACAATCGGCGAAGCGGCGGCCACCTGCATGGCGAGGTCTCTGGCCAGCGACTTGGTCTCTTCCGGCTTGTCGGTATCGACCGAGATCAAAGCGCCGAGCTGCGAACCAGGGTGAATGTAGCTTTCGAGCACGCCCGCTTCAGCGGTGAGCTGGGCCATGCGCTTGAGTTCGAGCTTTTCGCCAACCTTGCCGGTCATCGACTTGAGCGCCTCTTCGACGGTTTCGTTGCCGTACGCTTCGCCGAGGTTGATGCCGAGCAAATCCTCTCTCGACTCGCAATTATTGGCAAGAGCCAGCGTGGCGAGCTCGTTGGCAAAGCCGGTGAACACCTCGCCGCGAGCCACGAAATCGGTCTCGCAGTTGAGTTCGAGAATCACGCCCTGCTTCTGGTCGTCGCTCATCAGAATGCAGACCGCGCCTTCGGAGGCTTCGCGATCAGCGCGCTTGGCAGCCATCGCCGCGCCCTTTTTGCGAAGATATTCGATGGCTTTCTGCATATCACCCCCGGTCTCTTCGAGAGCTTTCTTGCACTCCATCATGCCGACGCCGGTGGTATCCCTGAGTTCCTTGACGTCTTTGGCGGAAATCTGACTCATAATATTTCTATAGGAATTGAATCGTGAATGTTGCGGAAAACGAGGCTGTAACAGTGGGGTTCCGGCCTCGTCCCGGTAGCGTTAAGATCAGTCGTTGGCCGACTCTTCTTCGGCCTGTTCGTCCATCTCGACGAGAACTTCCTGCTCGACCTGCAAGGCGCGAGCTTCGAGGATGGTGTCGGCAACCGCCTTGACCATCAGATCGATGGAGCGGATAGCGTCATCGTTGGCCGGAATGACATAATCGACCTCGTCGGGGTCGCAATTGGTATCGACCATCGCAAAGATCGGAATATTGAGCGAACGAGCCTCCTTGATGGCGATGTGCTCTTTTTTGATATCGACCACGAACAGCGCGGCGGGCAGGCGGTTCATGTTGGAGATACCGCCGAGGATGCGCACGAGCTTGTCCTTTTCGCGGAGCAGCATGAGCCGTTCTTTCTTGGTAATCATGTCGAAGGTACCGTCGGTCTCCATGCGGTCGATGGCGTTCATTCGGCGGATGCTCTGGCGGATGGTCGAGAAGTTGGTCAGCATACCGCCGAGCCAGCGCTCGCAAACGTACGGCATACCGGCGCGTTCGGCCTGTTCGGCGATGATGACCTTGGCCTGTTTCTTGGTGCCGACCAGCATGATTTCGCGGCCGGTCGAAGCGATGGCCTCGATGGCTTTGAACGCTTCGTCAGCCATGACGACGGTCTTTTTGAGGTCGATGATGTGAACGCCGTTCTTCTCCATGAAGATATACGGCTTCATTTTTGGGCTCCATCGGCGGGCGAGGTGACCGAAGTGCACGCCTGCGCGAAGCATCTCTTCGAGCTGGAATTTTGTTGACATGATGTCTCCTTTGTTGAGTTGTTCCTCTACCCTGCCGCCGCATCGGGATCCCGAAATTACATCCGAGACACCTCCCTTGGGGTTTATCCGGCAAGCCGGAATGGCAGGGTATGTGAGTTGTTTGTTGCTACGAAAAAATCAGCGCTTCGAGAACTGGAAGGATTTGCGGGCCTTTTTCTTGCCATATTTTTTCCGCTCGACCATGCGGGGATCACGGGTGAGCAGACGATCGGCCCTGAGCATAGGGCGAATGGACTCGTCGAACTCGACCAGCGCCCTTGCGATAGCCAGGCACACCGCGCCGGACTGGCCGGTGAGACCGCCGCCCTGCACGTTGATTTTGATATCGAACTCTTCCTGCTTTTCAGCGGCAGCCAGCGGCTTGAGCGCCTGGCTGCGCTTGAACTCATCCTTGAAATACTCTTCAACCGGCAGCTTGTTGACCACGATCTTGCCCTTGCCCGGCGACATAAACACACGCGCAACGGAAGTTTTTCGGCGACCTACGGTATCGATAACCTCTTTCATCACTATACGTTAGATTTATTGATTGACTTTCATTTCCACCGGCATCTGAGCGGTATGCGGATGCTCTGGCCCGGCATAGACTTTCAGCTTCTTGAAGAGCTGGCGGCCGAGATTGTTATGCGGAAGCATACCCCATACGGCGTGTTCGATCACCTTTTCCGGCTTTTTCTGGAGGAGGTCTTTCACGCTGTCGATCCTGACGCCGCCGGGATAGTGGGAGTGCGAGAAGTAGGTCTTGTCGTCGTGTTTCTTACCGCTCAGCGCAACTTTGCCTGCATTGGTCACGACCACGAAATCACCGGTATCGACATGGGGGGTGAACTGCGGTTTGTGCTTTCCCCTCAGAACATTGGCGATCTGGGCGGCCATCCTGCCAAGCACCTGGTTCTCCGCATCGATGACATACCATGTCCGTTCCACCTCGCCCGGTTTGGCTGAGTATGTTTTAAAGCTTAACGTCTTGCTCATGCTTCTCTTTGATTATCTGGTCTATTCCGAAAAATAAGGTCGAACAATGTAATTTATTCCGTTTAATTCTACAAACTATTACCTTGTTCTCTTTGCAAGAAATAATCTAACCGGAAGCGTACGTCAATTCGCTCCCACGCCGCTGACTCATGAAACCACTGATCGCCTTGGTAGGTCGCCCGAATGTGGGCAAATCGACCCTCTTCAACCGCATTCTCAGGCAGAAAAGCGCCATCGTCGATCCCACGCCGGGCGTGACCAGAGACCGCCACATCAGCCCCGGCGAGTGGCTGGGCAAGCAGTTTTTGCTCATGGACACCGGCGGTTACGCGCCCGAAAACGACTCGCTCAGCGTGTCCATGCTCGAACAGACCTTGCGCGCCTTCGAGGATGCCGACGCGATCATCTTCATGGTGGATGCTCGCGCGGGTCTGACCTATCTCGACCTCGACATCACGAAAATCCTTCAGAAGACCTTCAAGGACAAGAAAATCTTTTTCGTGGCCAACAAGGTGGACAATCCACAGGTCGCGCTCGAAGCGCAGTCGCTGGTCAGGAGCGGCTTTACCGAACCCTATTTCATCTCGGCGCGCGACGGCGCGGGCGTGGCCGATATGCTCGATGATGTGCTCGCGACCCTGCCCTGCCCGGAGGGCGAAGAGCCTGAAGAGGACGATTCGATCAAGCTCGCCGTGCTCGGACGCCCGAACGTCGGCAAATCGAGCATGGTCAACGCCCTCCTCGGCGCGGAACGCCAGATCGTTTCGGACGTGCCCGGCACGACGCGCGACGCCATCGACTCCGTCCTGAAGCGCAACGGCGAGGAATATACGCTCATCGACACGGCGGGCCTGCGCAAGCGCACCAAGATCGACGCCGGCATCGAGTTCTACAGCTCGATCAGGACCGCACGCGCCATCGAGCGCTGCGACGTGGCGCTGGTGCTGCTCGACGCCCGGCTCGGCCTCGAAAGCCAGGACATGAAGATCATCCACATGGCCATCGAACGCAAAAAAGGGGTGCTGATTCTGGTCAACAAGTGGGATCTGGTCGAGAAGGATTCCAAAACCAGCAAGGCGTTCACGGACAACCTGCAAAACCAGCTCGGCAACATCGGCTATATTCCGGTGCTCTTCACCTCGGCCCTGACCAAAAAAAACTGCTACCGCGCCATCGACACGGCGGCCGAGATCGCGCTGAACCGTCGGCAGAAGATCAGCACCAGCAACCTGAACCGCTTCTTGCAGGAGGCGCTCACCATGCGCCACCCGGCCACCAAATCGGGCAAGGAGCTGAAAATCAAGTACATGACCCAGATCGAATCAGGCCATCCGGTCTTCGTTTTTTTCTGCAACGACCCGGAGCTGCTCGAAAGCAATTTCCGCCGCTTCCTCGAAAAGCGACTGCGAGAAAACTTCGATTTCGCGGGAATCCCGATCACCATGCGGTTTGTAAAGAAGTGAGCGCGGGAACAGGGAGTGCCTTTGTTTTGGGGATTTGCCAATCGGGACGGATGGGACTCATGGGACTTTTGGGAGAAAGAAAAAAAGCGGTCCCGACAGTAATAATCACTAATCCATTATCAACTATCCATTATCAATTATGTCAATACAGAAATCGCAGATCGAGGCCGCGCTGGGCACGGTGATGGAACCCGACCTTGGCCGTGACCTCATGAGTCTCGGCATGGTCGAGAACATCGCCGTCGATGAGGCGGGCAACGTTTCGTTCACTGTGGTGCTCACCACGCCCGCCTGCCCGATGAAAGAGAAAATCAAAAACTCCTGCATCGACGCCATCAAGGCCGCCGTTCCGGAGGTTGGCGCGATCGACGTCAACATGACCTCGAAGGTCACCTCTTCGTGCAGCCACCACGGCGCACATGGAGGCCGCGACAATCACGACGGGCACGGCAATCATGGCGCGCACGGAGGCCACGGCGCTCCGCAGAAGATCGATCTGCCGAACGTCAAGAACATCATCGCCGTGGCTTCCGGCAAGGGCGGCGTCGGCAAATCGACCGTCTCGCTCAACCTCGCCGTCAGCCTCGCCGCTTCGGGCGCCAAGGTCGGCCTGATCGACGCCGACCTCTACGGGCCGAGCATCCCGACAATGGTCGGCCTCCAGAACGTCAAGCCCGAAGTGCTGAACCAGAAGCTCATGCCCATCGAAAAGTTCGGCGTCAAAATGATGTCCATCGGCTTCCTCGTCGATCCGGAGACGGCGCTCATCTGGCGTGGCCCGATGGCCTCCAGCGCCATGCGCCAGCTCATCACCGACGTTGACTGGCAGGAGCTCGACTACCTGATTTTCGACCTGCCTCCCGGCACCGGCGACATCCAGCTCACCCTCGTGCAGAACCTTGCCATCAGCGGCGCGGTCATCGTCACCACCCCGCAGGAGGTGGCGCTCGCCGACGTCTCGAAAGCGGTCACGATGTTCCGCAAGGTCGGCGTGCCGATTCTCGGCCTCGTCGAAAACATGAGCTGGTACGAGCTGCCCGACGGTACGCGCGACTACATCTTCGGACGCCAGGGCGGTGAAAAGTTCGCCAGGATCAATGCGCTGGCCTTCCTCGGCTCGATTCCGATCAGCAGCTCGATGCGCGAAGGCGGCGACGTCGGCACGCCGGCGATCATCGCCGCGCCGGACGCGCCGACCTCCGTGGCGGCAAGCAAGGTCGCCGGTGAAATCGCCCGGCAGATATCGATTCTGAACGCCAACTGTTCGATGAACTGAAATCGGCGGCGAGGAGCGCAGCCTTGAGCAATACCGGATTTTTCAGGGTTGCGGCCCGGTTGTTATATTAAGCTCTGATTTCAGAAACGAACGAGCAACCCGTTTTTTTCATAATCCAAAACCAACAACAAGTTTACAGACCATGAAGGATTATCTGCCAAAAACCGACCCGCTGTACGACAAAGTCATCAGCGCTCTCGAAACCGTCCGCCCCTACCTCCAGGTCGATGGCGGAGACTGCCAGCTCGTCGGCATCACCAAGGATATGGTGGTCGATGTGAAGCTCCTCGGCGCTTGCGGCTCCTGCCCGATGAGCACCCTCACCCTCCGCGCCGGCGTCGAGCAGGCCATCAAGAAAGCCAACCCCGAAATCGCCCGCGTCGAAGCGGTCTGAGCTAAACAGCACGGAAAAGCAAAACGGCTGCCCGGAAATTGACCGGAGCAGCCGTTTGTGGTTTAAGCCCTATAAGTCCTATAGGACAAAAAACCGCACCCCGATTTTCAATCCAGATTCCGCAGCAGCAGCTCCAGCGAGTCTTCGCTCTTGACGAGCACTTCGCGGGGCTTGCTGCCGTCTCCGGCGCTGACGATGCCGTTGCGTTCGAGCTGGTCCATCACCCGTCCGGCGCGGCTGAAGCCGAGCCGCAGGCGGCGCTGCAACAGCGAAACGCTGGCCTGCTGGTGCATGACGACAAGCCGGGCGGCCTCCTCGAACATGGCGTCGCGAGCGTCCCGCTCCTGGCCGGAGCCGGAGGAGGAGCCGTTGCCGTTCGACCACGGCGGTTCGGGCAGCATGCACTCGGTCTTCAATGGCGGCTGCTCGCCGATAAACTCGGTGATCGCATCGACCTCCGAGAGCGAAATATAGGGGCACTGGATGCGCTCCGGCTTGGACATTTTCGCCGACTGGAAGAGCATGTCACCGCTGCCCAGCAACTGCTCCGCGCCCGACACGTCGAGAATGGTGCGCGAATCGACCTTGCTGGCCACCTGAAAGGCGATGCGCGACGGGAAGTTGGCCTTGATGATGCCGGTGATGACGTCAACCGACGGACGCTGCGTGGCCACGATCAGGTGAATGCCGACCGCACGGGCCATCTGCGCGAGCCGCGTGATCGGCTCCTCCACCTCGCGGCCCGCCGTAATCATCAGGTCGGCAAGCTCGTCGATGACAACGACGAGGTAGAACATCGCCTCATCCTTCATCTTCTTATTGTACTCGCCGATGTTGCGTACGCCGCACTTTTCGAGCAGTTCGTAGCGATGCTCCATCTCCCGCACCACCGAGCGGAGCGCCGCGACCGCCTTCTGCGGATCGGTGACGATGATCTGATCCTCCATGCCGGGAATCTTCGGCAGGAAGTGATCTTTCAGCAGTTTGTACGGTTTCAGCTCGACCCGCTTCGGATCGATCAAGACGAACTTCACCTCGTCGGGCTTTTTCGAGTAGAGCAGGCTGGTGAGCAGCACGTTGATCGCCACCGACTTGCCCGCGCCGGTCGCGCCCGCGATGAGCAGATGCGGCATCGAGGCCAGGTCATCGATAATCACCTCGTTCGAGATGCTCTTGCCGAGGACGATGGGCAGAGCCATCGTGTTGTTCTTGAATTTCTCGACCTGCAACACCGAGCGCATCACCACCGGGCGCGGCTTGCGAATCGGGATTTCGACGCCGATGGCGTTCTTGCCGGGAATGGGCGCGATGATGCGGATGCCGCCCGACGAGGAGGCCATCGCCATGGCGAGATCGTTTTCGAGCGACTTGATGCGGCTGATCTTCACCTCCGGCGCGAGTTCCAGCTCGAAGAGCGCCACGCGGGGGCCGACGGTGGTGGCGATGCGGATGACGTCGATCTTGTAAATCCTGAGCTTTTCGATCAGCCGATCCTTGGTTTCGGCCAGGTGGCGCTCGTCGTAGCTCTCGTCCTCGTCCTTCGGGCGCTGCAACAGATCGATGGAGGGAAAGCGGTACTGAACGTGATCGTGCGTCCTGACCTTGAGCCGCCGCTCGTCGAGGTCGGCCTCCGCCTCTCGAACTCCCGGATTGATGATCATATCCGGCCCCTCTTCCGACCGGACGATTGCCGGTTCCGGCGCTTCGATCTCCTCGACCTCCGCCGGAATCACAATGGATTCGGGCGCGGGCAGCCTGGCGGGCGGCGGCTCAGGCGCGTGTTCTGGCTCCGTATCCCTCGTGGGAGCCGCAGGTTTGGGCGGTTTTCCGGATGGAGCGGCCTTCGAAGCCTTCCCCCCTTTCGCGGCGCGGCGCTCCTGCTTCTCCCTCTTTTTCCACTCCTTTTCCTGGGCGACAGCCATCCGCGCCGCCTTTTTCCTGACCTCGCGCTCCTCCTTTTCACGGCGCTTTCTCGACCGCTCGTCCTTGATCGCCTTCACGGTTGCCGACACCTTCGCGAAAAATGCGCTCACGGCGGCAATCGCCTCCGTAATGAAATCGCGGCCCATGTAGAAGGTCAGAAGTACGCCAATGACAGCGGTGAGAGTCCACGCGCCGGGGTAGCCGATGACGGTCGAGAGGAACGACGCCATCATCCGCCCGGTCGCGCCGGCCATGAGATCGGCAAACGGCACCGTGGAGAGGCCGAACATGGCCGAGAGGTCGAGCGCCATGAGGAGAGTGTAAACCAGAAAGAAGAGCGCCGGGCCGAGGGGCTGCATCCTGAACAGACGCCAGCCGAGCGCGAGAAAGCCGAAAAGCGGCAATGCCGACGGATAGCCGAGCAGCACCCGGATGAAAAAGACCGACACCCGCGCCCCAAACAGGCCGAAAGGGTTGTGTATCGTCCCGGCGACAGCTTTGGCCGCGCTCGAAAAAATCTCGTACCAGGGCAAGGTCACGATGTACGGCTCGTCTTCGGCATGGAAACCGAGCACGGCGGCAATGCAAAAAAGCGCGGCGAGCATCAGCACGATGCCGCCGGCTTCCGTGGCGAGACTCTCCCTGCGGAAAGCCTGCGTGTCTATCTTCTTTTTCAACAGGGAGATCGGCTCCTTTTCAGATCATGGGCGGACGGCATGCACGAACGGCAGCCGCCTGACCGCGCCGGGTTGCATGGTTCCCCGAATTTCGACGAAGATCGGCGTGCCGGGTTTCGCATAGTCGCAGAGGAGGCTCGCCGTGCCGATCGGTTCCTGAAGGGTCGGCGACACCGTGCCGCTGCACACCACGCCAATCTCCTGCTTATCGGCGTTATAGATTTTGAAGTGCTGGCGCGGAATGGCGCGGCCTTCGAGGCTGAATCCGGCCACGCTCCGGCGCGGATCGATCTCGACCTGCTGGCACGCCTGCTTGCCGATAAAGTTGGGCTTGTCGAGTTTGACCACCCATTTGAGCCGCGCTTCGAGCGGATTGACATTTTTCTCGATTTCGTGGCCGTAGAGCGAGTAGCCCATTTCGAGCCGCAGCGTGTCGCGCGCGCCGAGGCCGATGGGCTTGATACCGTCACTCTTTCCGGCCTCCATCAGCGCCGACCAGAGCGCCTCGGCCTTTTCGTTCGGCAGGCAGATCTCCACGCCCGCCTCGCCGGTGTAGCCGGTGCGGGCCACCATGATCTCGGCACCCTCGAACGGCAGCTTCATGAAGTGGAACGAACCGAGCTGGTCGATGCCCGCGCCGGGGAAAACCCGCGCGAGAATCTCCATCGCTTTCGGCCCCTGCAGGGCGACGAGCGACAGCTCGCTGGTGTGATTTTCGAGTGAGACGCCCTCGAACTCGACGACGTGGCTCGAAAGCCAGTCGAAATCCTTTTCGCAGTTGCTCGCGTTGACGATGAGGAAAAAGGTGTCGGCGCTGACGCGGTAGATGATGAGGTCATCAACGATGCCGCCATCGGGATAGAGCATCAGCGTATATTGCGCCTGCCCGTCCACGACTTTGCCGAGATCGTTGGTGGTCATGTACTGGAGGAACTCCAGCGCCCGCTCGCCCCTGACGTAGAAATTACCCATGTGCGACACATCGAAAAGCCCCGCCGCTTCGCGCACGGCCTTGTGTTCGGCGATGATTCCGGTGTACTGCACCGGCATCAGAAAGCCGCCGAAATCGATCATTTTCGCACCGGCTGCTTCATGCCAGGCTGAGAGCGCTGTCTTTTTCATTGATCTCTTTTATCCAATTGAATGAATGTGATGGAATGTCTTGTAAAAAAACAATTTGCGGAAAAGATCAAAGCCCTTTTTCTCCATGCCGCGCAAGAGATTGCGGCCTTCGTTCAGCCGATGATGACCGAATCGGCAAGCTCGTTGGTGTCGTCCGCCTTGCGGGGAAAGTGCTGGCTCAAGAGCTTGCCGCAGATTCCGACGGCCTGGCCGATCGCCTCGCCCTGCCGCCCGTCACGAATGCCTTTCGTGATGGTATCGACCACCTCCTGCCAAACCTGCTTGCCCACGACGGCGTCGATGCCGCTGTCGGCAAGCACCTTGACGCTGTGCTCGTAGAGCGAGATGTAGATGAGAATGCCGGTGCGGTCGCGCGTCTCGTGCACCTTGCGGTGGTAGAATGAGTGAATCGCCGCCTCCTCGACCTCTTCGGCAATCTCCGCGCGGCTGACGAAGGGGCGCTTCAGGGCGGGGATGCGCTTGACCACTTCGTTCGACGCAATGAAAAAAAGCGCGAACAACGTGAGAAAAACCCACAGGCTCTCGCTGCCGTACAACATCGTACCGCCGATGGCGAGCACGAGCGAAATTGCGCCGCTCGCGGCCAAAATCGCCGAGGGGTAGTTGCTGCTCTCCGCGACCGCCATCACCACGATCTCGCCAGAGGTCGAGGCCTCCGCCTCCCTGACCTTCTGTTCGATCCGGCGGCGCTCCTCGTCGGTCAGAAACTTCTTGATCTTCTCTTTCATGCTTTTTTCCGGAATGGAGTTCGTTGCCTTACCAGTCGCCCGACGCTCCTCCGCCGCCGAAGCCGCCGCCACCGCCGCTGAATCCACCCCCGCCACCGCCGCTGAATCCACCACCGCCACCGCCGCTGAATCCACCACCGCCGCCGGAGGTGAAGATACCGCCGCCCGGCCCCGGAAAACCGCCGGAGACGAACGGCCCGCCGTGGTGGCGACCGCCGAACATGCGGAGATAGAAAAACAGCACGGCAAGGATGATGAGCACCACCAGAGCCGACGGCTTGTCTTTATCACCCTTTTTGGGTTCGGCCTTGTACTCGCCCTTCACCGCCGCAACGAGCGCGTCAGCCGCGCCGGTGAAACCCGCGTCGAAATCCCCGCTTTTGAACGCAGGCTGGATGACGCCGCGAATAATCCGGCCCGATTCGAGATCGGTCAACGTCCCCTCCAGGCCATAGCCAACCTCGATGCGCACCTTGCGGTCGCCCTTCGAGACAATGAGCAAGACGCCGTTATCACGTTTTTCGTCGCCGAGCTTCCACGCCTCGGCGACCCGGATCGAGAACTCCTCGATCGGCTCGCCTTCGAGCGACGGCACCGTGAGCATCGCGATCTGCGTGCCGTCCTCGGCTTCGAGCGCGGCAAGCTTCTGCTCGATCTGCTGCCGAGCCTGCGGCGAAATCATTCCGGCATAATCGTTCACCCGCTGCTTCAGCGCGGGCACGGGCGGAAAAGCCGCCATGAGCGGAGCGCTCGCCAGCAGGAGCGCCAGCGCAAAGAGAACGGAGGGCAGCCAGCGTGATCTGTTGAGGGTAACAGCCATATCAGAATTTCACCTGCGGCACGACTTTGGCCGCCTCGTCCGCCTTGAAGTAGGCCTTCGGCTTCAGCTTGAGCGCCACGCTGTTGGTGATGGAGTTCGGGAAAATGCGGATCGAGGTGTTGAAAACCTGCGCCGCTTCGTTATAGCGCTGGCGGGCAACGCTGATACGGTTCTCCGTGCCTTCGAGCTGCACCTGCAAGTCGCGGAAATTCTGCGTCGCCTTCAGGTCGGGATAGCGCTCGACGGTGACGAGGAGACGCGACAGCGAGGATGAGAGCTGGCCCTGCGCCGCCTGGAACTTCGCCATGGCGTCGGGATCGCTGAGCATCTCCGGCGTGAGCTGGATGGAGCTCGCCTTGGCGCGGGCCTCGACGACCGCCTGAAGCGTCTCCTTCTCGAAATTTGCCGCCCCCTTCACCGTGGCGACGAGGTTCGGCACCAGGTCGGAACGGCGCTGAAGCTGCGATTCGAGGTCGCCCCACGCGCGATTGACCGCCTCTTCGTTCTGCTGAATCGTATTGTAACCGCACCCGCTCAGCATGACGAGCGCCATCAGAAAGGGAAATACCCTTGAAATATATCGTATCATTGCATTGTACTTTCGGTTTGAAAAGTCTGGTAACACCGCTCAAAATAGAATATTCCCTTCCCCGATGCAAACCGGCCCGCCGCTGAGGATGGTGTATTTTTTTGGCACGTCAGGGTTAGAGATGGGCTGGAAAAATAAAAAGGACTTCAGGGACAGCAGGGACTCAAAAGTCAAAGAGAGAAAATCGATGCTCGCGGCATTGTAGTTCTTTGAGTCCCTGAAGTCCTTTCTGTCCTTCACTCATCTCTTCACGCCTCAGCCTCCATCGCTGGCGAATACTTTCCCTCGCGGGCCAAGCCGTTGAGGCGGGCGCGTTTCTTCAGCGCCTGTTGCGCGGCGGCAACGTTGCTCTCCTGACCTTTCCAGGCAGCCAGCACGGGAGCTTGCAGGGCGCGTCCGTAGGAAAAGCTGACCTCCCAGGGGCGACGCCCCATCTTGTTCATGGCGTTGAGATTGGCGGTGGCCTCCTCGGCCTTCTGGCCGCCGGACAGAAACACGATGCCCGGCACGGCTGCCGGAACGTAACGGTTCAGGCAGCGAATCGTGGCTTCGGCAACCTCCTCCGGGCTGTTCTGGCGGAAGCACTGCTTGCCCGCGATCACCATGTTCGGCTTCAGCAGCATTCCCTCGAAGAGCACGCGATGCGCGTCGAGTTCGCTGAACACCGCTTCGAGCACCCTCGACGTCACCTCCTCGCAGCGCTCGATGCCGTGCCCGCCGTCCATGAGCACCTCCGGCTCGACAATCGGCACCAGCCCCTCCTCCTGACACAGCGCGGCGTAACGCGCCAGCGCGTGGGCGTTCGCGCGGATGCCGAACGGCGACGGCGCATCGTGCTCGTCGATCTCGATGACGGCCCGCCACTTCGCGAATCCGGCCCCAAGCTCCCGGTACTCGACGAGCCGGTCACGCAAGCCGTCCAGCCCCTCGGTCACCTTTTCGCCGGGATAACAAGCCAGCGCCCTGGCTCCCCTGTCCACCTTGATGCCGGGCACGATGCCGCGCTCCGCAAGCAATTTCGGGAAAGGAACGCCGTCAAGGGTGGACTGGCGGATAGTTTCATCGAACAGAATGACGCCCCCGATCTCTTGCTCGATCCCTTCGGTCGTAAACAGAATTTCACGATACCGCCGACGGGTCGGCTCCGTGGACTCGACGTCGATGGAATCGAACCGTTTTTTGATGGTCGGCGAGCTTTCATCAGCCGCAAGAACTCCCTTTGCGTGCGACACAATGGCGGAGGCCACCGCGCTCAGTTTCTGCGTGTCCATACAATCCTCCTCTCGTTTTGCATTCGTTGCACCTGCACGATTCCCAAACAATCGACAAGCCCTGCGGGTTCGCAAAGAAAGGACAACAGGGACTGCAAGGACTTCAGGGACGAAGAAAAAAAGATCGATTCTCCCGGCATTGTTGTCCTTGCTGTCCCTTTGTCTTTGAAGTCTTTTTCTTCTTCTCAGCAAATCCGCGGCAACTGCTCGCCGAGCGGCATTTCGACAATACGGCGGCTGCCGAATGGCGTGCGCATCACCACCATGCCGGGGTGCTCTTCGGTGACTTTGCCGATAATCGCGGCGTCGCGTCCGTGCTCGTGCGCGCGCATGGCGGCGAGCGCTGAGTCGGCTTCGGCGGCGGGAACGACGGCGAGCATTTTGCCTTCATTGGCGATGGTGAGCGGGTCGATGCCGAGGAGTTCGGCGGCTCCGCGCACCTCTTCGCGCACGGGAATCGCGGCTTCGGCGAGTTCGATGCCGACGGAGGATGAGTTCGCCAGCTCGTTGAGCGTCGCCGCGACGCCGCCGCGCGTGGGGTCGCGCATGGCGTGGACGTTTGCTGCGCCGAGCACTTCGGCGACGAGGCCGTTCAGGGCGGCGGAGTCGGTCTGGATGCGGCTCTGGAAGGAGAGGCCTTCACGGGTGGTGAGGATCGCCATGCCGTGGTCGCCGATGGTACCGGAGAGGATAACCGCGTCGCCGGGCCGGAGGTTGCGGCACGATACGTCGCGCCCCGGCGGGATGAAGCCGACGCCGGAGGTGTTGATGAAAATCCGGTCGCACTGCCCTTTCTGCACCACCTTGGTGTCGCCGCACGCGATCACCACCCCGGCCTTCCGCGCAGCTTCGGCCATGCTCGCAACGATGCGTTCGAGGTCGGCGAGCGGAAGTCCCTCTTCGAGCACGAACCCGGCGCTGAGGTAGCGCGGCACCGCGCCGCCGACGGCGAGGTCGTTCACCGTGCCGTTAACCGCCAGGTCGCCGATGTTCCCGCCGGGGAAAAAGATCGGCGAGACGACGTAGGTGTCGGTAGTGAACGCAATGCGCCCCGGCTCGGCCTCGAACCGCGCCTGATCGTCGAGCTGGTCGAGCACCGGATTGCCGAGATGCGGCATGAACACCCGCGCCGTCAACTCCTGCGAGAGGCGACCGCCCGCGCCATGAGCCATCTGAACGGTTTCATGCCGAAGAATCGGCGAAGGGCAGCTCAGTTGCATGGATGTATGGGATTGAATCGGTTATTGTTTGCTTTTATCCTTGAACGCTTTCAGCAACTTGTCGAACTCCGTCGTGTAAAGAGAATTGTCATTTTCCCATCCCTTGAAGTTCGGGATGTAGAATTTCCTGATCTCTTCCGACAAATCCCGGCCCTTGCTGTCAACAAACTCCCACTGTTCAAGTGTGCTGAACTCAACAAGGCTGATGGGAAACAGCACTCGTTTGCCTTCGGCTTCTTCACGCTTGACCGCTTTGGCGATTTCCCGTTTCACCCAGTTGCTGTTGATACTGCTCTCAGAAAGCACAAGAAGCACCTTTTCATGGACTTTTATCGCCCGATCAATCTGGGTATCGATATGTTCGCCACCCTCCATGTCATGCGGAGCATACCAGCACCGAACACCTTTAGCCTGAAGGTCGGCATGGAGACGATCCGCAAAAACCTTATCCGAAGTGCTATGGCTGATGAAGCATGAGTAGTAATCAAAGGCCTTGGCTGTCAGTGAACGGGCGTAATCGATGAAGTTATCCGGCACACCACATCCTCGTAGAAAGACTTCCGGTATGTTGCCATTCGATGCGTAAATGGTATCGATTCCGATAGTTGATGGGCCTTTGTGTCGTAAAGTATCCAGCCCTATAACACTGCTGAGATCAACTGCTCCGAAGGTTGTATTGTCAACTGCTGCTCTGCTGAAATTTGCTTCGCTGAGGATTGCTCCTTTGATTTCTGCCGAGCTTAGGTCTGCCTCTATAAGCTTTGTTCGGATGAGGATTGCACCTTGAAGGTCTGCCCCGTGAAGGCGCACTTTGTTCAGGTCTGCATCTACAAAGTTTACTCCGCTGAGGTTAGCTCCACTGAGAAGTGCATCACTGAGGTCTGCACCTTGAAGATGAGCCGTATTAAGATTAGCTTCGGGCATGAATGCAGCATGAAGGTTCGCTCCGGTTAGATCAGTTCCATAAATCCTATCTTTTTTAACACCTCCCAATACACCATCGGCCCCTCTTTTGAAAAATACGTAGCTCATATCTACCTTGCTGAGATTTGCCTCGCTTAAGTTTACCCTACAGAGATATGCTCCACGGAGGTCTGAATCGCCAAGGTCTGCCCACCGAAGGTCAGCTTCGCTGAGGTCTGTCACACGAAGGTCAGCGCCCCTGAAATTTACTCCACGGAGGTCTGTCCTGTGGAGGTCTGTCCCACTCAAGTCAGGCTTCAGTTCTGGATTTGCATCCCTCGCCTTATTCCATTCCTCCACCGATCTCAGGAGCAATTCTTTCGTCAGAATATTTCCCATAAAATCCTCCTTTATCAGCTTTTGCGGTGATAGCGATAATACGCAGCGCAGGCTCCTTCGCTGGAGACCATCGTTGCGCCAAGCGGGGTTTGCGGGGTGCATTCGTGGCCGAAGGCTGGGCAGTCGGAGGGTTTGAGGTGGCCTTGCAGCACCTCGCCGCTGTGGCAGAGGGGGGACTCCTGCGGGGCGATGTGGCCTACGTTGAAGCGCTTTTCGGCGTCGAAGCGGGCGAACTCTGGGCGCAGCACGAGGCCGCTTTGCGGAATGATGCCGATGCCGCGCCACGGGCGGTCGGCCACCTCGAACACCTCCTGCATCACCCGCCGCGCTTCGGGGTTGCCCTCGCGACTCACCACGCGCCCGTAAGCGTTGACGACGCCGCTGCGCCCCGCTTCGAGCATCTCGACCACCTTGAGGATGCCGTCGAGCAGATCGACCGGCTCGAACCCGGCGGGCACAATCGGCACGCCGAACTCCGCCGCAACCGGCTCGTACTCCTCGTACCCCATGATGGCGCAGACGTGCCCGGCGGCGAGGAACCCCTGCACCCGGTTGCCGGGCGACGAAAGAATCGCCCGCATGGCCGGAGGCACCATCACCTGGCTCACGAGTTCGCTGAAGTTCGAGAGTCCCTCCCGCGCCGCCTGCCGGACGGCCATCGCGTTGGCCGGAGCGGTAGTCTCGAAGCCGACGGCGAGAAACACCACCTCTTTTTCGGGATGGTCACGTGCGATCTGCAACGCTTCGAGCGGCGAAAAGACGATGCGCACATCCGCCCCCTCGCTTCGCGCCATGAAGAGGTCTTTCTCGCTGCCGGGCACGCGGAGCATGTCGCCGAAACTCGTGAGGATCACCCCCGGCATAGCGGCAATCGCCAGCGCCCGCTCGATAGTCTCCAGCGGCGTCACGCACACCGGACACCCCGGCCCGTGAACGAGCTGCACGTTCGGCGGCAGAAGCTGGTCGATGCCGTTGCGCATGATCGAGTGGGTCTGCCCGCCGCAAATCTCCATGATCGTCCACTCCCGCCGCGCCACCTGCCGAATGCGGTCAAGCAAAGCACGGGCGCGAGCCGGATCGCGATATTCGTCGATGAATTTCATGGGCGGTCAGGGGGATTGAATAAATTATGCACGTTTCAGTTCTGTCATTCTGAACGAAGTGAAGAATCCAGTTTCTTCGAGGCATCACCATAATTGACTGAATTGAAATATGTTACGAGACTCTCTGGATTCTTCGCCCGACTTCGTCGGACCCCCCGACATGTCGGGGCAAGAGAAAAAGCAGTGCGCACATCAAAATTTTTTCGCAGGAAAAGGGCAGACACATAGTTCTGCCCCTACGGAACATTCAATTCATAATTCAACATTCATAATTCATCCGTCGCGCTGCGCGCGCATCAGCTCGTCCCAGAGCTTGAGGCTTTCGGCAGCTTCCTCCTCATCGATGATCTTCAGCGCGAAACCCGCGTGGACGATGGTGTACTGACCGATGGCGATCTCCGGCACGTACTCAAGGCACGCTTTCGTCAGCGCGCCGCTGATGTCCACCGTGCCCATTTTGAGGCCATTCTCTTCGCGGATTTCTATGAGTTTTCCGGGGATTGCCAAGCACATGATATTAATGGATAATGGATAGTTGATAATTGATAATGATTTGAACTCAATTGCTTTCGGGTGGATTCCTTTTTGATGACTTGATAATAGCTGTCAGAAGTTTCAGCAATTCGACAATATCCGATTTTATCGAATCAAAGCCTTGCTTTTCAAGGAGTTGCGACTGGTAGAGAAGCTCGACCCAATAGTCTGTCTCATTGGCCTCTTTAAGTGCGATGGCCATTTTATGAATAAAATCAGCCTTGCTTTCAGCATGTTCCGCCTCACGCACAAGGGCCCCTATTGCAGTACCGGATTTCAGGAGTTGCCTGCTCAAAACATATGCCTTTTTCTCCTGCTCCAGAAACTGCGTGAGTTTTACTATACGAATCGCAAATTCAAAAGAAAGCTCTTTAACCCGATTTACCCCACTCTTGCTTCCCATTTCTTTCATTATCCATTGTCAATTATCCATTATCCATTACAAACTCCAATATACCGCCCTTTAAGAAACTCTCGCCCTATCGCGGCCTGGCCGAGGCTTAGGCTGCCGTCGTTCGGGGGGACTTGCTCGTGCATGAGCACTTTGTAGCCGTCGCTTTCGAGGTTGTGCGCAAGGGCTTCGGTGAGAAGCTGGTTCTGGAAGACGCCGCCGCTGAGGGCGACGGTTTTCAGGCCGGTTTCGTGGCTGGCCATGCGCGCTGCTTCCGCAAGCATTCCGACGAGCGTTCGGTGGAAGCGTTGGGCGACCTCGGCGGCCCCTGCTCCAGCACGGACGGCGGCGGCGATTTCGCGGAGCATCGGCGAAATGAGCATCAGCCAGCGCCCGTGCTGGCGCTCGAAGCCGAAGCTGTAACCCGCGTCGGCGAGCCGTCCGCCTGCGGCCTGCATCAGCTCGATGGCCGCCTGGCCTTCGTAGTGCGCTTCGTGGCGTAGGCCGGAGATCGAGGCTACGGCGTCGAAGAGTCGCCCGCAGCCGGAGCTTTCCGCCGTGCCGACCCCTTTTTCGAGCAGTTCGAGCACCTGCGCCGACTGCGGCTGGCGAAAGCACTCCAGCCCCTCCGGCGACACGCCGCTCCGGTGGAGCCAGCCGAGCGCGGTGCGCCACACCTGCCGCACCGCCGCGTCGCCGCCGGGCAGCGGCATCGGCTCCAGCGAGGCGAAGCGCGTCACGGCGGCGGCGTCGCCGACGAGCACCTCGCCGCCCCAC
>NZ_SDGU01000005.1:34373-146246 GCF_004118635.1 Chlorobaculum sp. 24CR | reverse complement strand
AGTCAAGGTCGAGAAATTGAGTATAAAAAGTTGCATTCACAGCAGCTCCAACTCTTCTAAATACCTCGAAGCTCTGCTTCGAGGATCCTTTATTTTTTTTAAATTTTTTTGCAGGTATCGATGATTTGACGATGGGTTTCAGGCATCAATGCTGTCCTGAAGGCAACCTGACGGTTTAAACCGGCGGCTTCATCCTGAAAAATGTTACATCGGATGATTTGATTTCTTTTATAAAGAACTTATTATTAGTCTCTATGAATCCAATTCCCCGAAGCTCGATTTTTGGACGCTGAGATCAAAGATGAATTCATACCCGCAGCAGAGCTACGGGGTAGTTGATTATACTTCGCTGACGATATTCAGAGTCTTGTATCAGAGCTTCGATATTGTGCCGAGGAAAAATCTTATCTTCACGTTATTGTTATCTATAAGACGAAAATTATTCAGTAAAACGGCCCGGCCCTTCCCCAAACCCCTTGATCCATGCATGTTATTGAAACCGGAGATATTTATCTCAGTGTGCTCTTTTCAGGAGCTGTCGATCAAATGCAGCTTTTCCGGGCATTGAAAGAAATATTTATGCATCCGGAATATCCATTCAAGAACTCGATGTGGGTTTTTGAAGGGTGTGAGTGTGATTTTTCGAGTATCAGCATGTTTGATCTGCTTCAGATGGTCAGGGCGTACTACCCCAAGGAGGCGACAAGAAAAAAAACCGCTATCGTGACCTCGACAAGCCTGCATCATGCCATGGCGCAGCTTTTTTGCCAGGAGGCCGGGCAGTTGACGTTGACCTTCACTCTGAAAGCCTTCATGAATCGTGCTGAAGCGACGGTATGGCTGCTTGAGGAGTGAATGCGCGATGATGGCCGGAGGCGGGCAGTTGAACGTCAGTTGGAGTTTTGACCCGAAAGATCACGGCTGGCTGGAGCCGGAATTCCTGGCCCGCAGGTTTTTTGCCGTTTCAGTGTCGGCGATTCCTCTTTTCAGAAAAAGGTTCAGGGCAAGAACGATGATGAGCGCTTCGATGGAGTAGCTCCAGAAAGGATAGTCATAGACTATCCACGGCGCAATTTTTTTCAGGAGCAAATTCACGTCGAAGCCACGGTAGGAGAAGGGCGCCAGCCAATACATAGGGTTCGGGACGCTGTCCAGAATCATGTGAATGAATCCGTTCAGCGTGAACATGAACGCAAAAACCGGACTCTGGCTTTTCGGTTTTGAGTAGAGCCAGAGCAGCGATCCGAACAGCAGTATAGCCCAGAACATGGGGAAGTGCGTTAGGTAATAGTGGTGATCCCAGGTTCGGGTATCGAACAGCTCAAGATAAAGGTAGTCAAAATCGGGAGCGACCGAGCCAAGCAGTCCCCAGAACCAGTAGAGCGGATACGATTTGATTCGTCGCTCAAACTTGTCGGAAAGAAGCTTGCCGACGATATAGCCTGCCGGTAAATGCGCGTAGGTGATAGCAAACTCCCGATAAAATACGTTTTGCGACCCTCTTTGTCTGAATGATTTGAGGACGTTATTTCGTGGCGACATGCCGCTGTTTCGTTGTCTCCTCGAAAAAACCTTCGCGAATATAAGGACAATTACGCGGCTTGTGTAATCCCGTGCCTGTTTTCGGGTTGCGCCGCCCGGCGCTGGCCGATAATTCCTGGACTGTCGATGACGCTATAAGGTTCGGCCTGTGTCGTTTTTCTGGACGATCTTTTTGTATATTTAATGAATTGCAAGTTCAGAAAGCCGTGATCTTCCGGCGTCTCGATGACCATCGCGTTCAGGCAGTTTGCGTGGGGTGAAACGGAAGATTCGATGCGGTCTGACAAAAATTTTCAATCCTTATCACTAACCTTGACGGAGCAGCCATGAAGAAAAATATGGGGCAAAAAGATCGTGCCGTTCGTGCTATCCTGGGCGTGGCCATGCTGTTGTATGGCATTGTTTTCCAGAACCTTGTCGGCCTTGTCGGCCTGATTCCCATTGTCACGGCAATCATCGGCTACTGCCCGCTTTATGAGGTGCTCGGGGTTACCTCCAACAAATACGCCGACTGAAGCTTTCGTCATCCGGTTTTTTCTGATCCGGAAAAGCCTTGCAAGGCGTTCGATGTTTCGGGGAGATCGGTTCCGGTCTCCCCCTTTTTTTGTCCCCTTCCGCAACTGCCGTTCCCGGCAGCCCTTCTGCTGTACCGACCTTTCTTTTCGCTTCCCGACTGAATCTGGAGAAACTTTTCTGCAACGATCGGCTTTTCATTTTTTGTGCTTGGGCGCTCCAACCCCCTTATCGTGTTTGCGTACAAGAGAATCGGGATTGAATGACTGTTAACTTTTGATACGAAGCAGCATGGACAGGCAAGAGAGGAAGAGCAGGGAGTACGAGAACACACCGGTTGACGAGACGCTCGCCGGGCTGAGGGTTGACCGGAATGCCGGGCTGGATGACAAGGCGGTTGCGGAGCGCCGGAGCCGGTACGGGTTCAACGAAATCGAGGAGAAGGAGGAGGCGCTGTGGCACCGGATTTTCCGGCGTTTCCGGGGGCCGATTCCGTGGATGATCGAGGCGGCGGCGATCCTGTCCGCTGCGGTGCAGAAGTGGGAGGATTTCAGCATCATCTTTGTCATGCTGCTGGTCAACGCCGGTCTCGATTTCATGCAGGAGCACCGGGCGCTCAATGCGCTGAAGGCGCTCAAGCAGCGGCTCTCCAAGGAGGTGACGGTGCGGCGCAACGGCCAGTTCACGCGCGTTCCGGTGCGCGAGCTGGTGCCGGGCGACATCGTGAAAATCCGCATCGGCGACATCGTGCCCGCCGACGTGCAGTTGCTCGACGGCGACTACCTGCTCATCGACCAGTCGGCGCTCACCGGCGAGTCGCTGCCGGTGACGCGCAAGAGCGGCGCGGTGGCGTTCGCCAACACCATCGTCAAGCAGGGCGAGATGCTCGTCGTGGTGCTCAACACCGGCATGAACACGAGTTTCTCCTCCGTCGTCGCCCTCGTCGCCGAAGCGCAGCGCGAGGAGCGCAGCCACTTCCAGAAGATGGTGATCCAGATCGGCAACTTCCTCATTCTGGTGACGCTCGTGCTGGTGATGCTGATCGTGACCGTGTCGCTCTTCCGCCACGAGCCGCTGATCGACATTATCCGCTTCGCGCTCGTCTTGAGCGTGGCGGCCATTCCCGTCGCCCTGCCCGCCGTGCTCTCGGTCACGATGGCCGTCGGCGCGATGAACCTCGCCAAACGGCAGGCGATCGTCTCGCGCCTGACGGCCATCGAGGAGCTGGCCGGGGTCGATATTTTCTGCACCGACAAGACCGGTACGCTCACCAAAAACCAGATGGAGGTGTCGAGGCCCGAAGTTCTCGAAGGCTTCACCGAAGAAGAACTCTTTCTTTACGCCGCGCTCGCCTCGCGCCTCGAAAACAACGATCCCGTCGAGATGCCGATCTTCAGCTATCTCGATACCAGGTTGCCCGGCGTTGACTGGAAGTCGTGGAAACAGACGAGCTTTACGCCCTTCGATCCGGTCAGTAAACGCACGGAAGCGAACGCCGAAAAGGATGGCCGGACGGTGCGCGTGGTCAAGGGCGCGCCGCAGGTAGTGATCGAGATGGCCGGGCTTGACGAAGTAGCGAGTCGCAAGGTTAACGATTCGGTCAACGCACTTGCCTCGAAGGGCTATCGCACCCTCGGCGTCGGCCTGAAGGAGGGTGACGCGCCGTTCCGGATGATCGGGCTGATTCCGCTCTACGATCCGCCGCGCGAGGATTCGCAGCAGGTGATCGACGAGATGCGCCGGTTCGGGGTCAAGGTGAAGATGGTGACGGGTGACAATGCCGCCATCGCCCGCGAGATAGGCGGCATTCTCGGCCTCGCGCAGAAGACGATCCGCTCGGCGCAGCTCTCCGGTGCGTCGGCAAACGAGCTGATGGGGCTGCTCGAAACGCTGACGCTGGCGATCTACCGCAAGCTCAAGGGCGACGCGCCGCTGCGCGAAGCCAAAGCGTTCGCGTCGGAGGTCATGGCGGAGGTCGGCAAACTCTACGACACCCGGTTGCTCGAACGCGAGTTTATCCACACGCACGAATCGGCGATTGTCGAGATGATCGAGGATGTCGATATTTTCGCCGAGGTGGTGCCGGAGGACAAGTTCCGCATCGTCGATACGCTGCAAAAGGGTGGCCACATCGTCTCGATGACCGGCGATGGCGTCAACGACGCGCCCGCGCTCAAGAAGGCCGACTGCGGCATCGCGGTCTCCAACGCCACCGACGCGGCTCGCGCGGCGGCGGACATCGTGCTCACCGCGCCCGGCCTGTCGGTCATCAACGAAGCGATGCAGCAAGCGCGGCTCACCTTCGCCCGCATGAAAAGCTACGCCACCTTCCGCATTGCCGAAACGATCCGCATCATTCTCTTCATGACGCTCTCGATCGTGGTGTTCAATTTCTACCCGATCACCGCGCTGATGATTATTCTGCTGGCCATGCTCAACGATATTCCTATCCTCGCCATCGCGTACGACCACGGAAAGATTCACCAGACGCCGGTGCGCTGGAAAATGCAAGAGCTTCTGATCGTGGCCAGCACACTGGGGATTTTCGGGGTCATCGCTTCGTTCCTGCTCTTTTTTCTGTTGCGGCAGTATGGTTTTTCAGAAGATATGATTCGCACCTTCCTGTTTCTCAAACTCATCATAGCCGGGCACAGTACGCTCTACGTCACGAGATCGGAGGGGTGGTTCTGGGAGCGCCCGTGGCCATCGCCGCTGCTGTTCGGCGCGACCTTCGGCACCGAAATTCTCGGCACCATCCTTGCGGTTTACGGCCTTTTCGTGACGCCAATCGGATGGAGTTATGCGCTGCTGGTCTGGGCCTATGCTCTTGCCTGGTTCATGGTCAACGATGTGGTGAAGGTGATCGTCAAGCGCGTGTTTCTGCAACGCAACCGCGCCTGACCGGATGGATTGGATGGATCAGACGGAGCGGACGGATCGGAGGCGCTGTCGCTGAATTGCCAAATTGTTGCGGGCATTGCAGGGGCAGACCTGCGTGTCTGCACTGCGGAATGGTGAGGTGTTTTCGTTATTGCCCAACGTCAGCAAACAAAAAAAGGCGGCCCATCGTGAGCCGCCTTTTTGTTGTCCATTATCGCTGTCCGCTTTGTCAGAGCAGGGCCGCGCGGGCTGCCGCCAGGCGGGCGACCGGTACGCGGTACGGGCTGCACGAAACGTAGTTCAAGCCGGTCTTGTGGCAGAACTCGATCGTGGCCGGATCGCCGCCGTGCTCGCCGCAGATGCCGAGCTTGAGATCGGGTTTGACCGAGCGACCCTCTTTGGCCGAGATGCTGACCAGGCGGCCAACGCCATCGATGTCGATGCTCTCGAACGGGTTGCGAGCGAAGATCTCCTGCTGCTGGTAGATCGGCAGGAACTGGCCGGAGTCGTCACGGCTCATGCCGAGGCCCATCTGCGTCAAATCGTTGGTGCCGTAGCTGAAGAAGTCGGCGGCCTGGGCGATCTGGTCGGAGGTGATGGCCGCGCGCGGCACTTCGATCATGGTGCCAACCAGGTACTTCACGCCGACGCCCTGCTCGGAAATGACGCTGCGGGCGGTTTTGTGGATCACTTCGCTGGTGATTTCGAGCTCCTTGACGGTGCTGACCAGCGGCACCATGATTTCGGGGATGATGTCGAGCTTCTCCTCCTGCTTGATGCGGCAGGCGGCTTCGATGATGGCGCGTACCTGCATGACGATAATCTCCGGATGCAGGATGCCGAGGCGGCAACCGCGCAGACCGAGCATCGGGTTGAACTCGTGCAGGCTTTCGATGCGGGCCTTGATTTCGGCGCTCGACTTGCCGATCTTGCCGGCCAGGTCGTCGATTTCGGCGTCGGTGTGCGGCAGGAACTCGTGCAGCGGCGGATCGAGGAGGCGGACGGTAACCGGGCGTGAACCCATTGCCTTGAAGAGGCCAAAGAAGTCGTCGCGCTGGTAGGGCAGCAGCTTGTCGAGCGCCACCTTGCGGCCAGCGATGTCGTCGGCCAGAATCATCTCGCGCATGGCGTCGATGCGGTCGCCGCCGAAGAACATGTGCTCGGTGCGGCACAGGCCAATGCCTTCCGCGCCAAAGGTGATGGCGATTTCGGCCTGGTCGGGCTGGTCGGCGTTGGTGCGGATGTTGAGCTTGCGATACTTGTCGGCCCACTGCATGAGCTGGTCGTAAATCTTGAAGGTCGGCGCGTCCTCAGGAGCGAGCGTCTTGTCGATCAGCACTTCGAGGATTTCGGAGTTCTTGGTCTTGACTTCGCCCGCGATCACTTCGCCGGTGCTGCCGTCGATGGAGAGGTAATCGCCCTCTTTCAGCACAATGTCGCTGCCGTTGACCCGCATTTCGCCGGTCTTGTAGTCGATGCGGAGCGCGCCGCAACCGGCCACGCACACCTTGCCCATCTGGCGGGCGACGAGCGCGGCGTGCGAGGTCATGCCTCCGCGTTCGGTGAGGATGCCTTCGGAGGCGTCCATGCCCTTGATGTCTTCGGGCGAGGTCTCGATTCTGACGAGAATCACCTCTTCGCCACGCTCGGAGGCTTCGATGGCGTCATCGGCGTTGAAGTAGATGCGTCCGCAGGCAGCGCCGGGGCCGGCGTTCAGGCCGGTGGCCAAGAGGCGTCCGCCGTCGATGGCGGCTTTCTTCTCGTTGAGGTCGAAGACCGGGCGGAGAAGCTGGTTGAGCTGCTCCGGTTCGATGCGGCGCAGCACCTCTTTTTCGTCGATCAGGCCTTCGTTGAACATGTCAACGGCGATCTTGATGGCGGCGAAGCCGGTGCGCTTGCCGACGCGGCACTGGAGCATGAAGAGCTTGTCGTTCTCGATGGTGAACTCGATGTCCATCATGTCGCGATAGTGCTTTTCAAGGATCGAGCGAATCTCTTCGAGCTGGTTGTACATCTCCGGCTTGCCCTCGGCGAGCTGCGCGATTTTCAGCGGCGTACGGGTTCCGGCCACCACATCCTCGCCCTGCGCGTTCATGAGGAACTCGCCATAGAAAATGTTGTCGCCAGCGGCGGCGTCGCGGGTGAAAGCCACGCCGGTGCCGCAATTCTCGCCCATGTTGCCGAACACCATCGCCTGCACGTTGCAGGCCGTGCCCCAGTAACCGGGGATGTGATTCAGCTTGCGATAAACGATGGCGCGTTCGTTGTTCCAACTGTTGAACACCGCGCCGATGGCGCCCAGGAGCTGTTCGGTCGGATTTTCGGGGAAGGTTTTGCCGGTCTTGTCGAGGATCGCTTTTTTGTAGCGGGCCACGAGGTCTTTGAGGTCTTCGACCTGGAACTCGGTGTCGAGGTGAATGCCAAGCTCGTGCTTTTTCTGTTCGAGAATCTCCTCGAAAGGATCGATCTGCTTTTTGTCAGCCGGTTTGAGGTCGAGCACCACGTCGCCGTACATCGACACGAAGCGGCGGTAGCAGTCCCAGGCGAAACGGGGGTTGCCCGATTTGCGGGCCAGGCCTTCGACGGTCGTGTCGTTGAGACCGAGGTTGAGGATGGTGTCCATCATGCCCGGCATCGAGGCGCGAGCGCCTGAGCGGACGGAGACGAGCAGCGGGTTTTCGGGGTCGCCGAACTTCTTGCCGAGATACTCCTCGATTTTCTTGAGAGCCGCCGGAATGTCGCTTTCGAAGAGGTTCGCGGGGTAGGTTTTCTGGTGATCGTAGTAGTAGGTGCAGACCTCGGTGGACAGGGTGAAGCCCGGAGGGACGGGCAGTCCGATGTTGGCCATTTCAGCCAGGTTTGCGCCTTTGCCTCCGAGGAGGTTTTTCATTGAGGCATCCCCTTCTGCGGTGCCGCCAGAAAAACTGTAAATGTACTGTTTGGCTGCGGCTGATTCTTCGTTAGCGTGCGAATTCGGCATGTTCCTGTTGGTTGGTTGACCCGAAAAAACAAAAAATTTCATGGAAATTGTGTTCGGAAAACTACTTTTCCGAGTCGTCAATTTAACAGAAAAAAACGTCCGGAAAAACCCGGAATAGCCACCAAATCGTCAGTTTCATGGAGAGTTTGGCAGTTGTTTTCATTCTGCAGGTGCTCAGGATTTCGGTACCCTATCTGTTCGCTTCGGTGGGAGCGGTTTTTTCGGAGCGGGGCGGGGTCATCAATCTGGCCCTCGAAGGCTTGATTCTCGCGGGCGCGTTCGGCGCGATGCTCGGTCAGTACCTGACCGGATCGGCGTGGGCAGGCGTCGCTTTGGCAATCTTGCTGGGCCTCGTCGTTTCGCTTCTGCACGCCTTCGTGACCGTCACGCTCCGGGCTGACCAGATCGTCAGCGGCATCGCCATCAACATTCTCGTCATGGGCGCGACCCGCTTCGCGCTCGGCCTCCTTTTCGGCAGCGCGATGAACTCGGCCCGCATCGCCGGGATGGAGGTGTCGGTGCCGCTCTTCGACCCGCTGCTCGTCATCGCCATCCTCTCGGTCGTGGCGGCGCAGTTCGTGCTGTTCCGGACGCCTTACGGCCTGCGGCTCCGCGCGGCGGGCGAGAGCGCCGAGGCGGTGGAGACGGCGGGTCTCGACGTGCGGAAACTGCGCTACTCCGGCGTGCTCATTTCCGGCGCGCTGTCGGCGCTTGGCGGCGCGTTCCTCGTCTTCCAGCAGCACAGCTTCACGGACAACATGTCCGCCGGGCGCGGCTATATCGCCTTGGCCGCGATGATTATCGGCAAGTGGTCGCCCGCCGGAGCCGCGCTGGCGAGCCTGTTGTTCGCCGCCGCCGAAGCGATGTCGATGTGGCTGCCGTCAGGCTGGCTCCCCTCGCAGCTCGCGCAGTCGCTGCCGTATGTTATTACGCTACTCGTGCTCGCCGGTTTCGTCGGCAAGGCCACGCCGCCGAAAGAGGTCGGTGTGCCGTACCAACCACTGTAGGGGCAACCCTTGCGGTTGCCCTCTGGCGACGGTTGATAATGATCGGTCGGTTCGACAAATCTGACGGATACCTTCTCCGGTGACGCTCACGCCAGTTCGAGCACTTTGGCGACCAGTTTGTCGATGCCTTTGGCGATGTCGCTGATGCCGGGGCCGAGCATGTAGGCCGGGGTGGTGACGATCTTCGAGCCGGGGCTGACGACGATCTCCTCGACCGGAGAGGCGATATGCTTCGCGCCCATCGCCGCGATGTCCGCCGCCGTCTGCTGGTCGTTGCCGATGGTCACTTCAACGCCTTCCGGGCCAAACAGCTTTGCCGCGATGACCGGCGCGATGCAGAGAAATCCGACCGGTTTGCCGCTTTTACGGAACCGCATGACCGCGTCGGCCACTTCGGGAAGCACTTCGCATTTCGCTCCGGCGACGGCGTAATCGCTCAGGTTCTTGGCCGCGCCGTAACCGCCGGGGATGATGAGGCCGTCGAGGATCATCGTGTCGATGTCCCGCAGGTTCCGGATCGAACCACGCGCGATGCGGGCCGATTCGACCAGCACGTTGCGGGTTTCACCCTCCGACGCCTCGCCGGTGAGATGGTTGACGACGTGGCGCTGCGCAATGTCGGGGGCAAAGCAGACCGCCTCGGCCTGGGCCTTGTCGAGCGAAAGAAGCGTGAGCACCGCTTCATGGATTTCCGTTCCGTCATAGACGCCGCACCCCGAAAGGATGACTCCGATCTTTTTCATGGTGTTCCGGATTAGTGTTTGCGAGGAAAAGCTTTTCATGGTATGGTATAAAAAAGGCGGAGCTTTTAAAAAAAGTGACGAGCTACACAATACACCGGCAAGATGCTCCGAGCTTCTTTTCCTATTTGTCCCATCTGTCCCATAAGTTCTCTAAGTCCTATTCTTTTAACATGAAACGCTACAAGCCGACATACCGCCTGCGCTTGCTGCTCGCCGTTGTGCTGCTGCTGGCGTCTGGCTGCGCGAAGCCCGACCAGAGCGTCCGGAGCATCGCCATCGGCAAGCAAATCTGGATGGCGGAAAATCTTGCTATTGACCGCTACAGCAACGGCGACCCGATTTGCCATGCCAGAAGCGTCGAGGAGTGGAACGATGCGATCTCCAGGCACGAGGGGGCATGGTGCGACTACGGCAACCAACCTGCAAACGGGCGGCTCTATAACTGGTTCGCCGTCGCAGACCCGCGCGGTCTGGCTCCCGAAGGGTGGCATGTGCCCACCGATGCCGAATGGCGTGAACTCGAAGCAGTGACTGGTGGTCGGGGCTTCGAGACCGCCTTCACCGGAAGTCGCAACTGCCTCGGCATTTTCTTTGGCAAGGGCAGCAGCGCCTTTTTCTGGACGGCCACGCCATCCGGCGAGTTCGACGCCTGGAACCGCGAAATCAGCGAGGGCAGCGGCAAGCTGCAACGAGTCCGCGTAGCCAAAGGCCTGGGCCTGTCGGTGCGCTGCGTGAAAAATCGTGAAAAATGATCGGCCCGATCGGTCCTGTCCGACTGATCGGGGGAACCGCAAGCCGCCTTACTTTTTCAGCTTTCCCAACCCTGGCGCGAACTTGCCAACTTTGGCGGCGTAGCTGCCGTAATCGGGGTGGCGCTCGGTGAGCCAGGCTTCCTCTTTCGAGGCTTTGTAGTTGAAAAACGCGAGGGCCAGCGCTGTTACCAACAGGTGAGAAAGGCTCAGCGAAAATACCGCCCATCCGGCGGCGGCCAGGAGCTGGGCGCTGTAGAGTGGATGACGCACCAGCGCGTAAACGCCGGTATCGACCAGCTTGCTGTGATCGACCGGGTAGGGGAGCGGTGTGAGGTACCGACGGATATTCAGCGAACCGCCGATGCCGAGCGCGGCTCCGGCGAGTACGCCAATGACGAGGGTGCCCCAGCGCAGAATCGCAAATTGCCGCCAGAGTTCTCCGCCCCGCAGATCGGGCCAGACGGGAGTGAAAAAATAGAGCGCCACGAGCGCTATCTGGATGACGACCAGGTGCTCTCCCTTTGCTCCAAAGTGTTTCAATTTGCCATATTCCTTTTCCATACTGCTCGCTTGAGAATCGTTCAAATTGCCCTATCTTCAAAAATTTCAAAATTGTAGGAAATGTCCCCCGCAACCCGATCAACATCCTTATCGCCGACCCCCATGATCATTCCGAAAGAGACCTTGCTGCTTGTTATCGATATTCAGGAAAAACTCGCGCCCGCCGTTTTTCAGTCAGATAGCGTCATAAAAAATACCGGAAAACTGATCCGGGCGAGCAAGCTGCTTGGCGTACCGGTGGTTCATACCGAGCAGTACCCGAAAGGACTTGGCCGCACGGTCGATGAGCTGAAAGAGCTGATCGGTGAAGAAACACCGTTCGAGAAGCTTTCGTTCAGTTGCTGCGGCAACGACGATTTCATGAAGCATCTGCGCTCGCTTGGCCGCAATGACATTCTCGTGACCGGCATGGAGACTCATGTGTGCGTCTATCAGACCTCTGTCGATCTGCTCGAATTTGGCTACAACGTGCATCTGGTGACCGACGGCGTTTCGTCGAGAAGCGAGGAGAACCGCGCACTCGGCATCCGCTGCATCGAACGCGCCGGAGCCGCGCTCACCAGCACCGAGATGGCGATTTTCGAGCTGTTGCGAGTCGCCGAAGGGGATACGTTCAAGGCAATATCGAAAATCGTCAAGGAGGATTGACGATTATTTTTTCCTCGAATCGGAATCGCATCAATTGGTGAATGGTAGGGACGGGTTTTATGCCCGTCCTCTTTATGCCCGTCCTCTTTATGCCCGATCACAACGATCAAACGATGTTTTTTATCTCACAATCGCAATCGAAGCATCTCTTCGTAATCATCGTAGGGGCAGGCCTTGCGCCTGCCCTTTGGTATGCCTCGATGTTGATTTCATCAGGGAAGGGCAACCGCAAGGGATTGCCCCTACAGAATTTTCCGGTTTTTGCGCTCTACCTGCCTTGTGTCCGTCACGCCCCTCGTTTCACCACCCCCATCAGCCTTCTCTCCAGCTCCGTTGCGCCGTCCGGAAACTCTGGCTCAATCGTCAGATAGCGGCATCCGGCGTTCGCCAGCAGTCCGGCGAGTTCCGGATCATCGGCGATGCGGAACCAGTCTTTCTCGGTCGTGACCGGCACGACTCCTTTCCGGGCTGATTCCTCGACAATCGAGCGGATCGCGGCCTCCGTGTAGGGTTCGTGGTCGCGGAAGAACTTTGTCACCCCGACCTTTACCCCCGCATCTTCCAGACTGTGCAGAAATCCCGCCGGAGCGCCGATTCCGGCGAAGGCGAGCGCCTTGACGGATTCATTCGTCTCGGTTTTCCTTCCATCCACCTGCATCAGTTTTCCCGGTTTGATCTTCGAGCGGAGCACCGGCTTTCCCGTCCGTTCGAGCCTGGCGAGCAGCGGCGCGGCTTTGGCTTCGTCTGTGATTTTGCTGAGGATAATCACGTCAGCTCGCAGCAGTCCCTGCAGCGGTTCGCGCAGGCGTCCGGCGGGGAGCATAGCGTCGATTTCCTCCGGCGCTCCGGCGTTGACGACGACGATGTCGAGGTCTCGCGCGATTTTGCGGTGCTGGAAGGCGTCGTCGAGCACGATCACGCCGGGCAGGCGGTCGGCGAACTGGCGCATCAGAAATTGCACTCCTTCGACGCGCTTTTCGGCGACGACGACAATGGTGCCGGGATTTCGCGCGGCGAGCATCGCGGTTTCGTCGCCCGCGTCGCGGCTGCCGACGAGGCGGCGACGGCCATCCGAGACGAGCTGCACGCCCTTCGTCCGGCGTCCGTAGCCTCGCGAGACGATGGCTGTTGCGATGCCGGACGCCTCGTAGAATTTGACGATCCAGTCCACGAGCGGGGTTTTGCCGGTGCCGCCGGTGGTGATGTTGCCGACCGAAACCACCGGAATCGGCGAGCGCCAGCTTTTGAAAATGCCCCGGTCGTAGAGCCGGTTGCGCAGGCCCGTCACCATGCCGTACAGCGCTGCGGCGGGGCGCAGGAGGATAGCGGCGCTACTCATCGTCGAATCCGCCGGAAAGCTTGTCGGCCCAGGCGCGGAAGGCCGCTTCGTCCCGAAATTCCGGCACCTGCACGACGCGAAGCGTGACCTGCACACGGCTGAAGGGCATCGGGATTTCAAACCTGTCCCAACTTTTGAGGCTTCGCGCGTTGCTGTAACGGATTTCGGCGAACACCACCGGCGCGTGGTGCAGCGCGGCGAGCCGCAGCGTGCCGTACTTGAAGCGCTGGTGCGGGCCGCGCGGGCCGTCGGGCGTCACGGCCACCACGCCGCGACTGCTCAGGGCGACGCCGATGTTGCGCTTGACCACCTCCTTGCCCCGTGAACTCGATCCGCGAATCAGCCGGAAGCGGAGCCGGTCGAGCGCGTCCGACAGAATCTGCCCGTCACCGGAGAGGCTGACGACCGCTGAAATGTCGCGTCCGGGAAACAGACGCCTCGCCAGCAGCCATCCGGCGATCATCTTGCCATGCCAGAAGGCGAACATCACGCCCCGGTCATCCTCTGGCATTCGTTCTCCGGTGTGCTCGATGTCGATCTTCAGTGTGCCGAAAAGCAGTTTGAGAACGTGGGGGAGCAGGTGGGTGGCGCTCTTCAAAAGGATGTGCTTCACGAAAGCCATTCAGTGGGTCAACGGTGTGTCTGGAAATAGAGGCGAGGTTTTCAGGGCGGATTTTTTTATTGTTTTTGTGAGCGTCGATGCGTTATATACATGCGTTTGGCTTGCCCCGCTCAGCCGGGGGCAATTTAACAATCCACGCCGACAAACCACAGGGTGATTTGAGGCCATCGTATTACGCAAACATGAACGTTCTGATTATCGGAAGCGGCGCCAGGGAACATGCCATGGCTTGGGCCGTCGCGCGCAGCAGCAAGGTTTCAACGGTTTTCGTGGCTCCCGGCAATGGCGGCACGGCCACGATGGGCGGCAAGGTTCGCAACGTCGCCGTCAAGGCGACCGACATCGATGCGCTGCTCGACCTCGTTGCGAAAGAGTCGATTGGCCTGACGGTGGTCGGCCCGGAGCAGCCGCTCGAAGCGGGCATTGTCAACCGGTTCCGCGAGGCGGGGCTGAAGGTGGTCGGCCCGACCGCCGAGGCGGCGTGTCTCGAAACGAGCAAGGTGTTCGCCAAGGAGTTCATGAAGCGCCACGACATTCCGACCGCCAGTTACGAGGTGTTCCGTGACTACGCTTCCGCCAGAGCGTTCCTCGAATCGTGCGCGTCGTTCCCGCAGGTCATCAAGGCCAGCGGCCTCTGCGCGGGCAAGGGGGTCGTCGTTGCGATGAACCGCGAGGAGTCGCTGGCGGCGATCCATGAGTTTTTCGAGTCGCGCATCTTCGGCGAGGCTGCCGACGAGGTGGTGATCGAAGCGTTCCTCACCGGCCAGGAGGCGAGCGTGTTCGCCCTGACCGATGGCGAGAATTACCAGCTTTTCCTTTCCGCGCAGGATCACAAGCGCATCGGCGAGGGCGATACCGGCAAGAACACCGGCGGCATGGGCGCGTATGCCCCCGCGCCGCTCGTGACGCCGGAGGTGATGCGGCGGGTCGAGGAGGAGGTCATCCGCCCGACCCTCGCCGGAATGAAGGCCGACGGATACGCCTACACCGGCTTTCTCTACGTTGGTCTCATGATCGACAACGGCGCGCTATCGGTGGTCGAGTACAACGCCCGCCTCGGCGATCCGGAGACGCAGGTTGTGCTGCCGATGCTGAAGAGCGATCTGTTCGAGGCGCTTCTCGCCAGCGTGGATGGCGGCCTCGAAGCGGTGCCGTTCGAGATGCAGGCGGGCGCCGCAGCGACGGTCGTCATGGCCTCGGCGGGCTATCCGGATGCATACGAAACCGGCAAGGCGATCTTGATCGACCCTTCGGTGAACGAAATGGAGGGAGTGCTGGTTTTCCATGCCGGAACGCGCCGCGAGGGCGAAACGCTCGTGACCTCCGGTGGCCGCGTTCTTTCGGTGACGGCGCGGGCCGGTTTGCTGAAAGAGGCGCTCGACCGGGCCTACGGCGCGGTGAAGGCCATCGGATTCGAGGGGGCGTACTGCCGCCGGGACATTGGCGCAAAGGCGCTCTGAAGCATCCGGTACATTATCGTAGTGGTTTGTAATGAAATTACCTCGTCGCAAGTTTGAGATCATCCAGGAGCACGCCGTCAGGGATTTGCCCTATGAGTGCTGCGGCCTGCTCGTGGGCCGGAAGGTCGTCGATCATCGCGGAAATATCGACAACATCGTGCTCGAAGTCGCCCCGTGCCACAACGCGCTCTATTATGGCAAGGAGAACGGCTTTGAAATCGCCTATAACGAATTCATCGACGTGGAGCGCGAAGCGAGCAGTCTTGGCTTGGTTGTCGTCGGCTCCTACCACTCGCACATCAACTCGACTGCCGTGCCCTCGCGCAACGACATCGACTTCGCCAGCGCAGGCCACTCGATGCTCATCATCTCTCTTTACGGCGGCGTACCCAGAGAGGTCACTTCATGGCTCCGCCGCGACGCTGGAGGATTTCACCAGGAGCAGATCAAGGTTTTAGCTTAAATCCTATACGACCTATAGGTCTTATAGGTCGTATAAGTCCTATAGGTGAAAAGCCGGGAAAAATGCCTGAGCGACAGGAAGCCTTTAAGCCTTCCCAGCCGCTCAGAACACCGGAAAATTTTGTACATTGCGCAACTGACAGTTTACCTCAAGATTTAAAGCGGAAGAGACGTGCCAAAACGCGAGGACATCAAGTCCATATTGGTGATTGGAGCCGGGCCGATTGTTATCGGGCAGGCGTGTGAATTTGATTATTCGGGCACCCAGGCGTGTCGGGCGCTCAAGGAGGATGGCTACCGCGTCATCCTCGTCAACAGCAATCCGGCTACGATCATGACCGACATCGAGCTGGCCGACGCGACCTATATCGAACCGATCACGCCGGACTATGTCCGCAAGATCATCGAAAAAGAAAAACCGGACGCGCTCTTGCCGACGATGGGCGGCCAGACCGCGCTGAACACGGCCGTCAAGCTCGCCGAGTCTGGTGTGCTGGAGCGCCACGGCGTCGAGCTGATTGGCGCGAAGCTCCGCGCCATTCGCAAGGCCGAGAATCGAGAGTTCTTCGGCGATGCGATGCGGAAGCTCGGCCTCGAAATGGCCAAGGGCTTCTTCGTGCGCAATGAGAAGGAGGCCAAAGAGGCGCTCGATGAAATCGGCCTGCCGATTGTCATTCGCCCCTCATTCACGCTTGGCGGCACGGGCGGAGGTTTCGCCGAATCCAAGGCCGACTACTACGATGCCGTCAGGCGCGGCCTGGCCGAAAGCCCGATTGGCGAGGTGCTGGTCGAGGAGTGCCTGACCGGCTGGAAGGAGTACGAACTCGAAGTGATCCGCGACCTGGCCGACAACGTTATCATCGTCTGCTCCATCGAAAACGTCGATCCGATGGGCGTGCACACCGGCGACAGCATCACGGTCGCGCCTGCCCAGACTCTCACCGACCGCCAGTACCAGGAGTTGCGTGACGCCTCGATCCGGATCATCCGCGAAATCGGCGTCGAGACCGGCGGCAGCAACATCCAGTTTGCGATCAATCCGGAAGATGGGCGCATCGTTATCATCGAGATGAACCCGCGCGTGTCGCGCAGCTCCGCGCTGGCCTCGAAGGCGACCGGCTTCCCCATCGCCAAGGTGGCCGCAAAGCTCGCCGTGGGCTACACGCTCGACGAGATCACCAACGACATCACCAAAAGCACCCCGGCCAGCTTCGAGCCTTCCATCGACTACTGCGTGGTCAAGGTGCCGCGCTGGGACTTCGAGAAGTTCAAGAATGTCGATGCCCGCCTCGGTGTGCAGATGAAGTCGGTCGGCGAGGTGATGGCCTTCGGGCGCAACTTCCGCGAGGCGTTGCAGAAGTCGCTGCGCGGCCTCGAAATCGGGCGCGCCGGGCTGGGCTGTGATGGCAAGGATATCATGAACGTCATCGACATGACCCAGCAGCAGCGCCAGTTCGCCAAAGAGGATTTGCTCGAAAAAATCAAGATTCCGAAGGCCGACCGCATGTTCTACCTGCGCTACGCCTTCCAGGCCGGGGCGACCGTCGATGAAATTTACCAGTCCACCGGCATCGATCCGTGGTTCCTCGACAACATCCGCCAGATCGTTGAGTTCGAGGATGAGCTTCGTCAGATGGCAGCCGAAAGCGAGGCATGACCTATCTTACCCGGATTCTCGAAACCAAGAGGGGAGAGGTCGCCGAACTGAAAAAAGAGGAGCCGGAGCGTCGCTATCGCGAGGTGCGCGGCGAACTTCCGGCGACGCGCGATTTCCGTTCGGCAATCACGAGCCGCGATGGCGGGATCAATCTCATCGCCGAGGTCAAGAAGGCATCGCCATCGCGCGGCGTGCTTGTCGAGGATTTCCGCCCGCTCGACATCGCACAACGCTACGCGGAACTTGGTGCGTCGGCCTTCTCCGTGCTGACCGACCGCCACTACTTTCAGGGATCGCCCGACTATCTGAAAGCGATTACGCAGCACTTCTCCATTCCCGTGCTCCGCAAAGAGTTCATCATCGACGAAAGCCAGATTTACGAAACCCGCCTGATGGGGGCCGACGCGGCGCTCCTGATCGTGGCGGCGCTCGCGCCGTCGCAGTTGCGGGATTACCTCCAGCTCTTCGCCGAACTCGGCCTGTACGCGCTGGTCGAGGTGCACGACCGGTGCGAACTCGATACTGCCCTCGAACAGGGTTCCACGATTGTCGGCGTCAACAACCGCGACCTGCGCGACTTCACCGTTGATCTCATGACTTCGGTCAACCTCAAGCGGGAGTACCCGGAAGGCGTACTTGCCGTCGCCGAAAGCGGCCTGAAACGCCGCGACGATGTGCTGCTCATGCAGCAAGCCGGCTTCGATGCCGCGCTCATCGGAGAGGGTTTGCTGGTAAGCGAAGAGCTGCGGAAGTTCGCGTGGGGGTAAGTGTAGCGGTGGACTTTGTGGACAGGTAAAACTGCGGAATCACTTCTCTCTTTGGCTTTTCTCCCATAAGACTTATAGGTCTTATAAGACCTATAAGTCCTCTTCTTTTTTTACTCAACCCCTTTCAGCTTTCTCGCGGCTTTCGCCGGGTCGGCGGCTTTGAAGAACGCCGTGCCTGCGATCAGCGCGTCGGCTCCGGCGGCGACCACATCAGCGCAATTCTCTTCGGTGACGCCTCCATCGACGGCGATCACCATTTCCGGATTCATCTCCATGCGCATGGCGTCGAGCTGCATGATCTTTTTGATTGCGCCGGGGATGAATTTCTGGCCGCCAAAGCCGGGGTTGACCGACATCAGGAGCACCAGGTCGAGGTCGGCCAGCACCGGTTCGAGCAGCGAAACCGGCGTGGCCGGGTTGATCGACACGCCCGCTTTCACGCCGAGGCTCTTGATGAACTGGATCGTGCGGTGCAGGTGCGGGCAGGCTTCGAGGTGCACGGTGATCTGGTCGGAACCGGCCCTGGCGAACTCTTCGATATACTTGTCGGGATCAACAATCATCAGGTGGGTATCGATCACCATGTCAGTGCACTTTTTGATCGCCTGCACGATGAATGGGCCGAAGGTGATGTTGGGCACGAAAACGCCGTCCATCACATCGCAGTGCATCCAGTCAGCGCCAGCTTTTTCAGCAAGTTCAACCGAGGCTTTCAGGTTGGTGAAGTCCGCCGAGAGAATCGATGGAGCCAGCAGTGTGGTTTTTCCAGGCATATGGTTCAGATAATTAAGCGTGAATGAAAACAGTTAAAACGTTTCTCCGATTCCGAAGTTAAAGGTGAAATCGGACAGTTTCGTCTGTGAGAAGCGCCAGGGGTCTGGATTGGCGGGGTCGTGCAGCTTCCAGGCGAAGTCGAATCTGAACGGGCCGATGGGCGAACCGATGCGCAGTCCCGCGCCCCAGTCCCAGGCGAAGTCACGGGTCAGTGACCGGAACGAGAAGGCGTAGGGGCCGGTTCTGTCCCAGATGTTACCCGCGTCGCTGAACAGCGTGATGCCCGACTCCTGCCCGAACACCTTGAAAAGCTGCATTCGGTATTCGAGGCCGAGTTCAGCCCTGATGTCCGCGCCGAAATTGGAGATTGCCTCGTTCGGGCAGCTTCCGGGGCCGAGCGTTCCGAAAACCCAGCCTCTCATGCTGTTCGATCCTCCCGCGTAGAAGCGGTGATCGTCTGGCGTTGTATTGGCCTTGCCGTACGGGCTCATCCATCCGAGTGCCATTCTTGCCGCCACCTGCCGTTTTGGCGAAAGATTTTTGGTGACGGCAAGTTGCGTTTCGAGCTTGACGTACTGGTTGTAGGGAGTGCCGAAAATCTGCGGATCCGAGTCGGTGAAGCCGTCGTACGACTTTTTATCGACGTATTTGTCGATCAGCCACAACAGGCTGCCCGACTCCTCGGCCATCACCGAGAAGTTCCATGTTGTCGGTTTCCTGCGCCGCGAGGCGTTGTCCCGGTTTGAATAGTTGTATCGAAGCCTGAAGGTCTGGTTCAGGCGGGTCTGGAGCAGGCTGTCGAGGCCACGGTTCACCGCCACCGGATCGGCGGGATCGATGCCGATGTTTTGAGCCAGATCGTTTTTGAACAGTTGCTTGAAACCGCGCAGCGAATCCTTGCGCGCGACTTCGAGTTCGAAGAAATCGAAATCGAGCTTCGACTTTCTGGTTAGCCGCGTACTGTAGGTGGCCCTCATGATTTGCCTCCGGCTATCGAGCAGTACCGGCAGTTTCGAGCGCGCATACTCGACGGTTCCGCTGTAGTACGATCCCTGTTTGCCGAGCCTCGGAATAGTCATATCCGCCTTGATGTCGAACTCATAGGGGACGATTTTGTCGTACTGGTCAGGGCTGAGGCTGGAGAGCACGTTGGTGTTCGACGAAAGCTGGGTGCCGTAGTTGGTTGAAAGTTTCAGTTGCTGGCCAGCGCCGAAGAGGTTCCGGTTTTCGTAAGAGAGTGCGCCGCCGACAAATAGTGAGCCATAGCGATTGTCAACCAGCAGCTTCGGCTCGATCTGGTGCTTGGGGGCCGGATCGAGATCGATGGTCATGGGGATCGCTCCGGCGTGCGCGGAATCTTTTTGCATCGAGATGGATGAGAAAAGAGAGGTCGAGCCAAAATTTTCAAGCGTTCTCTGTTCACGTGACTGACGGGTCAGCGCACCCTGCTTCCAGGCGATGGCCGACGAGAACACTTTCGGCGAGAATTTCTGGCGTCCGTAAATGGTGACGGAGACGTTGTCCCGCTCGAATGTCTTCGCGGTCGCCGGGTTGTCTTTTTTCAGGGGATCGTGCACGAACACCTTGACCGGCCCGTATGCGTAGCGTTTGGGAAGATTGATGTTGAACCGCAATCCGGCGTACAGACCGAGGGTATCGACCGTGATTCTGATGCTGTCTGGATTGAAAAAGGTGTAGCCGTACTCCCGGAAATAGTCGAGAGTGCGATCACGTTCCGCGATCAGGTTTTCGACGGAGAAAATCTGCTGGAGCTTCAAGCGGCTTCGTCTCAGGTAACGTGCTCGAATATCTTCAGATATGTCGTCCAGACCCGCGTAGCTGAGTGAATCGACAAGGGTCGGCTGGTTCTCTTTGATCCGGATGACGATGTTCGCATCGCCGTTCTTGCCGCGTTTGACGGTGGGTTCGACGCTGGCGAAGAAGTAGCCTTTGAAGGTGTAAAGCTTGCGGATGAGGTCGATGTCTTTTTCGAAATCTTCGGGGATGAAGGGCCGTTTAGCGCCTGCGAACAGTCCGGTACCAAGGAAGGAGTCGCGCATGGAGGTGGACATGATGCCCCTGATCTCTTCGGTCGTCACGGCTTTGTTGCCGGTGATTTTGATGCTTTTGACCTGCGGGAGTTCTTCGGATTTGCCATTCGCGAGGGACGGGCTCTGTTCAGCCCGCACTACTCCCGGCATGGAGAGCATAACGAAGAGCAGGAGTGTCACTCCTGCTCCGAAGCGGCGCGAGATATTTCTTAAAAAAAAAACATCGTTCTCCGGTCTCCTCAGTTTAGCGGTTCTTCGTCGCTGTAACCGAAATCTTCGTCAGTGGGATAGTCGGGCCAGATCTCTTCGAGCGTTTCGTACAGCTCGTCGCTGTCGGGAAGATCTTCAAGGTTTTCGATCACCTGCTGTGGCGCTCCCGTTCTGTTGGCGTAGTCGATCAGTTCATCCTTGGTGACAGGCCAGGGTGCATCGGCAATATATCGGGCAAGATCGAGATTCCAGTACATACTGACGGTTAAATGGTTGATTCTGTGATGGGGAAAAGAGCGTCACGAAAACGCTCATGTTCCGGAGTCAGCCGTTTCGGATTCGCAGCTTCCACCGCTCCCGATAAAAAACGGCAACCCATTGTCGCAAAAGGTTTTGAGGCAGTGGTTCGCAAATAACAGCGTGGTTCCGAATAAGCTCACGAAATATATAAAAAGATTTTTTGAATAGTCAACGGCTAATGGGCCTCCAGCCAGTTTTTTCCGGAGCCGGTATCCACCTCCACCGGCACCCGTTTCACGCCGCATTTCGCGGCGGCTTCGACCATGTTCCGCTCGATCATCTCGACCAGAAGAGCCTCTTCATCCGGCGGCGTCTCGAAAAGCAGTTCGTCGTGCACCTGCAAGAGCATCACCGAGCGGAAGCTTCCGTTTTTCAGCTCGCGGCTGACCGAGCACATGGCCTGCTTGATGATGTCCGCCGCTGTGCCCTGGATCGGCGTATTCATCGCGACGCGCTCGGCGGCCTTGCGGATGTTGGCGTTCGGGCTGTTGAGGTCGGGCACGTAGCGGCGGCGGCCCATGAGCGTGGTGACGTAACCGCGCGTCCGCGCCTGTTCGATGATCGTCTGGAGCGACGAGAACATGCCGGGATATTTCGACATGTAGGTGTCGATGATCTCTCGCGCCTCCTTCTGGCCGATGCCGAGGCGCTGCGAGAGGCCGAAGGGCTGGATGCCATAGAGCACGCCGAAGTTGACCTCCTTGGCCTTGCGCCGCATGTCCGCCGTCACCTCCGCCGTGTCGAAGATCACCCGCGCCGTGGCGGCGTGGATGTCCTCGCGGTTGCGGAACGCCTCGATGAGCATCGGGTCGCCCGACAGCTCTGCGGCGATGCGCAGCTCGATCTGCGAGTAGTCCGCCGAGAGCAGGAGGTTCTCCGGATTCGACGGAATGAAGGCGCGGCGAATCTCCTTGCCGAGCGCCGTGCGGATCGGGATGTTCTGCAAATTCGGGTTTGACGACGAGAGCCGCCCGGTAGCGGTGATCGACTGGTTGAACGAGGTGTGCAGCCGACCCGTTCGCGGGTTGATGATCTTCGGCAGTGCCTCGATGTAGGTTCCTTTCAGCTTTTGCAGGCTCCGGTACTCCAGCACGTCGGAGGCGACGGGATTGAGCATCGCCAGCTCTTCGAGCACCTGCACGTTGGTGGAGTAGCCGGTTTTGGTCGCTTTTCTGGCGGGCAGCTTCAGGACGTCGAACAGGATGTGGCCGAGTTGCTTCGGCGAGTCGATGTTGAAGGTTTCGCCGGTGGCTTCATAAATCCGCTCGGTCAGCCCGACCAGCTCCTCGTTGACCTTGACGGCGAGCCTGGCGAGGTGCGCGGTGTCGATCGAGACCCCCTCGTGCTCCATGTCAGCCAGCACGCTGACCAGCGGGAATTCGAGCTGGCGACAGAGGTCGAACAGCTCCGGGGTTTGTTCGAGCCGCTCTTCGAGCGCGTGACGGAGCTTGAGGGCTATGTCGGCGTCCTGGCAGCCGTAGTCCGAGAGCTTTTGCGGCTCGACCTCGAAGATGCCGATGGCCGCTTTGCCCGCGCCGACCAGCTCCGCGTACTTCACGGTCTGGCGTCCGAGGTGCAGCGCGGCCAGGTCGTCGAGGTTGTGCCGCGCCTCCGGATCGAGCACGTAGCTGGCGAGCATGGTGTCGAACTCGACCGGCTGAAGCTCGACGCCATAGTTCTTCAGCACGAGCATGTCGTACTTCAGGTTCTGGCCCGTCTTGCCGATGGCCGGATTTTCAAGCAGCGGCTTGAGCCGGGCGACGGTCGTTTTTGCGTCCAGCCCCGGCGTACCAAAATAGACGAACCACGCTTCGCCGGGCTTGATCGAAAAGGAGATGCCCGCCAGCTCCGCCTCGAAGGTGTCGAGGCTCGTGGTTTCGGTATCGACGGCGAATCCACCAGAGCTTTCGAGCTTTTCGAGAAGCGCGTCGAACGCCTCCTCGCTGTCCACGAGGTGGTACTCGGAGCCTTCGCCTGCCGGAGTGAGCGGCGGATCGCCGGGATCGTCCGCACTTGCCGCCGCCGGAGCGATCGCGGCGGAAGCGGCTGGTGTTGCGGCGGGTGCGTCGATGCGCAACACGGCGGGGGCGCGCGCGGCGATGCTCTTCAGCTCCAGCCGGGCGAGCAGCGCGAAGAGCGCTTCGGCGTCGGGCTTGCTGGCGTGCAGCGCTTCGAGGGTGAGCGGCAGGTCGAGATCGGTGCGGATCGTTACCAGCTCCCGAACCAGCGGCATCATTTCGCGGAACGCTTCGAGGCTTTGGCGCGTCTTTGGCGTGAGTTTGTCGAGGTTGGCGTAGATGCCTTCGAGCGAGCCGTACTTTTCGAGCAGGCTGGAGGCGGTTTTCGGGCCGATCCCCTTCGCGCCAGGGATATTGTCGGAGGTGTCGCCGGTGAGCGTCAACAGGTCGATGAACTGCTCCGGCGGCGCGCCGAACTGCGAGGCCACCTCGGCGCTGCCGACCAGCTCGAACTCGTTCTGCTTCTTGCCGGGCTTGAGGATGCGTACGCCGTCGTGCACCAGTTGCGACATATCCTTGTCCGGCGTGACGATGAAGACCCGGCAGCTCTCCTCGAACTTTCGCGCCGCCGTGCCGATGAGGTCGTCCGCCTCGAAGCCGGGCATGATGACCAGCGGAATGCCGCACGCCCGGATCAGCTCGCGGATGTCGCCGAGCTGGCTGATAAGGTCATCCGGCGGGGCGGGGCGGTTGGCCTTGTACGCCTCGTACTTTTCGTGCCGGAAGGTCTTTTCGGGGCTGTCGAAGGTGACGGCCAGGTACTCCGGGCGGTACTCCTCGATGATTCTGAAGAGGCTCGAAACGAAACCGAACACCGCGCCGGTCGGAGCGCCGTCGCGGGTGCTCATCCGCGCCTGCTGCAAGGCGTAGAAGGCGCGATAGACCATCGCCATGCCGTCGAGCAGAAAGAGGCCCGGTTTTTGCCCGCCCTGTATTGCGTTATCGGGATTCTTGTCTGGAACCGGGTCTGGCTGAGGCTGCGTTTCGGTCGCGGGCGCGTCGAACAGGCCGATCTGGTTGTCGCTCGTCATGCGTTCACCACCCCGTAGCTGCCGAGTACCCGCACCATCGTGGCGAACTCCCGGAGATTTTCGAGCGCGTTGTGAACGTTCTCGTCCTCCCGGTGGCCGATGAAGTCGGCGTAGAAGAGGTACTCGAACGCCTTTTTGCGCGACGGGCGCGACTCGATCTTGGTCAAATCGATACCCCGCAGCGCAAAGGTGGCCAGCGCCCGGAAGAGCGATCCCTGCTCGTTGGGGAGCGCGAAGACAATCGAGGTCTTCGGTCGCGCCGTGTCGGGCTGGACTTTGAGATGCGCCGTGTCGGGTTTGTTCTCGCGAGCGATGCAGAAGAAGCGGGTGAAGTTCCACTCCTCATCGGCGAGATTTTCGCGGAGAATGTCGAGTCCGTACAGCTCGCCCGCCCGCTTCGAGGCGATGGCGAGCGCCGACTTGTCGCCATTCTCAGCCACTATCTTGGCGCTTCCCGCCGTGTCGTAGGCCGCTTCGGCTTTGATGTTCGGATGCGTGGCGAAAAAGTTGTGGCACTGCGCCAGCGCCTGCGGGTGCGACATCGCTTTGGTCGCCGTCTCCACCGATGCGCCGACGAGGCCGAGCAGGCAGTGCTCCACCTTGACGAAGGTCTCGGCGAGAATCACCACCGGACGGCGGAGCAGGAGGTCGTAGTTCTGGTGGATGCTGCCGCCGAGAGAGTTCTCGATGGGAATGGCGGCGTAGTCCGCCTTTCCGTCGGTCACGGCGGCGAACACATCGTCGAAGCTTTCACAAGGCAGCGGTTCGCCGAACCGTAGCGCTGCAATTTCACTGTACGCGCCGGGTTCTCCCTGATAAGCGATCAACCAGTTTGTCATTCTTCGTTCTTGTATTTAATTTAAGGACGCCTTTGAAACCTTGCCGACCCGGCCCGGCAATTGTCGGGAACCGTGGCGATTTTCAGAGGCGCTTTTAATTTTATACCCTGCGGAATTTGCTTTTCTTAAAGTAAAAGAAATCTTTTCATAACCGCGTCATTTCCGGAATACCATCAATCATCGGTTTGTAATCTATGTCAGGACACAGTAAATGGGCGACCATCAAGCGCAAAAAGGCCGTCACCGACCAGAAGAGAGGAAACCTGTTCACCAAGCTCGTCAAGGAGATCACCATCGCGGCCAAAATGGGCGGCGGCGATCCGTCGGGCAACCCGCGTCTGCGGCTCGCCATCGATACGGCGCGGGCCAACTCGATGCCGATGGACAACATCCAGCGCGCCATCAAGAAGGGCACCGGTGAACTCGAAGGCGCGACTTACGAAGAGATCACCTACGAGGGCTACGGCCCCGGCGGCATCGCGATCATCATCGAGACGGCGACCGACAACCGCAACCGCACCGTGGCCGACATCCGCCACCTGATGAGCCGCAGCGGCGGTTCGCTCGGCGAGAGCGGCAGCGTTGGCTGGATGTTCAGTCGCAAGGGTTCCGTCGAGGTGCCGAAATCGGCCATCTCCGAGGACGACCTGATGGAGCTGCTGCTCGACGCGGGCCTCGAAGAGCTGGAGAGCGACGACGAACAGTACTACACCGTCCTGAGCGACGTGAAGGATCTGGAGCCGGTCAAGAAGGCGCTCGAAGATGCAAAGATTCCGTTCCAGAACGCCAAGATGGACATGATTCCGGGCAACTATGTCGAACTCGACATCGAGGACGCCCGCAAGGCGCTCAAGCTGATCGACGCGCTCGAAAACAGCGACGACGCCCAGGCGGTCTATAGCAACATGGACATCAGCGAAAGCGTGATGAATGCTCTTGACGAAGAATAATTTATGATTGTGCTGGGCATCGATCCGGGCAGCCGCAAGACCGGCTATGGCGTCATTGCCGGAACGGCGGCAGGCTATCGCGTCGTGGGGTGCGGACTTGTCCGCCCTCGCGCCTCGGCCACGCTGCATGAGCGGATCGCCCAGCTCTGCCTTGGCATCGACGAGGTGGTCGTGCGGCTGAGGCCCGAAGCGGTGGCGCTCGAAACGGCCTTCGTGGGGCGCAACGTCAGGAGCGCCCTGATTCTCGGCCAGGTGCGGGGCGCGATGCTCGCCACGGTCTTGAAGCACGGCTTGCCCGTGCGCGAATACGCGCCGCGCGAGATCAAGCTTGCCGTCACCGGCACCGGTTCGGCGCGAAAGGAGCAGGTGGCGGCGATGCTGTCGCGGCTGCTCGAATTTGGCCTTGAGCCGAAGCCGCTCGACGTCACCGACGCGCTTGGCATCGCGTATTGCGATCTGGCGCGGGGCGCGTCGGCCATTTGGCCTGAAGGCGGAACAAAGAAAAGCGGGAACAGCCGGAGCCGGGGGTGGGCGGCCTTCGTGACCGACCACCCGGAGCTGGTGGCCTGAGAATTTTCCTGGAACAAAACAAGACCGATCGTGCAGGGACATATTTTCAATCTTCCCAATTCGCTGAGTTTCCTGAGGATTCTCCTGATTCCCTGGTTTATTTACAGCCTCGATGCGGGTGACACGCAAACCGCCATCATCATCATGTTTGTCGCGCTGCTCAGCGACTGGTTCGACGGCCAGACGGCCCGGTGGACCAACGAGGTTTCAGACATGGGCAAGATTCTCGACCCCTTGGCCGACAAGCTCTGCCTGGCAAGCGTTGCGCTCTACTACCTCTGGAAAGGGGAGTTGCCGCTCTGGTTCGTGACGTTCGTGGTGCTTCGCGACCTGGTGATCTTTTTTGGCGCCGCGTGGATACGTCACCGGCATAACGTATTGACCACCTCGCTCTGGCCCGGCAAATGGGCGGTGGGCTTCGTTTCGATGATGTTCATCACGATGGTCTGGCCGCTTCCCCTGTTCCGGCAGTGGCCGGTGAAGGAGTTCTTCATGTATCTGTCCGCCGCCATGCTTTTCTACTCGTTTGTAGAATACTGCATCAGGTTCTACAGAATCCAGAAAGGGGCCGAATTGAAGGCCTGACCTCCTCTCTCGAACCCGTTTTTCCCCTAATCTCTTTCAATGCGGGATGTTATCCATACATTAACGCCCTCAATATGGATAAGTGCGTACACGTAACACCCAAAAGTATATGACAGAGCTGTTAAGTACTCTCATTTCAATGAGATGTGAACTGTTTACGCACTTTTTCCGATAGTGTTGAAAATGTGGATAACTTGTTGGCAACCTGTTGGCTGGGCTGTGGGCAAGGTGTGGATGGGTGTGGAAATCATCAAAAAACCCCGGAATTCCGGGGTTTTTTGATATGACGTATTTTCTCGTGTCGCCTCAGCTCTTTTTGCTCATGACGGTGGCCATCAGCGAAGCTTCGCAGACCAGCTCGCCGCGCACGTAGGCCTTGGCGTCGAACTGGCAGACCGAGCGGCGCTTGTTGGTCATGATCGCTTCGATGACCAGCGTGTCGCCCGGTAGCACCGGCTTGCGGAATCGGGCCTTGTCGATGCCCATAAAGAAGACCACCGACTCCTGAATGTTTTCGTTGCCGTTGAGCATGATGATGCCGCCGGTCTGCGCCATCGCTTCGATGATGAGCACGCCAGGCATCACCGGATTGCCGGGGAAGTGGCCCTGGAAGAACGGCTCGTTCATCGTGACGTTCTTGATCGCCACGATCTTTTCGTCGAGCTTGAACTCGACGATCTTGTCGATCAGCAGGAACGGGTAGCGGTGCGGCAGAATCTTCATGATCGCGTTGATGTCGAAGATCACGCCAGCCTTCTTTTCGTGCTGGAACTGGCGGGCCAGCTTGTTGCGGTCGGCGTACTTCTTGAGCTGCTTGACGAACTCCACGTTCGAGGCGTGACCGGGGCGGGCGGCGAGTATCTGCGCCTTCACCGGCATTCCGAGCAGCGCCAGGTCGCCGAGCAGGTCGAGCAGCTTGTGGCGGGCCGGTTCGTTGGTGAAGCGCAACTCGCGGTTGTTCAGAATGCCGTTCTCGCCGAGCACGAGGTGCGAAGCGTCCACGCCGACCTTGCCCGCAAGCCCCTGAATCTGCGACTCGTCGAGCTGCTTGTCAACGATCACGATGGCGTTGTCGATGTCCGCGCCCTTGATGATGCCCTGGTTGGCCAGCGCCTCGACCTCGGAGAGGAAGCAGAAGGTGCGGCACGGTGAGAATTCGTCGAGAAACTCCTTGTCGAGGTCGAACAGGCCGGAGTGCTGCGAGCCGAGCGCCGGGTTTTTGTAATCGACCATCACCGTCGCGCGGAAGCCGTCGAGCGGCAGGGCGACGATGTCCACGCCCTTTTCGGCATTGTGGTACTCGATGGTCTCGTCGATGACGAGGTAATTTTTCGGCTCGTCCTGCTCGGCGATGCCCGCCGAAAGCAGCGCTTCGGCGAAGGGACGGGAGCTGCCGTCGAGCACCGGCGGTTCGGGGCCGCTCAGTTCGATGCGGCAGTTGTCGATCTGCAAGCCGTACAGCGCGGCGAGCACATGCTCGGTGGTGTGCACCTTGACCTCGCCGATGCCGATGGTGGTGCCGCGCAGCACATCGACGACGTGGTCGATCAGCGCCGGAATTTCCGGGCAATCATCGATGTCGTTTCTGACAAAAATATAGCCGGTGTTGACCGGCGCGGGCTTGAAAGTAATCGTGCATTCCCGGCCAGTGTGAAGGCCGATCCCCGTGAGCGAAATTTCGTTCTGGAGGGTGCGCTGATGAATGAGCATGGATGACGTGAGCTTGCGATGGAAAATTCCAAAGATACGAAAGCGTCGCTAACTCTTCAAATCGGGGTTGTGACGAGCAATTTTCTGGCTGCCTACCGCATCCATACCTTGAACAGTGTGTATCTGTTCAGGGAAAATTGAAAAAGAAATTAGGCTGAAGCCTGGATTTTTTAAACCGCATATACCCCGGACTGAAGTCCGGGGCAATTGCTGAGGAGCATACCCAGCTCGCTCAGGCACGCCGCAATCCATCTTGTACTCAGACGGGCTTTAGCCCGTCGGACATTCAGTTGTCTTACATTCAAATTGCCCCGGCTTTCAAGCCGGGGAGAGTCAGTCAGAAAAAATACCTGGGCTTTAGCCCAATTTCTTTTGTCGCAATTCATGCAAATCGTTGTCAGGGATTGCCCGGCTTTCCCCCGAACTGCCTCCGCGCCTTTTCCAGCAGCAGCGGATGGGTGACGGGGCTTCCGGCGATGATGCTCGTGTGGGCGAACACGTCGTCGGAGCCGCTGAAGCCGGTCACGATGCCGCCCGCCTCGCGCACCAGCAGCACGCCCGCCGAGAAATCCCACGGAAAGAGCCGGTACTCGAAGAAGCCGTCGAACCGACCGGCGGCGGTGTAGGCCAGGTCGATGGAGGCCGAACCGGCGCGCCGGATGCCCGCCGAATCGGCGATGACATCCCGCAGCAAGCCGATGTAGCCGTCGATGTAGTGGTCGTAATCCCTGAAAGGCAGCCCGGTGGCGAACAGGTAACTCCCGTTTTCATCGCGAGTTGAAACGCCGATGCGCTCGCCGTTCAGGAGCGCGCCCTCGCCCCGGACGGCGGTGAACAGCTCGTCGAGCACCGGCTGATAGACAACGCCGACCGCGAGTTCGCCCGAAGCGTCGCGCATGGCGATGCTGATGCCGAAGAGCGGAAACGAGTGGATGAAGTTCAGCGTGCCGTCGAGCGGATCGACGATCCAGGTGCGCCCGGACGCGCCCTTGCCGCTCGTGCCCTCCTCGCAGAGCAGCCCGTCTTCCGGAAACGCCTCGGCGATGGTGGCCGCAATGGTGGCCTCGCACTGCTTGTCAACCTCGGTCACGAAATCCTTGTACTCCTTGGCGACGATCTCCCGCTGGGAGAGTTCGCCGAATCGTGAAAGGGTGATAGCGCCTGCGGCTTTGGCTGCTTTGACAGCCGTCTGGAGTTCGAGGGACATGGAGTGCGAATGATGAGTGATGAATTATGAATGATGAATGAAAAGAATATTGAGCCGCGAAACAAACAGTACTGGCGGAAAAAAGAGCCTCCTTCGTCGCCACGTTGTCCATTTGGCCCGCCCGCCATTGTACGACGATCCGCAAGAAGAGTCCGCGCCGGGAATTAACTGCCCGCCATCGAGCTTGTGTAGTGTGAAACTCTGGCTTCATCAAACAATCCCCGGTTATGTCACAACGAATTCTCACCCTCGCGCTCTGCATCGGCCTTTGCCTTGCGGTCGGCTTTGCCGGAAGCACCTTCACGCCGGAGCCGGGTTCCTGGTATTACACCACGCTCAACAAGCCGGAATGGAATCCACCGGACCAGCTCTTTGCGCCCGTCTGGACCGTGCTGTTCATCATGATGGGCACGGCGCTCGCCAAGGTGCTCGGCGCGGGGTGGCAGAAGAACGAGGTCAAAGCGGGCGTTGCGCTGTTCGCGGTTCAATTGATGCTGAACCTCGGTTGGTCGGCGTCGTTTTTCGGAATGCAATCACCGATGCAGGCGCTGGTCGTCATCGCGCTACTCTGGATTTTCATCGTCCTGACCATGCTGGCCTTCGCCAAAGTCTCGAAACCGGCCTCACTGCTGCTTGCGCCCTATCTCGCTTGGGTGAGCTTCGCCTCTTTCCTGAACTTCACCATTTTGCAACTGAATCCGTGAAAGAGCAGGCCGGGGGGGCTTATAAGTCCTATAAGTCACATACGACCTATAGGACTTATAAGTCGTACAGGAGAACTTTTGTTTGAATAGCTCTACTCCAGTGTTTTCAGCTTCGCGACGGCCATTTTTCCGGCTTCGATCAGCCTTTGCCGGATGGCAGCATTGCTGGTGTTTCCGGCTCCGATCTGGATGTAGTAGCCGTCAGCCATAATGTAAATGCCGCCGGTTGTGATGAACGCTTCGTCGCCTACGCCTTCGATGTCGGTTCTCATATCCTTGAAATTATCCTTGAGGCTCTTGTAGATCGACGCCGCGCCGACGCCGCCGGGCGGGAAGAATGCGTCTTGGGTCAGCGAGACCTGCAAGAAGGGTATCGGTTCGCCGCTGGCCGGGTTGTACAGGCAGAGCTTCATGCCCACCACCTGCTGTTCACTTTTCTCCGCAGGCTTGACCGCTTCCCCAAGCAGCTTGGCGGCCTCCTCCTGCGAAATGAGCTGGCAGGGTTCGATGATTTTCGAGGCCTGCTGTTGAACCGCCGCATTGCCGCCGCCGGGTTCAGATTGCTGAGACGAGTTGCCGCCGCATCCTGCGAAAAGCAGGACTGTGCAGAGCGGAAAAATCCGGATGATGTGTGCTGGTCGCATGGTGTGAAGTGATTTTATTTTCGGTGGAAAGATTACCTTGAAAAGTAGGGAATTTTTATGTGAGGTGATGATGGCGCAAATTAATGTTACCAGTTAAAGGATGATGGAAATGGATGATGTCAATCAATTGGCAGCACATATTCGTGACAACGGTTATTACCGTATTGGCGTCGATGGGATGAGTGGCGTAGGCAAGTCAACATTGGCGGCATCATTGGCGAGATTATTGGGTCTGAGCCACATAAATCTTGATAACTATCTGGATAAAGGTCGTGGTGGATTTCGAGATTATCTGAAATATGAAGCTATTAAACAGAACGCGTCTGAATTAGAATGCTTTGTTATTGACGGTGTGTGTTTGTTGAGTGTGCTGGAAAAAGCCGAAACGTCAGTTGATTGCTTAGTGTATGTAAAGAGGATGAGCTACGGTTGTTGGGCTGATGAAGCCGACTGTGAAGTACAGGGGGACGTCGAGGTCTACATAAAGAACCAAAGAAACAGCCCTATCGGACATTTTATAGAGGGGGCAGAAACATCGCTAGGCACGCTGGGATTGGACGAGGAGATAATTCGTTACTGTGCCAAGTACAAACCACACCTGAAAGCCAATATTTTCTATCTGAGAAAAGACAGCTAAAAAAACATCAAGTCGACGCTGAAAATCGGCACAGCTTGTGGGCAACATTAGACTAAATATTACACTACGGAGATATTCTATCATGCTTACTCAAAACGAAACGCCATTCATCGCGCATGTCTTTGTCTGCACCAACGACCGCAAAGGGGAGCGGAAATCTTGTGTGGATGGTGACAGCCTGCTTGTGAAAGCGAAATTGAAGGAGGCTGTTGATGCCAAAGGGTGGAAAGGGAAGGTGCGGGTTTCGACGTCCGGGTGCCTGGGGGTTTGCGGCGAGGGGCCAAATGTGATGATCTATCCGAAGAAGCTCTGGTTTTCCGGTGTCACTCCGGATGATGTGGAGGAAATTTTGTCAGCGATAGAGCGTTTGATGAACGAGACCTGAGCTTGTTTGAAAATGTTTTAGTGTATGCGCGTTCACTTAATTAAATTGATTTGATGAGTAACGCTGACAACATGGCCCGGATTTTCAAGGTGCTTTCCGTGGGTTCCAGGGTTCGGATCGTCGAGCTGCTGAAGGAGCGGTCGTTGTGCGTCAACGCGCTGGCCAAGGCCCTTGATATCACCCCGGCGGCGGTTTCGCAGCATCTTCGGGTTTTGCGCGATGCGGAAGTCGTGCTTCCTGAACGGCGCGGTTATTCGGTGCATTACCGCGTGGACAAGGGGGTGCTTGCCGAATGGAACGGGATTGCGTCAGCGTTGCTCGGCGTCACGAATGAAAATGAGTGAAAGCATTATCAATCCAACCGGAGTTAAATCATGAGTGAAGAAAAATCCTGCTGCTGCCAGAAGCCCGAAATGCTGAAAGGCACTCCCGAAAAGTGCTCACCCGAAACCATCAAGCAGTGCCACGGCGACCAGCCGTCACACCCTTGTGTTCCGGAGGGCGAGAAGAAGGTTGAGGGAAAAGAGTGATTTTATAGGTCTTATAAGAGAAGAGTTTAAGACGATTCTACTGGAAACAAACAAGCCCCGGTTTTTATGGCCGGGGCTTGTTTCGTTTTGGTGCTGGTTTCAGCTTATGCTTCGTCCTCTTTTTCGCGGAGGTTCTCGATGACGCCGAGGTCTTCGAGCGTGGTGACGTCGCCTTTGATCTCGTTGGAGGTGGCGAGTTCGCGAAGCAGGCGGCGCATGATTTTGCCGCTGCGGGTCTTCGGCAGGCCTTTGGCCCAGCGGATTTCATCCGGCTTGGCGATGGCGCCGATCTCCTTCTGGACGTGCTTGCCGAGCGAATCGCGCAGCTTGGCGTCGCCTTCGTAGCCGTCCTTGAGCGTCACGAATGCGACCAGCGCGTTGCCCTTGATGTCGTCCGGACGGCTGACCACGGCGGCTTCGGCGACCGCTTCGTGCGAGACGAGAGCGCTTTCGACTTCGCTGGTGCCGAGGCGGTGGCCGGAGACGTTGACCACGTCATCGACGCGGCCCATGATCCAGATATAACCGTCATCATCCTTGCGGGCGCCGTCACCGGTGAAGTACATGCCGGGGAACTCCGACCAGTAGGTCTTTTCGTAGCGCTCGTTGTCGCCATAAATCGTGCGGAGCATCGAGGGCCACGGGTGTTTGACGACCAGGTAGCCACCCTCGTTGGCGTTGCACGGAGTGCCGTCCTTGCGCACCACATCGACCATGATGCCCGGCAGCGGGCGGGTGGCCGTGCCCGGCTTGGTCGGGGTTGCGCCCGGCATTGGGGAGACCATGATGCCGCCGGTTTCGGTCTGCCACCAGGTATCCACAATCGGGCACTTCTCCTGACCGACGTACTTGTGGTACCACATCCAGGCTTCGGGGTTGATCGGCTCGCCGACCGTGCCGAGCAGCCTGAGCGAACGGAGGTCGTGCTTGGTGACCCACTCGTTACCGGCGCGGATGAAGGCGCGGATGGCCGTCGGCGCGGTGTAGAAAATGGTGATCTTGTGGCGGTTGATGATGTCCCAGAAGCGATCCCACTGCGGGTAGTTCGGAGCGCCTTCGTACATGAAGACGGTCGCGCCGTTGAGCAGCGGGCCGTAAACCATGTAGCTGTGGCCGGTGATCCAGCCGACGTCAGCCGTGCAGAAGTAAATATCCTCATCCTTGATGTCGAACACATATTTGAACGACGAGGCTGCGTGCACCATGTAGCCGGCGGTGGTGTGCAGGATGCCTTTCGGTTTACCGGTCGAGCCGCTGGTGTAGAGCAGGAAGAGCGGGTGCTCCGATTCGAGCTGGGCAGGTTCGCACACGTCGTCGGCCAGACCCATCAGGTCGTGCCACCAGTGATCCATGCCGTCGTGCATGTGGATCGTTTCGCCGGTCACCTTGAGGACAATGACGTTGCGCACCGATGGGGTGTTGACGATTGCTTCGTCAACGATGTTCTTGAGGTTGATGGTGCCTCCGCGGCGGCGGGTGCCGTCGGCGCAGATGACCAGCTTGGCCTGGGAGTCGTTGACGCGCTCGGAGATGGAGTGGGCCGAGAATCCGGCGAAGATCACGTTGTGCACCGCGCCGACCCGTGCGCAGGCGAGCACGGCGATAACCAGTTCGGGCACCATGCCCATGTAGATGGCCACGCGGTCACCCGGTTTGATACCGGCGATTTTCAGGACGTTGGCGAACTTGCTGACCTGACGGTGCAACTCGCCGTAGGTGAGGATGCGCTCGTCGCCCTCTTCACCTTCCCACATGATGGCCGCCTTGTTTTTGCGCCAACTGCCGACGTGCACGTCGAGGGCGTTGTAGGCGATGTTGGTGGTACCGCCATTGAACCATTTGGCGTACGGAGCACTCCATTCAAGTACCGAGTCCCATTTTTTGAACCAGTGGAACTGTTCCGCAAGGCCGCCCCAGTACTTGTCGGGATCGGCGGCTGCATCGGCATAGAGCTGTTCATACTGCTCCATGCTTGAGACGTGCGCTGTGGAAGAGAACACATCCGGCGGCGGAAATTTCCTCCGTTCTGAAAGAACCGAACTGATAGATTCAGAGGACTGGCCTGTTGTTTGCTCGGTAGCCATTGGTAACACAGTTTTGTATTGAAAAAAATGTCATCGCCCCTTGAAAGGGCGCTGACCGGTCGGCCGGATTGGTCAGGGCTGGCCGGATACCCTTTATTTAATTGAGTCCAAAAAGTTACAGAAAAAAACAGATGATGCCACGCATCATTTTGTTCCCTCACTGGAGCTTTACGGCAAAATTGACCAGCTTGCCCGGCACGGCGATCTCCTTGACGATACTCTGCCCTTCGAGGAACTTTGCGACGCTCTCGACCTTTCGGGCCGCCTCGATCATCTCCTCTTTCGAGCAGCCCGCCGGAGCCTCGAAGGCGCCGCGCAGCTTGCCGTTGACCTGCACGGCGATGGTGACGACGTCGTCCGCTGCGAGCTTCGCGTCGAACTCCGGCCATGCGGTTCCGCTGATCGATTCCGAGTGGCCGAGCGTCTGCCAAAGCTCTTCGGCCAGGTGCGGCGCGAAGGGCGAGAGCAGCACGAGCACGGTCTCGACCGCCTCGCGGCTGTAGCATCCGGCTCTGGTCAGCTCGTTGACGAGCACCATCATCTCCGAGATGGCCGTGTTGAACTTGAGCTGCTCGGTATCCTCGCTCACTTTTTTGATCGCCTTGTGCATCCGCTTGAGGAGGGTATCCGACGGTTTGTCGTCGCTCACTCTCGGCTCTTCGGCGTTCTCCGGCCAGACCAGGCGCCACACCTTGTTGAGGAAGCGGCTGATCCCCTCGATGCCGTGGGTGTTCCAGGGCTTGACCTGTTCGAGCGGGCCGAGGAACATTTCGTAGAGCCGCACCGCGTCCGCGCCGTAGCTGTTGAGCACGTGGTCGGCGGGAATGACGTTGCCGCGTGACTTGGACATCTTCTCCCCATCTTCCCCGAGAATCATCCCCTGGTTGAAGAGGCGCTGGAACGGCTCCTTGGTGCTGACGACGCCGAGGTCGTAGAGTACCTTGTGCCAGAAGCGCGAGTAGAGCAGGTGCAAGACCGCGTGCTCCGCGCCGCCGATGTAGAGATCGACGTTCATCCAGTATTTTTCGCGCGAAGGATCGACGAGCGCCTCGCTGTTTTCGGGGTCGATGAAGCGCAGGTAGTACCAGCAGCTTCCGGCCCATTGCGGCATGGTGTTGGTCTCGCGGCGGAACGCGCCGTGCTCGTCCTCGCCGTAAAGCCACTCCTCGATGTTGGCCAAGGGCGACTCGCCGGTCGAAGTCGGGTGGTAGGCCTCGACCTCCGGCAGCGTGAGCGGCAGCGCGGTTTCGGGGCGCATCGAGCCGTCGTCGTAGTGCTTGATCGGGATCGGCTCGCCCCAGTAGCGCTGGCGGCTGAAGACCCAGTCGCGCAGCTTGTAGTTCACCTTGCGTTTGCCCTTGCCCTTCGACTCCAGCCAGGTGGCCATGCGCTCGAAGGCGGTTTTGAAATCGAGGCCGTCGATGCTGATCTCGTCGTTCGAGGAGTTCACGCAGAGGCTCTCCTTGCCGTCGAACACCTCCTCCTCGACGTCGTGCGGGCTTTTGATGACTTCGCGGATCGGCAGGCCGAATTTTTTGGCGAACTCCCAGTCGCGGCTGTCGTGCGCCGGGACGCTCATGATCGCGCCGGTGCCGTAGCTGGTGAGCACGAAGTCCGAAATCCAGACCGGCAGCGCTTCGCCCGTGGCCGGGTTGATGGCGTAGGAGCCGGTGAAGACGCCGGTTTTGTCCTTCTGCAAGCCGGTGCGCTCAAGCTCGGTTTTGAGCCTGGCCTGCTCGATGTAGCGCTTGACCTCCACGAGCTGCTGGGCGATGGCGAGCTTCTCGGCCATCGGGTGCTCCGGCGAAATGACGAGGTAGGTCGTGCCGAAGAGCGTGTCGGGCCGGGTGGTGTAAACCCGCAGGTTGGTGCGGTGGCAGCGCAGCTCGAAGTCGATCTCGACCCCCTCGGAACGTCCGATCCAGTTGCGCTGCATCTGCTTGACGTTCTCCGGCCAGTCCACCTCATCGAGCTCTTCGAGCAGCCGCTCGGCGTAGGCGGTGATCTTCAGCACCCACTGGCGCAGCGGGCGGCGCACCACCGTGTAGCCGTCGGCGAGCTTCTCATCCACCTCCTCGTTGGCCAGCACCACCTTCAGCTCCTCGCACCAGTTGACATCGACCTCCGAGATGTAGGCCAGCCCTTTTTCGTAGAGTTTCAGGAAAATCCACTGCGTCCACTTGAAGTAGTTCGGATCGGTGGTGTTGATTTCGCGGCTCCAGTCGTAGGAGAAGCCCATGCTCTTGAGGGTCTCGCGGAAGCTCGTGACGTTCTTTTCGGTGGTCAGGCGCGGGTGCGTGCCGGTTTTGATGGCGAACTGTTCGGCGGGCAGGCCGAAGGCGTCCCACCCCATCGGGTGCAGCACGTTGTGGCCGCGGCAGCGCTTGTAGCGGGCGACGATGTCGGTGGCGGTGTACCCTTCGAGGTGGCCGACATGCAAGCCCGATCCGCTTGGATAGGGGAACATGTCAAGCACGTAATATTTGGGCTTCTCTTGGTCGTCGGAGGAGGCGAAGGTCTGTTCGCTCGCCCACCGGGCCTGCCACTTTTTCTCCAGTGCTGAAAAGTCGTATTTCATGATTCTCCGGTCATGTTCAAAAAGGTGCAGGGAAGATAATCCCGCGCCGGTAATGAAAAAAGGCAGCGCAGAATTCTTCGTTCTCCTGCACTGCCTTTGATTCAGTTTCGCTATGCTCAGCCCTGCTGTTCTTTTGGCGTTCCGTTGCTCTCGGCGCCCTCTTCGTCGAGCAGCGCCCTGATGGAGAGGGCGAACTTGGTCTTGCCGGTGCGCGGATCCTTGCGCACGTCGATCAGCTTCACCTTGATCCGGTCACCCACCTTGAGCACGTCGCTCACCTTGGCGATGCGCTGCTTCGAGATTTCCGAGATGTGCACCAGACCATCGGTTTTCGGCAGGAACTCGACGAAGGCGCCAAGCTCGTCGCGGATGTCGCGAACCTTGCCCATATAGACCGTGCCGACTTCGGGTTTGGAGACGAGGGTCTTGATGGTCTCGACAGCCGCCTTGGTGCCTTCGGGGCTGGAGCAGGCGATCGTCACCGTGCCGTCGTCTTCGATGTTGATCTCCGCGCCGGTCTCCTCGGTGATGCTGCGGATGGTTTCGCCGCCCTTGCCGATCACCATGCCGATGGCATCGACCGGAATCTGGATGCTTGTGAGGCGCGGCGCGTACCTGCCGATGTCTTCGCGTGATTCGGGAAGGGCCTCGGTCATAATGTCGAGGATGTGCAGGCGTCCGTGACGCGCCTGTTCGAGCGCGGTTTCGAGGATGTGGTAGTCGAGGCCGTCGATCTTGATGTCCATCTGGCAGGCGGTGATGCCGTCGCGGGTGCCAGCCACCTTGAAGTCCATGTCGCCGAGATGATCCTCGTTGCCGAGAATGTCGGAGAGCACGGCGTAGTGGTCGCCCTCCTTGATGAGGCCCATCGCGATGCCGGAGACCGGCTTACGGAGCGGGATGCCGCCGTCCATCGCGGCGAGCGTGCCGCCGCAGACCGAGGCCATCGACGACGAACCGTTCGATTCGAGGATGTCCGACACAAGGCGCACCGTGTAGGGGAACTCCTGTTCCGGAGGCATCACCATTCTGATGGAGCGCTCGGCGAGGTTGCCGTGACCGATCTCGCGCCGTCCGGTGCCGCCGACCCTGCCGGTTTCGCCAACCGAGAAGGGCGGGAAGTTGTAGTGCAGCATGAAGCGCTTGTCCTTGTCGTCGGTGAGCGTATCGACCGACTGGGCGTCCTTTTTGGTGCCGAGCGTCAGCGTGACGAGCGCCTGCGTTTCGCCGCGGGTGAAGAGCGCCGAACCGTGAGCCCTCGGAATCAGACCCAGCTCGATGCTGATCGGGCGAACCTGGTCGAGCGAGCGGCCATCGAGGCGTTTGCTATCGTCGAGAATCATGTGACGCATCACCTTCTTTTCGACCGAGTGGATGCACTCTTCGATCATGTGCTCGTTCATGCAGAGCGCCCTTGAATGATCACCTTCGATCATGGCGTTTTCGAGGACGCCCTTGTCGATGATGGACTCAAAGTGCGCAAGGGTCTTCTTTAAAGTCTCCTTGTAGATCGCCTTGGTTTGCTCGGCGCGCTCCTCTTTGGCGAGTGGCGTGTAGGCGAGCGCTTTCAGCTCGGCGGCGCAGTTGGCCTCCACGACGGCAACCAGGTCAGCCGGTGGCAGCGTGGGCGCGAAGGGACGCTTGGCTTTGGCGACCTCGGTGGCGAGCTCGCGCTGGAGGGCGCAGATTTTCTTGATGGCTTCGTGGCCGAAGCGGATGGCGTCGAGCATTTCGACTTCGGAGATCTCCTTCATCTCGCCTTCGAGCATGCAGATGGTGTCCTCGGTGCCGCCGATGCAGATGTCCATATCGCTCTGCGACAGCTCGTTGATGTCGGGGTTGACGAGGAAGAACCCGTTGACGCGACCGACGCGAACTTCGGACATCGGGTTCTGGAACGGAATGTCGGAGACCATGATGGCAGCCGAAGCGGCGATGCCGCCGAGCACGTCGGCGTCGTTGATCGTGTCGGAGGAGATGACCGAAATGATGATCTGGGTTTCGTGGTAGTAGCCGTCAGGGAAGAGCGGGCGCAGGGCGCGGTCGATCAGGCGGGCGGAGAGAATCTCCTTTTCTGACGGGCGGCCTTCGCGCTTGAAGAAGCCGCCTGGGAACTTGCCTGCCGCGGAATATTTCTCGCGGTACTCGACCTGGAGCGGAAAGAAGTCCTGATTTGGCGATGGAGGCGTTTTGCTCGATACCACCGTGGCGAGCACCATGGTGTCGTTCAGCGAAACGACCGCCGAGCCGTCGGCCTGTTTGGCCATTTTACCGGTTTCGATCGTGATTACCTTCCCCTGTCCAAGATCGATCTCTTTTTTGATAAACATGTAAATCTGTTGTGGTTAGTAGTGATGAACCTCTTCGGTTGACCTTCGCGGCGATGCCATGTCGCCGGAAAAATCAGGACTCTGGATGCCGGTCGAGGTCGAAGCCAATTCAAAAATTTAAAAAGTCAAGTAATATACTATAAATTTGTTGCCTTCCAGTGCTGGACGTGCTTTCGTGCTACCGCTGTCATCACTAAAAAAAGCATCACGCGCACTCAAATCTCCAGTTGTCGATCAGCCGGGTCGAGCCGATGCGCACGGCCATGACGAGGCGGCAGGCTTTGCCGGGCGCGGCTTGCGTGAGCGGCTCGAAGGTGGCGTCATCGACGAAGCTGAGATAGTCCGGCTCGGCGTCCGGCTCGGAGCGCACCAGCGCTTCGGCTTCCGAGGCGATGGCGTCGAGGTCGGCGCGGCCCTGTTCGATCTGCTCGGCGGCGTACCGGATGGCGCGGTAGAGCACCGCCGCCTGCTGGCGCTCGTCCGAGGAGAGGAAGATGTTGCGCGAGCTGGTGGCCAGTCCGTCGCTTTCGCGGGCGACAGGAGCGCCGAGAATCGTGACGGCGATATTCAGGTCGGCTACCACCCGCCGGATGACCGTGAGCTGCTGGGCGTCCTTTTCGCCGAAGATGGCGAGGTGCGGGCGCGTGATGCCGAGCAGCTTGACCACCACCGTGGCCACGCCGCTGAAGTGGCCGGGGCGCGAAGCGCCCTCGAAGCGCGTCGCTATCGGGCCGGGATCGATCATCGTCGCGTATCCCTCCGGGTAGATCGCCTCCGCCGACGGCGCGAAGAGGTAGTCAACGCCCGCCGACCGGGCGAGCGCCGCGTCCTGCTCGAAAGGCCTCGGATAGCGGTGGAAATCCTCCTCCGGGCCGAACTGCGTCGGGTTGACGAAGATGGTCATGATGACCGTTCCGGCATGGGCCTTTGCGAGTTTCACCAGACTCAGGTGCCCCTCGTGCAGAGCGCCCATCGTCATGACGACGCCGATGTACTGGTGCTGGAGGCGCAGCTTTTCGGCGATCTTCTGCATTTCGGCGGGGTCAGTGATGATCTGCATGTTCCTGTCTCTTTTTTGAACGTTTGTCTGCCGGATGGACGACTACGACGAACTCGCCCCGCTGCTTCTGGCCGGTGAAGTGGGCCGCCAGCTCGTCGGGCGCGCCGGTGACGTACTCTTCGTGCATCTTGGTGATTTCACGCGCGGCGAACACCTGCGCGTCGGAGAAATATTCCTTTACCTCCTCCATCAGCCTGCCGATCCGGTGCGGCGATTCGTACAGCACGACGGTGCTGTCGAGCGAGGCGAGGAATTCGAGGCGGCTTTTGCGCCCCTTTTTGTGCGGCAGGAACCCGGCGAAGAAGAAGCTGCTCGACGGCAGCGGGCAAACCGAGAGCGCCGCCGTCAGGGCGCTCGCGCCCGGCACCGGCACCACCGGCAAGCCCGCCGAGTGCGCGGCGCTCGCCATCGTGTAGCCGGGATCGCTGATGGCGGGCGTGCCCGCGTCGGTCACGAGCGCCACGTCCTCGCCCGCTTCGAGCAGCTCGATCACCTGCCGGACGGCGCGCTCTTCGTTGAAGCTGTGGTAGCTCACCAGCCGCTTGCCCTCGATGCCGAAGTGCTTGAGCAGAATCGAGGTGCGCCGGGTATCCTCGCAGGCAATCGCGCCCGCGTCGCGCAGCGTTTTGACCGCGCGGAAAGTCATGTCGTCGAGGTTGCCGAGCGGGGTGGCCACCACGGAGAGCGCGCCTTTATGTTCGTCGCGGGAATGTGTCAAGGGTTGCACCAGATTATCGTCGGTGGCCTTTATTCGGGAAGCTTGTATATTGTCTCCGGCATTATAGTAAAAAATATGAGAAACAGATTGATGCAAGCCCATGCAGCGTGAACAGATACTGTCGGTCAGCGGCCTGAAGGTGCATTTTCCGGTCAGGAGCGCCGGACTTTCCGGCGGCAGGCAGGTGGCCAAAGCGGTCAACGGCGTGTCGTTCGAGGTGTTCCGGGGCGAAACGCTCGGCCTGGTCGGCGAGTCGGGCTGCGGCAAGACCACGCTTGGCAGGGCGATCATCCGGCTCGTGCAGCCCTCGAAAGGGGGCAAAATCGTTTTTCGTGGCCGCGACATCACCGACCTTGGCAACCGGGAGTTCAGGCCGCTGCGCACGGAGATGCAGATGATTTTCCAGGATCCCTTTGGCTCGCTCAACCCGCGCCTGACCATCGGGCAGACGCTCGGCGAGGTGCTCAAGGTGCACGGCATCACCAAAGGCGCGTCGGCCACCGCCAGGAAAATCGACCAGCTCCTCGACACGGTGGGCCTCAACCGCGACTACGCCAGCCGCTATCCGCACGAGTTCTCCGGCGGCCAGCGCCAGCGCGTCGGCATCGCCAGGGCGCTGGCCGTGAACCCGTCGTTCATCATCTGCGACGAACCGGTCTCGGCGCTCGACGTCTCGATCCAGTCGCAGATCATCAATTTGCTCAAGGATTTGCAGCGCGAGCTGGGGCTGACCTATCTTTTTATCGCGCACGACCTCTCGGTGGTCGAGTACATCTCGGATCGCGTTGCGGTGATGTACCTCGGCAAGATCGTCGAAATCGCCGAAGCCGAAGCGCTCTACGCCAATCCGAAGCACCCCTACACCCAGGCGCTGCTCTCGGCCATTCCGATGCCGGAGCTTGGCGGCAAGCGCGAGCGCATCGTGCTGAATGGCGATCTTCCGGGGCCGCTCTCGATTCCGGAGGGGTGCAACTTCCACCCCCGCTGCCCCTTCGCCAAAGAGGAGTGCCGGAAGCGCGAGCCGGAGCTGCTGCCGCTCGAGGATGACCTGTCGCACAAGGTGAGCTGCATTCTTTATCAGTGAATTCATTGAACACAATATGGCCGATACGAACAGAAAAAAAGGCGGATGTTTCCGCGCCGGATGCCTGACGGCGGTTGTCGCCGTGCTGCTGCTCGCCGGATTGGGGTGGCTCGCGCATCACTGGGGCAACCGGCTTCCGGGCAGCTTTGTGCTCCGGGTGCCGGTGAACGGCGTTATCGACGAGCGTACCTCGGCTGCGACTTCGTTTCCGTTCGCCGGAGGAGGCCAGCAACTTTCGCTCGAAGAGCTGCTGAGTATGCTCGACCGGGCCAGAACCGACAAGCGCGTCGAGTCGGTGCTGCTCGAAATCGACGCTCTCAGCGCTCCGGCGGCGAAGGTTCAGGAGCTTGAACGCTCCATAGCCCTGCTGCGGAAATCGGGCAAAAAGGTGACCGCTTTGCTGAACACGCCCGAAGACAAAGATTACCGGCTCGCCGCCGCCTGCGATTCAGTCATCGTCCGGAATGGGTCGTGGATGACGCTCGACGGTCTGAAGGCCGAGATGTTCTTTTTTGCCGATCCGCTCAAAAAGCTCGGCGTGAGTTTCCAGGCGGCGCAGTGGAAAAAGTACAAGAGCGCCGTCGAGTCCTTTACCCGGAGTTCGCCAAGCCCGGAGAGCCTCGAAGAGACCAATGCGCTGCTCGACGACGCCTGGGCCGATTATCTCGATTCCGTGTCGCGGCAGCGAAAAATCGGCAAGGAGGCTTTCAGGAATGTGATCGATTCGCTCGCCGTGCTGACGCCTGAAAAAGCGCTCGCGCTGCGACTGATCGACCGGGTGGCCACCGAGCGCGAGCTTGAAAAGGAGTACGAAGAGCGGCTCGGCAAGCCCGTCGGAGAGCTGTTCGTGGGCGGACGGGAGTATCTCGATGCGACTGGCGGCATGAGGCCGCAGGGCGGCGGCGACCGGATCGCCGTGGTCGCCATCACCGGCATGATCGTCAGCGACGGCGCGAAGGGCATGGGCGACGGCGAAGGAACCGACGTCTCCACCGTGAAGCAGGCGCTCCAGACCGCGCTCGACGACCCGAAGGTCAAGGCTATCGTGCTGCGCATCGACAGCCCCGGCGGCGATGCGCTTGCAGCCTCGACGATGCTCGAACTGCTCGACGAGGCGAAAGCGAGGAAGCCGATCGTGGCCTCGATGTCCGGCGTGGCGGCTTCGGGCGGCTACATGGTGGCGCTCGCGGGTAGCAAAATCTACGCCGAGCCGATGACCGTGACCGGCTCGATTGGCGTCTTTTCGCTCAAGCCGGACTTCGGCGGTCTGCTCGAAAAAACCGGCATCCACCGCGAAGTGCTGACGCGCGGACGTTTCGCCGACGCCTACACGCCCTTCAAGGCGTTTGACGACGCCTCGTTCCGCAAGTTCGTCGAGACCACCGGCGTGATTTATGACGATTTCATCGGCAAGGTGTCGCGCAGTCGCCACATGACTCCCGCCGAGGTCGATGCCGTGGCCGGAGGCCGGGTGTGGACAGGCAAGCGTGCGCTCGAAGTGGGCCTCATCGACCGCATCGGCGGCCTCGACGAGGCCGTGCAGGAGGCCCAAAAACTCGCGAAGATGGGCGCCAAAGTCAAGCCGGAGCTGCTCTACCTGCCCGCCCGCAAAACCTGGCTCGAATATCTGCTCGCGGGCGACGCATCGCAACTGACCTCGGCGCTGACCGCCGGAGCGCTCCGGCAATCGCTCGGCGAGCTGCAATCGCTCGGCGAGCTGCAACCGCTCGCCAACCTGCCCGGCACAAAAACCGCCCGCTACCTCCTCCGCGCCGAAGAGCCTCAAGTGCTGGCGCTCGACCCGGTCGAAGTGGAGATTAAATGATAATGGATAATGTAGAGGCGGCTCTTGTGGCCGCCCTGCGGAATGGCGCACAGCTCCGCAAAATCTTTTTCTGACAGATCGGTCCAACCAGTCCGATCCGTCTGATTCCCTCCCCCTCAAAAACTCCAGAACTCGCGGTCGAGGCTTCGGTACTGGATGCCTTGCACGAGGTGCTTCATTTCGATATGCTCCGCGCCGTCGAGGTCGGCGATGGTGCGGCTTACTTTTAAAATGCGGTCGTGCGCTCTGGCTGAGAGGTTCAGGCGGTTCATGGCGTCCATCAGCTTTTCGGCGCTCTGCTGGTCGAGCTTGCAGAACTTGCGGATCAGCTTCGAGTTCATCTGCGCGTTGGTAAAAATGCGCGGCGACGCCAGCGCGGCGAAGCGCTCGTGCTGCACGGCCCGGGCCGCGATCACCCGCTTGCGGATAGCGCTGGAGCTTTCGGCCAGATTGTTCGAGAACAGCTCGATGTTTTCGACCTTCGGCACGTCGATGTGGATGTCGATGCGGTCGAGCAGCGGGCCGGAGATTTTGGAGAGGTAGCGCCGGATCTGCTCCGGCGAGGCGGTCGGTAGGCCGTCGCGATCCTTGAGCGGCCCGGCGGGGCTGGGGTTCATCGCGGCCACAAGCATGAAGCCCGCCGGGTAGCGCGTCGTCAGCGCCGCGCGCGAGACGGTCACTTCGCGGTCTTCGAGCGGCTGGCGCAGCACTTCGAGCGCGCTGCGCGTGAACTCCGGCAGCTCGTCGAGAAAGAGCACACCGTTGTGCGCCAGGCTCACCTCGCCCGGTTTGGCCTGCGCTCCGCCGCCGATCAGGGCGACGTTGCTGCTCGTATGGTGCGGGTTGCGGAAGGGGCGCGTGATCATGAGCGGACGATTGCGTTCGAGCAGGCTTGAGACCGAGTAAATCTTGGTCGTTTCGAGCGACTCCTCAAAGCCGAGCGGCGGCAGAATGCCCGGAATCGCCTTGGCCAGCAGCGTTTTGCCGCTGCCGGGCGGGCCGATCATGAGCAGGTTGTGCCCGCCTGCCGCCGAGATTTCGATCGCTTTTTTGGCGGCGAGCTGCCCCTTGATTTCGGCGAAATCGACCGGGTACTCCGGCTCGCAGTCGAACAGCTCCGCAACGTTCACGCTCACCGGTTCGGGCGTGATGGAGCCGTTGAGCAGCCCGGCGGCCTCGACGAGCGTTTCGACGCCGAACACCTGCGTCGCCGCGCCGGTCGCCGAAATGGCCACCGCCGCCTCCGCCGCGTTCATCTTCGGCACGATCATCCAGCGGATATTCTCCTTCGCGGCCATCACGGCCATCGGCAGCGTACCGCTGATGCGCCGCACCGAGCCGTCGAGCGCCAACTCGCCGAGCACGATGGTCTCCTCGAACTGCCCCTTGATCTCGCCAAGCGAGCCGAGCAGCCCGACGGCGATGCCAAGATCGAACGACGTGCCCTCTTTTTTGACGTCCGCAGGCGCAAGGTTGACCGTTATTTTCTTCGACGGTAACTCGAAGCCAGAGTTACGGATAGCCGTCAGAATCCGCTCCCGGCTCTCCTTGATCGCGCTGTCCGGCAATCCGACCACCGTGAAGGCGGGCAAGCCGCCGGAAACATTAGTTTCAATCTCGACCTTCAGGGCATCGATGCCCAGCAGCGCAGCCGCGCAGAGTTTGGTAAGCATATATGAGACAATGAGTAGGGGTTGATTCACTGCCAGCGCCGGTCACAAAGGGTAAGGGGATAACCGCCGCTCTTGCCTGATTATACGGAAAAATACGGTGAATTCCGCTTTGCGAGCCTCCTGTATCAGGATCGATACCGCACACGGATAATGAACATGATTTTCTTCGGCAAAATCTGTCGTTCATAACTGTAGGGACGGCTCTTGTGGCCGTCCTCTTACGAAAGAGCAACGACGGTTATTCAATGGTATTAAACGAAGTAAAATGGCGATAAACTGACACATGTTCATGGAAAGATACTGGTATTGGGTCGATACGGAGCAGGTGTCAATGATTTTGGTGGTGGGATGACTGCTGGATTAATAAGTGGTTGTTAATCCATTTAAGTTGTTTATAAATTAAATGGCTGATTTGCGATTATGATTTTGAGGTTGTCTTATGCAGAAAGAGCCTTTCTTCATTTCCTGAAATAGGCAGATCAGTCTAAATATTGTAAGGTTTTATGGACATCTCCGACCTTCTATCAATTGGTGCTGTTGTTGCGGCAGTGAATTCCGTTTTTGGTTACTGGGCAAAGTCACGTATTGAAGGTTCCATCAAGCACGAGTATGACAAAAAGCTTGAAGAGGTCAAGTCAGAATGGAAACGTACTGACATCCTATATTCGGAGCGACTTGCCGCCTTCAAATTGATCCAAAAGCGTCTGGTTTCTCTTCAGCGATATTGCAATGCTCACGTGAGTGCAGAACAAGGAGGTGAGTTTTCTCCTCGTCCAGATCAGCTTGATGCAAACGACAACAAGTCCATAAACAGCCACTGGAACGAAATCGAAACGTTATTGGATGAAAACCTGATCTTTCTCTCCGAGACGTCCCGCGCAGTCTTTGAACGCTTGTGCTATCAACTATCTCTGGGCTCGAACATGGAACTTTGGCTTGCGTCTGATGATCCTGCACCTGAAGTGCTTGCATCGAAAAGTGAGGGCTATATGGCTGTCATAAATCGAATCACTGAATCTATCAATGCTCTATTCAAAGACTTGGGGTTTTCGAGTCAGACATAATCTTTCAGTCAGTCTGATCGCCCAAGAGTTGAGTTTGTGGGCGATCCAGCGGCCAGTTCCCCCCCCTCCCACCTTTCCGCCAACCTGTCTTGGCCAACCCACCGAGCTGGCCGGACAGCTTGACGCTCGGTTCAGCTATACGTAATCGCCGCCTCCGCTATTGTGCCTGTTGCGCAGTTCGGCGAGCATCTGCTTTTCGGGCATCTCTTTCGCCCAGTCGGGCCGGAGCTGATAGTGGGGCTGGTCAACGATGGTTTTCCAGTTTCCTCCCCATTCGAGTCCCAAGTCCACTCCCAACGTGCCGACGGCCTTGTGATTTGGGCGAGTCCGGCAGATATTTGTTTCCCTCGAATACGCCAATGTCGAAGGCGATGCCGAAGTTGTGGTTGGAGTATCCGGATTGCTCAATGCTTGCCCGGCAAGGCTCTTTTCACCCCGTCGTCCGCAATCCTCCCGATATGGCGTTCACCGTGAGCAGCAGTTCGGGGAGCAGCGAATCGGCCAGCTCTTCGTCGCCGCTGGCTTTGGCGGCTCGCCAGCTTTTGAGCAGGTCGATTTGCAAGCGGTGCAGTTTGCCGAGGCCCTCCTGGCGGGTTTCGATGAAGCGGTAAACGTTGAAGTGCTTCTCCCTGAGCGGGCCGCCGTAGATCAGCTCGATCAGGCGCATCGTGCGGAGGTATTCGGCCTGGATCATGCCGAGCAGGTTTTCGCGGATGGCTCGATCCTCCACCAGCGCGGCGTATTGCTCCATGATCCACGGATCGACCGACAATATGCTGGTGGCGATGTTGTTTATAATATAGTGGAACGGCGCCCAGGAGAAGTCGCTTTTGCGCATCACCTCGAAGGTTTCGGGATCGGTGGCGCGAAGCTCTTCGAGCGCCGTGCCTGCGCCGTACCATCCGGAGATGCCGAAGCGGGCCTGGTTCCAGCTGAAGACCCACGGAATGGCGCGGAGGTCTTCGAGGCTTTGCCGCCCGGTGCGACGGGCGGGGCGCGAGCCGATGCGGCTCGATTCGATGATGTCGATCGGCGTGGCCTGGCGGAAGAAGTCGATCAGCCCGTCGGCTTCGATGAGCTGCCGGTAGGCTTTGTTGCTGCTGTGGGCGAGCGTGTCCATCACCTTTTCGAGCGGGTGCGGGCGGTAGCCCTCCTTGCGGTGGTCGAGCCGCGCTTCGGCGACTCCTGCCAGGAAGAGTTCGAGATTATACGCCGCGCTGATGCGGTTGGCGTACTTTTGCGAAATGGTTTCGCCCTGCTCGGTGACGCGGAGTCCGGCGTCGAGTGAGCCGTGCGGCTGCGCCCGGATGAAGCGGTGGGTCGGCCCGGCCCCGCGGCTGATGCTGCCGCCTCGTCCGTGGAAGAAGAGCACATCGACGCCGTGCTTGCGGCCCGCTTCGATCAGCCGCTCCTCGGAGCGGTAGAGGCTCCAGAGGCTGGTGACGATGCCGCCGTCTTTGTTGCTGTCGCTGTAGCCGACCATCACCTGCTGCACCGGCTTCTTTCGTCCGTGCAGCTCCTGTTGCAAGGCGATGCTGCGACGGGTGACCGGGTGCGCGAGGAAGCGGTCGAGGATGTCGTGGCTGCGTTCGAGGTCGTCGATGGTCTCGAAGAGCGGCACCACCGGAATCGGGCAGGCGTCGCCGTCGCCGTGCGGCGTCATGAGGCCGACCTCGCGGGCGAAGAGATAAACGACCAGCAGGTCGGAGAGGTTGCGCGTCATGCTGACGATCAGCGAGCCGATGCCGTCGGGGCCGAACTGCCGGTAGTGGTCGAAGAGTACCCGGTAGCAGGCAAGCACGGTTTCGGCCTCCGGGCCGGTGTGCATGTCGGGGTGGGTGAAGGGGCGAGGCGAGAGCAGTTCCCGGTCGAGGAACGCGAGACGCACCTCTTCGCTCCATTCGGGAAAGCCCTTGCCGTCGAGGCCCGCCGCCGTCATGAGCTGCGAAAGGGCCAGGTCGTGGAAGCGGCTGTTCTGGCGGATGTCGAGCCGTCCGAGGTGAAAGCCGAAGGTCTGCACGATGCGATAGACCGGCGCGACGTCGCCAAGCGCGATGTTCCGCGCGTCGATGGCCGTGAGCGAACTCATCATCAGCTCCAGGTCGGCGAGCAGCTCGGCGTGGCGGTGGTAACAGTAGCGCCCGGATTCCGTTGTTCCGTCGAGCGGCGTCGCCCTCTCGTCGGGAAGAGCCTCGATCATGAGATTGACGAACTGCCGCCACGGCTCGTGCAGGTTCCGCTCGAAGGCCGTCAACCCGTCATCGCCGAGTTTGTGGCGCATCGTCTCCATGCGTTCCTCCATAGCTCCGGAGGGGGACTGGAAGCGGCCCGATAGGCTGAGCATGGAGGCGAGCCATTCGAGCTGGCTGCGAACGAGCACAATGGCATGGCGGCGCATCTCCCGGAGCGTCTCTCGCGTGGTTTCGGCGGTGACGAGCGGATGGCCGTCGCGGTCGCCGCCGACCCAGCTTCCGAAGCTCAGGCGCGGCAGGTTGCGCGGATCGGCGGTGATTGCCGGGTCGAATCCCGCCACGGCCCACGCCTTTTCGAGGCGGCTGTCGAGAATGGGCAGAATGTCGGGAAAGATGGTGTGCAGGTAGTGCAGCACGTTCTGCCGCTCGGTGCTCACTTCGGGTTTTTCGAACAGGATTTCGCCGGTGCGCCAGAGCCGTTCGAGCACCACCTTGATGTCGGCGCGGATTTTGTCGCGCTCGGCGGGCGTCCACATGCGGTTCTCGCGCTTGACGAGCAACAGGTACAGCTCGCGGTGCTGTTCGAGCACGGTGCGGCGCTTGGCTTCGGTCGGATGCGCCGTGAGGGTTGGCTCGACCTCGATTTCGGGAAGCTCGGCGGCGATCTCGGCTTCGGTGACGCCGAGGTTTTTCAGGTGGCGCAACGCCTCGCCCCAGAGGCCGCTGAGTGACTCGACCCCCTCGGTCGATTCGAGGCGGCGGCGGTATTGCGACGCGGAGTTTTCCTCGGCCATGTTGAGGAGCTGGAACACGATCGACCAGGCCTGGATGGCGCGTTCGGCCTGGCTGAACTCCCTGATCGGCGCGTTGCTCTCGCCGCCGATGTGTTGGGCGAGCGCCTCCTGGCCGAGACTGTTCAGCACCTCGATGAAGCAGTCGAGCAGGTAACGGAAATCGAGTGCGGCTTTGTCGAAATCGACGACGCTGGTCGTTGAGGTGATCATGGTACGGGGGATCCTGGTTGGTCAATGGCGAAGACTGCCATGAAACTTACGTATCGCGCGGCTGCAAGCAAAATGCCAAATTCACGACGGGCGGGATGCTCGATAATGTTTGACGCTTTTTAGGTTTAAATGTTTGTCCTCTTTGTCAATAATGTTTATCTTTCTCAATAAATCTTGAAAGCGGCTAACACCTAATCCATTACCTGTCATGGACAAAAAGTCAAACGGTAAGCTTATTGCTTTGGCAATAATCGGGGCTGTCTTAATGGGAACCTTGTTTTTTGCTGTTTCTTTCCTGACCGGCTATATTCCGGCGCCGAATTCTATTCCTGCTCTGGTTCCGCTGAAGTCATTCATGGGATGGTTCCTCCTCATTTTCTGCGCTTCTCTCATTATCATGGGTCTTGGCAAGATGTCCGGAGCCATCAGCGACAAGTGGTTCCTGAGCTTCCCACTGAGCATTTTCGTGATCGTCATGGTGATGTTCTTCAGCCTCAGGTTTTACTGGGAGGGAGGACGTACCACTACGTTGGACGGAAAGTCCATCCGCAGCGTCGAGCAACTCAGCGAATTCCTCAACAAGCCGGCTGCAACGAGCGATCTCCCTCCGGTTCCGGCTGATTTCGATTTCGCCGCAGCCGAGAAGCTGACCGATGCAAAGTGCAACAAGTGCCATACCCTTGGTTCTGTCGCTGACGCTTTTCGCACCAAGTTCAAGAAAACTGGTCAGGTCAGGCTTATCGTCAAGAGAATGCAGGAGTTCCCTGGTTCTGGCATAACCGCGGAAGAAATCAATACCATCGGAACCTGGCTTCAGGAGAAGTACTGATTCCCTGCGGAATTCAGAACAGAGGTTTCATCTCAGCAGCGCCCCGGATTTCCGGGGCGTTCTGCATTGGTGGGGGTTACTCTTCGCTTTTGCTGTAGCTTACGGTGACCGTTTCGGTGATGCCGCCCCTGGCGTTCCAGTCGGTTTTGACGGTCATCCTCTTTGGCTGGCAGGCTTCGACCAGGTCGTCGAGAATCCTGTTGGTGATATTTTCGTAGAAGATTCCGGCGTTGCGGAATTCGAGGAAGTAGTATTTGAGTGACTTCAACTCGATGCAGCTTTTGTCGGGTACGTAGTTGATCGTGATCGTGCCGAAGTCCGGCAGGCCGGTTTTGGGGCAGACCGAGGTGAATTCGGGGTTGACGATCTCGATGGTGTAGTCCCTGCCGGGCCAGGTGTTGTCGAAAACTTCGATGATCTCTTTGTTCATGGGTTTTGCGGTGTGGGTTGAAGTGGTTCGCGATAGCGCTGCAAAATAGAAAACGGAAGTGACTTTCATGACAGGGCGACTCTAAAAAGTGTCTTGAGCGGTTCGAGTGAGTCCCGACAGTTGCCGGGAGAACGCGGCAATCGGGGTGTCCGGCAAGTTTTTAGCTTCGTCTCAATCTTTGCAATTTTGAGTACAATCCATGCCTTTTGAAAGATATACCGTGCCGGTGATGGGTCGCCTGGATGCGGCTATCGACGATGAACTGGCCCGCCTGCGAGCGGAGCTTGTCGCCGAGTACGATCTGCGGGAGGTCTCGCACCGCTTCGGCCAGAGCGATTTTACCTTTCTCTCCGTGCTCGACAGTTACGCACTCCTTGATCGCATTGATCCTGCAGCGTTCGTGAAGGATGAACAGATGCCCTACTGGGCGGAAATCTGGCCCGCTGCCGTGACGCTCTCCCGCCAGATCGTACAGACCGGGGAGCTGGCGGGAAAGTCGGTGCTCGAACTCGGAGCCGGGGTCGGCATGGCGAGCATCGCCGCCGCCAAAACCGGCGCGCGTGTGCTCTGCACCGATTACTCGACCGAGGCGCTGAAGTTCGTCGCCTTCAACGCGCTGAAAAATCGCGTGCAGCTCGATACCTGCCGCCTCGACTGGCGTCTGGTCAAGGGGGACGAGAAGTTCGATGCCGTCATTGCTGCCGACGTGCTCTACGAGCGGCTCAATCTGCTGCCCATCGTTACGGCCATCAACGCCCTGCTGGCTCCGGGCGGCTCGGCGTACATCGCCGATCCGAGGCGGCGGCTTGCCGATCAGTTTCTCGAACTGGTGCACGAGAATGGATTCGAAGTCGCAGAGACGCGCATGTTCGACGCCGATGGCGACCAGACCGTGGCCGTGACGATTTACAAACTGCAACGGGCGAAGGTATGAACACTGAAGTTTCAGGGCAGCCAGAAGCCGGAAAGCAGTGGTCGTGGAGCGGCGGCAACGGCGCTCTTGTCTGGCAACTGATGTTCGGCAACGATACGGTGATGGGCATCAAGCGCTTTCCGGAGCAGCGCAAGGCCTCGCTCTTTTGCCTCGAAGCGTCCACGGGCCGCGTGCTGTGCGACGATTTCGTGCTGACTCACAAGAGTGGCGAAGACGAGGTTCTGGTTGGAGACGGCTGGATGATCGGACTCGAAACGGTTCACGGTGGCCTGCTTTTCTGTCACACCTACCAGCCGGGCAGCCCGGAGCATCAGGGCATCTGGGCGGTTGATCTGGCTGCGGGCCGCGTCGCGTGGAGCCGTCCCGATCTGGTCTTCACCGCAAATCTCGGCGATGCGTTACTCACGTATCGGTCACTCGTCTTCGCGGGTTTTCCGGAGCGGGACTACTGGCTCGTCGATCCTGAGACCGGGCGCGAACTCGAACACTTCGGCACGGCGCACGAGCGCCCCAACCAGCTCCGCGACGCGGCGCAAAGCGAAGAGGCGTGGCAGGGCATTCTGCTTCCCGATGCCGCGCTCGACGAGGCAGGCCACGTCGAGCGCATCGCCCTCGGCGCGACGAGCGTCACCGTGCGCCATCGGATGAAGAGCGGCGCGGAGGGTGTTCCCGGCTGGGTCGCTACGCTGAGCGTCCGCGCAGGTGATCGCCTTGTCCATGAGGCCGTGATGGCCGCCGGGGAACCGATGCCGGTTTTCAACGGTTTTCTGATGAAGGACAAACGATTGTATTACATCAAAGAGCGAGAGGTGCTCGTCAGCCTCGAAGTTTCATGAAGAGAAGCAGTTCCAGTCAATCCGCACAAAAGAGTTCCGCCGATTGCCGGTGGCTCGACGAGTTTCTCGCGCATCTCCAATCGGCTCGCAACGTTTCCCCCAAAACGGTGACGGCTTACTCCACCGACCTTATCCAGTTTTTCGGGTTTCTGAAACAGGAGAGTGGGCTCGAAGCAATGTCCGCCGTCGATCCGGAGCTGGTCGAAGTCCCCGATGTCAGGCGTTTCATGGGCCACCTCTTCGACAGCGGCATCAAGCCTCGTTCGATCGCGCGCAAGCTCGCCTCGATCAAAAGCTTTTACCGATATCTGCTCGACACCGGCAGAATCGAGCGCTCGCCGCTTTCACTGGTCATGACGCCGAGGCTCGACCGGAAAATGCCCGACTTTCTGAGCGAAGACGAGGCTTCGAGGCTTTTTGACCAGCCTCCGCCGTCATCTCAACAGAGTGTCGGCAGAGAAGAGGGACAGAAGGGTGAAGCGCGGAAGTTCGAGTTCGCCAGAGACCGCGCGGTGCTTGAAGTGCTCTATGGCTGCGGCCTGCGCCTGTCGGAGGTGACCGGCCTGGAAAACGCCGATGTCGATTTTGTGCACGGCTTTCTGAAAGTTACCGGAAAGGGGCGCAAACAGCGGATCGTGCCACTCGGAGAACCCGCCGCCGTGGCGCTCAGAAATTATTTTGAAGTCCGGCGAAACTTCTTTAGAATATCAGAAGAGGGGGTCGGCGAGGCTTCAAGAGTCTTCGTTACGGCAAAAGGCAGACAGATATATCCCATGCTTGTGCAGAGAATGACAAAGCGTTATCTCTCAGCGGTCACCGAATCGGAAAGGAAAAATCCCCACATGCTCCGGCACACTTTTGCGACACACATGCTCAACGGCGGCGCGGACTTGAAAAGCGTCAGCGAAATGCTGGGCCACAGCAGCCTGACGACCACGGAGCTTTACACCCATGTGACATTCAACAGGCTGAAGGAGGCGTACGCCAAAGCGCATCCGAGAGCCTGATTTTTTGGTAATGACCGGCATGTGCCCGCCAGACAGGCATGAGCGATGTCGGCCCCGTTCTTTCAAGGTATTTCAACTCTTTCAAGGGAGGCAGGTATGACAAACTCAGTTACCAGTGATGCGGTTTCCGTCAAGGTCACTCTTCGTCATTCCAACAATCACGGCGGCATAGAAGAGTACGCGCGTGATGCGGCTTCGGGGCTTTCGAAGTTCTATTCGGGTGCGCTCAACTGTCATGTCATTCTCGATCACCAGAAAAACGATCACGAGCAGAACAAGATGGCCGAAATCACCGTTCATGTGCCACAGCACGATTTCGTGGCCAGAGAGTCGGCTCCGACCTACGAACAGGCAATTGACAGTTGTCTCGATGTGCTGGAGAGACAGCTCAAAAAACTCAAGGACAAGCAACGCAATATCTGAAATAAGTCGTCGTAACAGGGTCAGCATGCTGGCCCTGTTATGGTATGAGGCTTCCCGAAAACCATGATCTGCCGAGCATGAATTTTGATCAGAAAGGCCTGAGGAAGCGATCGGTCACGGTCGCCTATTTTTTTGAGAACATTCAGAAGCGGTTCGATATCAAGTTTCGGCCTCTCAACGAGGTCGATGCGCAGAAACGGCGCATTCCCGAACGCGATCTTCATCGACCCGGCCTGGCTATCGCGGGCTTTACCAAACTGTTCACCTACAAGCGGCTTCAGATTCTCGGCAACACCGAAACCCGATATCTGAACCATCTTTCCGCTGAAGAGCGCAGCAAGGCCTTCGCTATTTTCGTCAGCTTCAGGATTCCGTGCATTATTCTGACCAGCAACAACAAGCTCGAACCGGAACTGATCGACATGGCCACCAGCGCCGGGATTCCGGTGTATGTCACCCGCTGCTCCTCGACCAAGACCATCTACTCGATCACCGATTTTCTTGACGAAGAGTTCTCGCTTTACCAGCAGTTTCACGGTTCGATGGTCGATGTCTATGGGGTCGGCGTGCTTTTGACCGGCAAGAGCGGCCTCGGCAAGTCGGAAGTGGCGCTCGACCTGATCGAACGGGGCCACGGACTGGTGGCTGACGACGTCGTGGTGGTCAAGCGCAAGGGGGAGACCAAGACGCTGGTCGCCCAGCGCAACAACATCATCGACCACTTCATGGAGATTCGCGGACTTGGCGTGGTCGATGTGCGGGCCAACTTCGGCATCCGGGCAATTCGCGATTCCAAAGAGGTGCAGGTGGTGGTCGAGCTGCTCGAATGGAGCCGGGAGGCCGAATACGAACGGCTTGGCCTCGACCAGAAGTTGGTGAAGATGCTTGGCGTCGAACTGCCGCTCGTGCAGCTTCCGATCTTTCCCGGCAAGAATATCACGGTCATTATCGAAGTGGTGGCTTTGAACTTCCTCCTGAAGCGTTACGCCGGGTATGTGCCCGCCGAGGCGCTGACCGACAGGATCCGCAACGTTATCAACAAGGATCGCGCCGACGCGCCCGCTCCGACAACCATTTCCGAAGAGTATGATGATGAAATCGAATAAGCGCCGCTTCCGGTTCGCGCCGCTCCTCCTCCTCCTCCTGCTTGCGTCGGCAACGCTCCTGACGGCCTGCTCGAAGTCCGGTGGCAAGGCGGGCGCGCTTTCGGGCGCAGCCAGGGACAGTACGCTGGTCATCGGAATGCTCGGCGACGCCGATTACCTCAACCCGGTCATCGGGGCGTCGCTCACGTCGAGCGAGATCACCGGCCTGATCTATCCGGGACTCCTGCAGGGCGAGTTCGATACCAAGACCGGCCTGTTGAATTATCTCGCGCTTGAAAAGAGGCTGCGTCCCTCGTCGGGAAATTCCGACGAAAAGTCGCCGAAAGCCGCGCTGGCTCGAACCTGGACAATGTCGCCCGACCATCGTTCCATCACCTACATTCTGAGGAGTGACGCGAAGTGGGCCGACGGCCAGCCGATCACCTCGCGCGACTTCAAGTTCGCCTACCGGCTTTACGGCAATCCGGTGATCGCCAGCCCGCGCCAGCAGTTCCTCTCCGAGCTGGTCGGCGCGGACAAGGGTGTCGTCGATTTCGACAAAGCCATCGAAACGCCCGACGACACCACGCTGATTTTCCATTTCTACAAACCGGTGCCGGAGCATCTGGCGCTCTTCCACACTTCGCTGACGCCCTTGCCGGAGCATCTCTGGAAAAACGTCAAGCCGCAGGAGTTCCGCGAGTCGAAGCTCAACCAGCAGCCGGTGGGCGCGGGGCCGTACCGCCTCGCGGCCTGGAACAAGCAGCAGTCGCTCGTGCTCTCGTCGAGCGCCTCCTGCAACCTGCCCAAGCCGGGCAACATCAAGCGCATCATCTACCGCATCATTCCCGACTACACCGTCCGGCTCGCGCAGCTCCAGACGGGTGACGTTGATGTGGTCGAAAACGTCAAGCCGGAGGATTTCGCTGCCGTGCAGAAAGCCAATCCGAATGTCGATATCAAGACCATCGGTCTGCGGGTTTACGATTATGTGGGGTGGCAGAATATCGACGGCGAGTACTACAACAGCACCGGCAAGGCGCGCCCGCATCCGCTCTTTGGCGATCCCGCCGTGCGCCGCGCGCTGACGCTGGCCATCGACCGGCAGTCGATCATCGACGGCTATCTCGGCGACTACGGCGTCATCGCCAAAACCGATATTTCGCCCTCGCTGAAGTGGGCCTACGACGACTCGATCAAGCCCTACGGCTTCGATCAGGCGCAGGCCGTCAAGCTGCTCGAACAGGCGGGATGGCTTCCGGGGCCTGACGGCATCCGGCAGAAGAGCGGCAAGCGCTTCAGCTTCTCGCTCTACACGAACGCCGGAAACGCCCGCAGGAACTACGCCTGCGTCATCATCCAGCAGAACCTGCGCCAGATCGGCATCGACTGCAAGATCGAAATTCAGGAGTCGAACGTCTTTTTCCAGAACCTTCAGGAGCGCAAGCTCGGCGCGTGGATGGCGGGCTGGGCGATCGGTCTCGAAATCGATCCGCTCGACGTGTGGGGTTCCGATCTGAAAAAGAGCCGCTTCAACTTCCCTGGCTTCATCAATCCGAGGATCGACCAGCTCTGCGAGCTTGCCAAGAACAAGATGCGCACCGAGGAGGCCCGCCCCTACTGGATCGAGTACCAGAAAATTCTGCACGAAGAGCAGCCGATCACCTTCCTGTACTGGATTCGCGAGACGCAGGGTTTCAGCAAGCGCATCCAGGGGGCGAAGCTCAATATCTCCGGAACCTACTACAACATCGACGACTGGACGCTGAAACCGTCAATCGCGCCGTAACGAAATGCTCAGATATATTCTCAAACGGCTGCTGATCGCCGTGCCGCTCATCTTCGGGGTGCTGACCCTGACCTTCTTCATCATCCGGCTCGCGCCGGGCGATCCGGCGGCGTTCTTCATCCAGCCGGGCATCAGCCCCAACGTCGCCGAGCAGATCCGCCAGCAGTATGGGCTGAACGACCCGCTGCCGGTGCAGTACGTCAAGTGGCTCGGCAACGTGCTGCACGGCGATTTCGGACGCAGCTTCAGCCGCGCCCAGCAGCCGGTGATCGAGGTGATTGCCGAGGCGCTGCCGGTGACGATGACCATCGCCGTGCTCACGCTCATCGCCAACTTCGCCTTCGGCATCATCATCGGCGTGATCTCGGCGGTGAGGCAGAACAGCTTTCTCGACCGCTTCCTGACTGTCACGGCGCTCTTTTTTTACTCCATGCCGGAGTTCTGGCTCGCCCTGATGATGATTATCCTTTTCGCCCTGAAGTGGCCGCTTTTCCCGGTCTCCGGCCTCAACGAAATCGGCGCGGAGAGCTACGGCGCGTTCGGCTTCGTCATGGACAGAATCTGGCATCTTGCCCTGCCGGTGACGGTGCTGAGCATCAACGGTTCCGCCGGAATCGCCCGCTACGTACGCGGCAGTATGCTGGAGGTGATCCGGCAGGACTACGTTCGCACGGCGCGGGCCAAAGGTCTCAGCGAACGGGTGGTGATTCTCAAGCACGCGCTGCGCAACGCGCTCCTGCCGGTGGTGACGCTGATGGGCAGCTCGCTGCCGTTCATCTTCAGCGGGGCGCTTTTCATTGAGGTGATTTTCGCGTTCCCCGGCATGGGGCGCGTGACCGTGGAGGCGATCTTCGCCCGCGACTATCCGCTGATTATCGCCAACACCTTCGTCTCCGGCACGATGATCGTCTTCGGTAATCTCCTGGCCGACGTGCTCTACGCGGTGGTCGATCCGAGGATCAAACTGTGAATCAAAATGGTGAGCCTGAGTGAGGATTGAAGCGTTGAATACCGCTCCGGACGCGACGGAAGTCCGCTTCGAGGAGCAGATACGGCCGCAGAAGATGGGCGATTTCGCCGGTCAGAAAAAGCTGACCGACAACCTGAAGGTGTTCATCACCGCGGCGCGCAAGCGCAGCGAGGCGCTCGACCACGTGCTGCTCTCCGGCCCGCCCGGCCTCGGCAAGACCACGCTGGCGCACATCATCGCCGCCGAGATGGGCGGAGGCATCAAGATCACCTCCGGCCCGCTCATCGACAAGGCGGGCAACCTCGCCGGTTTGCTCACCAGCATGAAAAAGGGGGACATCCTCTTTATCGACGAAATTCACCGGCTCGCCCCGGCGGTCGAGGAGTACCTCTACTCGGCGATGGAGGATTACCGCATCGACATCCTGCTCGACAGCGGCCCGGCGTCGCGGGCGGTGCAGCTCAGGCTCGAACCCTTCACGCTGGTCGGCGCGACCACGCGGGCGGGCCTGTTGACCTCGCCCTTGCGGGCGCGATTTGGCATCAACAACCGCCTTGACTACTACACCCCCGATATCCTCCAGGGCATCATCGTCCGCGCGGCGGGCATTCTGAACATCGGCGTCGATGAGGACGCGGCGATGGAGATCGCCCGCCGTTCGCGAGGCACCCCGCGCATCGCCAACCGCCTGTTGCGCCGCGCGCGCGACTTCGCGCAGGTGGGGGGTGAAGAGTCGATTTCGCTCGCCGTCGCCCGCCACACGCTCGAATCGCTCGAAATCGACGAGGGTGGCCTCGACGACATGGACAAGAAAATCCTCGAAGCGATCGTGCGCAAGTTCAACGGTGGGCCGGTCGGCGTGGCGTCGCTCGCCGTTTCGGTGGGCGAGGAGCAGGACACCATTGAGGAGGTCTATGAACCCTATCTCATCCAGATGGGCTACCTCGCCCGGACGCCACGGGGTCGCGTCGCTACCCGGCTCGCCATGAGCCGCTTCTCCCATCCGGGCATCTCCGGCGAGGGGCCGCTGTTCGACGCCGCCGAAGGTCGCGATGGATAGGCCCTGTCGCATCGCTGTGTTCCGGCGGCTTGTCGCGCTGCTGGCGCTTCTTGTCGGCGCGGCGCTGTCGGCTTCACCGGCAAAGGCGGCGTCGAGCCGGGAGAGCACCGCGACGTCCAGCACGTCAACTGCCGCCGCTTCCGACGGTTTGCCCGAATACGCGCAGGGTCTTTTTCTCGATATGAAGGGGGATTACTGGGAGGCCATCGACCTGTTCAGAAAGGTGATAGCCAAAACGCCTGGCAATGCCGCCGTGAACTATTCGATCTCAAAATCCTGGCTCCGCCTGGCCGTGCTCGACTCGGCGCGGGTGTATGGCGAAGCAGCCGTCAAGCTCGATCCCTCGAACCGCTACTATCTGCGGTATCTGGCCGGCGTGGCCCATGACATGCGCGACTACGACCGGGCGGCGGCGCTGTACGGGCAGGAGTCGGTTCTGGAGCCTGATCGCACCGATATTCTCTATCTGCAAGGGCTTGAATACCTGGCAGCAAAACGGCCGGAGCAGGCGCTTCAAGTGTTCGAGAAGGCTGCGCGGATCGATCCGTACAACGAAGCCGCGCTTATCCAGACCCTGACGCTCGAAATCGGACTCAAACGCTATCCTGAAGCCATCGAGACCTCCAGGCAGTTGCTCGGGCTTGGTGGAAATGAACGGAAAGTCGGCATCACGCTTGCCGGGCTTTACGTGAAAACCGGCCAGGAGGCGCTGGCCGTTCGGACGCTCCGGGAGCTGATCGAGTCCGATCGCGACAATATCGCCTTCCGGATCGCGCTGTTCGACCACTACATCGAAGGCGGGCGCACGGTCGAGTATCATCGCGCCGTGATCGATTTTTTCGACAAGGCCTCAATGCCGCCGGAGAAGCTGTACGATTTCGCCAAGCTCTATATTTTGCGTTCGGGCAAGGATTCGCTCTACGTTGAGCCAACCCGGATTCTGCTCAATGAGCTGATCGTCCGCCGCCCGCATGACAGCGAACTTATCATGCTGACGGGGATGTATGGCGCGATGCACGGACGGCAGCAGGAGGGGGCCGTGCTTTTCAGAAAAGCCGTTCAGCTCGATCCCGGCAATGCGACGGCGTGGGAGTACCTCATCACCACGCAGTTCGATCTTGGCCAAAAGCGCGAGGCGTTCGAGCTGCTGGCCAACGTCAGGCGAATGTTTCCCCGGCAGAGGCAGCGGTGGCGCGTCATCGAAGGCTCCCTGTTGCTCTCTTCCCGTGAACTGCGCAGGGCGGTTGTCGTGCTTGAATCGGTGGTAGCGGCCAAGCCGCAGCCCGATCAGAATCTTCTGATACAGGCCAACACCAATCTGGCGATGGCCTGCGATCTGCTCGGCATGAAAAAGCGTAGCCGAGCGGCGTACGAGCGGGTGCTTGAACTCGATCCGCACAACACCCTCGCCATGAACAATCTCGCCTACCTCTTTGCCGAAGAGGGCATCAGGCTCCGGCAGGCGTTGCGTCTGGCCACCAACGCCGTGATGCTCGAACCGGACAGCGGCGTCTTTCTCGACACCCTCGGCTGGGTACACTTCAAACTCGGCAACCACGAGCTCGCCCGGCAGACTCTCGAAAAAGCGGTCGCCACCGGCATCGATGAAACCGAGGTGTACCGTCACCTCGCCGAGGCGTACCGGAAACTCGGCAACGAAGCCAAAGCGCGGCAGATGCTGGAGAAGGCGAAGAACGTGAAGAAGCGGTGAATATCAGCGGATGATGCTGTTTTCATAAAGATCAGCGATCGGAAAGCAAAGATCATAATCATTCCATTGCAGATCGCCTTCATCCAGAGAATAGTTACGAAACTCCTCAATATCGAGGTATTTCCTGATGAGGGGATTTCGAGACGATGAAAGAAACGGAAAAAAGTCAATCTGTTGACTGGTATTGTCATTAAAGAACAGCTCCAGCCTGTAGTCGCCCAGGTAGTTGGCCTGCTCTATCCAAATCACCTGTTCATCCGAAATCATTTGATTCTCCTGTCTATTTTTTCGCGGCAAGACCTTTTTGCCTTTGACAGGCTGGATGACGATAGATGTTATTCCATTTCTAAATCTATAAAGCACTAATAATCCAAGGCCAAGCGACGATAGAATGCACTCTCGGTGTATCCAGCTCCATCGCTTTCAACGAAACTTCCAACTGATCTTCAAGAGCTTCGATGCTGTCGAAGACCAGATTGCCGAATGCTTTTTCGCGCAGTTCATCCCACACATGCTCGACAGGGTTGAGTTCTGGCGCATAGGGTGGCAATGAAACCAACAACAGGTTCTTCGGGATCTTCAGCGTCGACGACTTGTGCCAGCCTGCGCCATCGAGGATCATGGCGATTCGATCTTTCGGGTGTCTGGCGGCGACTTCATCAAGAAAAAGCTGCATGCATTCGCTATTGACATGCGGCAGAATCAGCGTATCCAGTATACCATCGCTCACTGACACCGCAGCGTAAGCATAGGTATATTGTTGTGTTACCATCGCTTGCGCCAACGGACGAATTGGGCGGGGGCACCAGCATCGCCGCGTATCGGAGATACGACCGAACCGCGCCTCATCCTGAAACATCACCCGAAGCGCACCGTCTTTATTGGCGCCAGACCACTCCTTGTCGATCGTGGAAATCAGGTTCCCGAAGTTTTTTTAAACGTATCCTGCGCTTCGGGATCGCTTTTCGGGTGCCGTTTGTCCGGCGCAAGCTTGCGCCAGCCGTGCCGGTGCAGCAGATTGTAGGTCGAGGCGAGCGCCGTGGTTCGGCCCAATCGCTTGTCGAGCGCCTGCTTGATTTCGCCGACGACCAGGATGCCGCCACGAGCCGCTTTATCGAAAAAAGGAGCAAGGAATTCAACCTCGTCTTCGAGTGTCATGTTTTCCCTTCGGCGACCGCCACGCTTTTGTTTCGGCGTCTGCGGCTTGCCGACGGACTGGATAAAGCGCCGCCTGAGTTTACAGGCCCAACCTCTTGAAATACCAAGGATTGCGCCTACCTGATCCATCGATAAACCATGTTCCAGTGGCAAGATTACCGCTTGAGCCTCGCGCATCTGTTCTACGGTTCGCGCTTTGGCTAAAGCTTCCTTTGCTCTTGCCAGAACCTCCTTGCCTGTCGCCGGTCGTGCCATATACCCTCATTTTTTTGTTGATGGGTATATAATAGTCTTATTGTTTTAAAATTGGAATTACCTTGCCATTTTCAATGATAAATTCCGTATTTGACTATAGTTAGGCCTGTCGTGAGTTGAGAGGCTGTTTCCGTCGTTTGGCTTTATGCGATTCCCTCCGCCAGTCGGCGGAGCGTCGGGATGCGGGATTCGTTCTGCATAAAACAGAAAAGGCGTCCTCACATGTCGGGACGCCTTTTTCTGCTACTGTACGTTCAGTGTATCATTCACCTTCAACCGAGCGGTTGGCGAGGTGTTCGTAGTGGGCCCAGCGGGCGTCCACCTCATGCTGGATAGCCTCGAAGTACTGTTTGGCGAGGTCGGGATGGGTCTTCTTCAGCATCCTGAAGCGGTTCTCCATGTTCAGGAACTGGGCGACCGGGATTTTCGGCTTCTTCGAGTCGAGCATCAGCGGATTCAAACCCTCCTTGCGCCGCTCCGGATTGTAGCGGTAGAGCAGCCAGTGGCCGGAATCGACCGCCGCTTTCTGATGCTCCAGACCCGCCGCGAGGTCGAAGCCGTGCGCGATGCAGTGCGAGTAGGCGATGATGATCGACGGGCCATCGTATGCCTCGGCTTCGAGGAAGGCCCTCAACGTCTGCTCGTCACGCGCGCCCATGGCGACGCTGGCCACATAGGCGTTGCCGTAGGACATCGAGATCAGGCCAAGGTCTTTCTTGGTGGCGACCCGGCCCGCGGCGGCGAACTTGGCGACCGCGGCTTTCGGCGTGGCTTTCGAGGCCTGACCGCCAGTGTTGGAGTAAACCTCCGTGTCGAGCACGAGCAGGTTGACGTTCTTGTCCGAGGCGGTGACGTGGTCGAGACCGCCGTAACCGATGTCGTAGGCCCAGCCGTCGCCGCCAACCGCCCAGACGCTCTTCTTGACCAGCATGTCGGCCACGGAGAGCAGGTTTTTCGCTTCAGGCGACTTCATCTGCTGGAGCTTCTCTTTCAGCACGGCCACGCGCTCGCGCTGCTCGAAAATCTCCGGCTCGCTCTGCTGCGAGGCTTCGAGAATGCCGGTAGCGAGCGTTTCGCCGATTTCGCCTGCCAGCCTCTTGACCAGCTCCAGCGCAAACTGCTGCTGCTTGTTGATGGAAATCCTGAAGCCAAGCGCGAACTCCGCCGTGTCCTCGAAGAGCGAGTTCGACCACGTTGGTCCGAGACCCTGCGGGTTCGACGCATAGGGCGTGGTCGGCAGGTTGCCACCGTAGATCGACGAGCAGCCGGTGGCGTTGCCAATGACGAGGCGGTCGCCGAAGAGCTGGGTCATCAGCTTGACGTACGGCGTTTCGCCGCAGCCGGAGCAAGCGCCCGAGAACTCGAAGAGCGGCTGCTGGAGCTGCTGCTCCTTGATGTGCCTCGGATTGATCTTGTTGCGGTCGAACTCCGGAAGGTCGATGAAGAAGCTCCAGCAGGCAGCTTCGGTTTCGCGCAGCGGAGCCTGCTCGTGCATGTTCAGCGCTTTGCGTCCCTCGACCTGCTTGTCCCTGGCCGGGCAGACGTTGACGCAGAGCTGGCAGCCGGTACAATCTTCGGGAGCCACCTGAACGGTGTAGCGCATCCCTTTCCAGTTGGCGGCCTTGGCTTCGAGGCTCTTGAAGGTCTCCGGCGCGTTTTCGAGATGCTCCGGCTCATAGACCTTGATGCGGATGGCTGCGTGCGGGCAGACCATCGAGCACTTGCCGCACTCGATGCAAAGCTCGGGCACCCAAGCCGGAATCTCCATCGCCAGGTTGCGCTTCTCGAACTTCGCGGTACCGACCGGATAGGTGCCATCGACCGGCAGTTCGCTCACCGGCAGGCAGTCGCCCTCGCCGGCAATGATCTTTGCCAGCACGTTGCAGACGAACTCCGGCGCGTCGCCGACGATGGGAGCGCGCAGCTCTTTCGTGCTGTCGGCCACCGCGCCGATCATCACTTCGTGCAGGTTGGCCAGCGTGTCGTCAACCGCCTGGATGTTCTGCTGAACGATTTCGTCGCCCTTTTTGCCATAGGTCTCGCGGATCGCGTCCTTGATCTTCTCGATCGCCTCTTCACCTGGCAGCACGCCAGAAATCGCAAAGAAGCAAGCCTGCATGATGGTGTTGATGCGCTGGCCCATGCCGCTTTCGTGGGCGACCTTGTAGGCGTCGATGGTGTAAAGCTTTGCCTGCTTGTCGATCAGGCGCTGCTGCACGAGGCGCGGCAGCTTGTTCCACACCGCTTCCGGCGAATAGACCGAGTTGATGAGCAGCGTGCCGCCCTGCTTGAGGTTCTTGGCCACGTCGATCATTTCGAGGAAGACCCAGTGGTGGCAGCCGACGAACTGGGCCTCGGTGATGAGGTAGGTCGAGCGGATCTGCTCGGGACCGAACCTCAGGTGCGAGGTGGTGATCGAACCGGCTTTCTTGGAGTCATAGACGAAGAAACCCTGCGCGTAGTTGTCGGTGTTCTCGCCGATGATCTTGATCGAGTTCTTGTTCGCACCGACCGTGCCGTCAGAACCGAGGCCGTAGAAGAGCGCGCGGAAGACCGAGTCCGGCTCGATCGAGAACGTTTCGTCGTAGGCGAGGCTGGTGCGGGTTACGTCGTCGTCGATGCCGATGGTGAAGTGGTTCTTCGGCGCTTCTGCCTTCATGTTGTCGAACACACCCTTGACCATCGCCGGGGTGAACTCCTTCGATGACAGGCCGTAGCGTCCGCCGACAACTTTGGGCATCGAGACGCATTTGCCATCCTGGTACGACTCTGCGACGGCGTTGATGACGTCGAGGTAGAGCGGTTCGCCAGCGCTGCCCGGCTCCTTGACGCGGTCGAGCACCGAGATCGACTTGACGCTCGACGGCAGCGAAGCGATGAAGGTCGCCACGTCGAACGGTCTGTAGAGACGCACCTTGACCAGACCGACCTTTTCGCCCTGGTTGTTCAGGTACTCGACGGTTTCGAGCGCGGTTTCGGCGCCAGAGCCCATCATGATGATGATGCGGTCGGCGTCCGGAGCGCCATAATACTGGTAAAGCTTGTAGCTGCGGCCGGTCATCTCGGCGAACTGGTCCATCGCCTTCTGGGTGATCGACGGGCAGGCGTTGTAGAAGCTGTTGACGCTCTCGCGCGCCTGGAAATAGACGTCCGGATTCTGCGAGGTGCCGCGGATGATCGGCTCGTCCGGCGACATGCGGCGCATCCGGTGCGCGATCACCAGATCATCGTTAATCATCGAGCGGATTTCGGCGTCCGAGAGTACCTCGATCTTGGAGATTTCGTGCGACGTGCGGAAGCCGTCGAAGAAGTGCAGGAACGGCACTCGTGATTCGAGCGTGGCGGCCTGCGAAATCAGCCCCATGTCCATCACCTCCTGCACCGAGCACGAGGCGAGCAGTGCGAAGCCGGTGCCCCTGACCGCCATCACGTCACCGTGGTCGCAGAAGATCGAGAGCGCCTGCGCGGCCAGCGAACGCGCCGACACATGGATCACGCAGGGGGTCAGTTCGCCGGCGATTTTGTACATGTTCGGGATCATCAGCAAGAGACCCTGGGCGGCCGTGAAGGTGGTCGTCAGCGCACCGGTCTGCAGGGCGCCGTGAACGGCAGCCGCCGCGCCCGCTTCGCTCTGCATCTCATCGACGAGCGGTATGGTTCCCCAGATGTTTTTTACATCGACTGCGGCCCAGGCATCGGAGTATTCTCCCATCGGTGAGGCCGGAGTGATCGGGTATATCGAAATAACTTCGTTCGTGCGATAGGCGACATGAGCAAGCGCTTCATTCCCCTCCATTGTCTTGAATGTCCGGGTCATACGATCAATAGCTGGATTATGATTGTTGGGACTGTGTGATCCTCGATGGGTACAACTACGAAAGAACGGGAAAGTTACGTTCGCAGGTGAGAAAAAGCTTCGAGTGTGCTTCCGAAGATAGGAAAAAAAACTAATATAGTTTCAATCGTGAATACTATTATAGCTTTTGCTCAATGATACGCTTTTTTTGCATCTGACGGGCAGGCGGGACGAAGTCCCGGCAAATCTAACTTTTCTGATTTTTGGACAGAACAGACCACGCCGAAATCCCGGCTCCGGAACCTCAGGAACAGGTCGTCTATGGCCGCAATGCCGTCATCGAGCTGTTGCAGTCAAAGCCTGAGAGCGTCGAGAAGATTTATCTCCAGTTCAACACCAACCATCCCAAGCTCAAGGAGATCATCATCACGGCCCGTCGCCTGAGGATTCCCTGCGGCAAGGCGCGCATGGAGAAGCTCTCGCTCATCGCCGGCACGGCCAAAAACCAGGGCGTCTGCGCGCTTCTGACCAGCGTGACCTTTTACACGCTCGACGAGGTGCTCGCCGCGCCGCGCAACAGTTCGCTGCTGCTCGTCGTTTTGCAGGGCCTCGAAGACCCGCACAACGTCGGGGCGATCATCCGCACCGCCGAGGCGGTAGCCGCCGACGCGGTCATCATGATCGACGGCAAGGGAGCGCCGATCAGCGCGAGTGTGCACAAAGCATCGGCGGGCGCGCTCTCGCACATGCGCGTCTGCAAGGTCAAAAGCGTGGTCAAGACGCTCGACCTGTTGCGTGAGCGCGGATTCAGCGTCGTGGCCGCCGACATGGAGGCCGAGCACAACCACACCGACTTCGACTGGACGCGCCCGACGGTGCTCGTGATGGGCGCGGAGGGCAGCGGCCTCGGCTCGGAGACCCGCAAGCGCTGCGACCAGATCGTGCGCATCCCGATGGCCGGCTGCGTCGAGTCGCTCAACGTCAGCGTGGCGGCAGGCGTGATGCTGTACGAAGCCATGCGCCAGCGGCTGGGGTAGGGGAGCGGTGGACGAAGTGGACGGCGTGGACCTGGTGGACAGAAGGCTGAAAACAGGAGCAGTTTTTCAGCCTGTTGTCTTTGCTGTCCTTTGCGTCCCTTTGGTCGCTGTTGTTTTCGCAGCGCCGAAAAAATGTTACCTTGAACATCATTTGTTCACTACCTCAAAGCAACTTAAATCGCGTTCCGCCATGAACATCCCGGACAATCTCCGCTATACCAAAGACCACGAATGGCTCCAGCTTCTCGATGACGGCGTGACCGCTGTGGTCGGCATCACCGATTTCGCGCAGTCCGAGCTTGGCGACATCGTGTTCGTCGAAACCAAAGCTGTCGGCACGAAGGTCGCGGCGCACGGCGCGTTCGGTACCGTCGAGGCGGTCAAGACCGTGGCCGACCTGTTCGCTCCGGTGGCGGGTGAAATTGTCGAGGTCAACGGTGCGCTCGACGATGCGGCGGTTGTCAACTCCGATCCCTACAACGAGGGGTGGATCGTGAAGATGAAGCTGGACGATCCCAAGTCGGTCGAGTCGCTGCTCTCTCCGGCGGACTACAGCGCCCTGATCGGCGAGTAAGATTTTCAACTGAATTTCAATACGCAACCATGCCTTTCATTGTCAATACCGATGCCGAGCGGGCCGAGATGCTGCGCGAAATCGGCGTCGAGAATTTCGAGGCGCTGATCGCTGACATTCCCGAAGAGATTCGCCTCAAAAAGGCGCTCGACCTTTTTCCTGCGATGGGCGAGCCGGAGGTGAAAAGTCTGCTCGAAAAGATGGCGTCGGGCAACGCCGCCACTTGCGATCACGTGAGCTTCCTCGGCGCGGGCGCTTACGACCACTTCATTCCGGCGGCGGTCAAAACCATCTCCTCGCGGAGCGAATTCTACACGGCTTATACGCCATATCAGGCCGAGGTGTCGCAGGGCACCTTGCAGGCGATCTACGAATACCAGACCGCCATGTGTCGCCTGTACGGCATGGACGTGGCCAACGCCTCGATGTACGACGGCGCGAGCGCGCTGGCCGAGGCGGCGCTGATCGCCCTGAACACCACCGGGCGCAACAGCATCGTGGTGGCTGGCAAGCTGCACCCCTACACGAGCCAGGTGCTCGAAACCTACCTTGAAGCCGCGGGCGACCGGCCCATCGTCCAGAACAGCATCGAAAACGGCATCGGCAGCGTCGCGGCGCTCGAAGCGCTGGTTTCTTCCGAAACCGCCGCAGTGATCGTGCAGCAGCCGAACTTCTACGGCTGTCTCGAAGAGGTCGAAGCGATTGGCGAAATTGCGAAAAAGAATGGCGCGATGTTTATCGTCTCCGCCGATCCGGTCTCCCTCGGCGTGCTGGAAGCGCCGGGCAATTACGGCGCGGACATCGCCGTCGGCGAAGGTCAGTCGGTCGGCAACGCGCAGAGCTTCGGCGGGCCGTACCTCGGCATTCTGACCGTCAGCCAGAAATACGTGCGCAAAATTCCGGGCCGACTGGTCGGCATGACCAAAGACAAGGATGGCAACGACGGGTTTATTCTCACGCTCCAGACTCGCGAGCAGCACATCCGACGCGAAAAGGCCACCTCGAACATCTGCTCCAACCAGGCGCTCTGCGCGTTGCAGGCGGTGGTGCACCTCTCGCTGCTCGGCAAGGAGGGAATTCAGGAGGTCGCCAACCGCTCGATGCAGAAGGCGCACTACCTGGCCGACCGCATCGCCGGACTTCCCGGTTTCGCGCTCAAGTACAGCGCGCCGTTCTTCCGCGAATTCGTGGTCGAAACGCCCGTTCCGGCGGCGACGATCATCGAGAAGATGCTGGAGAAAAAGGTGTTCGCCGGTGTCGATCTCTCCGCATGGGGAGAAGATGGCTTGCTGGTCGCCGTCACCGAAAAACGCACGAAAGAGGAACTCGACAGCTTCGTCAGCGAACTTGCCGCTTTCGGCTGAAAAGCCTCGCGAGAAATGAAAAAAGCGGCCTCTTTGGGCGGCTTTTTTCATTATAGGACCTATAGGTCGTATAGGTCCTATAAGTCCTATAAGTCCTATAAGACCTATTCTTCTTTCTCAAATCAGCCCGAGCTTTTGAAGCTCGTCGCGTAAAATCGCCTTGTTGGCTTCGGCCATGGGCACCAGCGGCAGGCGGTAAACCTCCTCGATCATGCCCATCAGCGAGAGCGCGTACTTTACCGGCACGGGGTTGCTGTCGATGAAGTTCAGGCGGAAAAGCTTGCGATACTTGCGGTTGATTGCGCGGGCCTCTTCGAGGTTGCCTGCCTTCATGGCGTCGATCAGCCCCTTGACCACCTTCGGCACCTGGTTTGCCGCCACCGAAATGACGCCGTCGCCGCCGAGCGCCATGAAGGGCAGCATCAGCCCGTCCTCGCCGGTCATCACCGAAAAGCGCTCCGGGCGCTCGTCGATGAGCGTCATGATCTGCTCGAAGTTGGCCGACGCCTCCTTGACGGCGAGCACGTTTTCGAAATCGCGGGCGAGGCGCAAAATCGTCTCGGCGCTCACGTTGCAGCCCGTGCGGCCCGGCACGTTGTAGATGATCACCGGAACCGAAACCGCTTCGGCCACGTGGCGGAAGTGCTGGTAGAATCCCTCCTGCGAAGGCTTGTTGTAGTAGGGCGCGACCGAGAGAATGGCCTGCGCTCCGGCCTTTTCGGCGTTGCGCGACAGCTCGACCGCGTGCCGGGTGTCGTTGGTGCCTGCTCCGGCGGCCACCATCATCGACTCGCCAGCCTCCTCGCGCACCGTGCGGATGATCTCCGCCTCCTCCTCATTGGTGAGGGTGGGCGACTCGCCGGTGGTGCCGCAGGGAAGCACGATGTCGGTTCCGGCTTCGCGATGGAACCGCACCAGCCGCCGGATGGCGTCGAAATCTATCGATCCGTCCTGGTGGAACGGCGTGACAAGGGCTACGGCTGAACCTGAAATAAGGCGATTGGACATGAGAACTGCTTGATTCTAAAGTGGTTAAAGGCTGCCAGCGCTCTGGGGACGCCGGGTCGGGAGCGCACTCGATTCAGCCTTCATGATGAATTGAATGTAGCCAATGAGATGGATTTATAAAAAACTGTAAATCGAACGGCGAAGCAGAGCTTCCAAAAACCTGTCAGCCAGGCAAACAGGCGCGAGGTAACAATCTGTTCTGACCAAACCGGACAGGTTGCTGTTGTTTCATTATTTTCAGGTTAATTAAGCGACCGGCCTCAACGATGAAAAAGAAAAGAGAATGGATGTGAATTCGCGCGATCTGCTGACACGGCTGCTTGACTATATCGAGGAGCAAGCTAAGGAGATCAATCCTCGCGCTTTCAGGCTGTCAAATACCAGGGAGTTTCTCCGGCATCGTACCGATCTCGCCGGACTTCCGAGCGTCGAATCTGACATCAGCGTCGAGGGCGACCACTTCTGGCTGCGTGTTCATCGACTCGAAGCACACAAGCCTCCCGCGCCCGACGAGGAAAACAGGGGATTCATCCACTTCAGCGACGATCCCGACGGAGCCAAACCATCCATCGATGATGACGCGGTGACGGCGCACGCCTTGTCCGCCGCGGAGGGTAAAACGGCGGAGGAGATCGAGGCGCTGGAGCGGCAGCATCGCGAGTTGCTTGACGAGGCCCTCGCTCAATACTCGGCGCTCTGGGAGGCGTGGGCGGAGTCTGAAAAACCGCGCCGCCAGACGATCGATCTTTACGGTGCGCTGTTTGCCATCAAGCACCAGCTCGAAGCCGAAGAGACTGCCCGGCCCACCGAGCTTGTTTGGGGAATGGGCGTGGCGACCTGGCGGTTGCGGTGGCAGGAGTCGCAGAGCAAGGTTTCACGGGTCGATTTCGAGTATCCGCTGTTGACGCAGCAGATGGAGGTCGGCATCGACGAGGCGACGATGGCGCTCTGTTTGCGTCCGCGAGCCACCGATACCCGCTACGAGGGCGATGCGTTCGCAAGCTGCATGGGTCGAGTCGCCGTCGAGGTCGAGCGGGCGGCGCGTCAGCAGATCGAGCTGAATCAGGAGCGCCCCGTCACACCGTTCGATCCCGGCTCCTATGCCGACCTTCTGAAGCTCGTCGCCACCAACATGGACAGCTCCGGCGCGTACCGGCCTTCGCCGGAAGGAGATGGAGCCGTGCCGCCGCCGGGCGAGCATCTCGTCGTCACCGATTCGTGGGCGCTGTTCACGCGGCCCCGCTCGAACAACTACCTGCTCGACGACCTGCAAAGCCTCAGGACGCGCCTCGCTGAGGGGTGTGACATTCCGAACGGCCCGGGCGCATTCGTCACGCTGCCTTCGGACGAGCCGGTGCCGTTCGAGAATATCAGCTTTCGGGGGCTGTCCGGCAGCGCCCCGGATCGCGGCAAGGGCGAGATTCGGGAGCTGTTCTTTCCGCTGCCGTACAACCAGGAGCAGGTCACCATCGTCCAGCAGCTCGAGCAGGCCGAGGGCGTCGCGGTGCAGGGGCCGCCCGGCACCGGCAAGACGCACACCATCGCCAACATCATTTGCCACTACCTCGCCACCGGCAGGCGCGTGCTCGTGACCTCGAAGGGCGAACCGGCGCTCGCGGTGCTGCAAGGCAAGATTCCCGAAGAGGTGCAACCGCTGACCGTGGCGATGCTCACCGGCGACCGTGAAAGCCTGCGGCAGTTCGAGAACTCGATCAACACGATTCAGGCGCGTGTCTCGCAGCTCAATCCGGAACTTACCCGCCAGGAGATCGAACGCTGTAAAAGCAAGATTGACCGGGCGCACGCCGAACTCGCGAGCATCGACAGCCGTATCGACGACATCGCGGAAACGCAACTTGCCGAAGTGCCGGTCGATGGCCACCCGATGCGCGCCCAAGAGCTCGCCGAACTGGTCATCAGCGGCGAGGCCGAACATGGCTGGTTCGACGACGAAATCACGCTCTCGCCCGAATTCGCGCCGCCGCTTTCGGATGAGGAGGCCGGGAGGCTTCGCGAGGCGCGGCGCAAGCTTGGTGGCGATCTGGCGTATGTCGAAGCGAACACGCCGTCGGCTGACGACCTGCCGCAACCAGCCGATGTGGCGCAGTTGCACGGCGTGCTGGTGCGGATGCGCGAGATCGAGAGGCTGGTGGACGAGGGAGCTTTACCCGCCCTGAAGGCGGTGACACCCGAAGTGCTCGATGAGGCGCGGCAGCTTTTGGGCGCTATCGAGGTGGTCTGTTCGATTCTGAAAGCGATCGACGAGCTGGGCGAGAGCTGGGCGCATGAGCTGAGGCGGAAGTGCCGTCAACAATCGTTCGAGGCCGAACGCCAGGCGCTCGAAGCGCTGTTCGGCGAAATCACGGCGCTGACGGATGCTCGCGCCACTTTTCTGCAAAAGCCGGTCGAGATTCCGCCGGAAGCGCTCGGTTCGCCGAAGGTGAGCGAGGCGGTAGAGCGCGGCGCACAGACCGGCAAACCTTTCGGACTCATCGCGTTCGGCAATCGCGAGGTCAGGGATACGGTGGCGAAAGTGAGGGTGGCGGGCTTGCCGCCGTCGAGCGCCGAGGAGTGGCAACATGTCAAAAGCTTCATGGAGCTGCATTTGCGCGTCGTCTCGTTCCTGACGCGCTGGAACCAGTTCGCGCCGACACTCTCCGCTCCGGTGCTGGAGGGCGGCGTCGGCGACCTGCGCCGAATCGAGATTGTCGCCTCGACGGCCCGCAAGGCGCACCAGCTCGCCACGCAGCATGATGTCACGCTCGTGCGCCGCGCGGAGGCGGTGTTCGCTCAGGCGCCGGTTACGCTGCTGCACGGAACATCGGAAGCGCTTGCGAAGGTGAGGGAGCATCTGACGGTTCATCTGAGCCGCGCCGATCTGGCAAAGGCGGCGACGCAGTTGTCAACCCTGAAGGCCAAACTGGCGGGCACTTCCGGTCCCGTTTCGGAAAAACTCCAGGCGCTGGTCGATGAATCTCTCGGAAACGATGCGCTTGCGGCAGAGCGGGTTGCCGCAGAATACGCGGCGCTGCTTGGCGAGCTTCGGCGCATCAAGGCGCTGAGTCCGGAGCTTGGGTGCGTCAGCGAAGCCGCGAACCGCTTCGCCCAGGCGGGAGCGCCGAAGTTCGCGGCCCGCATCCGCTCCGTGCCGGTGGCGCAAACCGGCGAGGACGCGGCGCTTCCGGTGAACTGGCGCATGGCCTGGAGCTGGGCGCGAGTCAAGCGTTACCTCCAACAGATCGAGTCGCGCGATGAGCTGGTGAAGCTCTCGGCCCGCCGCCGCGATCTGGAAGAGGGGCTTGCGAAGCTCTACCGGGAGATGGTCGCTCTGGCGGCGTGGATGGAGACCAAGCTCCACGCATCGCCGCGCGTGCTCGAAGCGCTGCAAGGCTACGCCACCGCGATCCGGCGCATCGGGCGCGGCACAGGCCCCAACGCGACGCGCCATCGCCGGGATGCGCGGCGCCACATGACCAGCGCCGCTGGCGCGATTCCGTGCTGGATCATGAGCCACGCCAAGGTCTCTGAATCGATGCCCGCCGATCTCGGCGCTTTCGACCTCGTCATCGTGGACGAGGCGAGTCAGTCGGACATCTGGGCGCTGCCCGCGATTCTGCGCGGCAAGACGATTCTGGTGGTTGGCGACGACAAGCAGGTCTCGCCCGACGCCGGTTTCGTCTCCGCCGAGCGAGTGCAGGAGTTGCGTGACCGCTTCCTCGCGGAGCAGCCTTTCCGGGAGGCGATGACGCCGGGCAGCTCGCTCTACGACTTGGCGGCGCGGGTCTTCGCGGCGCGGCAGGTGATGCTGCGCGAGCACTTCCGGTGCGTACCGCCGATCATCGCCTACTCCAACCGGACGTTTTACAAGGGCGCGATCCAGCCGCTGCGGATTCCGAAAGGGAGCGAACGGATCGACCCGCCGCTGGTGGATGTCCATGTCGAAAATGGCGTGCGAAGCCGCGACGACTGCAACCGCGAAGAGGCGAGCTTCATTGCCGACGAAATCGCGGCGCTGCTCGCAAGCGAGCGCTTCGAGGGCCGCACCATCGGCGTGGTGTCACTGCTTGGCATGGAGCAGGCAAAATATATCGATACGCTGGTGCGCAACCGGTGCAACACCGCCGAGCTGTTTCGGCGCAGGTTCGAGTGCGGCGATGCGCGAACCTTTCAGGGCAGCGAGCGCGACATCATCTTCCTCTCGATGGTGGTCGATCCCGCAAACTGCAAGGCGCTTTCGGGCAACATGTTCGAGCAGCGCTTCAACGTGGCCGCCAGCCGCGCGCGCGACCGGATGTACCTCGTGCGCTCCGTCACGGCGTCGCATCTCTCCGCCAAGGATTTGCGGGTTTCGCTTCTTCAGCACTTCGACAAGCCGCTCATCGCCGACAAGGAGGAGGCCGAAATGCTCATCGACCGGTGCGAATCGGGCTTCGAGCGCGAGGTGTACTCCGCGCTGGTCGAGCGCGGCTATCGCGTGATTCCGCAGGTGAAGACGGGAGCGTACCGCATCGACATGGTTGTCGAAGGCGCGGGCGACGCTCGCTTGGCCGTCGAGTGCGACGGCGACGAGTTCCACGGCCCCGACCGCTGGCCGCATGATCTGGCTCGCCAGCGGGTTCTGGAGCGCGCGGGCTGGACGTTCTGGCGCTGCTTCGCCTCGACGTGGCGGCTTCACCAAGACGAGCTTCTCGGCGAACTCACCGAACGCCTGTCGGCAATGGGCATCGAGCCGCTCGGCTCGATAGCGCGCGCGCCAAAGCTGGTTGAAAAGCGCTCGCTGATCGTCTCGGTGTATGAAGAAACGCCACGCTGAAGGGCGTCTCCGAAAACCTGATGCACCTCCTGATCGCTGCGTCAGTCGGCGCTCGAAGACGCTTCCGATCTCTGGAAAAGTGCTTTTCATTTACGTTATATTGAGGTTTTCCCGAAACGGTCTATGAAGTTTTTCTCGTCATTGCCAGTCTTTTTTTTGGGTAATTTTTCGCTACATTTGGGGCGCGTATTTTGTCGCCGAAAGGTGTGTGCGCCGTTTTATCATTATATAATAATAAGTTACTTTCATGAAAAACTTTGTAAGCCGTACGGCAGGTGTCGCTCTTCTCTCCGTGATGACCGTGATTTCCGGCTGTTCAAAATCGGATAACCCGGTATCTGATGCGGTCTCTTCACTTTCAGGAGAATCGCTCCCGAAGCGTTATGAAATCAAATCGGGAATCGTGCATTATGAGCCGCAGAAGCTTATGGGCATGGGAACGACTACCGAAACGCTCTATTTTGACGATTATGGCAGAAAAGAGGCTGTGGAAAGGGTTACGGAATCGAATGTCATGGGAATCAAGACGTATGAGCATACCATGCAGGTCACTGATGGTCATACCGGTATTTCCTACGAAATAAAGAAAACCGTCAACGGCAAGGATGAAACCAGCAAGGTGGCGACAAAGAGCGACCTCCGGGAGTTTCAGGAGATGGCGCAGGCGATGGCCAAATCCCTGGATGTCAATGAGCTGAAGAAAAACATGGATTACCGCGAGGAGGGGACGGAGACGATTGCGGGAGTTACCGGCAAGAAGTACTCGGTTGCGATGAACAAGGAGCTGCCTGATGCGCGTGTTTTTGGTGTGATGTACAAGAATATCGTGCTGAAAAGCGAAATGGGCAGCATCTCCATGAAAGCGGCAAGCATCGAGGAAAATGTTGCCGTTCCGGCGTCAAAATTCGAGATTCCGGCTGGCTACACTGTTCAGGAGGTCAACGTTGCCGAGGAGATGGAGAAAGCCGCCTCGATGGGGGAATCCAACGAGTAAAGAATTGCATTACTGTGCAAAGAAATAAAAGGCGGTGTTTGTGCCGCCTTTTATTATGATTTTTTCCAGAGCCGTCCAATCATTTTCTGATCCGCGATGATGATAATTCTGCATTTCAGGGCATGTCAATCACGCAAAGGGCTTCGGATCGGGTTATTATGACGCATTCTCCGTTGTATGCTTACGGCATCAGGCAATGAGCTGTACTTAAATCGGACGAACTCGAAGTGGTGCGAAACATTCTGAATCGTTTCGTGCCGGAAGCTGAAATCATCGTCTTCGGCTCCCGGATTCACGGCACGGCAAAAATCTGGTCAGACCTCGACCTTGCCATCAAGACCGAATCAGCGCTCGACTGGAAACTGCTCGCAGAAATCAAGGAAACATTTCAGGAATCCGAATTGCCGTTCTGAGTTGATGTTCTGGATTGGAATGATATTGCAGAGTCATTTCGCAAGGGGGTAGAAATATCCAATGTTGAGATATTGTCGTGAATATTGATAGCTTGTTTCGCTTCCTATATCTAACGACAAAGCTCACCGGCGGCAATGAAGCGCAGCGGAATTGCCGTCCGATGCAGCGCCTTGTTAGCTGGTGCATCGAATGAAGCAGTATTCTTCATTGGTAGCGGAGACATTGAACAGTTGATAGCCCATAGACCTTATGCTATCTATCGCTTCTTTTGTTTTTCTGATGCCGACACCGGGGAATCTGTGGTGAAACTCTATCAGGATTTGCCCAGGCCTAACTCCCGACTTGTAGATGTCTTTGATAACATCATATTCTGCGCCTTCAATGTCCATCTTAAGGATGTCAATGTGGGAATGCCCCAGTTCTTGCATTATTCTGCTGAGATTTTTCACTGGGACCGATATTGCCTTCGTTTTTGTAGATTGTCTGTCAAGAATGGTATGCGAAACATGGTCGGGATTTTCTGGAGGATTAAAGGAGATATTCCCATTGAATGCAGCTATTCCATAATCATGCATTATGAAATGATCTGGGAACCCTTGCCTCTTCACCCATTCGATTGACTTTGGTGTTGGGTCGAAAGCATGAACAATGAGATCGTACTTCTCAATCAAGGCGACATCGAACGATGCGTCCTCTCCAACGCCAAACGAATAAACCACTGAATGGGGGTTTAGGCTTTCGTTAACGACATCCCAGCCACCATAATCTGAACCAAATCTTATTTTCTCGCAGTATACTTCCGGTTTTATGATCAACTCCTTGCCGAGGGCTACCTTTGCAAGGGTTCTTAGTTTTCGAGCAATGCTTTTCATGTTGGTTTCTCCACCTAACATTGTTTATACTGATCCGCCTAAACCGCGGATTTTTGAATTATAACCCATATAAGACGCAATCGAAAAACCATTCTGAATGCCGATAATGGCATAATTATTAACTACTTAAGTACCGGATTACGTTTTATTTATGCTTCTTATAAGGATCGGCATAAAAACAACCGTAGAATCTAAGCACCTGTCAGCATTTTCGACGCTCGTGTAACAGCAGATCAGTTCTGCTCATTCAGAAGGCCGTCTCGTGAGGGGTACTGAATAAACCCAACGGCGAGGCTTACGGTTTATAGATACGAAGATTACGAGATTTTCTCAAGCATAAACTGAATAAAAGATGCCGTCCCGAAAGTTTTCGGGACGGCGTTCCCATGTTTCACGCCGACCGGCCTGCTTCGATCAGCTCTTCGGCGAGCTGAATCGAGGTTTCGGTGATGTCGGCTCCGCTGAAGAGGCGGGCTACTTCGCGGGTGCGGGCGTCCTCCGAGAGCGGGGCGACGCCGGTGAGGGTGCGGTCGGCTTCAATGCGCTTGACGACGGCGAGGTGCAGGTCGCCCATCGCGGCGATCTGGGGGAGGTGGGTGATGGCCATGATCTGGTGCATCCGCGAGAGGCGCTTGAGGCTGAAGCCGACCGACTGGGCGACCTTGCCGCTGATGCCGGTGTCGATTTCGTCGAACACGAGGATCGGCAGCTCCGCCGAGCGGGCGAGTGCGCTCTTCATGGCGAGCATCACGCGCGAGATTTCGCCGCCGGAGGCCACTTTGGCGAGCGGCTTGGGCGACTCGCCGAGGTTGGTGGAGATCATGAACTCGACGCGGTCGCAGCCGTTGTCGAACGCCTTGTAGCGCGTGCCGTCGATCTCGATGTCGCCGTCCGGCGCGGCTTCGCGTGTGAAGTGCACCTCGAACGCGCTGTGCGGAATGCCGAGCGTCGAGAGGCCCGCTATGATTTCCTGCTCCAGCCGCCCGGCGGCTTCGCGCCGATGCTCCGAGAGCGAGTTCGCCGATGCCGAAAGCGCCGCACGCGCCTTCTGGATTTCGGCTTCGATGGCCGCGAGTTCGCCCGCCAGATTCTCCTCCAGCGACAGCTCTTCGGCGAGGCGGTCGCGCAGGGCGATCAGTTCTTCGATGCTTTTGCCGTGCTTTTTGGCGAGCCGCTGCAAGAGCATCTGTCGCTGGCGCAACTCTTCGAGCCGGTCGCTGTTGAACTCGATGCCGCCCGTGTAGCGCCCCACGTGGCGGTTCAGCTCCTCGACCGTGGCCGTCGCGCCGCGCAGCTCTTCGAGCCAGGAGGTGAAGCTTTTGTCGATCGCGTTGAGCTTTTCGAGCAGGTGCACCGCCGAGGCGAGCGCCGTGTAGGCCGAGCTTTCCGATTCGTAGAGGTTCTCGCCCAGCTCCGTGCCAAGGCTGAAGAGCGTTTCGGCGTTTTCGAGCAGGTTGATCTCCTCGTCAATCGACTGCTCTTCGCCTTCGACGAGCGCCGCCGCGTCGAGTTCCCTGTGCTGGTAGTCGATGAAGTCGCGCTTCTCGCGGAGCGCGTTTGCGCGTTCGTTGAGGCTTTGCAGCTCGCGGCGCAGCGTGCGGTATTCGTCGAGCGTGGCGCGGTATTGCGCGGTTTCGGCGTGCAGGAGGCCGAAGCCGTCGAGCATTCCGGCGTGCGTTTCGGCGTGCAGGAGGAGCTGGTGGTCGTGCTGGCCGTGCAGATCGACGAGCTGTTGCCCGGCGCGCTTGAGCAGCGAAACCGTGCAGGGGGTGTCGTTGATGAAGCAGCGCGACTGGCCCGTCGCCGAAATGTCGCGCCGCAGAATCAGCTCCGGCGTGCGTTCGATCTGTTCTTCGTCGAGCATCTCGCCGATGCCCTCGTAATGCTCGCTGCCGAAGACCGCCTCGATCACCGCCTTGCGCGCTCCGGCCCGTACCATCTCCGCGCTCGCCCGCTCGCCGAGCACCATGTTCAGCGCTCCCATCAAAATCGACTTGCCCGCGCCGGTCTCGCCGGTGATGATGGTCAGGCCGGGTGCGAAGCTGACCGAAAGTTCGTCGATGAGCGCGAAATCCCTGACGTAGAGGCTTTTGAGCATGAAATGGAGCGTTATGGGTTCGGCGGGCTGACAGCTCCAAAGATAACGCTAAAAAAGCGTGTTTGAAAAGCGCTGCTTGCTGTTACCGCTTCCGGTCACCCTGCGCGTGTCGCCGAATCGCGATCAGTGAACGGCTCGGCGGATGCGGATTGCCGGAGTTTTCGCTGCCGTTCCAGGTGATGTTCCCGGCGGTGAGTTCATGAAACAAAGATGGCAGAGGCATCGCATTCAGGGGTCAGATAGGGTTGATCGACAGCTCAGCTCCAGACCCGGTGGCGAGTCTGGAAAACTGTGAATGGTCTGTTGTTTGCGATGGTTCCCGCGTGGCCGACTACCCTGAAAAGGTTGCCGGATAGAAGGGGAATCGCTGCCGGGCAGGTAGTGTGTCTATGAAAAAAAATGGCTGAAGCGCATCTTCTGATTCAGGACTTTTTCTCGCTTTTCGATGGCTCGTCCACCGTCTTGTTGAACTCTTCCTCTATTTCACTCTGAGCTTTTTTGAACTCCTTGATGCCTTTGCCAAGTCCTTTGGCCAGTTCGGGCAGTTTCTGCGCGCCGAAAAGGAGAAGGACGATGAGCAAAATGAGAATGAGTTCCTGGCCGCCTAAACCGAACATGGATGTATCTCCGGAAAGTGTACAAATTGATGTGGCGTCCTGAAAAGCTTGCTCCGCGATTGCGGTTATGGTTTCATGACACCGGTAGTTTGCGCGTTACCGCAAACAAAACTTAACAAAGAAGGCACTCAAACCAAAAAGTTTTCGATCAAAAACGCTCCCTTCCGCCGAGAACCGTTTCGCCCGCAGTGGTTTGCATCCCCTCCGAAACCGTGACGCGCACCGAGGCAGGAAGAGCTATATCGACCCGCGATCCGAGCTTTATCATGCCGAAGCGTTTGCCGCGCGTTACCTCCTGCCCGGCTTCGAGGCGGCAGACGATCCTGCGGGCCACGAATCCCGATACCTGCGAGAACCAGACCGGCCCGGCGGCGGTGTCGAGCGTGATCTCCATGCGCTCGTTGTCCGACATGCTGCGGTGGTCGAAGGCCATCAGGAATTTGCCCTCGTGGTATTGCAGATCGCGCACCGTGCCATCGACGGGAATCCGGTTCACGTGGACGTTAAAGGGCGACATGAAGATGCTGACGAGGGTCGAATTCGGCCCGGTGACGGGGTGATCCACCGTTTGCTTCAGCACGATCTTGCCGTCGGCGGGCGCGATGACGAGGCCAGGTTCGGCAGGCGCGGCGCGTTCGGGGTCACGATAGAAATAGAGCGTGAAGAGGAGAAACAGAAGCGCGGCGACGGCAAGAATAGAGCCTCCGGGCTGCGGCAGAAAGATGCCCGCGATGCAGATGACGATGCAGAAAATGGCGGTTTTGACGACGCTGCCGGTTCCGTATGGTGCGATGCGCATGAGCTGATGATCCAGATTTGAGGCTTCATGATAGAAAAATTTGTCTTATTTACCATCATTGCGTTCGATCGGGCGGCCGTCGGCAGGATTGCAAAAACGGGTGATCGGCGATAGTATGTTTCTCGTCGATCACCGAAAACGTGGTATCGGCCAGCATTTTCCATCGCAAAAATGAGCAAGCGGACAGGCGACTCAATGAACAGGATCGAGAAAAAATTTCTTGAAAATATCCGGCGGCAGAGGCTTGCCGGAAGCGGCGACGCGGTGCTGCTGGCGGTCTCCGGCGGGCCGGACTCGATGGCGCTCTTGCATCTTTTCGCGGCGGCGTCGCCGGTGCTGCGCTGCTGCTTCGGCGTGGCGCACTGCAACTTTACGCTCCGTGGCGAGGCGAGCGATGGCGACGAGGCGTTCGTCCGCGCTGCGTGCCGGGCGCTTGGCCTCGATTGCCACGTGCGGCGCTTCGATACGGCGAGCGTTTCGTCGGCGTGGAAAAAGTCCGTCGAGGAGAGTGCGCGCGCGCTGCGCTACGACTTTTTCGAGGAGCTGTGCCGCGAGGCCGGTTATAGCCGGATCGCGACGGGCCATCACAGCGGCGACAATGCCGAAACCGTGCTCTTCAATCTTTTTCGCGGCACGGGGGTTTCGGGCTTGCGGGGAATACGGGCGCGGCACGGCGCGATCATCAGGCCGCTTCTGCCCTTCAGTCGGCAGGAGATCGTGACGTATCTCGAAGAAAAGCAGATCGACTGGAGAGACGATCACACCAACGAAGGCATCGAGTATGACCGTAATTTTATCCGAAATCGCGTGATTCCGGTGATCGAAGAGCGATTCGGGAGCAAATTTTCGCCATCGATGCAACGTCTTTCGGAGCAGGCGGGTGAACTCGAAGCGTTCATCAATCTGCACATTTCGCGCCTGCTTGAAGCGCAGCCGGGCCTTGACCTCGCGGGCGGCAAGCTGCACGTCAGCACGATGCGGCAGCTCTCGATTTTCGAGCGGAAAGAGATTTTCAAACGGGCGCTGAAGTTGCGGGGGCTTGCGGTTGACAGCCAGTCGCTCGCCCGGATCGCGGGGTTGCTCGACAATCAGTCGGGCCGGAGCGTTCCGGTTGGCGAGGGCGTCGAGGCGGTTCGGCAGGATGGATTCCTTCGGTTCCGGCAAACCGGTGATCCGTCAGATCACCGGTAACGCGCTCACTCTTTTTTGCTGCTTTTCCTGAAGATGGTTTCCGGAAGGTCAGCCGTGACGATGACCGATTCGAGGTTCTGGCTCACCTTGAGGTGCCTGAGCAGCTCCTTGGCCGACTCCGAGGTTCTCGAACCGGAGATGCTCGACAGTTCGATAGCGCCCCACAGGAAGGTGGAGGCGAAGAATGCCGCCTGGCGATCCTTGTAAACCCATTCGGACTGCCCCTTGAGTCCGTTGTCGTCGAACTTCACCGACATCGAAATCTGTTGCAAACGGTTCAGATTGCCGACCGACTTCATATCGCTGTTCTTCGAGGTGAGGCTTTGCAGCGCGCCCGCTGTCCACCGTGGCGAGGCGAGGGCGAACCAGACGTGCGATTTGTAGGGTGTTTTTCTGATCAGCGAAGCCGTGGTCGAATCGCGCTCGAAAAGATGGCCGGATGGCCTGAAGAACTTTTCGAGGTTGTCGCTGCTGCTGGCGATGGCGAGCCGACTGCCGCCCATCGGGCTGACCCAGAGCGTGCTGTCGAGCATGTACGCTTGCCGTCCGGCAACCTCCGCAGTCCGGAGGCTCGCGGCTTTGAGGAACGGCGCCTTGCGGGCGACCGGGCCGCAGGCCATGCCAATGTAGTTCTGCTGCTTTCGGCCAGAGCGCTGGAAGCTGACGAGCAGCGTGTCGAGATCGTTGTTGAGATCGATACCCGCAACGTTCATCAGGCTGTCGGTTCGTTTGCCGAGGCTGAGGAGCGGGCTGTTTTTGATCGAATCAGGCACGGCCTCTTTCCAGAATTTACTCTCGCGAATATCCTTCATACCGACGTAGATCATGGCGTCGGAGGTGCCGGGCATGTTCTGTATGATCGTCGTCAGCTCCGGCGAGAGCGGTTCGGGCGCGAGGCGCGGTTTTTTCCAGTTGATCCAGAGGTAGCCTGTGAGCACGACGACGAGCCCCATGACAAAAAGGGTGGCGATGACTTTCGGGCCTTTCTTTTTTGGGGCCTGCAACCCAGGCGTTGCGGGCATTGACTCATTGCCGCTCATAAGGCAGAAAAAGTTAGGAGTTATCCTTGATGGCAAGCCGGGCCAGCTCGTCGCACCGGTTGTTGTGCGGGTTGTCGCTGTGGCCCTTGACTTTGTGAAAGGTGACGCGGTGTAATGTAGTCAACTTCACGATTTCCTGCCAGAGGTCGATGTTCTCCACCGGCTTCTTCGAAGCGGTTTTCCAGCCGTTTTTCAGCCAGCGCTTCAACCACCCTTCGTTCATGGCGTTGATCAGATACGCTGAATCACTGTACAGATCGACGTGGCAAGGTTCTTTCAGGGCTTCAAGCGCCTTGATGGCGGCCATCATCTCCATGCGGTTGTTGGTCGTGGCGGGGGCGTATCCCGAAATCTCCTTCCGGGTGCCGCCGTACATGAGCAACGCGCCCCAGCCGCCCTTGCCCGGATTGCCGCTGCATGCGCCGTCGGTGTAGATGGTGATGGTTTTTTCCATGGATAAAAAAAGGCTCAACCGGTGGATGAGCCTTGTCAAATAGGAATTGGGAAACTTCGCTTTTGGCGATGCTTACTTCAGAAGCCTGGCCAGTTCGGCGGTGCCGGTCTTGGACATGATCTTCATCGCCTTTGCGGTCAGGCGAACCTTGACCCAGCGCTTTTCTTCCTCGATCCAGATTCTCTTGGTATGCAGATTCGGCTCGAAACGGGTGCGGGTGTGGTTATTGGCATGGGAAACGTTGTTGCCGTATATCGGCCTTTTTCCGGTCAGTATGCAAACTTTGGACATGGTTGGATCGATTGGCGTTAAAAAATTGAACCGGAAGATACTCAATAGTTCGTAAAAACGAAACGGTTTTCGTGCTGCTCCGAAGAGATAGGACGTATAGGTCTTATAAGTCCTATACGTCCTATAGGAGAAGAGGTTACGCCTACGGGCGAATACCGACAGCGCAGACCATCATGGAGAGCACGTAGAGCAGGGTGCCGAAGGCGTTGTACCAGACCGCTTTTTCGGCGGGGTTGTCGATCAGGATTTTCTGCATCGGGAGCTGGAAGAGCAAGAGGGCGACGGCGATGGCGGTGGTGACGGTTGCGCCTTTGGTGACCAGAATCGCGATGGCCGCGAGCTGGGCGACATCCATGACCACCGAGGCGAGGATGGCGGCGTTCTTTTCGCCGAGTTGTACCGGAATCGAGGCGACCTTGCGGATTTTGTCGCCCACGACCGACTTGAAGTCGTTGAGCGTCATGATGCCGTGCGCACCGAGCGAGAAGATGATAGCCAGCGCGATAGACTCGGTCGAGGGGATTCCCTGCGTGATCGCGAAGCTGCCTGTCAGCCAGGCGACGCCCTCGTAGGCCAGGCCCACGATCAGGTTGCCGTACCAGCCGTTGCGCTTGGCGCGAATCGGCGGCCCGGAGTAGGCGTGTGACATCAGAACGCCCACGAAGGCGATGGCCATCACGTAGGGATGAATCGACAGGGCGACCAGAAAACCGGTGAGAATCAGCCCGAAGGTGATGAGCCAGCTCGCCTGCTTGGAGATTTTGCCGGACGGAATCGGGCGCTCCGGCTCGTTGATGGCATCGACCTCGCGGTCGAAATAGTCGTTCATGGTCTGCGACATGGCGCACATGAGCGGCCCGGCCAGAATGACGCCCCTGACGAGGATCGAGATGTTCTCCGTGACGCTTTCACCGGTGGAGACCACCCCGCAAGCGAAGGCCCACATCGGCGGAAACCAGGTGACCGGCTTCATGAGCGGCAAGATAGCGGATGGCTCGATACGGAATCCAGGCCGGTTGACATTTTCCAGGGCCTCCTGGATAATTTTCTGTCTGGACTGGCTGATCCCCGACTGATGCAGTTTCTCGTCGATGTTCAAGTGCAGTTCAGGATTGAGCGTATCGCTTCCGTTCATGATTTACAGATTCTTGCTTCGGCTGGAAACAGAAAGCAAATATAATACTTGTTTTCCGGTAAAAAATGTAAGCATTTAGATTGTTGCCGAATCGCATTTTTGCGCGAGCCGCTGGTTCGTTTCGATGATCGTTTTCATCTTGTCCAGCGCCTGGCAGGTTTCGAGGCTCCCTTTGGACATGCTCATGCCCTCGTCGATGCAGGAGGCCATGCCCGAAACATAGCAGGCTATGGCCGAAGCGAAGAGCGCGGCGTCGATTTTGGCTTGCGACGCCGAGCCGTCGAGAATCTCGCGGATGATCTCTGCGTTGATGCGGCTGTCGCCTCCTGCCAGGTCGCCGATTGCCCACCTGCCGAGGCCGAACTCCTCTGGCTCGACGGTGTGGCGAATCACCTCGCCGTCGATCAGCTCGATCATCGAAGTCGGCCCGCAGACGCTCGGTTCGTCCATGCCCATGCCGTTGCCCGCGCAGCCGTGCACGAGCATGGCGTGGTCGCATCCGGCAAGCGCGAGCACCTCGGCGTAAATATCCATCACCGAAGGATCGAACACGCCGATGAGCTGCCGCCGCACCCGTGCCGGGTTGATGACCGGGCCGAGCATGTTGAAGATCGTCCTGATGCCAAGCTCCTTGCGGATAGAGGCCACGGCCTTCATCGACGGATGGTAGAGCGGCGCGAAGAGAAAGGCGAAGCCGGTTTCGCGGAACAGCTCCTCGGTGGCGATGGGCGGAAGATCGACCCGGTAGCCGAGCGCTTCGAGCACGTCGGCGCTGCCGCATTTGCTGGTGATCGAGCGGTTGCCGTGCTTGGCTATCGGCACGCCCGCGCCGCAGGCGATGAAGGCCGCGGCGGTGGAAATATTGAAGGTGCCTGTGTGGTCGCCCCCCGTGCCGCAGGTATCGACAGCCTGCGGGTCGAGCTTGACCGGCGTGGCCTTCGAGACGATGCTTTCACAAGCCCCGATCGCCTCGTCGGCAGTAACCCCCTTGTTCTGCAACAGCGCCAGGATCGCTCCGGCGCCGACTTCGGAGAACAGGTTCTCCATGATCGAATTCATGCACGTTTCCATCTCCTGCCGGGAAAGGTCGTTGCCCTCCAGCAGCTTCTGAAGAATCTCCTGTTGACGCATAGTGATGCAATGGGGGATCAAAATGAATGGCGCTCTCAAAACGTATCAGTCCCGTCAGCTTTGGGCGGGGCTGGTCAGTGCCCGGAACCCAGTCCGGCAAGTCGGCATCATGACACGTTTTAAAGGCGTCCGGAAGAATTTATTCGCTTACATTATACTAACTGTCGCCCCTTTTAGCAACAGAAGCACGTTCCCAAAAAAACGGCTGGGTGTTGCCGGGCGGTTGAGGATTTTTTCACCCTGCTTTCCGATTCATGGCGCACGACCTTCTTCACGCATACCGCAGCAGCCTGCGCGCAAAAATTTTCAGAAAACTGTCCTCCGCCGGATTGGACTCGCTTCTCGTGACCGATCTGCCGACTATCCGATGGCTGACCGGTTTCAGCGGCTCGTACGCCAAACTGCTTTTTGCCGGAGACGCGACCGCCGTGCTTTTCACCGATTTCCGCTACCAGGAGCAGGTGCGCCGGGAGACGAGCGGCATCGCCACGGTGATTCTCAAGGACGCGCTCGCCACAGAGCTGGCGTCGGGTTCGTTCCGGCTTGGCGACAAGATGGCGTTGCAGGCCGACCACGTCACCTGGCACGAGATGCGCCAGCTTTCGGAGAAGCTCGGCAACCGCGAGTTCTCGCCGGTGTCGTCATTCTTCGACGAGTTTCGCGAAATCAAGCACGTCGCCGAACTTGACCGGATGCGCCGTGCCGTCGAGCTGAGCGAGAGCGTGCTCGAAGCGGTGATCGGCATGATCGGCCCCGGCGTCACCGAAATCGACCTCGCCGCCGAAATCACCTACGGCCACCGCAAGCTCGGCGCGGAAGGGGACTCGTTCGAGCCAATCGTGGCCGGAGGCGCGCACGGCGCGATGCCTCACGCCAAACCGACTGCCGCCGAGTTCGAGCCAGGCTCGCTCATCGTCATCGACATGGGGTGCGTCGTCGATGGCTACGCCTCCGACCAGACCCGCACGGTCGCCTTCGGCAAGGTGTCCGACGAGCAGCGCCAGGTCTATCGCATCGTCCGGGAGGCGCAGCAGCTTGGTATCGACGCGGCGAAGGCGGGCATGGCCGCCCGCGACCTCGACGCCGAAGTGCGCAACTTCATCGCCGCCGCAGGTTACGGAGAAGCGTTTGGCCACGGCCTCGGCCACGGCGTCGGCGTCGAAGTGCACGAAGCCCCGCGAGTCGGTACGGCTTCCGTTGGCGCGCTGCGCGAAGGCGCCGTTTTCACCATCGAGCCGGGCATCTACCTGCCGGGCCGCTTCGGCGTCCGCATCGAAGACATGGTGACGCTTGGCCCCGACGGTGCGGAGCCGTTGCAGCGGTTCACGAAGGATTTGATTGAGTTGTGAATTGATAATTGATAGTTGATAGTTGATAGTTGGGGAGAGGTGTACCGTAGGGGCAACCCTCGCGGTTGCCCTTCTTCGAATAGGCGTCAGGGCCCGTCAGTTTTGACGAACAGCAAAATCAAAAGCAGGAACAAGCATGGAACAGAACGAGAGTGGCTACTGCATGGTCATCACAACGGTACCTGAGCGGGAGGAGGCTGAAAAGCTGGCCCGTGGCATTCTCGAAAACCGGCTTGCCGCCTGCGTTCAGTTGTCCGGCATCAGCAGCTTCTTTTTCTGGGAAGGCCAGATTCAGGACGACAACGAAGTGTCGCTTTTCATCAAAACCACGATAAAGCGGTATGCCGAGCTCGAAAGCTACATCCGCGAATACCACCCCTACGACGTGCCGGAGATTATCCAACTCCCGATCACCGGCGGATCGCCGGAGTATCTCGCTTGGCTTGATGCCACGACGGGGGAGGGGTGAGGGAGAATCGTACCTATAGGTCTTATAAGTCCTATACGACCTATAAGTCCTATACGAAAAAGAGCTGAAGACGGATACTGCCTGCTTGTTACTTCGCCTGCAAAATCCCCCGCAACTCCGCTGTCAAACCAGCCAGCACCAGAATCACGCTGGCGTTGCGGTTGATGGCGCGCATGGCCTCTTCGATGGCCGTCGAGGCTTGGTAGAGGTCGCGGTTGGGGAAGGCTTTGACGAAGCGGTTGGTGTTCTCCGCGATGTCGGGGTTGTTGAGTTCCGGGAAGGCGGGGTCGATGGCGCGGCGGGTGACGTCCTGGAAGAAAAGCAGCAGGGCATCGAGGAAGATGAGCTGTTCGGTGCGCGTGGAGCTTTTCGACAGCTCTTCGCACGCGCCGATCGCTTCGTGGAACTTCGCGGGGACGAGAACGTTGCGGAGGTAGTCGATCGCTTTGTTGCGGATGCCGACCACCGCCGGGGCGGCTCCGTCGCCGGTTTCGGCTTCGATCAGTTCGAGCGCGCTGGAGAGGTTGCCGCGAGAAAGGCTGACGATGAAGCGCCGTCCGGTTTCGTCGAGCTGCGGGGCGCGTTTCGCTATCCATGCTTCGATCTCCGCCGGGCGCGGGCGGGCGAAGTTCAGGAGCTGGCAGCGCGAGCGGATGGTGGGAAGCACCGATTCCGGGCGCGACGAGACCAGCACGAACACCACGTGCGCCGGTGGCTCTTCGAGCAGTTTGAGCAACTTGTTGGCCGCCGTCGGGTGCAAGCGCTCCGCCTGCGAGATGATGAACACCTTCTTGCCGCCGTCGCGCGGGGCGAGCGAGGCCTTGTGCTGCAACATCACCACCTGCTCGGTCAGAATGCCCATCGAGCGCTCCATGGCGGGCGTGAAGAACGGGTTCCGCCGTTTTTCGCCGAGCAGCGCTTCGTAACGCTCCCGCGCTTCGGTGAGCTTTTTGTTCTCTTTTTTGGACGGATCGATGGTTTCGAGCAGGGCCGCTTCGACAGGGAAGAGGTACTCGATGTTGGGGTGCATGAGCCGGTCGGCCTGGCGGCAGCTTTCGCACTCGCCGCACGAGCCTTCGCCCGGCAAGTCACGGAAACTCCGGCAGTTGAGGATTTTGGCGAGTTCAAACGCCACCGTCTCCTTGCCCGAACCTTCAGGCCCGGCAAAGAGATAGGCATGAGCCAGACGTTTGGCTCCGAGCGCCGTTTTCAGCACCCGGAGCTGGGGTTCGTGGCCGATAATACTTTGCCAGCTCATGCCTTGCCGTTCAAATGAAAGTCAGCCAGTTGTACGAATCTTCTCCGCTGTGGACGATTTTGAGATACTCGTGCTGCAACGCTTCGGTGACCGGGCCGCGGCGTTCGTTGCCGATCGGGTACTTGTCCACGCTTCTGACCGGGGTGATCTCGGCAGCCGTGCCGGTTAAAAAGATTTCGTCGGCGATGTAGAGCGCCTCGCGCGGAATGAGCGTTTCGCGAACTTCGTAGCCAAGTTCCTTTGCGATGTGCATCACCGCATGGCGGGTGAATCCCGGCAGAATCGACTGCGCGGCCAGCGGCGTGTAGATGATGTTGTGCCGGACGACAAAGATGTTTTCGCCACTGCCCTCGGCAACGTAGCCGTTGTGGTCGAGCGCCAGCCCTTCGGCGTAACCGTCCGAGATGGCCTCCATTTTGATGAGCTGGGAGTTCATGTAGTTGCCGCCAGCTTTTGCCCATGAAGGCAGGGTGTTCGGCGCGAGCCGGTGCCATGAGGAGACCTTGACATCCACGCCGTTTTCGAGCACATCCTCGCCGAGGTAGGTTCCCCACTCCCAGGTCGCGATGGCGACCTCGATGGAGGCCCGGTGCGGATTGACGCCAAGCGCGCCCTGGCCGCGGAAAACCAGCGGACGGACGTAGCAGGCTTTGTGGTTGTTCGTCTTGATGGTGGTGATAATGGCGTCCTTGATCTCGGTTTCCGAATAGGGAATTTCTATGCGGTAGATTTTCGACGACTCCCAGAGGCGGCGGACATGTTCATCGAGGAAGAGCAGCGCCGAGCCTTTGGCGGTATCGTAACAGCGTATGCCCTCGAAGGTCGATGAACCATAGTGGGCGACGTGGGACATGACGTGGATTTTGGCATCACTCCAGTCAACCAGTTCGCCGTTCATCCATATTTTAAGCGAGTTGTACATGAACAGATGGAATTGAGTGAAGGGCCTCTCTAAAAACTTATTGCGCGATCCGATTGCTGCGTTGGGTGGTGCTCGAAATCCTCACGTACTGTAAGTACGCTCCGGTTTCTGCGCTCCAGCCGCCTTGCACTCGGGCCGCTCATGACACTTTTTAGAGCCGCCCTGAAAAAAACGGTAAAGAATTTTTCTTCTAAGATAGTCTGTTTTGGATTTTTTGAAAGCGGGGAGGAGCTAATTTGAGCGAGGGCGTCAGTGGAGTGCGGGCTTGGTGGACGGAAGAAAAATTCTTTGTCCACCAAGCCCGCTTGGTCAACTATTCTTCAGTAAATCCGCTCATAGACGCCTTCAACTTCGCGCAGGATCGGTTCGTACTCGACCGGAGGTCTGCCGAAGCAGGTGCCGAGCGATTCGTACATGGCGACCTGGTCGAGATCGACGTAGCGCTGTTCGATCGCCTTTGAGGCTTCGATGTACTCGACCTTGCGTCCCTTGACCCTTGAAATGGTCACGCCGGTTTTGCCTTCGAGCAAGAGCAGCACCGCCGCCGCGCCAGCCTCGAAGCCGAAGTTGATGTCGTAGGCCGAGGAGTGTCCGGCGCGCACCAGGTGGCCCGGATGCACTTCGCGAACCTCCGGAATTTCATAAATCCCCTCGACGAACATGCCGGTCTCCTTCATGAAGAGCGGCATCCGGGGGTCAGACTTGAAGCGTCGCTTGATCTCCTGGCAGACGTATTTGCCCGCGCCAGCCAGCTTTTTGTGACCGAAGGCATCGATGCCCGCCGACTCATCGACGATGTCGGTGCCGTCGGCGTTCTTCATGCCTTCGGCCACCACGATGGTGTAGGTGCCGCTGTGCACGTCGCTCTGGCGGATGCGGCGGGTGAAGCGCTCGACAACGTGTTCATAGACCACATCCCAGTCCACCGGAATTTCCGGAATCAGGATGCAGTCCGCCTCGGCGGCCACGCCGCTGCGGAAGGCCGTGTGACCGGCGTAGCGCCCGAACACCTCGGTGACGAGTACGCGGTTGTGGGTACGTCCGGTGGTCTTCAGATCCTCGACGAACTGGGCGATGCGGTTGATGGTCGAGTCGCCGCCGACCGAGTAGGTTTGCAAGTCGAGGTCCATCGTTTTCGGGCAGTGGATGCACTGCACACCGTTCTGGTTCAGGTCGATCATCACGCTGCCGGAGTCGTCGCCGCCGCTGATGATGAGCGCGTCGAGATCGAACTTTTTCATGCCGACCTTGATGCGGTTGTATTTGTCGGGATTGCTGATCGCCTTGATTTTCACCCGCGAATGGCCCGCTTCCGAACCGGCGAAACTTGCCTCGAACTGGTCGAGGCGGGCCTCGTCGAATCTCACCAGTCTGTCCTGGTTCAGGAGGTTGTACAGTCCGGCGTAGCCGTTGGGGATCACATAGAGCTCAAGGTCCTTGTTCAGGGCCATGAGCGCGGCGCCCTTGATGACGGCGTTCAGGCCGCCGCAGTCGCCGCCGCTTGTAAGAATTCCGATTTTTTTCACGCTGTTCTCTCCTCGGTTGCTCAGGTTAGGTTTTGATGGCTTAATTTCATTAAATACACCAGTGAAGCCACGGCGCGTTTTATGAAGATCAAGATAGAGTATTTGGCTGATATTTCATTGCTGCGTGATGAAATACGGTGCGTCGAATTCCCTGAATCCATTCAGACATGACCTTCCTCGACCATCTTCGCTTTGCCTGGGTGCACTTGCGCGAGAGAAAGCGCCAGACCTTTCTGACGGTGCTTGGCGTGGCGGTCGGTTCGGCGATGATGATTACCACCATCGGGGTAGCGCGGGGTTCGTCGCTGAGCGTTTTCCTGAAGCTCATCGATGTCGCGCCGCACATCACCATCGGCGCGGATCGCATCGTGCCGGAGGTGCCCGACAACCTCCTCGGCATCATGCAGGGGCGTGTCGCTTTTGTTCGCAAGAACGTGACCACCGATCGCAAGGTGGTCATCAAGAACTATAACCAGGTGATTGCGACGATCAGTCCGATAAAAGAGATTGTCGATATTTCGCCCTACGTGACCAGCAAGCTGCTCGCCCGCAACAAGAATCGCTTCACCCCCTGCTTCGCCAAAGGGGTTTCGCCGTCGCTCGAAGGCGAGATCGCCGGGCTGAAAAAAAACCTGCTCGATTCCGAGGCGCTCACCGAGCTGGGTTGGACGCCGAACGGCATCATTCTCGGCTCGATACTGGCCGACAAGCTCAAGGCCAGGTATCGCGACACGATTATGCTGGTGGACAAGGCGGGGAACGAATATCCGGTCATGGTGGTGGGGCGCTTCAGGAGCGGTTTTAACACCAAAGATGACCGGGAGGCCTACGTCAATCTGGCGCTGGCGCAGCGAATGGAGTCGCTGGCGGCGAACAGCGTCACCGGCATCGGGCTGCGGATCGCCGATATTGGCCAGGCCGACGCGCTTGCGGCGAGGATCGAGAAGCTGACCGGCTACGACACCAAGAGCTGGAGCGAAAGCAACAAGAACGTGATCGATTTCTACAAGCGCAATGGAACGATCACGCTGGTGCTGGTGAGCTTCGTGTTCGTGGTGGCCGGACTTGGCGTGTCGTCGGTCATGACGACCGTAGTACTGCAAAAGGTGAAGGATATCGCCATTCTGCGCTCGATGGGCGTGCAGCGCAAGAGCATCACGCGCATTTTCATGCTCGAAGGGTTGCTGATCGGCACCTTCGGCGTCCTGGTTGGCAGCCCGATCGGGCACCTGATCTGCGACCTCATCAGCAGAATCCGCTTCGCGCCATCGAGCGCGGGCGTCGTCAGCGCCGACCGCCTGCTCGTTGCTGAAACTCCCGACGTGCACCTGATCGTGATCGGCTTCGGCATTCTGATTGCGGTGATCTCGTCAGTAGGGCCGGCAAGAAAGGCCACGAGCTATCTGCCCGTGCAGGTGCTTCGCGGTGAGGTGGGGTAGAAATGTGAGATGGTGGACTGAGTGGGCGTTGCGGACTTGGTGGAGGAACAGGAAATGCGGACAAGCAACGGAATTTCTTTCTTGCATTGGGGGCGCGTTCACTTTGTCAACCCCGGTCTGAAGACCGGGGCAACTGAAGAGAATGTAAGATGTTCAATGTCAGGAGGGTTAAAACCCTCCTGAATGTGAGATCGCGATTCCGGGCTGTCAAGCGTTTTCGATCAAACACACGGCGTGGGCGCAGGCGCCTTCCTGGCGGCCTACGTAGCCGAGTTTTTCGTTGGTGGTGGCTTTGACCGAGACGGCGTTCAGCTCCAGGTCGAGGCAGCGGGCGATGTTGCGACGCATCTCGTCGATGTAGGGGGCGATCTTCGGCTTTTCGAGCAGCAGCATGGCATCGACGTTGACCGGTTTGTACCCTTCGCGCGCCAGCAGCTTGCCAACGTGCTTCAGCAAAATCATGCTGTCGATGTCCTTGTAGTCGGGGCTGGTGTCGGGGAAGTGCTTGCCGATGTCGCCAAGGGCCGCCGCTCCGAGCAGGGCGTCGGCAATGGCGTGCAAGAGCACGTCGGCATCGCTGTGGCCGAGAAGGCCGACCGGGGAGGGAACGTCAACCCCGCCGATGATGAGCTTGCGCCCTTCGGCAAACTGGTGAACGTCTATGCCGATTCCTATGCGCATGGTGTTTTTGGTGGTGTAAATGAGTTTTAAAAAAATAGGTCTTATAAGTCGTATAGGTCGTATAGGACTTATAAGACCTATTTGACCTATTTGACGTTACACGATCAAACTGCCGACGTACTCTTCAAATGCCGGAGCGTCGGGCGCGGAGAAGAATTCGTGAATCGCCACAGCGATCTTTTCGCCGATGTCGGGATAGACGAAGTTCATCGTGCCGATCTGGATCGCGCTGGCTCCCACCAGCAGGAACTCCATCGCATCGGCAAACGAGGCGATGCCGCCCATGCCGACCACCGGAATCTTCACGGCTCGCGACACCTCCCACACCTTGGCCAGCGCTATCGGCTTGATGGCCGGGCCTGAGAGGCCGCCGGTTACGTTTTTCAGCAGCGGCTTGCGGGTGCGGTGATCGACCGCCATGCCGACCACGGTGTTGATGAGCGAGACCGAATCCGCGCCAGCCTGTTCGGCGGCGATCGCGATCGCGCTGATCGAGGTGACGTTCGGCGTGAGCTTGACCATCAGGTGCCGCCCGGTCAGCTTGCGCAAGGTCGAGACGATCTCGCGGGTCGCCTCCGGGCTGACCCCCATAATCATGCACTCCCCCTTGACGTTCGGGCACGAGAGGTTCAACTCGTAGGCCGCGATGCCTTCGACCGCGTCGAGCCGTTCGACCACCTGGCGGTAGTCGTCAATCGACTTTCCGGCGATGTTGACGATCACCCGCGTACCAATCGTCTGCAAAAACGGAACCTTGTCCGAGACAAATTTGTCGAGGCCGACGTTGGCCAGACCGATGGCATTGATCATGCCGCACGAGGTCTCGGCGATGCGCTGCGGCGGATTGCCGGTGCGCGGTTCGGGAGAGATCGCCTTGGTGACGAGGCCGCCGATTTTCGTCAGGTCGCAGAGCTGCGAAAGCTCCTGGCCGTATGAAGCGGTGCCGGAGGCGAGCATGACCGGCGAGCGAAGGTCGAGTCCCCTGCCGAGACTGACGGCGGCAGGGGAGTTCATGGTTGTTGTTGTCGAAGGTGAAATCATAATGCTGTTTCGATGGCTCAGGGGCGCGGCTCTTCGAGGTAGTAGCGCATGGTATATTCCTTGACCATGCGGTCGGTGTTGTAAACCGGCGCGATGGTAGCGATGGCATTGCGGATATTCTTCAGCCACCTGACCGGCACGTTGTGCTCGTTGCGCTCGTAGAAGGTCGGGATGATCTGGTGTTCGAGCACCTCGTAGAGACTGTTCGCGTCGAAGCCGTACTGCTCGTCGTAGTTCTCATTCTCCTCGCCGTGGCCGATCGACCAGCCGTTGGTGCCGTTGTAGGCCTCGCACCACCATCCGTCCATGATGCTCAGGTTCAGCCCGCCGTGCAGCACCGTCTTCTGGCCGGAGGTACCGCTCGCCTCCATCGGCCTGACGGGGTTGTTGAGCCAGACATCGACGCCGGACACGAGCCGCTTGGCTACGCCGATGTTGTAGTTTTCAAGAAAGACCACCTTGCCGAGGAATTGCGGACGGCGGGAGTGCTCCACGATCTGGCGGATGTACTCTTTTCCGGCATCGTCGTGCGGGTGCGCCTTGCCTGCGAAGATGATCTGCACCGGCATGTTCGGGTGGTTGACGATGGCGTTGAGCCGGTCGAGATCCTGGAAAATCAGCGGCGCGCGCTTGTAGGTGGCGAAGCGCCGGGCGAAACCGATGGTCAGCACGTCGGGCGACAGCGCGCTCTTGGCCGATTTTGAAGAGTCGCACGGTTTGTACGGCGTGGTGTACTGGTGCTGATGGTAGAGCTGGTTCGACAGGTAGCGCGCGATGTAGTCCATGAGGTTGCGCTTCAGGTGGTAGCGCAGGCACCACAGCTCGCTGTCGGAAACTTTCGACAGCACCGCTTCTGCGGATTCCCTTGAGGCGAACAACTCTTCGATGCTTTCGGCACGGTTTCTCCAGAAGCGCTCGGTGTAGCCGCTGCTCCAGCTTTTGGTATGGATGCCGTTGGTAATGTGGCCGATCGGCACCTCTTTTGGATCGTCCGTTCCGTACAGATGCTTCCACATTTCGCGTGAAACTTCGCCGTGCAGCTTCGAGACGCCGTTGGCGCAGCGGGAGAGCTGCAAGGCGAGCACGGTCATGGTGAACAGTCCCGAAGTGTCTGCCGGATTTTCGGATCCGAGCCGCAAGACCTCCTCCATCTCCATGCCGGAGAGCGCCACGTACTTCGAGAAAGTATATTGCATCATGTCGCGAGAAAAACGGTCGTGCCCCGCCGGAACCGGCGTGTGGGTGGTAAAGACGCACTGCTCCTTGACCTTGGCCTTCGCCTCGTCGAAAGAGCGCCCGCTGGCGAGTTCGCCAGCAAGCAGTTCGAGCGTCAGGAAAGCGGAGTGGCCCTCGTTCATGTGATAGACGGCGGGTTCGAGCTTCAGGGCCTTCAGCAGCTTGACGCCGCCGATGCCGAGCAGAATCTCCTGGTTGATGCGCATGTTCTGGTCGCCGCCATAGACCCGCGAGCAAATATCCCGGTAGTGCATTTCGTTGACCGGAATGTTGGTGTCGAGCAGGTAGAGCGTGGCGCGTCCGACCTTCAGGCTCCATGCCTGGGCGAACACCGTGCTCTGCGCGATGGTGATTTCGATAATCAGATCCTTGCCGTCCGCGGTCGTGACCTTTTCGATAGGCAGGCTTTCGGGGTATTGCAGCGGGTAATCCTCATTCTGCCAGCCGTCCTGGTTCAGGTGCTGGCGGAAATAGCCCTCTTTGTAAAAGAGGGTGATGCCGATGAAATTGAGGCCGAGGTCACTGGCCGATTTGATGTGGTCGCCCGAAAGAATGCCGAGGCCGCCCGAGTAGATGCGGAGGCTCTCGTGAACGCCGAATTCGGCGCTGAAGTAGGCGACCGGGTTGGAGACGAGCTGCGGAGCGTGCTGGGCGGCCCAGGTGTTTTTTTCGACCATGTACTGCTCGAACCGTTTGCTCACCTGGTCGATCGTGACGCCCAGTTCGCACGAGCAGAGCGCTTCGAGTTCATCGGCTGAAATGTGCCGAAGCAGCTCGACCGGATTGTGGTTGACCCGTTCCCAGAGCAGCGGCGACAGGTTCTTGAAGAGCGATTTGGCATCGGTGTCCCATGACCACCAGAGGTTCCGGGAAAGTTTTTTTACAGCGGAGATATTTTTCGACATGTTGGATTTGCGGGTTTTGCTACGTTCCGAAAGTGGCGCAGGTTAAGAAAACGGAGTATCTTACAGAGAGCATCCGTGAAAAGGATGCGGGGATGAACAAAGGGGTATCGGGATTCACGGCGGCTCCGATCCAGCCAGATTCATTCGTTACCTTGCTGAATTTAAGTCTTTCAATCCGTAAATCAACAGTGCAACGGTGTCCTTTGATAAGAAAGTAACTATCGCCCATCTTTCCGATCTGCACTTTGCAAGCAAGAACGATCGTTACCTGATAGCGAGGCTTGACGTCATGTTTGCCGAGTTCGTTCGCCGCCGGTACGATCATCTCGTGATGACCGGCGACCTGATCGACACCGCCTCACCGGTGCTCTGGACGATCATCCGGGACGCTCTGGTGCGCCACGGGCTGTTCGACTGGACAAAAACCACGGTGATACCGGGCAATCACGACCTGATCGACCTCGAAGAGGAGATGCGCTTTTACAACGCGCTCAATCCCGATGACCGGAGCCGTCAGCGAAGACTTGACCATCGTCTCCGGCAGTTCAACGCCGTTTTCCGTCCGCTCATCAGCGGCGACGGCGGAGAGGCGGCGGGCGTGCCCTTTGTCAAGGTGATGCGTTTTGGCCAGATTGCGCTCTCGTTCGTGGCGGTCAATACGGTCGATCCGTGGTCGGGAGCAGACAATCCGCTCGGCGCGCGAGGCAGCGTTTCGCACGAAACGCTCAAGGCGCTCCGGGAGCCGAATGTCCGGCAGGCGCTCGACGAAAGTTTCGTCATCGGCCTCTGTCACCACGCCTACAAGGTCTATGGCACCGGTATGCTGGTCGATCAGGCGTTCGACTGGACCATGGAGTTCAAGAATCGCGACGAATACCTCGGGGCGATGAAAGGTCTCGGCGCGAAACTGGTGCTGCACGGCCACTTCCACCGTTTCCAGGTCTATCAGGTTGGCGGCATGGACTTTATCAACGGCGGCAGTTTCCGCTACTCTCCCGAACGGTACGGCGAGCTGACCATCGGCGCGAACGGCAGGTGGTCGCACCGCTTCGTCAACCTCGCCCTCAAGCGGTAGCGTGTCGGCTTTTTTCTGACTCCGGGTGCAAAAAAAGAACCCCGGCGGATGCCAGGGTTCGAGTGTTGATCGCAAGAAGGGAGCGTTCGCCGGCGCATCAGTTCATGCCGCGGCGGGCGAGTTGGCGATCCATCATAACGAGTGCGTGCCCCTTTTCTCCGGCCATTTTGATGGTGCCGAGAATCTCGCTGGCGGCAGCCTCCTCCTCGACCTGCTCTTCGATGAACCAGTGCAGAAGCACCTGCGCCGCGTAATCTTTGGCATCGACGGCGGCTTCATACAGCTTGTTGATGAGCGCGGTGATTTTGCGCTCGTGGTTCAGCACCTCCTCGAACAGGTGCGCCGGGGACTGGAAGTCCGACGTCGGCTGGGCGATAGGGAGCAGCTCCACCTTGACGCCGCGTTCGTTGACGAATTTGTAGAGCTTCATAGCATGGCCCTGCTCCTCCTTGAACTGGAGTTCGAGCCAGTGTGCGAAGCCGGGAAGATTCATCGAGTGGGCGTAGGCGGCCATCGACAGGTAGAGGTAGGCCGAAGCCATCTCGTGGTTGATCTGTTCGTTGAACGCTTGCTGAAGTTTTTTGCTGAGCATGGGTACACCTCTTTTTGCTGATGGTTGGTTTTGCGATTGTCTGTCAGGGCATTTCAACCATGCCGGGCGGCTGATCGTTTCAGCGCAGGGCTTTTCAGGAACTGGCAGGGCAACTCGCTCTTCTCAATAAAACGAGAGTTTCGGTGTAACGGGGGAGACCGGCGGAATCGTTGCCCCAATCGAAACCTCGACTGCGACAACAATAGCGTGTGAGCGCAAGACCCTCGCTGAGCTTTGCGTTCTGACGATCCGGGCGGGGTTTTTCAGGAGAGTTTCTCTTCCTTGACACCCAGTTCTTTCATGTACTCGCGGATGCGGACTGCGTGGTTCTGGTCTTCGCTGGCGAGCTGTTTGAAAATATCGGCGGTCAAGGAGCCGGTGTCGCTGTCCATGAACTCCTGGAAGTGCGCCTCTCCGGCGGACATTTCGATGTGCAGCGCCAGGTTCAGCGCCTCCTCCCGCGAGAACGGCGAGGCGGCGAAGCGCTCCGCCTCGGCGAGGATGCGGGCGTTGTTCGCCTTCAGGGCTTCGAGGTCTCTGGAGAGCAGATTTTCCGGAAAAAACGGCAACGGCTGCGGCTGCTTTTTCTCCTGCTGGAGCAGGGCGGCGTGGCTGCGCTCCTCCATCGAGAGCTGCCACCAGAACTCCTCGTCCTCTTCGAACCGGTCGTTGAAAAGAGTATAAAGCTTCGCGAGATTGAGTTCGAGCTGTATCGATTCGTCGAGCAGAGCGGCGATGGTCGGTGAGGTTGACATGGAAGTAACAGGTGTCGGTGACGGGTGACTTGAATTTCAAACAGGGGCAAGATAATGAACGGCGGCGACATTGAAGAGGAAAGGGACGCAAAGGACATCAGGGACTTCAGGGACAGCAAGGAGTGCGATTCAATGCTCTTTGTCCCTTCAGTCCTTGCTGTCCCTGAAGTCCTTTTCTTTAAAGAACGAGCGAAACACCTACTGCTCGCGATACTTCGCGTACTCCTGCAAGCTCTTGACGCCGAAGGGCTGGCAGCGGGTGCAGTCGATTGCCCGCACCGAGGCTTCGGCGGCCTCGACGGTGGTGACGAACGGCACGCCGCTCTGCACCGAGGCCGAGCCGATGGCCTCCTCGTCGTGCAGCGCCTTTTCGCCGCGCGGAGTGTTGATGACGAAGTCCACCTTGCCGAGCTTGATGATGTCGAAGATGTTTGGCCGTCCCTCTTCGCCCACCTTGAAAACCTTCTTGCACTCAATGCCGTTTTCGGTCAAAAAAGCGTGGGTGCCGGTGGTAGCCACCAGGTCGAAGTCCATGCGGTAGAGTTCGCGGGCGACGTTGAGGATTCGCTGGTTTTTGTCCTGCTCGTTGACGCTGATGAAGACCGTGCCGGAGAGCGGCAGGTGCATGTTGGCCGCCTGGTAGGCTTTGGCGAATGCTTCGGGGAACGATTCAGCCAGGCTCATCGCCTCGCCGGTGGAGCGCATTTCGGGGCCGAGATAGACGCCGGACTTGACGAACTTTGAGAAGGGGAAGACCGGCTCCTTGATGGCCATATGCTTCAGGCCAAGCTCGTCGCAATCCTTCAGGTCGAACTCACGGCGCAGGTCGCTGAGTTTTTCGCCGAGCATGACGCGTGTGGCGATCTTGACCACCGGAATCGCCGTGGCCTTGCCTACGAAGGGCACGGTGCGGCTGGCGCGCGGGTTGACCTCGATCACATAGACTTTGCCGTTCTGCACGGCGTACTGCACGTTCATCAGGCCAACGACGCCGATGTGCTCGGCGAGCTTGCGCGTGTGCTCCTTCATAGTGGCGATGGCCGCCGGATCGATATTGTAGTAGGGCAGAATCGAGGTGGAGTCGCCGCTGTGGATGCCGGCGGCCTCGACGTGCTGCATGATGCCGCTGATGACGCAGTCGGTGCGGTCGGCGATGGCGTCGATGTCGAACTCGACGGCGGTTTCGAGGAAGCGGTCGATGAGCAGCGGATACTTTTCGGTGATGAAGAGCGCCTGGTCAACGTACTCCTTGAGCGAGTCATCGCTGTAGATGATCTTCATGGCGCGTCCGCCAAGCACGTAGCTGGGGCGCACCAGCACCGGATAGCCGATGCGACGGGTGATCTCCTGCGCTTCGGCGAAGGTGGTGGCCGTGCCGTAGTCGGGATGCGGAATGTCGAGCTTTTCGAGCAAGGCGCCGAACCGCTTGCGGTCTTCGGCCAGGTCGATACCGTCCGAGGAGGTGCCGAGGATGTTCACGCCGGCTTTGTCGAGCTTGGTCGAGAGTTTGAGCGGGGTCTGGCCGCCGAAGCTGACGATCACGCCGAGCGGCTGTTCGTGCTCGATGATGCGGATGACGTCCTCGAAGGTGAGCGGCTCGAAGTAGAGCTTGTCGGCGATGTCGTAGTCGGTCGAAACCGTTTCGGGGTTGCAGTTGACCATGATGGTTTCGTACCCCGCTTCGCGCAGGGCAAAGACCGCCTGCACGCAGCAGTAGTCGAACTCGATGCCCTGGCCGATGCGGTTGGGGCCGCCGCCGAGGATAATCACTTTTTTGCGATCGGAGCGCACCGACTCGTTCTCCTCGTCGTAGGTCGAGTAGTGGTAGGGGGTGCTGGCGTCAAACTCGGCGGCGCAGGTATCGACGGTCTTGAAGACCGACACCACGCCGTAGTGGGTGCGCAGCTCGCGTACTGTGGCTTCGCCGGTCTGGAATATGGTAGCAATCTGGAAATCGGAAAAGCCGTGCTCCTTGGCCTTTTTCATCTTCGGAGCGGGCAACCTGAGCGCGAGATTCTGCGCCTCGCCGGAGAGTTCAGGGAGTGGTGTGGTCATGCAGCGTCGTATTGGAAAATCATGTTTGAAGAGCGTCGCCAAAGTTAACAATTCATGGCCGTACTTTACAACCGCCGGAGTATAATAAAAAGGCGTCCGAACTCAAAGTTCAGGAAAGTGTCGAGTCAATGGGGACAATGTCCCGCATCCACCGCCATTGCGAGCCATCCCGAAGTCGGGATTGGATACCGCACTCGAACCATGAACATGATTATCCTGCCACCTCTCTACTGTAGGGACGGGTCTTGTGCCCGTCCCTTTCAGCCACCGCCGCGCGGGCCGGTTCCGGAAGTTTTTTCGACTATCGCTATTATATTCTTCTCTTTTCGTGTAATTTCCGACCGTTAACCATAGGCATCAGTCCAGTAAGCATACTTTGCGATGAGCGATAAAAAGTTTGACTCTATAGCATCGGCCCTCGAAGACATCAGGAACGGTAAACTCATCATCGTCGTCGATGACGAAGACCGCGAAGACGAAGGCGATTTCATCGCCGCCGCCGAGCACGTGACCCCCGAGATGGTGAATTTTATCACCAAAGAGGCGCGCGGCCTGCTCTGCGTGGCCATTCCCATGCAGCGCGCTCGCGAGTTGCAGCTCGAACCGATGGTGCAGCGCAACACCTCGCAGCACGAAACCAACTTCACCGTCTCCATCGACGCGCTCGCCGAAGGAGTCACCACGGGCATTTCGGCCTACGATCGCTACATGACCCTCAAGATGATCGCCGATCCGTCGTGCTCGGCGGATGACTTCTCTCGCCCCGGCCACATCTTTCCGCTTCGGGCGATGGATGGCGGCGTGCTCCGCAGGGTTGGTCACACCGAGGCCGCCGTCGATCTCTGCCGCCTGGCTGGTTGCCAGCCCGCCGGTCTGCTTTGCGAAATCCTGCACGACGACGGCAGCATGGCGCGCGTGCCTGAGCTTTTGAAGCTCAAGGAGAAGCTCGGCATGAAGATCGTCACCATCAAGGATCTGGTCGCTTACCGGATGCAGGAGAGCAAGCTGGTGCACCGCGCCGTGGAGTCGAAGCTTCCCACCGCGCATGGCGAGTTCGGCCTGATTGCCTACGAAACCCTCGTCGATCAGCAAAACCACATGGCCTTCGTCAAGGGCGACGTCGCCGACGGCGAACCGGTGCTGGTTCGGGTGCACTCGCAGTGCGCCACGGGCGACACCTTCGGCTCGCTGCGCTGCGATTGCGGCCACCAGCTCGAAACCGCCCTGCGCATGATCGAAAAGGAGGGGCGCGGCGTGCTGGTTTATCTCATGCAGGAGGGGCGCGGCATCGGCCTCATCAACAAACTCAAGGCCTATAATTTGCAGGACGAGGGTTTCGACACGGTCGAGGCCAACGAGAAGCTCGGCTTCAAGGCCGACCTGCGCGACTACGGTATCGGGGCGCAGATTCTTCAGGATCTCGGCGTCCGCAAGATGCGTCTCTTGACCAACAATCCGAAAAAGATCGTCGGCCTCGAAGGCTACGGCCTCGAAATCGTCGAGCGCCTGCCGCTCGAAATCGAACCGAACGAGGTGAACCGCCACTATCTCGAAACCAAGCGCGACAAGCTTGGCCACATGATTGAAATGGCGACGGGCAACGAACGCATCCTCTTCGAGCGCCTTGCCGACGAACAGTTGAAACAGCACAAAAAAGATTAACCTCCACCGGGAGAAAAAAGAACGATGGATAACGATATTCTCAAACGGCTCGACCCCGAGGTTTTCGAGGCGATCGCCAATGAAACGAAACGCCAGACCGAGACGCTCGAACTGATCGCTTCGGAGAACTTCACCAGCAACGCGGTCATGGAAGCGTGCGGCTCGGTGATGACCAACAAATACGCCGAGGGCTACCCCGGCAAGCGTTACTACGGCGGCTGCGAGTTCGTCGATGTGGCCGAGAACCTGGCCCGTGACCGCGCCAAAAAGCTCTTCGGCTGCGACTACGTCAACGTGCAGCCGCACTCCGGCTCCAGCGCCAACATGGCGGTGCTGTTCGCCGTGCTCAAGCCGGGCGACGCCATCATGGGCCTCGACCTCTCCCACGGCGGCCACCTGACTCACGGCAGCAAGGTGAACTTCTCCGGTCAGTTCTTCGACGCACACTCCTACGGCGTTGACAAGGAGACCGGCATCATCGACATGAACAAGGTCGAGGAGCTGGCCATGCAGGTCAAGCCGAAACTCATCATCACCGGCGCGAGCGCTTACTCGCAGGGCTTCGACTTCAAGGCGTTCCGCGAGGTCGCCGACAAGGCGGGCGCGCTGCTCATGGCCGACATCGCCCACCCGGCGGGTCTGGTCGCCGCGGGCCTCTCCGCCGACCCGATGCCGCACTGCCACTTCGTGACCACCACCACGCACAAAACCCTGCGAGGCCCGCGCGGCGGCATGATTATGATGGGCAAGGATTTCGAGAACCCGCTCGGCCTGACCATCAACACCAAGAACGGCCCGCGCGTCAAGTTGATGAGCGAGGTGATGGACGCCGAGGTGATGCCCGGCATCCAGGGTGGCCCGCTGATGCACATCATTGCCGGCAAGGCGGTCGCCTTTGGCGAAGCGCTCCGGCCGGAGTTCAAGGCCTACGCCCGGCAGATCAAGGAGAACGCCGCTGCGATGGCCGCGAAGTTTCTCGAAGCCGACTACCACATCGTCAGCGGCGGAACGAAGAACCACCTCATGCTGCTCGACCTGCGTAACAAGAACGTCACCGGCAAGGTCGCCGAGAATCTCTTGCACGAAGCGGGCATCACGGTCAACAAGAACATGGTGCCCTTCGACGACAAATCGCCCTTCGTCACCAGCGGCATCCGCGTCGGCACCCCGGCCATGACCACGCGCGGCATGTTGGTCGCCGAAAGCGAGAAGATCGTCGAACTGATCGACCGCGTCATTTCAGCCGCCAACGACGCCAACGTCGCCGAGGTCTGCAAGCAGGTCAGGCAGGAAGTCAAAGAACTGTGCTTGCAGTTTCCGCTGAACGGCTACGGTTTGCAGTCATAAGCAGGCAGCACCAAAGCATTACAAAGGCCGGCGCCCCGCAAAGGTGGCCGGCTTTTTTTGTGTGAAAAAGTGGACTTTGTGGATGAAGAGCGGATGCTTGTTTTTTGTCCACGGGGTCTATTCAGTTCATTTCGTTCCGAAGCGTTTTTCGAGAGCGCTGATCTGGCGGTCAAGGAGGTTACAGGCAACGATGGTTAGCGTAATGGCGGCATTGGCGGAAATTTCGGGCAGGGAAGCCTGGGCGGGAGCGGACGGGTTGTGCTTGCTTGGCTGGCTCTTGTGCTTTCGCAGAACCCAGAGGGCGACTTCATCGACCGAGGAACATTGACGGTTCATCAGTGATTTGCGCCGCCAATCATCATGTGGCCAGATGGGCAGGTTATTCTGAAAAAGAAAATCCTCATAATCGCCCCGCAACTCAGCTATGTATGAGCGAGCTTCGAGGGTCAGTTTGAGTTCGTTCATTTTTGGATCACCGGCGGTTCGATAACCTTCAGCAATGTTTTCAACTCCAGATCGCGCGAACTGCACCATCCGGTCGTGGATTTGACCATGCTTTTCGATATAGCGATTGCAGAATCGCACGGTTACGTCATAGAGCAGCCGCGCGACCTGAAAGCTTTTCAGCTCTCTGTATCCGCCATGATCGGGGTTGAGGGGTATGGTGCTCATGTTTTGCTGCGAAGGAGTTTGGGAGTACCGCAACGATTAAATATAATGAAAAATATGCGAAATAATTAATAGTTATTCTTTGTCGTGTAGCCGTTTGTTTTCTCCGCATTCTGTGGGCCAGGTGTGCGACCTGTAACGGGTTGTGGCTATATTGAACGAAAACGAGAGACCAAAAGAGGGGAAAGAATGCCGTCGATACTTGCCGTGATTGCCGTTATCGTTCTGGCCGCGATCATCCTCGTGGCGTTACTGCTCCGTCCAGTGGTGCGCTGGCTCCTCGGTGAGTGGCACGCGGCAAAGAGCCGGAACTACCCGAACCGGTTGCAGTGAGGGTGGACTGAGTGGACTTTGTGGACGGCGTGGACTGAGTGGACAAGGGAAAAAAAGAAAGGCATTCGATCTTCGTCAACCAAGTCCACTCTGTCCACAAAGTCCGCAGCGCTTTTCTTCCCCCTCACTCCCCAAGAATCCCCCGGATCGACTCGTTCACCTCCTGCTCCATCGCCCGGAATTGCTTGTTGTGTTCGAGCAACTCTCTCGATAGCTGTTCCTGTTCGCTCGCGACGGGAGCTGACTGGAGTTGCGCGATAATTCTTTGCTTCTCTTTCTGCATCGGCTCAAGCACGAGCGTCTTCACCGCGACGAGGAAGTGGGTGAGGCAGCGGCGGGCGTGCTGTTCGATTTCGGCGAGGGTTGGGTGCGTGGTTTCGTTGACCGGCAGGCGGAAGAGGATGTCGAAGCCGAGGTTGCTCGCCTCCTCCATGCCGATGGAGCTGATCTCCGAGGTGATGTCGAGGTGGCCGTCCCGTTCGCCCGTTTCGCGGAAGCGTTTGACCAGATGGCTGAAGATGGCGCGGGCGGCGGGGTTCGCGAGGTGGAACATCGTTTCGTGCGAGGCGGCGAAGTCGAGCACTTCGTTGCCGTAGAAGGTGCTTTCGAGCAGCGCTTCGAGAAAGGTGCGCTCCGGCACGGAGAGCGGCGCCGATTGCGCTGGCAGTTCCGGCGGCGGTTCGTTGCGCTGCCGGTACGGCTCCCGCGAGCCACCGCGTCCGCCGCTGCCTGCCATCGCCTTGCGCAGCGTCTGTCGGCTGAGGTCGAGCTTTCTGGACAGTTCGTCGATGTACAGCTCCTTCTGTACCGGATCGGCGATGAGCGAGATGCTCCGCGTCATGACGGAGACCGCTTTCGAGGCCGTGTCGGGACTCTCCATCCATCCGGCGTCGCGGTAGCAGCGGAGCTGGAAATCCTGGAACGAGGCGCGTTCGTGCTCCAGCACCTCTGCGAACGCCTCCTTGCCCCGATTGCGGATGAAGCTGTCGGGGTCTTCCGCGCCGGGCAGCATCACCACCCACGGCGTCAGGCCTTCGGCGAGCAGAATGTCGATTCCGGCGAGCATCGATTTCTTGCCAGCGTTGTCGCCGTCGTAGAGGAAGAGCACGCGCGAGGTGTAGCGCTTCAGGATTTTGGACTGGTAGCGGGTCAGCGCGGTGCCGCACGAGGCAACCGTGTTCGGGAAGCCCGCCTGGTGCATGGCGATCACATCCATGTACCCCTCGACGAGAATGGCTGTCTCCTGCCGCCGGATTTCGTCCTTCGCGGCGTGCATTCCGTAGAGCAGCTTCGACTTCTCGAAGGAGGCGCTCTCCGGCGAGTTGATGTACTTCGGCGTCTCGGCGTCGCTCGAAAGCGTCCGCCCGCCGAAGCCCGCGACTTGGCCGCCGATGGTGAGAATCGGAAAGATGACGCGGTTGCGGAAGGTGTCGTAGAGCGTATGGCGCTTTGGGTGGCGCGTCAACAGGCCGAGCGCGATAAGCTGCTCCATCGGCGCCTTGTCCCGCTCCGCCGCGTGGAGCAGAAAGTCCCACGACTCGGGCGCGAAGCCGAGGCCGAAGCGGCGGATCGTGGCGGGTTCGAGTCCACGGTTGCTGATGAGGTAGGCGAGCGCCGGGCTTCCGGCTTCGCTTTCGAGGGTGCGGTGAAAGAGCCGCGCTGCCCAGCGGAGCGTATCGAACTGGCTGCTCTCCTGCTGCTTCTCCTCCTCCTGCCGCGCGTGCTGCTGCCGGTACTTGCCGATGTCGATATTGGCGCGCTTGGCCAGCATCTCAACCGCTTCGGGGAAACTCACCTTCTCCATTTCCATGATGAAGGTGAAGACGTTGCCCCCCTTGCCGCTCGAAAAGCACTTGTAAATCTGTTTGTCGGGCGAGACGATGAACGACGGGGTTTTCTCCTGCGTGAAGGGCGAGAGCGCCTTGAAGCGGTGGCCCGACGGTTGCAGCCGGACATAATCCGACACGACATCAACAATGTCCGTGCTCTGACGAACCTCGTCGATCACTCGTTCCGGTATCATGCCTGCCATTGCTCGTCCTTTTTTCTGTTCGATGCTATGATAAGCTGAAAAAAAAGAAATCGCAACGTTCAGCGATTCTGCCGTCCAGAGGCTACTTTTTTTGAAAATAATTACTGTTTTACACGATTTCTCCGGGAGTTCCTTCCGTGGCAGGTTGGCGAGTCTATGCTTTATTACTACATTATCACAGTGACAGCCTCCTTTTCTGATTGGTTTTAGAATTATCGGCCTTGCAGTTTCTTCATACCGCCTCATGAGTATCCTTTCCCGAAACGCCTGCCCCGCTGGCGGGCTTGCAAGTGACCTTCCGGATGCGCTTTATTCTGACTTGAAAGAGGGCTTTGTCGTGGATTCCGTTACTTCCAACATCTCAATACCAACCATATGAAACAGGGATTTTTTACGGCGATACTGATTGTGGTGACCTACGCGGTATCCCTCGGTTTTTATGTCTGGATGGGCACGACGCCACCGGAATCCATGTTCCACGCCGTCTGGAAAGGCGGGCCGGTCGTGTCGGTGCTGATGGCGCTGATTCTGATGGTGATCGCCTACATCGTCGAGCGAATCGTGGCCTTGAACAAGGCTTCCGGAAAAGGCTCCATGACGGAGTTCGTGCAGAGCCTCAAGCAGGATGTCGATTCGGGTTCCATCGACCAGGCGATCTCCCGCTGCGACGACCACCAGAGTTCGCTTGCCGCCGTGATGCGGGCCGTGCTCGACCGCTACAAGATGCTCGCCGCGCACAATGTGACCGACCGTGAAAAGCGTGTCAGCGAAATGCAGAAGGCGGTCGAAGAGGCGACCGTCATGGAGATGCCGCTGCTCGAAAAGAACCTCGTGGCTATTTCGACCATCGCCTCGATCTCCACGATGGTCGGCCTGCTCGGCACCACGCTTGGCATGATCCGCGCCTTCACGGCGATGGCCACCAGCGGCGCGCCGGACGCCGTGCAGCTTTCGCTCGGTATCTCCGAGGCGCTCTTCAACACGGCGCTCGGCATCCTCGGCGGCATCATGGGCATCGTGACCTACAACGTCTTCACCAACCGGGTTGACAAGTTCAGCTACCAGATCGACGAAGCGGCCTTCTACATCATCCAGACGCTCGGCACCGGAAAAGTTCAATCGTGACCCATGTCCAAAATCAAACGAAAACGGGTAGGCTTCCGGCTCGACATGACGCCGATGGTCGATGTAGCGTTCCTGCTCCTGACCTTCTTCATGCTGACCACCAAGTTTCGTCCGCCGGAAACGGTGACGATCGACCTGCCGTCGTCGCACTCGAACATGAAGCTGCCGGAGTCCGATGTGCTCACCGTGACCGTCGCGAAGGACAACTCGATCTACATGGGGGTTTCGTCGCAGCGCACCAGGGAGCGGCTTTTCGACACGGTGGTCAGGCCGAAGCTCGAAAATGCGGGCATCTCCCAGGCGGCGGTGGCCGATTCGCTCCGGAAGTTCAGGCTCGACGACAGCTTTAAAATCGAAAAAGAGGAGCTGGCCCGTTACATCATGATGTCGCGCTTCGCCGACCAGCGGATGAGGCCGGTCATCAAGGCGGACAACAAGGCCGATTATGAAGCGGTCAACTACGTCATCAAGGTGTTTAAAAAGATGAACCTGCTCAACTTCAACCTCGTGACCGTTCTCGAAAAGGAGGTGCGCTGATGGGTATGGTCGATTCCCCCGGAGAGCGGCGCGGCTCGAAGCGAAGCGCGCGCCAGCGCAAACGGCTCGGGTTCCGGCTCGACATGACGCCGATGGTGGATGTAGCGTTCCTTCTGCTCACCTTTTTCATGCTGACAACCACCTTCGCCAAGTCGAACACGATGGAGATCAACATTCCGCCAGAGACCGGCGAGGTGGATGTGGCGGAGCTGAACGTCATGACGCTCCGCGTGCCCGGCGACGGCTTCGCCTACTGGTCGCTCGGTGAGGACGCGCCGCGCCGCACACCGCTCTACGACCAGAGCGAGAACTTCGCCATGCTCAGCAAAGAGCTTCGCCAGGTGCTGCGCCAGCAGTTCGGGAACAACAAAAAGCTGGTGATTGTCGTCAAGATCAGCGACAAGGCCAAGTACAAATCGCTGGTTGACATCATCGACGAGTTCAACATGATGAAGATCGACCGGTTCAGCCTCGACGAGTTCACCGCGCAGGACGAGGCCGCAATTCAGAAGGTCGTGGCCATGCAGTGAAGGGGCGGGGCGCGGTTTTGTGCAGTTCGTGAACCAGAAAACAGGAGTACGGAAAGGTGTCGTCAAAGTTCAAACAGGTACATGAAGATGCGGCGAGAAAGGCGCAGCGCTGGACGTTCCGCGAGCAGTTCCTCGATACCGACCGGCTGAGAAAGATCGATTACGGCAATCTCAGTCTGAGGCGCGAGGCTCATCTGTTTCTGACTCACGGCGTGGTGGTGGCCGTGCTGCTCTTGTCGCTCTTCTGGCTTGTCAGCGCGAACTGGAATCGCGTGATGGGCATGTTTGGAGGCGGCCATAACGCCCAGACAGATGTGCAGTGCTACGAGATCGTCACCAACGTGACGCAGTTGCCTCCTCCTCCGCCAATGGCTCCTGAGCCGCCGAAGGCGAGCGCGGCAGCAGCACCGGTGGACGCGCCGAAGGTGGGCAAGATCAAGAAGGTGGCTGAAGCGCCGCCGGATCAAACCTTCGCTACGCAGAAGGAGATCAAGCAGGCGATCCAGCAGGGCGCGCCTCAGGATGGCGGCGGATCGGGATCATGCGAAACCATCGTGGAGTTTGTGAATTGCCAGAATCCGCCGACGGTGGTCAGCACACCGAGGCTCATGTACCCCGAAATGGCGAGGATCGCCGGAATCGAGGGGCGGGTTTTCGTGCGCGTACTCATCAGTGAGGAGGGCCGTCCGATGAAAGCCGAGATCGTCAAGCGCATCCCCGCCGACCAGACAGTGTTCGACAAGGAGGCGACGCGCATCGCGATGGAGACGAAGTACACCGCAGGAGTGCAGAACGGCAGAAGGGTGCGGGTCTGGATGACCATTCCTGTGCGCTTTACGCTGCACGAAGGGTGAAGCGAATGATGAATGATGAGTTCTAAATGATGAATTGAAGAGAGGGGAGATTGGATTTGTAGGGGCGGCTCTTGTGGCCGCCCTTATTTTTTTTGTCATTCTGAACGAAGTGAAGAATCCAGTCGAAACGCCTCGATGCTACCCGAAAAAGTTGGATTCTTCCCCCAACTGCGTTGGACTCAGAATGACAGGAAAAACCGGAAATAGTCTTTCCCTGAACACGCATAGTTTTCCTGGGTGTTCACTTTGTCGAAATCGCCATCGAAATCGAAGTTGTCTGTTTCGTTTCGCATTGACCCCGGACACCGTCATCGCGAGTCCCGACAGGTCGGGACGTGGCGATCCATCCCTGTTGTGCGCCTTCACTGACTCCGCATGGATTGCGGCGTCGCTATGCTCCTCGCAATGACGGGGGAATGTACACGGCGGTTCTGTCTTGACTTGACACGAAAACTTCTGTGCGTTTTGAATTGTTCTTTTTGATGATTATCTCTGATATATATCATCAGGAGGAGAGCACATGGACACAGCGAAAATATTTACTTCGGGTCGCAGTCAGGCGGTTCGGTTGCCGAAAGAGTATCGTTTCGAGGGCAAGGAGGTGATTGTCCGGCATTTCGGCAATGGCGTCATTCTTCTGCCTTGCGACAAGCCTTGGGATATGCTCGAAGCGGCG
>NZ_SDGU01000005.1:0-34363 GCF_004118635.1 Chlorobaculum sp. 24CR | reverse complement strand
TACATTATGACTTTTATGAATATATGTGCTCAATTATTACACTTTTATCTTTAACGAAGCAGAGCTTCGGGGAATATATCCCATAGAGATTCAAAATAGGGACCTGTATGCGCAAGTGTTTTTTTCATGCAAGACAGATAAGCAAGCAGGCACGTATCCCTCTGAATTATCACTGTTTGCATTTCTTCATCGGTTTCGCATTTCATCAGGGCATCAGGCAATGCCGCGGTTGCCGCTTGGGCCGCGGCGTTCAACGCGGCAAGAGCTTCAGCCAGCTCCAGATTGCCATCGATCACAACAGACTGAATTTCTCTGGCGGCGGATTGCTTTTTTTTGGGTGACATGATGATTCTCCTTCGCTTCTTTAGAGGTGACCTTTATTGGTTCCTGCCGGACAAAAGATTGCTGATCGAGTGAAGTTCGTTGACAATTTGCTGCAACTCGTCAATGGTAACGGGTTCTCCTTTTTCAAGTTTTTTGTGCTCGTCGATAAGCGCGCGAAGCGCCTGTCTTGTGCTCGTATAACCTCTCTGTTCCAGACCGGCGTTACGGTGTTGAATCCTGAACGCCATAACGCCATCGACGCCGCGCTTCAATGGAGCGCTCTTCATGATGATCGATCTGGCATCGCTCACCGCCTTGAAACCCGAATCAGCAGCCAAATCATTGAGCATTGGCGATGGATCGAGCAAATCGTTTTTCATGAGAAGCCTGGAAGCGCTGAGCCGTGATCCCCGGAGATTCTCTTTGAATGAGGTCATCTCTTCCTGAACCAGCTTGTTATCGAGCAAGAGCAGCAGACGCTCAAGCTGTTGCCTGATGATAACGCTGGATTGCCGGATCAACCGCCCTTTCCTTACGGTCAGTAAACGGCTGGCGATATTGCCGACCACAACACTGGTTGATTCCGGAACGAGCGGCCTTGCCGTTGTCACCAGAGCCGAATAGCTGTTCAGCGCCTTGTCAAAACCGTCTATAGCACTCTTAATCTCTTCGGGGGCCGTGCTCGACGCAAGATCACCAAAAGCTGCATAAACCGTTGTCAGTCTTGAAAAAACAGCTTTTCTGGCATCCAGCTCCGTCTTGACCTGCTGCCAGTCATCGAGCAATCCGGACGGCTTGCCAACGCCGGCATAGCTGTGGAAAAACACCTCTGCCTCCATAGCGCTTTCATACTCGCTGTCTGTGGCAAAAATGGTGGACAGGGCTGAAGAGGATGCCGATTTACCTGATGTTGCAAGCTTTACTGCATTCTGTTCGCTGATCGAGGCGCATCCGCTCAAAAAAGCGATACCAAGCAGCAAACCGGCAGAAAAGATTCTCGTGCTTCGGAAAAAGGCAATGTTGTGTTCCGTTAGCATGCCGTTTGTGTTTTGGTTGGTAAAATACCTTTATCTATACTATTCGCAGGACGTTACAATACTTGCTATCGCCATGGCGAGGAGCGAAACAACGGAAATCGAGGGCATTTTTTTGTATAGATCAAAATAACGCTTCCAGTAAATCCGACCGACTATCATCTGAAAAAACATTCAATCGCTGCATGGGTTTGAAAATTTCCCGGAAGTCCATGCCTCTTCTTTACCGACCTGGTGACAGGCTAACGTGAAATACTACATCTTCACTTACTCTCAACATTTTACGCCATTAAAAAAAATTGATTTGAATGAATCGATTTTTGTACGATAATAGGAAAAGGGAGCGCTCTGCATCGGTCATTCAACCATCCCTGAACTGACGCGGAGCGGGAAAGGCAGCGCAAGTGCCTTTTATAAAATAAGTTACCGCATTTCCGCTGGAGTTATGTAATGAAACACTCCGTATCGACCCGCAAGGAGTTGACCATCCTCAAACTCGAAGAGCCGGTTTTCGATGTCCGCCACGCCGACTGTTTCCGAACGACCATCGACAGCATGGTCAGTAACGAGGCCAGTAAAAACGTCATCATCGACCTTTCACAGGTCAAGGCTATCGATTCATCGGGCATCGGCTCGATGCTCTTGGCCCATCAGCTCGCTAACAGCTCCGATGGTCTGGCTATTTTCGTCTCGCTCTGCCAGCAGATCAAGGACCTGCTCAAGCTGGCCAACCTCGACAAGCAACTCTACATCTTCTCGTCGATCAACGAGGTCATGACGCTCATTGAACCGGCGTTGAAAGGCAAGCGGGCAAGCCGGTCTCGCCAGCCTCAGGCTCAGGACGACAGCAGCGACGAAATCGCCGACGAGCTTGAAATTCCGGACGAGATATTCGACGGCGACATTGAAGATGACTCCGACGAGAACACCGATTTCGAGGAACCCGAAGAGAACGAAAAACCCCGCCCGAAAAACAACACCTCCGAAAATTCTTCAGGAAAAAAGCGTGGCCGCCCCAAAAAGAGTCCTCAGACTGAAAAGAAACCATTGAAAACCTGAAACCTCCAGAACAAAGCCCCATCTTTCCCTTCTCACGACACTCTGTATTAACGAGCAGATGCTTGACATTTCGTCATGCATACACTATTTTTTAAAGTAGTCAGTAACGCTGTACCCATTTCGTGAAACAGAACGTTTCCCCCGAAAACGGACCGCCGCGCCATGCTCGACCATCTCTTCCGGCAGCGACTCGAAAAACTTCTCGGGTCTGCAAACATAACCATCGACGGCAGCAGCGCCTGTGACATCAGAGTGCATGATCGTCGCATGTTCAGGCGAACGGTTCTCGAAGGAAATCTCGGCTTCGGCGAGTCCTACATGGAGGGGTGGTGGGATTGCGACGACCTCGAAGGGCTGTTCTGCCGGATTCTCTCGGCGGGCCTCGACCGGCAGCTCGTCAACCTTGCCGTTGTTCTGGAGTATCTGCAAGGCGCGGTGATAAACCTGCAAAAACCTGCGCGCGCCTTCACCGTCGGCAAGCGCCACTACGACGTCGGCAACGACCTCTTTCGCGCCATGCTCGATCCGCTGATGATGTACAGTTGCGCCTGCTGGCACGAAGCCGAAACTCTCGCCGAGGCACAGCAAAACAAGCTTCGCCTCGTTTTCGACAAGCTCGCCCTCGAACCGGGCATGAGCCTGCTCGACATTGGCTGCGGGTGGGGTGGCGCGGCCCGGTTTGCCGCCGAACGGTATGGCGCGCGGGTAGTCGGCATCACCGTCTCGAAGGAGCAGGCAAGTTTGGCCAGGGAGTTCTGCAAGGAGTTCGACGTCGATATTCGCCTGATGGATTACCGCCAGCTCGATGGCAAGTTTGACCGGATCGTCTCGATCGGTATGCTCGAACATGTCGGCTACAAAAACTATCGCACCTATTTCGATACCGCCCGGCGCTGCCTCAAGCCCGAGGGGCGAATGCTCGTGCAGAGCATCGGCAGCAACGAGCCGGTCACGAGCACCGATCCGTGGATCGAAAAATATATCTTTCCGAATTCGATGCTCCCCTCACCAAGCCAGATTTCACGCGGCTTTGAGGGGCGGCTGGTGCTCGAAGACTGGCACTCGTTCGGCTACGATTACGCCCTGACGCTCAAAGCCTGGGAGCGTAACGTAACGCGCAACTGGCCGCAGCTCAAAAACCATTACGACCGCAAATTCTGCCGCATGTGGCGCTACTACCTTCTGAGCTGCGCGGGAGCTTTCAGGGCGCGTACGATCCAGCTCTGGCAGATACTTCTTACGCCGTCTGGCATCAAGGGCGAATGCTGCATCCCGCACCAGCCTGTAAGGGAGAAAAGTCTCAGGGATAGAGGAAATGGTCTGGAAAAGCCGCGTCGAATGCCCGCACCTGGGCGCGGACAGCGTCGAGAATTTCCCCGATCGGGCGCTGCTGCTGAATCATGAGACGATGGCGGTCTGTGCCGGCAAGCTTGTCGAAAAAGGTTGCGTGACGATGCAGGCCTGTTTCGCTGGGCCAGAGCTTTTGCAGGGAGAGCAAAATCGCCGTTGAGGTCATGAACGGATCGAATCGCTCGCGGCCAGTCACTTTCAGGCGAACTCCCTGGCACTCGATGCCGGAGAATTTGCTCCTCTCGGGCGTGAAGCTCGTCCGATGGAATTCGACGCCGGGCAAGCGGTACTGTTCGATCTCCCGGATCAGCAGCTTGCTGTCGATGAATGGCGCGCCAAACATCCGGAACGGAGCGTCGGTGCCACGCCCTTCGCTGACGTCGGTCGCCTCCAGCATAACGGTGGCCGGATAGAGCAGCAGGGTTTTGAAATCACGCAGGTTCGGCGACGGCGGGCGGAAACGGAAGCCCGGCAGTTCATCGGCAAACCGGTCGCGCCGGTAGCCCTGCATCCGGACGATCTGCAACGAAAGGCCGGGAAAGCGCCGGTTTTTCAGCCATCCGGCGATCTCCCCCACGCTCATGCCGTGAATGAACGGCAACTCTGCCGCGCCGACAAACGACTCAAAGCGCGGCTCCAGCACGAAGCCACTCGCCGGAAGCGGCGCGAGAGGGTTGGGCCGGTCGAGCACCATGAAGGTGATGCCCGCTTCGTTGCATGCCTCCATGGCGAGCTTCATGGTGGAGATGTAGGTGTAGCAACGCACTCCGGCATCCTGAAGATCAAAAACGAGCACATCGATGGTTTTCAGGAGCGAAACATCCGGCTTCCGGGATTCGCCGTAGAGCGACCAGACCTTCAGGCTGTCGCCAACCCCGGCATTGCCCACCTTCTCGCCAGCTTCGTAATCGAGCGCGAAGCCGTGCTCCGGAGCCATCAGAAATTTGAGATCGGCCCCGTGCCGCAAGAGCACCCGGTACCCCGGTTCACCGGAACGCGACACCGCCGAGGCGTTGGTAATCATGCCGACGCGCTTGCCTTGCAACGGGGCGCACTTTTGCGCATCGAGCACATCGAGGCCGTACCGGAATGCCTCGGCGCGGGCTGCGGGAACGGACAAGGCAAGTAAAATCAACGAGAAAACAAAAAAAAGAGAAAAGCGCCTCATGAGGAAATGGCCTGGAAGTTTGGCAGAGGTTGGTCTTCCATCCTATAAGTCTTATAGGTCTTATACGACCTATAAGACTTATAATAAAAGAGTTTCACGAAGGCAATATACTTCGTGAAAGCAGGAAAAAACACGAAGCCTCCAAACAAAAAAAAGACCGCGCAACATGGCGCGGTCTTTTGCTGGTGGTGGGGACAGGACTTGAACCTGCAACCTTCGGGTTATGAGCCCGACGAGCTACCAATTGCTCCACCCCACGATGTATAGTGTCTGAATGTACAACATTCATCGTCTATTGCAAACTTTATTTTCAGGATACCTGATTTCCGCAGATTCCCTCGCCCTGAGGCTCGAGCAGGAACAGGCGGCCATCGGCGCCCTCGACGGCGAGAATCATGCCCTGCGACAGCTCGCCCCGCATGGTGCGATCGGCGAGGTTCGCCACCAGAACGACGCTCTTGCCCACCATCTCTTCGGGCGTGAAGTGCTGGGCGATGCCCGAAAGCACCTGGCGCTGTTCCGAGCCGACCTGCAATTGCAGCTTGAGCAATTTGTTGGCCTTCTTGACCGGCTCGCAGGCAATAACCTTCGCGACGCGCAGATCGATCTTCTGAAAATCGTCGAAGGTGATCTCCGGCTTGAAAGTCATCGGCGCGGGCTGTTCGGCGGCCTCGCGGCGTTCCGCCTCGGCAAGCAGCGCCTCTATCTTCTTCAGCTCCGGTTCGATGTCTTCCTCTTCGATCTTCGTAAAAAGGATTTCGGACGAACCGAGCAGCTTGTGCCCCCTCTTCAGCCCCGGTTCGAGCGCCCTGCGCCAGACCGGTTTGCCCGGCTCGACGAGGTCGTCGATCCTGCCCTCGAAGCCGAGCATCCGCCAGATGCGGTTCGCGGTTTCGGGCACAATCGGCCAGAAGAGCAGCGCGAGGGTGTAGCAGAGGTTCAGCGAGATGGCCATCGTGCGGCCCGCCGCTTCGGCGTCAACCTTGATGACCTTCCACGGCTCGCTCTCGGTGAGAAAGCGATTGGCGAAGCGGGCGATCTCCATCGCCTGACTCGCCGCCTCGCGGAAGTGGAAGCCGTCGTAGGCCGCTTCGAGCTTGCTGAAGCTCTCCAGCCAGTCGATGCCGAGCGCGTCCCACGCTTCCAGGTCGATCTCCGCCGGAACCTCGCCGCCGAAGCGCGCATTCGTAAAATCAATCGAGCGCTTGATGAAGTTGCCGAGCGTGTCGGCCAGCTCGCCGTTGGTGCGGTTCTGGAAATCGCTCCAACTGAAGTCGCTGTCCTTGTTCTCCGGGTAGTTCATCGCGATGCTGTAGCGAAGCGTATCCGCCGGGAAGCGTTCGAGGAACTCGCCAAGATAGACCGCGTAGTTGCGCGATTTTGAGAACTTGCGCCCCTCGAAGTTCATGAACTCCGAGGCCGGCACGTTGTCGGCCAGCTCGTAGCGCCCATCGAGGCGCTCCTCGTTCCAGGCCATCAGGATCGCCGGGAACATCAGCGTGTGGAAGACGACGTTGTCCTTGCCGATGAAGTTGATGATGCGCGTCTCCGGATCCTGCCAGTAGCGCCGCCAGCGTTCGGAGTCGCCCTGCTTCTCCGCCCACTCCTTCGTGAAGGAGATGTAGCCGAGCACGGCGTCGAACCAGACGTAGAGCACCTTGCCCTTCGCCTCCTCGGCGTCGAGCGGCAGCGAAATGCCCCACGCGAGATCGCGGGTGATAGCGCGGTCAGCGAGGCCCTGGTTGAGCCACGTGCGCGAGTAGTTGACGACGTTCGAGCGCCAGTCGCCGGTATGCCGTTCGACGTAATTTTCGAGCTGCTTCTGGAAGCGCCCCAGCGGGAAGTACCAGTGCAGCGTTTCGCGCAGCTCCGGCGTGGCGTCGGAGAGCTTGCTCTTCGGGTCGATCAGCTCGGTCGGGCTGAGATGCGTACCGCACTGCTCGCACTGGTCGCCGTTCGCGCCGGGCGCGTTGCAGGCCGGGCAGGTGCCGGTGATGTAGCGGTCGGAGAGGAAGCGGCCCGCCTTCGGATCGAAAAACTGCTTCTCGGTTTTGCGGATGAAAATCCCCTTCTTCTCGATCTCGGAGAAGAACTCCCTGGCCGTCGCATGGTGCGTCGGCGAGCTGGTGCGCCCGTAGTAATCGAACGAAATACCGCATTTGGCGAAAGCGTCGGCGTTCATGGTGTGGTAGCGATCCACCACATCCTGCGGCGAAATGCCCTCCTTGTCGGCGGTGATGGTGATCGGCACGCCGTGCTCGTCCGAGCCGCCGATGTGAATCACGTCATGACCGCAAAGACGTTTGAATCTGACGTAAATATCGGCGGGCAGATAGACCCCGGCGAGGTGGCCGAGGTGCACCGGGCCGTTGGCATAGGGAAGAGCGGTGGTGACGAGAGTCCTTTTATATGTATGAGTCATGGATAACAGAAAGTCGTTCGATGATGACAAAATCACGTCACTCGGCAGCTAACCGGGTGATGGAAGAGTGTTTCAGCCCTGCCCGCACTGGCGTCGGCCCATCATGCTGTTGTACTGGTCGAGAGAAATACGCCGCTTCTGGCCAGTGCTCGCGTAGCGTATCCAGATGCTTTTCTTCTGCTGATCGACCCCCTCGACTACAGCATTGCCGTCTCTGACGGCTATGGTCGCCCCGACGGCGGGCCATCCGTTCTGGCGACCATAGCCATGTCCATTGCCGTGGGCGTAGCCGTTTTTGCCGTTCGTCCTCGAAAATCCGAGGCAGCACTTCGGCCGGTTGCACAGGCCGATGGTGTTGAACGAGAAGTTGTCGCCGTTCATGCTGTCCGACATCTGCGGCTTTTCGGCGAACGGGTTAGAGTGAATCTTCTGCATCCAGGTGGAGCAGCAGAGCGAGCAGCCGCACGATCCCTGGGTGTTGGTACGCCGCGCCTCCTCGCGCGTGGTGATCTGCACCATCTGAATGCGCGCCTTGAACTCCCCCGCCAGATCGCGCACCAAGCCCCGAAAATCGACGCGGTGCGTGGCCGTGTAATAGACTGAAAGCTTTTGCTTGTCGAGCCGGAGATCGATATCGACCAGCTTCATTTCGAGCTGGTGGCGCTCGATCCTGTTGATGCAAGCCTCCCGGATTTCCGGCTCGCGCTTGCGGATTTCGGCGAACTCGCGCACCTCTTCCTCGGTAGCGCGCCGCATGATGGGCGGCAGCTTGTCGATCTCGCCAGTCAGCCCCTTGAGCTGGATTTTTCTGAGCGCGATCCGGCCCGTGGCGTAAACGATGCCCATATCGAATCCGCCATCAGCTTCGACAATCACCGGCGTGCCGATCTCGATCTCCTCGCCACTTGTGTCGGCATAAAACTCCCGGCGACACCCCTTCATTTCAACTTCACAAATAGGTACCGGGCTTTCCGGAAGATCATCGGGGTAGAGGCCGGAGGCCTCCTCCTGCAACATTTTCGAGAGCTTGAGCCTGACTTTGGCATTGTCGCCAAGCAGGCAACTGCATAGAACCGTACTCATATAGTATTGTATCCTTTATCATTACCGCCGCGCCACTCCGTGGGCGCACGGCATCGTTTCTCTATCGCTTCACTTCTCACTCCCTGCCGAACGGCCTTTTCCGAAAAGGCCACGGAAAGCCTCGACGCGGCGGTTGATCGACTCCGATCCGCGCACAACGACCTCGAAGCCGTCGAGACGCCGTTCGACGACCGCTTGCTTTACCTTGTCGAGATGGGATTCGGTCGCCGTCTGCATCAGTGCTGTGAGGGCGTCAAGCCCGTTCCAGTCAGACTTTTTCAGCAGCGTTGGCGACCCGAAGGACAGGAAAAGTTCAGGTTTTTGCTCCTCAAGATATTCAATGCGACTGACAACTGAAACAAGGTAAATCGATTCCCTCTTTTTGAAAACACGCTCCGCGATGCCAGCCGTTCCCCGGAAAAACAGGAGGGGACGTTTATCGACATGCTCGATCTTGCCTTGAGGAAAAATCCAGAGCGCGTTCTGTCGAGCGGATGGCGAGAGCAGGCGCTCGGCGGCGTAGTCGAGCGTACCGATGGCGCTCCGGGCGTTGCCACGGTCGATGGAGAATGCGCCGAGGCGGGTGAAAAACTGGTGCTTCTTGAGCTGCGCGTACTCGATGATGATGTAGAGATTCTGCCGGAAATACAGCTCGGCGCAAAGCTGCGACCAGAAGCCGTCCCACCAGTAGGCGTGGTTGCCGTAGAAGATGACCGGCGTGTCGAGTTCCATCTCCGGCAGCTCCGGCGGCATCTGCACCCTCAGCGAGTGGAAATGGCGCCTGAACTGCCGACGGGAGTACCATCCGAACCAGCGAGTGTAAGCCCGGCTCCGGCGAACCTTCAGCATGGGCAGTGGTTACGCGAAGGCCTTTCTCATGCGGTTGACCGCCTCGGTCAGCTCCTCGATCGAGGCCGCGTACGAAAGGCGCAGGTTCTCCGGCGCGCCGAAAGCGTCGCCCGGCACGGTGGCCACGTAGTGGTCTTTCAGCAGATACTCGGCGATGTCCGCCGAATCCTTCATCACCTTGCCGCCAAAGGATTTACCGAGCAATCCCTTGATCGACGGGAAGATGTAGAACGCCCCCTCCGGCAGTGTGCATTCGATGCCGGGAATGGTGTTCAGCTCGCGAAACATGAAGTCGCGGCGCTTCTCGAACTCCAGGCGGCGCTCTTCGACGATGGACTGGTCGCCATCGAGCGCGGCCACGGCGGCCTTCTGCGCGATGGAGTTGGCGTTGGAGGTGGTCTGCGACTGAATCTTGTCGCAGGCGTCGATGATCCACTTCGGCGCGGCCAGGTAGCCGATCCGCCAGCCTGTCATCGAGTAGCTCTTCGAGGTGCCGTTCGAGACGATCACCCACGGCTTCATCTCCGGAATCCGCGCGGGCGAGAAGGGGCGGACGCCTCCGTAGCAGATCATGTCGTACATCTCGTCGGAGAGCACGAAAATCTCCTTGCCTTCGAGCACCTTCATGAGCGCGCGCACCTCGGCTTCGTTATAGACCGCGCCGGAGGGATTGGAGGGCGAGTTGAGCACGAGAATCCGCGTTTTCGGCGTGATGGCGGCCGAGAGCTGCTCCGGCGTCATTTTGTAGCCGGTCTCGATCGAGGTCTCGACAATTACCGGCGTTGCTCCGGCCAGGCGGGCCATCTCCGGGAAGCTCACCCAGTAGGGCGCGGGCACGATCACCTCGTCACCTTCGTCGCAGAGCGCAAGGAAGGTGTTGGCGAGCGTCTGCTTGCCGCCGTTGCTGACGATGATTTCGTTCTCGACGTAGTCGAGGCCGTTATCGCGCGAAAGCTTGCGGATGATCGCTTTTTTCAGCTCCGGAATTCCGCCGTTTGCCGTATAACGGGTGAAACCGGAACGGATCGCCTCGATGCCCGCCTGGCACACATTTTCCGGCGTCGGAAAGTCCGGCTCGCCCGCCGACAGGCTCACGATGTCCTTGCCTTCCGCCTGCATCTTCTTGGCCAGTCCGGAGATCTTCATCGTCTGCGACTCCTGCATGTTCCGCACCCGGCGGCTCAGGAATCGTTCAAAGCTCTCTGCGCTCATCTTTGTGGTATTGGTTGTGTTGGTTTGAAAAAATCAATGCGCCCGGCGTTCCGCCCTTTTTTGCGCAAGCTGGTCGAGCACGTAGGGATGAACGAACTTGCTGACGTCGCCGCCAAGCATCGACACCTCGCGGATGATCGTCGAGGCGACGTAGGTGTATTTGACGTTCGGCATCAGAAACACCGTCGTCACTTCGGGGTAAAGATGGCGATTCAACAGCGACATCTGGAATTCGTACTCGAAATCCTTCACCTGCCGCACTCCCCGGACGATGGCGTTGGCCCCCGCCTGACGGGCGTAATCGGCCAAAAGCCCGTCATGCAGCACATCGACGTTCACGTTCGGAAGGTCGCGCACCACCTCCGTAACCATTTCGAGCCGTTCATCGACCGAAAAGAGCGTCTGCTTCTGGCTGTTCTCGGCCAGCACCACATCGACCTGCTCGAAGATGTTCAGGGCGCGTTCGAGCACATCGAGATGGCCGTTGGTGAAGGGATCGAAGGTTCCCGGATAGATGGCTTTCTTACTCATGGGTTCCCGTTTCGGGAGTGAAAAAAGAGACTCTGGTCGTGCCGTAATCCTTGTGGAAAAGGTAGCCGCGCGACGGTGAAAAATCGTGGCTCGCGTGGTGCTCCATGAGAAGCAGCCCTCCCGGAGCGAGCAGGCCGGTGTCGAGAATCGAGCGGATCAGGTGCTCGTAATCCTCCCATCGGTAGGGCGGATCGCAGAACACCAGGTCGAACGGCCCTTCGTTACGCTTCAGAAACGCCGTGACGTCGGCCATGACGAAGCGGACGGACGACTGGACGCCGATGTCGGAGGCTGTAGCTTTCATCGTTTCGAGCGCCTGGCGGTTCTGCTCCACGAAGCATGCGCTCCGTGCGCCCCGGCTCAGCGCCTCGAAACCGAGATTTCCGAACCCGGCGAACAGATCGAGCACCTCGATGCCGTCGAAATCGATCCGCGCCGCAAGCGTGTCGAAAAGCGACTTCTTGACTCTGCTGCTGCACGGCCGAATGTCACGCGAGGGCAGATGCCTGATCTTGCGCCCCCGGTATCTGCCCGCCTGAACCTGCACTTCGCGCGGATCGCTTAAAAGTCACCGAAAACGGTGATGCCCAGAATTTCGAGCGCTTTTTCAGCGTCATCCTTCGACGGTGCTTTTCCGTGCCAGTTGGACTTGTCGGGCATCGTGCCTTCGAAAAAGGGTACGCCCTTGCCCATCACCGTCGTGGCGAGCACCACCACCGGTTTGGTGCGGCCCTTGTCCTTGCGGAGATATTCGAGCGTGTCGATGAAGTGCTCGATGTCGTTGCCGTCGCAGGCGAGCACATCCCAGCCGAAAGCGCGCCACTTGTCGGCGAACGGCTCGACGTCCATCACGTCCGACACCTCGCCGTCGATCTGCTGGTTGTTGTAATCAACGATGCCGATGAGGTTGCCGAGCTGGTAGTGCGCGGCGCTCATGGCGGCCTCCCAGATTTGCCCCTCCTGGCACTCGCCGTCACCCATCAGGCAGAAGACATCGCCCTTCTTGCCCTCCATGCGCAGGCCGAGCGCCGCGCCGACCGCCACCGACAAGCCCTGGCCGAGCGAACCGGAGGCGATGTGGATGCCCGGAAGAGCCGACTCGCAGGTCGGATGGCCCTGGAGGTAGGAATCGACTTCGCGCAGGTAGTTCAGCTCGTCGAGCGAGAAGTAGCCCGAACGGGCCAGCACGCTGTACCAGACCGGCGCGATATGACCGTTCGAGAGAAACAGCATGTCGTGATCGGCTCCCTGACGGAACTGGTGCGGATGATGCTGCAAAATCCTGAAGTAGAGCGCCGTAAAAATATCGGCCATGCCAAGCGAACCGCCGGTATGTCCCGAATTGGACTTCGCCAGCATGCGGATCACATCCCTGCGCACCTGGCGGGCCATGTCCTTGAGTTCATCGATGGTTGAAAGTTGCAGATGCTTGCCCCTCTTCTCTTGCGGATAAGGCTTCAGATGTTTTCCCATGATGGATGCGATGAATGAATGATGGCTGATGAACGATAAAAACAGTATCCGCCCGCACAGGCAAAGGCCCTCCGACGGAAAAGCTCAAAGTTACACGCCGACGCCTAATTTACCAAGTCACGCCCCGGCCTCGCCCTGTTTTCTTTTTTTGAGATACTTCACGACGGCCCAAACCATAAGGCCCACGAACAGAATCGTAAACGGAGCGCTGAAATACACGGCGTACTGGCCGATCTTGTCCCAGTTGCTGCCAAGCAGATAGCCGCTGGAGAGCAAGAGAATGTTCCAGAGAAGCGAGCTGACCAGAGAAGCCAGGAGCACCAGCGAAACTTTCAGGTGCAACATTCCGGCCACGATGCAGATGACCGCCCGCGACCCGAAAAGAAAGCGGTTGACCACGACGGCCAGATAGCCGTGGCCCGAAAACTTCTGGCGCACGACCTCCATTTCGGAAGGCGGAAACAGCTTGTGAATGCTTTGGGCGAACTTGTGGCGCACCTCGCTCTGGCCTGCGGCGTAGAGCTTCAACCCCAGAAAACGGCTGAGCAGAAACACCGTCATAAATCCGGCCACAGAACCTGTCGTTGACCAGAACAGGGCCGAAACAAAGGTGATGTGGTTGAAGGCGAGCAGGTATCCGGCAAGCGCGATGGGGACATCCCCCGGAATCGGGGGAATGACGTTCTCGAAATAGGCCGACAGGAACAGCACCGCATAGACCGACGAAGGGTCGGCCTGTTGCAGGTAAGCGACAACGGTGTCAAGCATTGAAGAGATTTCCGGCATCGATGGTTTACTGTTCCAGCACGCGCCGCTTGACCTCGGAGTAGGCGTCCTCGACGCCGCCAAGATCGAGGCGGAAGCGATCCTTGTCGAGCTTTTCGCCAGACTCGGCATCCCAGAAACGGCAGGTGTCGGGGCTGATTTCGTCGCCAAGCAGAATTTCACCCTTGTGACGACCGAATTCGAGCTTGAAATCGACGAGCCTCAGATGCCTTTCGGCAAACCACGGCACCAGCAAAGCGTTGATCTTTTCGGCCATCTCCTTGAGCTGGGCCACCTCTTCGTAGGTACCGAGACCAAGCGCGACGGCGTGATCCTCGTTCATGAGCGGATCGTCGAGATCGTCGTTCTTCAGGTAGAGTTCGACAATCGGTTTCGGCAGAACGGTTCCTTCGGCAAATCCGTAGCGCCTGACCAGCGAACCGGCGGCGACGTTGCGCGTGACCACCTCGATCAAAACGATGTCGAGCTTTTTGCACAGCATGTCGCGGTCGTTGAGCTTGCTGACAAAGTGGGTCGGAATGCCGTTCTCGCCAAGCATCACAAACAGGCGGCTGGCGATGGCGTTGTTGGTGACGCCCTTGTCGGCGATGGAGCCTTTCTTCTTGTTATTGAACGCGGTCGCGTCGTCCTTGAACTCCTGTATGATGAGGTCCGCGTCGTCGGCCTGCCAGACCTTCTTGGCCTTGCCCTCGTGAAGCAGCGTGATTTTATTCATCGAAGAGTACTTCTGAGTTGGTTTTGGAATGAAATAAGCGCCGGATCAAAAGCCCCGGCGCCGGTAAAAAAGTTCACTCGTCCTCTTGGCCCGTTGCCTGCTGCACCGCGCCGGTCAGGACGATAGTGATCTGCTCTTCGGTCAGCCCGCGCTCCTTGAGGAACCACATGAAGCGGAACACGCCGAGATCGGAAAGAATCGCCTTCGGGCACTCCGCCTCGTCAAGCCCGCGCGAGCGGGCGTGTTCGTCGGCTGTGCGCAGCCAGTCCTCGATGAACGCCGCCGGACGGCCATCGGTGGTGAAATAGCCGGTCACGATCCGCTGCACGTCGGCAAAGGAGGGGGCAGGATTGCTGCTGAAAATCTGCTGCATCTCCTCGGAAATCGTGCCGAGGCAGATGACGGCCTCCATGTCGAGATTCTCTTCGAGGATGTCCCTCGCCTGCGCCTTAACATCGAACTGTTTGCTCATACTCCTGAAGACCGCCGGAGGCCCGGCTCAAGGTGATTGAAAATTCCCGATCAAGTTACGTATCGAACGGTTAAACGAAAAGAAAAAACTTCGCCCGGCAATTCGGATGCGAACAGTGCTGACAATCGAGCAAGTGATGCGTCTCGACCCGAAACTGAAATGCCATCGACTGCGACATCACGCCCCCGCTTACTCGTGAATTGCGTCAATATCCATGACGCAATTCATCGCGCTGAGCTTTTGCGCCGCCTCCTCGTTGCCTTTGGAGGCGGCCGACTGCAACCACTTCATCGCCTTGTTGAGATCGCGTTCAACGCCGAGTCCATGCTGGTAAAAATTGCCGATGTTCAGCTCGGCCTCGCCATTGCCCTTGGCGGCGGAAATGAGGTACCACCTCATCGCCTCGGCGTAGTCCTGCTCGACCCCGTGACCGTGTTCGTAGAGAACCCCGATATTGTCTTCGGCGGCGTAATTGCCTTTTGCGGCCGCCAAACGGTACCACTTCATCGCCTCTGCATAGTCGGTCTTCACGCCCCATCCGTGATGATACATATAGCCAATCTGGTTCTGGGCATTTTCGTTGCCTTTGCCGGCGACACGCAAATACCACCTCATTGCCTCGGCATAGTCCTGCTCAACCCCCTCGCCCTTCTGGTACATGTAGCCAATAGCGTACTCTGCATCTTCATTGCCTTTTGCCGCTGACAGCCTGAGCAATCTGAGCGCCTCGGCATAGTCACGCTCAACCCCGCGGCCATAGTAGAACTTCATCGCGGCGAGATACTCTCTCTCGGCATTTTCCTTGTCAGCATTCGCCTCCTGGCGTAGAGAGGCTTCCGGCGAGGTCTGGCTTGTCTGAAAATTCTGACAATAACCAACTACAGGAACGGCAAACAAAAATACCGCGACACTACTAAAAACAAGGCGCTTCATGAAACTGTTGATTTTTGGTTCGATAGCACAAACCTATCAGAAATGGATAAGCTTTATATTGTGACAATAATAAATCTTACCTGTAATTCACAAGCCTTCGCTCCGTGATAATGGCCAACCCCTCCTGCAAAATCGCGCTCGTATTACTGCTTCTGATCTGTCTGAAAAATATGATCCGGAGCGATCGAAATGATTGTATAACAAAAAACCAGAATTTGTAACGAAAAGCACGACAGATAGTACATTGTTTATCGTGCGATTTTGCACAAAAACCGTCGGCTGAAAAAGATTGGAAAATGAACTACGTTAAATCCAGACAGCGTGTTGCCGACCACGGAGAGGTTTTTACTCCGGCATGGATGGTCGAGGCGATGCTCGATCTGGTAAAGGGCGAAACGGAGCGCATCGATTCCCGCTTTCTGGAGCCTGCGTGCGGGAGCGGCAACTTCATCGTGCAGATTTTGCGCCGCAAGCTCGCCGCCGTGGAACTCAAATACGGGAAGTCCGACTTCGAGCGTCGCCATTACGCCTTGCTCGCGCTGATGTGCATTTACGGCATCGAGTTGCTGGAGGACAACATCGAGGAGTGCCGCGCCAATATGCTGGAGATTCTCGCCGAGTATCTGCATCTGGATGAACCGGACGAACTGTATCGCGCCGCCATGCACGTGCTGTCGCAGAACATCGTGCATGGCGATGCGCTGAAGATGCTCACCCGCGACGGCCAGCCGATCACCTTTGCCGAGTGGGGCTATCTGGGCAAGGGCAAGTTTCAGCGGCGCGATTTTCGCTTCGACACGCTCACCCAGTCGGCGGCGTTCAGTGCGGAAGATTCGCTGTTCGCTCATCTTGGCAAGCACGAAATATTCTCGCCCGCCAAAACCTACGCGCCGATGACCGTGGGCGATCTTGCCGCTTTATGGCCCGGTGGTTTTCCAAAGGAGATCGTATGAACGCTCAGGCAAGCTTTGCGTTACGTGGTCGCAACCCGGATGTGCTGACCTGCATCGCCAATCTCTCCAACGACGAGGTGTTCACGCCGCCCGCGTTCGCGAACCGGATGCTCGATACGCTGGCCGAGGCCTGGGCGGCAAGCCACAATGGCGCCAGTATCTGGGCGGATCGTTCGGTGCGCTTTCTCGATCCGTGCACGAAGTCGGGCGTGTTCCTGCGGGAAATTACCAGCCGCTTGACCAAGGGGTTGGCCGAAGAATTTCCCGACCTTGAAGAGCGCGTCAACCACATTTTGACCCGGCAGGTGTTCGGCATTGGCATCACCTACCTGACCAGCCTTTTGGCGCGGCGAAGCCTCTATTGCTCGAAGCACGCCAACGGCGAGCACTCCATCGCGAAGGGGTTCACCAGCGATGAGGGCAACATCTGGTTCGAGCGCACGGAGCATACGTGGGTTGACGGCAAGTGCGTTTATTGCGGCGCAAGCCAGAAGACGTTTGACCGTGGCGAAGGGCTTGAGAGCCACGCCTATGCGCTCATTCACACCAACGATAGTAAAGCTCGCGTGGCCGAGTTGTTTGGAGGAGATATGCAGTTTGACGTTATCATTGGCAATCCGCCATATCAGTTGAGCGATGGCGGCTACGGCACAAGCGCAGCGCCGATTTATCAGATGTTCGTTGAAAAAGCGCTTGAGCTGGAACCGCATTATGCGGTATTCGTTACGCCGTCGCGCTGGATGGCTGGTGGAAAAGGGCTCGATAAGTATCGGGAGCGAATGCTTTCCGACAAGCGACTGCGAAACATCATGGACTATCCGAAGCTTTACGAAGGTTTTCCGGGCGTGAAGATACGGGGCGGCATTTCGTATTTCCTGTGGGATCGCGACTATAACGGGCCTTGTGAAGTGCAAACGATCTGGGATGGCGAACCAACCGGCCCGGCAGTCGCTCGCAACCTTGACGCATACGACATTCTCGTGCGCCGTAACGAAGCTGTTCCAATTTTGGAAAAGGTCAGGGCAAAGGGTGAACCGACACTGGACTCGCGCGTTTCCAGCAGAAAGCCGTTTGGGCTTCCCACAAACTTCAAAGGAAAAGCCTCAAAGTCAGGGTTAAAACAGCCGATACAGCTCTACGAAAACCAGCGAATTAGCTGGATTGAACGCAAAGACATCGCGATTAACCCCGAATGGATTGATAAGTGGAAGGTTTTGATGACGGCGGTTCAGGGCACGAGTGCCGCCGTTGAAACCAAATTCCTCAGCAAACCAATCATTGCAGAGCCGGGAACGGCATGTACCGAGACCTATCTTGTTGCCGGTCATTTTGATACCGAAACAGAAGCTCGAAATTTTGCGCAATATCTCCGTACTCGTTTTGTACGTTTTCTTGTATCTCTCCGAAAACCAACGCAACACGCAACTCGTGACGTTTATGGTTTCGTTCCTGATTTGCCACTAAACGAAGAGTGGACAGATGCCAGGCTCTACAAGCGGTACGGTTTGACGAAAGACGAGATCGCGTTCATCGAGTCACAGGTCGCCGAACACAATGACGTTTCGGACAATGAAATTGCCTGTGGCGATGAATAAACCCACCATCGAAGAAATTCTTGCGCCGAAGCCAACGCTGCAACCTCGTATTTATGCGTACTCGATTGATGACCAGTCGCATCGAGGCTTGCTCAAGGTTGGGCAGACGACGCGCGAGGTGAAGCGGCGCGTTGCCGAACAGGTCAAAACCGCCGCTATCAGGAACTACAGAATCGAGCTGAGCGAATCGGCTCTGCGTGACGACGGCGCCACGATTTCCGACCACGAACTGCGGGCGGCGCTCGTCAGAAAAGGGTTCGAGAATGTCGAGCTGGAGTGGATGCGCTGCTCGGTTTCGGATGTCAAAACCGCGCTCGCCGAACTGCACACCGGCCAGCAGTTCACCGGCACGCATCACGAAACCTTCGCCATGCGCCGCGAGCAGGCGGAAGCCGTCAAAAAAACGCACGAATACTTCCACTCCATCTGGAATGAGGACATGCACGCCGTACCGCGCTTCCTCTGGAACGCGAAGATGCGCTTCGGCAAAACCTTCACCGCTTACCAGTTGGCCAAAAAGCTCGGCACGAAACGAGTTCTCGTGGTAACGTTCAAACCTGCTGTCGAGGATGCCTGGCGGACGGACATCGAGTCGCATGTCGATTTTGACGGCTGGCAGTACCTCTCCCGCTCATCCGGCAGCGACCCGAGGCAGATTGACCGCAGAAAGCCGGCCGTCTATTTCGGTTCATTCCAGGACCTGCTTGGCCGCGACGGAGCAGGAAACATCAAACCCAAAAACGAATGGCTGCACGAAGTGAATTGGGACCTCGTGGTCTTTGACGAATACCACTTCGGCGCGTGGCGCGAAACGGCAAAAGAGCTGTTCGAGGGGGAAGAAGAGATGATTTCAAGGGAAGAGGCCCGGCTCGATGATGCCCGGCATCTGAAGGAGAGAATTGCTGACCTGCAGGAACCTTTGGAGAAAGAAACCGACTTCCTCCCCATCACCACCAAAGCTTATCTCTATCTCTCCGGCACCCCCTTCAAGGCGCTGGCCACGGGAGAGTTCATCGAAGAGCAGATTTTCAACTGGACGTACACCGACGAACAACGCGCAAAGGAGACGTTCGCGGCGAAGCATCCAACTGAGCGAAATCCTTACGGCGCATTGCCGCAGATGCGCCTGTTGACCTACCAGATGCCGGACGAACTCCTGGCAATCGCAAGCGCCGGAGAGTTCGATGAATTCGATCTCAACGCATTCTTCGAAGCGTCGGGCACAGGCGCGAAGGCCCGGTTCAAACACAAAAGCGACGTTCAGAAATGGCTCGACATCATCCGTGGCGGGTACGCCCCCAAAGCGGTCGAACTGCTGAAGACGGGCACGCGGCCACCATTTCCTTACTCGGATGTGCGCCTGCTGCCCTACCTTCAGCATTCGTTCTGGTTCCTGCCCAACGTCGCCTCCTGCCACGCGATGGCCAACCTTTTGTCCGAAAAGCACAATACCTTCTGGCGCCAATACGAGGTGGTCGTGGCCGCTGGCGCTTCGGCAGGCATCGGGCTGGAGGCGTTGCCGCCCGTGCGCAAAGCCATCGGGAGCGGATTCGAGAGCAAAACCATTACGCTCTCATGCGGCAAACTCACCACCGGCGTCACGGTGCCGCAATGGTCATCGATGCTGATGCTCCGCAACCTCAAATCTCCGGAAACCTACTTCCAGGCCGCGTTTCGCGTACAGTCGCCGTGGTCTTTGAAGAACCCCAACGGCGATAATCCAAACGAGGAAGAGATTCTGAAGCCGGTTTGCTTTGTGTTCGATTTCGCGCCCACGCGAGCGTTGCGGCAGCTCTCGGAGTACGGCATCGGCCTGTCGCCCAACGAATCGAACCCGGAGAACGCCATCAGGGAGCTGGTGTCGTTCCTGCCCGTGCTGGCCTACGACGGCGCGAATATGACGCAGATTGACGCGGGCGGCATTCTCGACATCGCGATGGCGGGCACCTCGGCAACGCTGCTGGCCCGCAAGTGGGAAAGCGCGCTTCTTGTCAACGTGGACAACGCCACCCTGCGACGAATCCTCGACAATCCCGAGGCGATGGCGGCGGTCGAGCGCATTGAGGGCTGGCGATCTCTCGGCGACAACATCATCGAAACCATCATCAACAAAAGCGAGAAGGTCAAGGCGCTCAAGAACAAGGCTAAAGGCGGCGAACTGACGGAGAAGCAGCACAAACAGCTCACCGAGGAGGAGAAGGAGTACAAGTCCAGGCGCAAACTGGTTCAGGAGAAGCTCATCAAGTTCGCGACGCGCATTCCGGCCTTCATGTATCTGACCGACTTCCGCGAAAACACCTTGCAGGACGTCATCACCAAGCTCGAACCAGAACTGTTTCTGGCCGTTACCGGCTTGACTATTCAGGATTTTCACCTGCTCGTGAGGCTTGGAGTGTTCAACACCGAGCAAATGAACCAGGCCGTCTTCGCCTTCCGGCGTTACGAAGACGCCTCGCTCCGCTATACCGGAATCGAGAGCCACAAGGGCCTGAGTCACTACGGTCTCTACGACACCGTGGTGGCCAAGGAGTGATACCGCCAATGATTTTCAGATAATGACAGGCGGTAACGCAACGGATAAGCAAAAGAAAAAGCCCTTCCCCTACCAGAAATGAGTCCCCATATCATGCTCAACAGTTCAGGATACTCATGAACATCCCAAGGATATTCGCGCTCGTATTACTGCTTCTGACCTCATTAGCCACGCCGTCGCGAAACGGAATGTGCAAAGAACACCCCCGATCGGTAGTGGTTCTGTGGTGGAATGTGGAGCAATAGAGCTAAGTGATTTGCAGACAAGCGTATAGAAGAACAGCAAAAGCCAAGCAGCAGCAAGAGAGCAGCAAAGAAGCTCAAAATCCCCCGAATCTGGCCACAAAAAAAAGCCGGGAGTTGCCCGGCTCTCGATGGTGAAAACAACCTTCCGAAATTCAATGGCGTGACCTTTCTCGCCGCTCAAGCTCTGCATTCTGTTCCGGTGTTAAACCTTCGAGACATCGAAGCTCGGCGACGCGGGTAAACTTCCCGTCAATCCAAGCGAACCACGCAAAAAACGAAAAATCACCAACCGGTGCGCACACCCAGCCCTTCGCCTCACACTCTTCCTCTTCGAGAAGTATTTCCCGGTAATCCTCATCGGTCATCTCATCGCCCGTCAGCTTCCCGTAAGGCTCCACGCCTGCCCGCCGCGCCAGCTCTGCAAGCGATACCCCGCCAAGATATTCCTTGTTTCGTCCTTCGTATGGACAATCCGTAAGCCTGTAAATGTCCACAAGGCGATACGCCCAGCCCTCTGAGGCAATGGTCAATATCTGCGGCTGTCGTGTGGCGCGACTCCTGAGCGCCGTCTCGAGCTGCTTAACCCTATTGTCGTTTTTCCTCATGCTTATTTCGTGTTACGATTAATTTGTTTCGTGCTACTGCGCAATTCTTGCCGCCACGATCTCTTCGAGCGTCTCAGTGGACAGCTTCCTGTAATCGCATTCGCCGAACTCGTTGAACGCCGCCCTAAGCTCTTCGAGTGCCTCATCCGATAACTTCGTGTAATCGATTGTCGGTTTATCCGCTTGCTGTGAGGCCCGCACCGCCGCGCCGCCCTCCAGCGCCTTAACTCGCTGCTCGATACTTGCCATTGCCGCCACCCTCGGTTAGTTGTTCCTCAAGTTTCTGAATGCGCTCTTCCAGTTCTGAATCTTTGATCGTGCTGGTCAGGATGTTGGCGACGTAGGCCGCCGCCTTGAGGTGTGTTTCGTCTATCTCTTTGGCCTCGTATCGGTTTAGCAACCCGGCCAGATAGCGCCGTACATCGCCAAGCGTCTGTAATCTTTTTTTACTCATGGGGTGTCCCCCTCCTTTTTCTCAGTGTTCACAATACTTTTCAGGCTTTTCAGCCTACAAAAAATGCTCAGAATCGGCCCACAATCAACGATCTCGGCCCGTGTCATGCGCTGATACCATGCTCTCTCAACAGATAGTCAGCCACGTCCAGCCCGGCGGCTCGATCTTCGGCAGTGGCGCGGCCTTCGAGCAATTCCGAGACTTCCACGCCCGGCCATCCGGCGGCTTTCTCCGTCCAGTCATCAAACGCCCCCAAGTCTGGAAACAGCACAACCCGGCGGCCTTGAAGTGGTTCGAGCATCTTCCGGCTCAATGTTCCTTTACCTCCTGTCGCCGTCCAGATAAACCCCGGCACGAACCCCGCGCCGATAATGGCAGACTTCTCCGATTCCACGACGGCAACCGGCTTCGAGCTGCTCGCGGCCAAATCCAGCCCGAATAAACAGGCTGGCGGCTTTCTGTCGGGCATTTCCAGCAACCAATGCACTCCGGCAATCATGTTTCCCGGCTCTTTCACCCTTCGGCCCGTTTCGGCATTGTAGAGCATCACCTTGCCGCGCCTCACCCTTCCGGCTTCGTCAATCTGCCAAAAGCAACACGCGCCCGGCCAATGGCGTGACGTGCCGACCGAATAGGCGTTGGCGACCTCATAGGCTCGCATCACTCCGAACACCCCTACCAGCCACGCCGCGAAATTATTCTGCCCGTAGCCCGAAAGACTGCCGCGCATGATCTCATCAGGAATGAACGACGGTTCAGGCTCCGGCCTCGACTCCCGGCGGACTGGCGCGGCCCCTGCTGCCGTCACGCTGCCATCAATCCCGAACAGCTCCGAAGCTCGCCGCGCACGGTCTCGAAAGTCCGGCAAGCCCTCGACCTCTCCCAGCAAGTCCAGAACATCGCCGCCGCGCCCGCATGAGAAACAGCGAAACTTCTCGCCTCGAATCCTGAACGCCCCGGACTTATTGGGGCCAGTGCCGGAACCGCACAAGGGGCACGTGTAAAAGCCGCCCTTGCTCTTGGTGGTGACGGCGGCCACGTAGTCAGGTAGCCGCTCACGGACGGCCTGTAGTGTGGCATTGGTCATCGCCGCGCCTCTATTCTGGAACACTGTTCCACCTTGTTCCACCCGGAAAACCGCGCCATCAAAGGCTTAGAGGCACTTTTGGAACAGAACAAGTTGTGTTGTTCCACTCTGTTCCACGCGCCACCGACCACCGGGCCGCCAGTGGAACACTCAGTGGAACACTCAGTGGAACACAAAAAATGTTCTGTTCCAAAACCCCCGAAACCCGCGTCACTGCTGAATAAGTGACTGGAACAAGGTGGAACAGTGTTCCACCGCATCAGAACATCCCCCTGAAATCGTCGTCATGCTCGACGGACTGCCCCTGTCCCGGTTCCATCCGCACAAGCTGCACCGGCTCACTCTGTTCCGGCTCAAGGCTTTTGAGCACCCGCCGGACGCGGCTGTGGTTCGTGCCTGCCTTCTCCGCAATCACCCGGGTTGATAACTCTGGATGCTCGCGTTTGAGGTCAAGGATTTTCTGGTTCGTGATTTCCTGCTCGATCTCCTTGAGCGGTTTCAGGTGGTCATACTCCGTCGAGTAGTCCACCACTCGGAAACCCGTGAAATTATGGTCTTTCTCGATCCGCATAACGGCGACATTGTGAGAGGTGAACACCGCCTCGCAAGCTCTGACTTTGACCTGTTTGAGATACCGCAAGCTCGCGTCCTTGTGGCTCCTACCGATTGCGAACGCTGAATCAACGAAGTTCATCAGGTGCTTCGATCCGGCCATGTCGTTGACGCTGATAGGCGTGCTCTCGGCAATCTTCGGAGTATGCGCCAGCAAGAGGATAGATAGCCCGTAAGCCCGCTGCAAGCCCTTCAAATATTTCATCAAGGGTAAGGCGTCCTTAGCCTTCTCGGTCTCGGTCTTTATCCACGTCAGGTTGTCGATAATCAGCACCCGCACCCCGGTTTCCTGAATAAACGTTTCAATATCGGCCTTGAGGTTGTCTTCGACCGTGCCGTCGCTGTCGATCTTGTCACGGTCAACGTGTAGCCGATATAGCCGCTCTGAGAACTTGTGGTTCTCTTCGTAATTGTCGCTGTATCGGTTCTGAGTCTGCTTTCCCGATAACTCGAAATCGAAAATCCCAACTGGTTGAGGCTTCGCCTGCATCTTGAACCCCGGCATCGGCTTTCCCGTTGTGATTCCGTCGGCGATTTGGACGGCCAGAATGCTTTTCCCAAGCCCGGTATCGGCAAACAGGAAGCACACTTCGTACTCGAACCAGCATTCCGAGAAAAGCATGTTCGGTACTGGTTGAGTAGCGGCTCGCTCTATTGCATCGTTCATGGACTCAGCCTTGAGTATCCGATACCGTCCGCCGGTAGCCGTTGCTTCGGCCTCGCGCTTGAAGCCGTCCGGCTGGTTCTGATTCGCCAGCCTTTGCAGCTCATCCGTGACACCCTTCATCGTGCTGCCCTCCGTGAACATTGTTCGCAATTCGTCATTGACGCTGGCGATCTCGGCCTGATCTCCGCCTGTGAATATCTCTTCGGGCGGGTATTCGGCGGCCTGATCGATTGCTTCGTAGTACTCGTTGGTGTTCATCCTGCGGCCCTCCTTTCAGCTCTCGGAATGAGCTTGCCGCTCCGATCAACGTAATAACTGAATCTGAGCCGCGCCGGAAAGCTCTGCGCCATCACAAAGGCATCGGCCAGCATCCGCCGCATATCGCGCCGGTATTGCTCAGGGCTATCGTGGTATTGCTTGAATCGCGGGTTTTGCGTATTTTGGAACTGTCCTCGCTGGTCTCGCCCATCAGCTTTTCCTTTTCCAGGCCTCACGATTCGCCCCGTGAGGCTTTTCTTTTTTCCAGTCATCGCCTCACCTCCCTTTCAAGGTAACGTGAGTACATGCCGCCGCTTCGATCTCATCGGCGGTAGCCTTCCGGCCCCGAAGCATCCACGCCTCAATCTCCTCGCGGTTGAAATAAATCGCTTTGCCCGTTGGTTTGTAGCACGGGATTCCGCCTGTGGACGTGAGCTTGTACAAGTGCGAGAGCGAGAGGCCCGTAAGGAGTGCCGCCTCGTGCATGTTGAGAACCATCTTGTTCAGAACAAGCAAGTTCTCGATCCGCTGCAATCTGTCGTCGAGTTGTTTGTATTCTTCGTGTCCCATAGTCTCATTTTCTTGGTTGAGAAAATCGGCTTGCGCCGTTGTCTATGGGTGTAAAATCGGAAGGTAGGGTAGGGGAAAGAATAGACTATCCGTTTAGTAAACGAATGGTAAACGAATTCACGTAAACGCCTTGTTGATGATGTTATCGATAGTATCGAAGCCCCTGCTTTTTTGCCTGATTCTTTTGGTTACTTCGGTTCTGGTCTAAACTGTCAGAAATTTTGCTTCCATCTTTCCTGAGAAAATGCTTTATCGCTGTTTTCGTTGTGTTCGTTTCTTTCGGAATCGCTTCTTTGTGGATTAACCGATCAATAAGATAACCTAATGATCGATCTGTATTCAGCCACTTACAAGGCTCTTCAACCGTCGCCCCTGTGTCCATGAACTGAACCGTGAAAGCTTCCGTACTGGCAACGAATTTCTCCTTTTGTAGCTCATCGGCAAGCCGTTCGAGCTGCCCAGGTGTACCGCTCCACCCGATGAACTGCCGATCCGGCGCGCCGTCCGCCGCCTGTTCTTTGGCCTGAAGCGCTTCAAGCCGCCGCAACACGTCCCCACCGTCGCCAGTCCGCTCAAATCGCCCCGATACAGCCTCAATAAGGATTGGCAGGTACATATACAGTTTGTGGTCATCGAGGTAGCCCGTCAGGTTCTCCCATGACTTCCGGCTCCTCTCTGCTGGTTCAGTCTCAAGCAGTTGCCGGTCATCTTCACCAAGTCCGGCGACGTAAGCCTTTTTCCTTTCAGCATAGGCCTCAAACGTGAGCTTTAAATACTCTGCCTCCGGTAGCGCCTCAATAGGCCGAAAGAATCTCTCCCAAATAGCCATAAACGCCGAACTTGCTGGCTCAAACAGCGCCGGGATTTGCTTCTGCATATTCGCCACTATCCTGAGCTTTCCCGCATCCCCTTCCGCGCCCTCAATCTTATGGCATAGCCGGTCTATGAACCGCTGCCGTGGATCGGGGGAGAGGTCTTTAAGTCTGGCCTCGTATTCAGACAGCGCCAACTCAATTGCAGTGCGTTCCTCGATCCCCCACTCCTGATATTCGTCCATCTTTGGCCTGCTCTGCTGTCGAGATTCTTCCCCGGTAATAGACATGAGTAGCGTGTACGCCTGAAAAGCCCTGTAATCAGGAGCCACGGGAAACCCCGGACGTTTATCATTCCGCTCCTGTTCTTCAATGAACTCATCTTTCCATATCGTGCGCTTCCCCGGCATTGTCAACGCATCACGAGCGCCCGGATATTTTGCCGCCATGCCTTGCAGCAATGAGGTTCTTACGCGCCCTGAATCTATCAAGACGCCCAGAACCTTTTCATCAGTCCAGCCGGTTCCTTCACGAATGGCCTTGCCGTCAAACGGCGGAATCAAGCCAGTGGCGAACGCTTCCACCTCATCCGCCCACTCTTCAACCCCCTTACTGCCCGTTTCGGCAACCTCTTCCCGCATCATCTTGACCATGACCAAAGCGGCATCACGCCAAATCATGCGGATTGCTTCCGTTAGTTTTGTGGCCTCGCCCATCTTCTCGCCCTTGTTAAATGTTCAGCCCTGAAAGCTCAGGAATCCGCGCCGTCATCGCCTCGCGCCTCGTCTTGTCCAGAATATCGGCATAGATAGCCGTTACCTCGATCTCCCTGTGACCTAATAGCCTGCTCAGGGTGTAAATGTCCGTGCCGTTCTCAAGCTGCAACACGGCGAAAGTGTGGCGTCCGCTATGAAACGTCAGGTGCTTCGCAATGCCAGCCTTCAACGCCCACTCCCTGAGCACGATACTCAGGTGTGCGGAATACTTGCTTATGGCGAAGAACACCCGCTCATCAGCCGCGCCCTGTTCGCCCATCAGCTCCCGCGCCTGCTGTGAAATGTCGTGGTACTGCAAACCCTTCGTTTTCTGCTGGTGAAACACGATCCGCCAGCCGTCGCCATACTGCTGCACCTCGCCCCAGGTCAGTTTATGACAGTCTGAGAAGCGCAACCCTGTCAGGCATGAAAACAGGAACATCCGTTTCAAGGTTGGATTCCTGCACTCGGTCTTTGCCATTGCCTGAAGCTCATCGAAAGTCAGGTATTCCCGCTTGTGCGAAACGATCTTCGGGCGGCTTACCCCCTTTGCAGGATCGGCGGGAAGAATGCCGTCCTTGACCGCCTTGTTGAGACATGCCTTGAACTTCCCGAAATAGGCCGCCTGTGAAGCCGTCGAAAGCCCCTTCCCTGTCCTTGTCGTTGCATCGCTACCGAGATAATCCTTGAAGCCCTCGCAAAAGGTTTTATCGATCTCTCGAAAGGTAACTCTCGAAGAGTACCGCTTTTGAACAAAGCCGGTCAGGTGCTTCAGGGTGCTGTACCAGTTGCCCGTACCATCAGGCCGGTTCTTGCCCTCAGACTCAGCCTTGAAGTATTCAAGGAACAGAGACTTCCCTTTCACCCCGGCATCGAAGCCGTGCTGCCCGTTCTTGATCTCAAGTTCCCGCTTTGCCTTGATCGAATTGGCAAGCTCAAGTATCTTCTTGTTATGCTCTCTTTCGGCGGATGTTCTCGGCTTGTCGTCAAGGTAGAGGTTCAGGTATTCGTAATCCCTGAGCGCCTTCACCTTCCCATCAGGCCCCGGAACCGTGCCCTTGTAATAGACAAGGTACAAGCTCACCCGCCCGCTCTTGCCCTGTTTCCGCTTCGCCAACTTGACAGATACAATATCCATGCTTCCCCCTGTTTTTGATGCTCGACTCAACAGCAAAATGGAATGTCAGCAACTCCTTTCTTTTCAGGCTTTTATCACGCCATCCTATGCCCTGAAAGCTGCCAAAACAGCCCTTTTTCTGCTGTTATTCTTGCTGCTACCTTTTCATAATAGCAAATTAACAGCAAAAGAACAGCATACAACAGCAAAATATCAGAAAGAAACGGCTCAAGCATCTGAGCTAACAGCAAGGAAAAGAAGGTATTACACAAACAACGGAAAAGAGGTGTTGATTCTGTGGTGGAACGTCGAGAACCTGTTCGACACGCATGACGATCCTGGCGTGGACGACACGGAGTTCACTCCAGCGGGCAAGCGGCAGTGGACGAAAAAAAAGCTGCTGCTGAAACGGTTGCGCATCGCTCGCGTGTTCCGGGCGATCAAGGCGGATCGCGAGTACGGGAAATATCCCGACATCGTGGCGCTGGCCGAAACCGAAAACCGGCAGGTGTTCGCCGGAACGCTGGCCTCTCTCGACCGCGCCGGTTACGCCATCGACTACCGCGAAAGTCCCGATCCGCGCGGCATCGACATCGGGCTGGCGTGGAACCCGGCAACGGTAAAGTTCACCGGATCGAAGCCCTACACGGTCAGGCTCCAAGATGGACGCGGCACCCGGTACGTCATTGCCGCCGGGTTCAGGGCTTCCGGCCATCCGTTTACCGTTGTGCTGAACCACTGGCCGTCCCGCTCGTTCGACGCCCGGTGGAGCGAGCCGAGCCGCATCGCCGCCGCAAGAGTCGCCCGGCGCATCGTTGACAGCCTCAGAACCCGCGACCCGCGGGCGGAGATCATTGTCATGGGCGATTTCAACGACCATCCCGCAGACCGCTCGGTCAGGGAAACACTCGGCTCATCGTTCGACCGGAATGAAGCTCGGCGCTCCGCCAGTCGCCTGCTCTACAACTGCTGGCGTGACGCATCATTTCCGGGAAGTTACTTTTACCGGAATCACTGGGAGCGGATCGATCACATCCTCGTCTCCCCAGCTTTGCTCGACGGCAACGGACTTTCGATCGACAACCGGGCTTTCCGGGTCTTCTCCATTCCCGAAATGTTCGAGCGGCACGGAAAAGGACTCTACTCCACCTACAAACGAGGCAAGTTCAAAGGCGGCTACTCCGACCACCTGCCGCTCTTGCTCCGGATCGACCTCATGCACTGATCCACGACGCTTTGAGCAAACCGGGCATGTTCTGTTCGACGTCGGCACGAAACACGACAAAAAAAGGGCCGCACATTGGCGACCCTCCGGAACCCTGCTGTTACCGGTCAGGATTTCGATTTCATCTCTCAGTTGCTGGCCGAAATCCTCATCGAGTAGTAGGAGCGATGAACAAACACCAGCGAGCAGAAAAAGAAGATGGCGGCAAGCGTGATCGCCAGCTCGTGCTTCAGCCCGATGGCCAGCTCAATGGCCAGCAAGCCGAAGAGCGTGGTGAACTTGATGATCGGGTTCAGCGCCACCGACGAGGTGTCCTTGAACGGATCACCCACGGTGTCGCCCACCACGGTGGCGTCGTGCAGTTCGGTGCCCTTGGCGTCGAGCTCCGTTTCGACCAGCTTCTTGGCGTTGTCCCACGCGCCGCCCGCGTTAGCCATGAAGATCGCCTGGTACAAGCCGAAAAGCGCGATGGAGACCAGGTAGCCGATGAAGAAGAACGGATCGAGGCAGGCGAAGGCCAGCGTGCTGAAAAAGATGGCCAGGAACAGGTTGATCATCCCTTTCTGCGCGAACTTCGTGCAAATCTCCACCACCCGCTTGCTGTCGTCGATGGAGGCTTTTTCGATGCCCTGAAGCTTGATGTTGTTCTTGATGAACTCGACGGCGTAGTACGCGCCGGTGGTCACGGCGTTCATCGAAGCACCGGTGAACCAGTAGATCACCGCGCCGCCGGTCAACAGGCCGAGCAGGAAGGGCGGATTGAGCAGCGAGAGCTTGTCGAGGTTGGCGGTCAGCCCCTGCGTCAGAATGACGATGATCGAAAAGATCATGGTGGTCGCGCCGACTACCGCCGTGCCGATCAGCACCGGTTTGGCGGTCGCTTTGAAGGTGTTGCCCGCGCCGTCGTTGGTTTCGAGGTAGGTCTTGCCATTCTCGAAGTCAGGCTTGAAGCCGAAATCGCGCTCGATTTCCAGTTCGATATCCGGAATATTTTCGATCAGCGACAGCTCATAGACGGACTGGGCGTTGTCGGTCACCGGCCCGTAGGAGTCCACGGCGATAGTGACCGGCCCCATGCTCAAAAAGCCGAACGCCACCAAGCCGAACGCGAATACCGATGGCGCCAACATGAGCAGGTTCAGTCCCATTTCGCTGATAAGGTAAGCCGCTCCCATCAGCAGGAGAATAGCCAGCCCCATCCAGTAGGCGCTGAAGTTACCCGCGATCAGGCCGGAGAGAATGTTCAGCGGCGCGCCGCCCTCTTTGGATGCCTGCACGATGTCACGCACGTGGGCGCACTCCGTCGAGGTAAAGAGTTTGACCAGCTCCGGAATCAGCGCTCCGGCGATGGTGCCACAGGTGATGATCGAAGCGAGCTTCCACCACATGGTTCCGTCGCCGAGGCCGGAAATCAACAGATACGACGCGACGTAGGTGAGCGCGATCGAAACCATAGAGGTAAGCCAGACCAGAGAGGTGAGCGGTTTCTCGAAGTTCATCTCGGAAACATTGCCATACTTGATATGGGCGACGAAATCGTTGAGCCAGTACGAGGCCGCGCTGGCGAGAATCATCACCAGGCGCATGGCGAAAATCCAGACCAGGAGGGAGACCTGGATAACCGGATCCTTGATGGCGAGCAAAATGAAGGAGATCAGCGCCACGCCGGTCACGCCGTAGGTCTCGAAACCGTCGGCGGTCGGCCCAACCGAATCGCCGGCGTTGTCACCGGTGCAGTCGGCGATAACGCCGGGGTTGCGGGCATCGTCCTCCTTGATCTTGAAGACGATCTTCATCAGGTCGGAACCGATGTCGGCGATCTTGGTGAAGATACCGCCAGCGATGCGGAGCACCGACGCGCCGAGAGACTCGCCGATGGCGAAGCCGATGAAGCATGGCCCGGCGTAGTCGGCAGGGACGAAGAGAAGGATGCAGAGCATGACGAATAGCTCGATGCTGATGAGCAGCATTCCGATGCTCATGCCCGCGCGGAGCGGAATGGCGTAGGTCGGAAAGGGCTTGCCGCCGAGGCTGGCGAACGCCGTGCGGGAGTTGGCGAAGGTGTTGATCCTCATGCCGAACCAGGCGACCGTGTAGCTACCCGCGATGCCGATGAGACTGCAAACGAGAATGAAAACAACCTTCGACACGGCCAGTTCGCGCAACCAGCCAAAGTAGGCCACGATAATCGCGCCAACCAGCACCCAGAGAACGAGGATGAATTTCCCCTGGGTAATGAGATACGTTTTACAGGTTTCGTAGATCAGCTCACTGATCTCCCGCATGGCATCGTGCACCGGAAGCTTGCGAATGCCAATGTACTGTACAATACCGAAAACCATTCCAAAAAGACAAACAGCAAGACCCCACATCAATAACGCGGATCCCGAAATCCCGCCCAAAAAGGTAACGGAGCTGAGATTCGGCAATACCAGATCGGCTTCGCTTGCCTGCGCTTGTGGCGCGTAAAGCAAAACCCCAAGACCCGCCAGCGCCGATGCGGCCCCGACGACCCACTTAACATTTGATGGCTTTTTCATTGCTCTGATTTGATTCTCTGTGTTACTGAGATACAGAAAGACTGCCGACAGCAGGAGCATTATGAGACCACGAAAACGATGATGAGAAAGAACAGCCCTGCCGAAAAACAGGATAGATGAACATAGCATCTTTTTCCGGTATCTCATCCAAAAATCAGGAACTCGAAAGTGCTCAGAGCAGAGCTATAAACAAAAGATTTTATATCGATATAATCGCATATAATCATACGCTTCACAAAGAAAAACAAAACAGAGACCATGAGAAAAAATCACCCCGAAAAGAGCTTGCAAAACCGGATGAGTACAACCCGCCGCTTTCGGAATCGAGACCCCGGAACCAGCACCGATTCGCTCGCCTCTCCTGCCCCGAAGTTGATCCGTCTCCGGATTGATCCATTGAAAACTCTGCCTCAGCAGTGACAAATTTTATGAATAGCGGACAATAAAGTGTACATTTTCAATCGTTATGATCGATATGACACTCTCATGGTCAAGCCTGCCTTTCCATCGAAGCCTCCATCGCGAGCTTCCCCCCCCGCCTGCCTCAACGGCTTCCGGCAAGCCCTGCGTTCTTTTTTTACGCCTTTCGACACAGATAAACAAACAATCCTAACATTATAAAAACATGGATCAACAAACCATTCTGTATGCCATTCCCTTAAGTGGTGTTCTTGCCTTGTTGTACGCCTTCTTCAAGGCATCGTGGATTTCCCGCCAGGATGTAGGCACCGAAACGATGGCCACCATCGCGGGCCACATTGCAGATGGAGCACTGGCGTTCCTGAAACGCGAGTACAAAGTGCTCATCATCTTCGTCATTTCGGTAGCCATTCTTCTCGGCTTCGCCAACAGCGGCCGTCCCGGCACCTCGCCAATCATCGCCGTCAGCTTCATCGTGGGCGCTTTCTGCTCCGCGCTTGCAGGCTTTTTCGGCATGAGAGTAGCCACCAAAGCCAACGTCCGCACCACCAACGCAGCTCGTACCGGCCTGGCCGATGCGCTCAACATCGCCTTTTCCGGCGGTCTGGTGATGGGTCTGTCCGTGGTCGGCCTCGGCATTCTGGGCCTCTCCACGCTCTTCATCATCTATTCGAGCATGTTCACCGACGTGGCCGAAGTGATCAACCTGATCTCCGGCTTCTCGCTGGGCGCGTCGTCCATCGCGCTGTTCGCTCGCGTCGGCGGCGGCATCTACACCAAGGCCGCTGACGTCGGCGCTGACCTGGCCGGCAAGGTCTATGAGGGCATCCCCGAAGACGATCCGCGCAACCCGGCCACCATCGCCGACAACGTCGGCGACAACGTCGGCGACGTGGCGGGCATGGGCGCTGACCTTTTCGAGAGCTACGTCGGCGCGATCATCGGCACCATGGTGCTCGGCGCGGCTTTCGTGCCGGTCTTCAGCGGCATGGGCATCAGCCCCGTCGCGGCGGTCTTGCTGCCGTTGGTCATCGCCGCCGTCGGCATCATCGTCTCGATCGTCGGCTCCCTCTTCGTGCGGGTCAAGGAGGGCGGCAACCCGCAACACGGCCTCAACATGGGCGAATTCGGCGCGTCGATCATCATGGCCATTTTGAGCTACTTCATCATCGACAAAATGCTTCCCGCGAGCTGGGTGGCCGAAGGTGTCGCCTACTCTTCGCTCAATGTTTTCTATGCGGTCATCATCGGCCTGGTGGCGGGCGTTCTGATCGGCATCATCACCGAGTACTATTGCTCGACAGACAACAAGCCGGTCGTGGGCCTGGCCCGGCAGAGCATCACCGGCTCGGCTACCAACATCATCGCCGGCCTCGGCCTGGGCATGATGTCCACCGGCCTGCCGGTTATCGTACTCTCGATCGCCATCGTCGCCTCGTCGCATTTCGCGGGACTGTACGGCATCGCCGTGGCCGCGCTCGGTATGCTCTCCGTGACCGGCATCCAGCTCGCCGTTGACGCTTACGGCCCGATTTCGGACAATGCCGGCGGTATCGCCGAAATGGCCGGCCTGCCGAAAGAGGTGCGCGAACGCACCGACAAGCTCGACGCCGTTGGCAACACCACGGCCGCCATCGGCAAGGGCTTCGCCATCGGCAGCGCCGCCCTGACCGCCCTGGCTCTCTTTGCGGCCTTCCGCCAGCAGGCTCACATCGGCGCTCTCGACGTCACCCAGCCGGTCATCATGGCCGGTCTGCTCATCGGAGCCATGCTGCCCTTTATCTTCAGCGCCATGGCGATGGGCGCCGTGGGCCGCGCCGCTGGCGACATGATCCGCGAGGTTGGGCGCCAGTTCAACGAAATCCCCGGCCTGCGGGAAGGCACCGCACCCGCCGAGTTCGCCCACTGCGTCGATATTTCGACCAAGGCGGCCATCAGGGAGATGATCCTGCCCGGCCTGCTTGGTGTGCTCGTGCCGGTGGCGGTCGGCTTCACCTCGAAGGAGATGCTCGGCGGCCTTCTGGTCGGCGTCACCTCGTCCGGCGTACTGATGGCGATCTTCCAGTCCAACGCGGGCGGCGCGTGGGACAACGCTAAAAAGCGCATCGAAGGGGGCATCGAGTTCGACGGCGTGTTCTATGGCAAGGGTTCCGAGACCCACAAAGCGGCGGTCGTGGGCGACACGGTCGGCGACCCGCTCAAGGACACCAGCGGCCCGAGCCTGAACATTCTGATGAAGCTCATCGCCGTCGTGGCGCTGGTCATCGCCCCGCTGCTCTGAAGAGCGCAACAGGCATCAAACTCCAAAGCCCTCCCGGTAATCGCGCCGGGAGGGCTTTTTTTTGTGCTGGATTTTAGATGACTGAAAAGAAGAGGCGAAGAAGTAAACAATTTTGAATCTCCCGTCATTGCGAGCCTCCTGTATCAGGATCGATACCGCACACGGATAATGAACATGATTTTCTTCGGCAAAATCTGTCGTTCATAACTGTAGGGACGGCTCT
>NZ_SDGU01000051.1 GCF_004118635.1 Chlorobaculum sp. 24CR | reverse complement strand
AGTCAAGGTCGAGAAATTGAGTATAAAAAGTTGCATTCACAGCAGCTCCAACTCTTCTAAATACCTCGAAGCTCTGCTTCGAGGATCCTTTATTCCAAAATATGCTTTCCTGTCCTTCAACTGTAATGCTCAGTGATTCGCTTGACTTATATGGTGCCAATACTCTTTTAGTGTCAACCATTAATGTATCTGCTACCATAAAACATGAAAGTATCCCTATCCCAAACCTTGATGTTGGAGTAAAGTCAGCGTTTGTTTCAGATTTTAAGTTGTAAAAATCTGTCGACTTATAAAAGGAAGAGCCTACTTTTGAATAGTAATTATCAATTATGTATTGGTCCATTCCTGTCCCATTGTCACTTACTTCAAGTATAATCTCATCAGACTCGACATAATATTTTACCGTAATTTCAGGCTGATAACTAATCCCCCATTTTTTTTCTTGTGCTTCTCTTAAAAGACAAGCGTCAATAGAATTTTGCAATAACTCTCTTAAAGCAACATCCGGATTCCCATAAAGCTTAGTCCCCATTAATAAGTCTATAACTTGTTTTTTACTAAGATTAAACTGAGTATCACGATAAATGTATTTTGGTTTATTTTTAATATCAGTTTCTGTTCTTATTTTTTCGCGATTTACTTTAAAAGGAAACTTAAGCATTATATCTCTACCACAGCCTTTATTGAATTCATTCAGAGCTGATGAAATATTATTGCAGACACTTAACTCATGATCTATCAAATCACAAAAAGAATGTATTGACGCTTCGATTGCAGGATGCTTACATTTTGCATTAAATTGGATCAGATCAGGACTTATCTCCCAAGCCTCAACGGCTCGATGCTTACTCCATTCACTAAGTGAAACGGGATGCCTTACATAAAGATGTGAAAATAATATTGGCGGAGTTCTTTTCGCATCAAAGTCTAAAATATCAGACAATCTTAGTATTACACCAATCAGCGGAAGACATGCATAATTAGAAGTGCAGCACAACAAATTCTTATCAAGATCTAAAAGAGATAAAGCATCTTCATTATGACTAAAACAAATCTGAGCAAGCTCCACAGTAAGGTCTGTATCTCGAAACACAATTTTACCATTCCAATCTCTGTCAATAATTTCACGTGCCCTTTCTGCATGTGTTTGTCGAATAAAATCTGTGATCAAATAGGATTTTAAAGTATCAGCATTTGAATTTTTACCTTGTTCAATTAATCGAGTAATTATCTCATGCTGATCAGGCCTTGCTGTATAAAATCTTTTAAATTCATTGCAAGTTTTTTGTTCTTCTTCATTTTCATATTCTGGGCTTTTATTCCAAACTTTCTTCCATGCTAAAACATTTTTCTCATCAGGGGACATACCTATATCATGAAAAAATGCACCAAGAATTAACAACATTAACTCTGGTGATGATAAGTTTTTAATTGTATTTCCTGAAAGCAATTTTTCCATCAAGCTCAAGACTCTAAACAAATGGTCTCCATCATGTAGTGTAAATTCTCCCATGTGTTTAATGATAGTCTTAGTTCTCTGAAACGCATAAGAAACCGCGCTATCAATTAGAGCAATTACTTCATTATCCTTATCACAGCATTTATCTTTAAGAAAATTATATATCAAACTTTTTTGAAGCCTCAGTAAAAATTCGTCTTTGTAATCATCACTCATAATCAAATATTTGTCATTTTTTGGCCTGTGAATGGTTCTCTTAGCATCAGACATAACTTGTTTATCCACGGTACTCTACCGCTTTTTACTTCCCTCAACGAACAAATAAGCGCAACAAAGTCACGTTTATTCATCATCAAAGTAGCTTTTAATTTTCTCCAAACTTGATTGGCTCCAAACCCCCCGTCCAAATCCGAGACAACCCACCAACCACATCTCCGGCGAACGCCTGACACCAGCGGCTTTTCACCCGCAAATTCGAGAGGTGCGTTCTGTATGTAAGTGCTTGCGTGAGGCATTTGCTGTGGGGAAAAGGTGAATCTACCTTGTACTTCAGCTAACACATTTATATGAATGTAAATAACTTGTACCGCATAGCAAACAATTGGCGGGAATTTGCCGCAGGATTTCCATTTTTCCCCACCCCCAGAAACGCGAAAAACCGGGCAATTCCCGGCTTTTGCAATGGCGTCGATCATAGGAAAATCGTCAGACCGCTATTGTTCTGTCAATGGCAAACATTCCTGAATCACCCGTCATTGCGAGGAGCATAGCGACGCGGCAATCCATGCGGAATCAGTGAAGGCCGTTAAAGATGGATCGCCACGACCCGACAAGTCGGGCCTCGCGATGACGAGGGCGTGCTTGTGGGTTCTGATTTCATAGCAATGTTTTTTTTCGTCATTGCGAGCCGCAAAGCGGCGCGGCAAGCCATGCGGAATCAGTGAAGGCCGTTAAAGATAGATCGCCGCGTCCCGACAGGTCGGGCCTCGCGATGACGAATATCCGTCATTGTATCTTGACTGACTCAATGCACCGAGCATGAAATGCACGGGTCATACGACCGTACCAGCATTTCGCAGAGTTTTTCAACCTCTTTCTCCCCCTTGCCTTCGGCCAGTGCTTGCGTGGCGAGGGCGTGGAGGTCGTGGTGGATGTTGGCGTTGTTCTGCGTGGTCGGAATGATGCAGTCGGCTTTGACCACTTTGCCCTCGTCGCTTGTCTCCATGTGGTGGTAGAGCACTCCTCTCGGCGCTTCGACGGCTCCGGTGGAGGCTCCGGCTTTTGGCTTGTAGTCGGCGCGGAAGTCGCCCGTGTCGTCGTCGAGCAGTTGGTCGATGATCGCTTCGGCGCTGGCGACGATGTGGTGGCATTCGACGAGCTGGGCGATGTTGTTCATGAAGGGGTTGTGGCAGACCGGCTGGAGGCCGAAGGCTGCCGCCGCCTCTTTGGCTCGCGGATGGAGCTGGTCGTAGTTGTTGTTGAACCGCGCCAGCGCTCCGGCGGCGGAGGATTCGCGGCTGACCTTCGTGAACTTCGAGGTCGAGAAATCGACCGTGTATTCGTTGGTCATCAGCAGATAGTCGTTCTCGTCGCGCACCACGCCGTCAGTCGAAACGAGGTCGCCGCCGATGAAGGGGTAGCTCTCGCCGTCGCAGAGGGAGATGAACTCGGTTTCGCGCACGAAGTCGGGGACCCGGAGCGTCATGAAGAACTCGGTGGCGCGGTCGAGCATCGGTCGGCGGTCGGCGATCATCTGCCGGATTTCGGCGAGGCGCGGCTTCGACGGCGCTTTGCTGACGCCGCCGAGCACAAGGCTGACGGGATGCGTGGCGCGTCCGCAGGTGGCGATGCTCAGTTCGTTTCCCAGCTCCTTGAGCAAGAGACCCGCCTCGACCACCTCCGGGTGAGAGTGCAGCAGCGGCACAACGCTCGGTGTGCTCGCAAAATCCGGTGCGGCGAGGAAAAAGAGGTGCAGCGCGTGGCTTTGCAGCGTTTCGCCGTGCATGGCGAGCAGGCGGATGATGCGCGCCGTTTCGGGCGGCGTGATCTGCATGGCCCGTTCGAGCGAGCGGATGCTGGCCAGCGTGTGGCTGATCGAGCAGATGCCGCAGATGCGCGAGGTGAGGAATGGCGCCCGCTCGGCGCTCATCCCCTTGACCATCATTTCAAAGAAACGCGGCGTCTCGACGACCGCCCACTTCGCTTCGGCGAGCTTGCCGTCCCTGACCGAAATGCGAATATCGCCGTGGCCTTCGACCCGTGGCAGATGGTGGATGTCGATGTTGAAATCAACCTTCATGGTTCAGATACTCTGTGAAACCGTTGTAAAATGCGAGCTTTTCCCTCATCTCCTCCGTGCTGAGTCCCTTGTCGCGCACCAGCTCCGTGAACGAAGCGTAGTTGATGTCGTCCGCCGGGCCGCGGCAGCCGAGGCAGACCGTCTTGCCGGAGGGGCAGACCGCGTCGCAACCCGCGCGTGAAATCGGGCCGAGGCACACCTCGCCGAGGTCGAACAGGCAGGTGTTGAGCCGCTGCTTGCACTCGACGCACACCGGGTACTTCGGCAGCGCGATGGGCGAGCGGGTGGCGATGCTCACCACGATGCGCTCGACCTCCTCCTTGGAGACCGGGCAGCCGGGAATCGAGTAGTCAACCTGCACGAAGTCGCTGATTTTGTGGGCTTCCGGCATCGTGTCGATCTGTTTGTCGCCATAGACCGTGCGGATGCACTCCTCTTTCGGGAACTTGTTCTTCTGCGCATTCATGCCCCCGAAGCAGGCGCAGGTTCCGTAGGCGACGAGCACCTTGGCCTGGGCGCGGATCGCCTTCAGCCGCTCGACCTCGTCGCTTCGCGTGATGCTCCCTTCGACGAGGGCGATGTCGGAATCGTCGAGCCGCTCCGAGGAGATTTCGCGGAAGTTCCTGATGTCGAGCAGCGCGAGGAACTCCGGCAGGGTCGATTCATGGTTGGCGAGCTGGAGCTGGCACCCTTCGCAGCAGGTGAAGTCGAAGGAGCCGATTTTCAGCTTTTCGGTGTCGAATCCGAGGTGGTTCATACGCACTCCTTAAATCGCTTCCTTGAGGTTCATGACGCTCCAGTAGTCGAACACCGGGCCGTCGAGGCAGGTGAAGGTCGAGCCGACCATGCAGCGGCAGCACTTGCCCATGCCGCAGTGCATCCTGCGTTCGAGCGACACGAACATCCGGTTCATCGGAATGCCGAGCTTGTCGAGATGGGTGCAGACGGACTTGAACATCACCGGCGGCCCGCAGACGATTGCCCAGGTGTTTTTCGTGTCGATCGTGATCTCCTCGAACAGCGAGGTAATCATCCCCGTGCGGCCCGTCCACTTCTCGTCCGGCTTTTCAACGATGGTGCGCAGATCGATGTGGCTGACGGTTTTCCACTCCTCGAACTGGTAGGCGAAGAGCATCTGCGACGCCTCCTTGGCGCCATACAGAAAACTGACGTTGCGGTAGTGGTCGCGGTGGTCGTTGATCCAGAAGAGCGGCGCGCGAAGCGGGGCGATGCCGAGGCCGCCGGCGATGAGCAGCACGTCGTGCTCCTGCATCGCCTCCATCGGGAACGAGGTGCCGAACGGCCCGCGAACGGCCACGAAGGCTCCGGGGCGCGCTTCGTACAGCGCCGAGGTGACGTGGCCCGCCTTGCGGATGCACAGCTCGATGAACTCGCGGTGGCTCGTGGCGCTCGAAATCGAAATCGGCGCTTCGCCGTAGCCCGGAACTTCGAGCATCAGGAACTGGCCGGGCCGGAAGGCGAACAGCTCGCGCTCGCGCGGATCGACGATGCGGAGCTGAAAAAGCCGCTCGTGCTCGGAGAGCGGCACGATGTTGGTGATGCGGCACTTGTAGCCACGGTCGGTCACCATGAGCGCCGACTTCTTGCTGAAATCGGGACTCGCGCGGGTGAACGGCTCGCGGTTCAGCTCCTCTGCGGGGATGGTGAAACGCAGGTCATGCATGATTCTTTTTCCAGTCTGAGGTCGTTGATGACCTCCTTTGGGTTGATGCTGGCCAGGCAGGTGCGTCCGCAGCGGTTGCAGCCAACGCAGATCTGCTGGTTGTCGTTGATGGCGAAACCGCGATAATGGTGGTAGTAGCGGTACTTGAGCCGGTCGCCGTTCTTCGGGCGGAAGTTGTGCCCGCCGCTCACTTCGGCGAAGTCGATCAGATTGCACGAATAGAGCCGCCTCTGCCGACTGGAGCTTTCGAGGCCGGTCGCGACGCGCTCCTCGACGTTGTAGCAGTAGCAGGTCGGGCAGACCATCGCGCAGGAGCCGCAGTTCAGGCACTTGTTTCCCCACTTCTCCCAGATCGGCGAGTCGAACTCCAGGTCGAGGAACATCGGCAGGCCGGTCACTTCGACGTTGGTTTTGAAGCTCTGCTTGATGAGCTTGCGCCGTTCGATGAGCTTGCAGTCGTCCTCTTCGGTCGGCTCGGTGGTCTCGAACTCCTTGAGGAAGTTGTAGGCTTTCGAGGAGTTGATCGACAGGAAGTAGCTCTCGCCGATATCCGAGGCGAAGAGGTTGAAGCCCCGGCTCACGGTGTGCCGGTTCATCGAGCGGCAGAAGCAGTCCGGCAGTGGCAAGTGATCCATGCCGACGATGAAGGTGTTCTTGCGCCGCGCCAGGTAGTAGGGCGACGGATACGGCCCGTTGAGCATCACCTCGTCGAGGATGTTGATGGCGTTGATGTCGCACGGGCGCAGGCCGAAGAGCACGATCGGCGGCGCGTCGTAGCGCACCTCCTGATCCCAGTCGCCATCGCGGAAGCGGAACTTCGACAGCTCCTCGCGGAACGGCATGATGAGATGTTTGGCCGAGGAGGTGGTGACGGTGTAGTCGAAGGCGATTTCGCTTGCCGATGAGACCGGCATGAACTGATAGACCGGTTCGCCGTTGCGGCCCGTATCGACCTGGCGCGGCCCGTAGGAGGTGTTCGCCCGGACGAGGGCATCGACGAAAGCGCGGAATTCGTTTTTGGAGATGACTTTATAGATCATTCGCTGTCTCCGGTTTGGGCAATGCGCCCGTTGGTGACGAGCTGCCAGGCTGGCTGGCAACATCACTACAAAGATACGCAAAAGAGGAAAAAGGGGAGTAGATGACTTGTTAATTTTTTAACAAAACATACACTTTGTCGTTTTTGCGGACCCGGTCGCATTTGACCGAAAAGAGCTGTCCCTGCTCGATCCGGCTTGCAGGCTCGCCGTCAAGAAAGAGCGCCGCTTGTTCGACGGTGACGAGGCCCGTCGCGGCTCCCTGAATCGAGAGCGTTGCGCCGGAATCGACTCCGGGCGCGTGCACGAGAATTTCGGCCACGCCCGCTTTCGGGAAGTATTTGCGAACGATGCCGACGTAGCTTTTCGTTTCGGTCGCCACCGATCCCGACGTTCGCGACCACGCATCCGCCGGTTTGCCGAAGAAGAAGCCTTCGGAGAAGCCGCGATTGTAAACTTTTTTCAGCTCCTCTTCGAGTCCGGCGGCAAGCGTTCGGTACGCCTCGGCGAACTCCTCGTCCTCCCGATGCGCGGCGATGAAGTCGATCGCTTTGCGGTAAGCGGCGGTGGTGGTGGCGACGTACTCCGGGCTGCGGTTGCGCCCCTCGATCTTGAAGGCGCCGATGCCCGCGTCGAAGAGCTGGTCGAGAAAACCGATGGCGCAGAGGTCTTTCGGACTCATCACGTAGTCCGCGCCAAGTTCCAGCTCGAACCCCTCCTCGACGTCGGCGATGCGGTACGAACGGCGGCAGGGCTGCACGCACTCGCCGCGATTGGCCGAGCGCCCGAACAGCTCCTGCGAAATGAAGCAGCGCCCGGAGACCGCCACGCACATCGCGCCATGCACGAAGCTTTCGACCGTGACCGGCAGCTTTTCAGCCGCGATGCGCTCCGTGATCGCCGCCGTCTGCTCCAGCGTCAGTTCGCGGGCGAGCACGATCATCCGCGCACCGAGCGAAGCGTAGAAGCGGAGCGCCTCGATGTTGCTCACCGAGGCCTGCGTCGAGAGGTGGATCGGCATCCGGTGACGGCGGCACGCCTCGACGACCGCCATGTCCCAGCAGATCACCGCGTCGAGTCCGGCGGCTCTGGCGGCGGCAATCGTGCGGTCAACCTCGGCGAGTTCCGAGTCGTAGATCACCGAGTTCAGCGCGAGGTACCCCTTCGCGCCGTGCTTTCGGCAGAGCCGCGCGATGCCGCCGAACTCGCCCGGCGAAAAGCCCTTGCTCGCCGCCCGCATGTTGAACCCCTCGGCCCCGAAATAGATGGCATCCGCCCCGGCGTCGAGCGCGGCCCGCATCGAAGTCCAGTCGCCAGCGGGCGAAATCAGTTCAGGTTTGGGGCGGTGCATGGCGGGGCGAAAAGGGAATTATTCGTTACTTTGGTGGTCAAAATATAACATCTGATTTGACGATATGAACCAACGCCTTGCCGCCGGTCTGCTTGCCGGTCTCTCCGTCGCCCTCGTCGCTGCCGAAACTCTCGCCCTGCTCGCGGGGCTGGACGCCCGGACGATGCTTCTGTTCCTTTCGCTCTACGCGGGTCTCGTCGGCTTGCTGTTCGCTTTGCGTACGTTGTCGGAGGGGCGGCGCGAGGTGGTCGAGAGCGTCTCGGAGCGGCGCGCGCGAGCCAGGCGCGACGGGCTGGTGGGCAATCTTCTCGATGATTACGAGATCGACGACGAGTTCCTCGGTCGCGGCGTGCGTAAACCAAAGTCCGCAAAAGCGTCAGTATCCCCGGCGTCGAGCGCTCCGGCAGAACCGTTGCTTGATGACGAAGCGCTGAAGTCCGCCGTCAGGGCCTACGCGGGAATGGCCGGTGGAATTGCCGCCCTGCGTGAAACCATCGAGGCGATGGACGACTCCGCCTTTTCGTCGATGGCGCGAAAAGCCGGTATGGGCGGCGTGACGCGAGCGCGAGCGCTCTCCGTCGTCGTCGAGCTGGTGTCGGTCGAAAGCGCGTCGAGAAGCGACGAAGCGCCAGCCCTGTCGCTCTCAATCGACAAGGAGTCGTTCGACGACTACATCAAACGTTGCATGAGCGATCCCGATACCTGCGTCGATGAGGAGGCCAACGACAGCGAAGGCTTTTCGGTGGGACTCGACGCCGAGGGGCTTTCGGCCATGCCGTCAACCCCGCCGACCGATTTCGTGCACGACCCGAAGGCGGTGATGAATCGCTTCAACCGCTCGACCGGCGGGCGATGAGGAGCGACTCCTTTCCGCCGTTGAGCAAGGCGATGCTTGGGCGGCTCGCGCGGCTGGGGCAGAAGAAGCATCGCGACAGCGAGGGGCTGTTTCTGGCCGAGGGGTTGCGCACGGTGACGGAGCTGCTGCGGAGCCTGCCCGATCCGTCGATGCTGTTCGCGCTCGTGCTCGACGAAAAGGCGGCGGGCCAGCTCGATGGGCTGGAGCGTTTCGCCGGAAAGGCGTGGCTTGCCGGGCCGGAGGAGTTCAGGCGGCTCGCCCAGACCACCTCGCCGCAGGGGGTGTGCGCGGCGTTCCGCAAGCCGGAGACGGGCGAGTTCCGACCCGCATCCGCCCGCTCGTTCGTGGTGTCGCTCGATGACGTGCAGGATCCGGGCAACGTCGGCACGATCATCCGCACGGCGGCCTGGTTTGGCGCACAGGCGGTGATCTGCGGACGCGGCACAGCCGATCCCTTCAGCGCCAAGGCGGTCAGGTCGAGCGCGGGCAGCATCTTCGCGCTCCGCCTCGACACCACTCCCGACCTCGCCAAAACGCTGCGGCGCTTGCAGGCCGACGGCTTCACGGTGGGGGCCTCGGCGCTCGACGGCAAGGACTATCGCGATTTCCCGGCTTGGCCCGCCCGCCGGGTGCTCGTCATCGGCAACGAAGCCAACGGCATCAGCCCGGAAGTGCTCGCCCTCGCCGACCGCCGGTTGCTGATCCCCCACGCCGGAACCCGCCCCGCCGTCGAATCCCTCAACGCCTCGGTGTCAGCGGGAATTTTGATGGCAGGAATCGCGCTTCGCGCGAATGATGAATGATGAGTTATGAGTTATGAATTGAAGAGGTGCGGTGTGGTTTGTGTTTCCACACGGCATTTCCCCTGCCTTCGTTTTGTTGTCCTTGCTGTCCCTTGTGTCCCTGAAGTCTTTTTTGCTGGAGCGTCAATCTGGCGCGGGCGCATGGCGTGCGCCCGAACGGGGCCAAGGGAAAGGCAGCGGACGAAGTGGACAATGTAAGAGAAGAGGGAGTTTCTTGACATTTCATGGTGTTCCTCTTCAATTCATAACTCATAATTCATCATTCACTCCCCCCTCACCACCAGCACCGGGTAGTCGATGTTGTCGATCAGTTCGCGGAGGGTCTCGGCGGGGAGGTTCATGCCTTCGCCGATGACGACGAGGCCGGAGTCGATCATGCGGATGAAGCTGGCGAGCTGTTTGCCGTCGGCGAAGGGGATGTGGTAGTATTCCGCTTCGATGGTTCGCCCCTTCAGCATCGCAACCGTCTCCTGTTTGCAGCGCTCGATGGCTTCCGGGGCGGGATCGGTGACGAGCAGGTGGAGCGTGCTTTTCGGCCCGGCGATTTCGAGCGCCGTCCGGAGGGCGCGTTTCGAGGCTTCCGAGCCGTCGCAGAGAACCAGGAGCGGGCCTTCGGCGGCGGTGACGCCGGGGCGCATCAGCATCACGTTCATCTTGCACTCGTGGAGCGCCGTGCGGGCCGTCGAGCCGAGGCCCTTGCGGCACGACGGCGAGCGTCCGCTTCGGCCAAGCACGAGCATGTCCGCTTCGGGCGCGGCCAGCATGAGCTGCTCCGGCACCATGCCCCGCAGCACGCGGAAGGTGTGGCGGAGCATCCGCGCTTCGGCGGTGCGCTGCAAGAGCTCGCTTGCCTGTTGCGCCTGAACCCTGAGCATCCGTTCGAGTTGCTCGGTGTCGAGCTTTTCGGTGGTCGCGCTGTAAAGCCGCACCTCCTCGGCGAAGGGCAGGCCCGCCATGTGCAACAGGTTGATGTCTTCGACGAAGATGCCGATCAGCTCCGCCTTCAGCCGCGCGGCCATTTCGGCAGCGGCTTCGAGCGAGGCCTTGCTGTGCGGCGAGCAGTCGATGGCGACGGCAATTGAATGGATGATGCGGTGTGTCATCGTTCTTACTCCGGTCATTAAAACTCTTAAGCAATTGCCCCGGACTTCAGTCCGGGGTATGCGGATAAAACAAAATAAATCAGGGCTTTAGCCCAATATCTTTCCTTGGCGGCGATTGCTCTTCTCAAGTTCCCCGGTTTGAAAACCGGGGCAATGTGAATGTAAAAGTTCAGAATATCCGTCGGGTTGAAACCCTCCTGAATCTCTATGGGATATATTCCCCGAAGCTCTGCTTCGTTAAAGATAAAAGTGTAATAATTGAGCACATATATTCATAAAAGTCATAATGTATCT
>NZ_SDGU01000050.1 GCF_004118635.1 Chlorobaculum sp. 24CR | reverse complement strand
GTCAAGGTCGAGAAATTGAGTATAAAAAGTTGCATTCACAGCAGCTCCAACTCTTCTAAATACCTCGAAGCTCTGCTTCGAGGATCCTTTATTCAGCCTCCACTTCACCTATCTCTCTCTCAAATAGGTCACATATTAGTTGCTTGACATTGCTAAAACCTTCTATATATATCGATTTTTCAAGTGTTTTGTTTTTGTGTGCAAATGCATTCCTTGCCATCCTGATTTCATGTAAACCCGATCTCAATTTTTCATTTTTTACACTTTTATTAATAGCCTGACTTATTTTTCCCGAATTAACAACAAGCAAAGACTCGACGACTTGCAGTAAACGTAGAATAGCGTCATTATAATAACCTTGGTTAAAACGTCTCTCAGCGTTTAATAGATAATCTAACACCTTATAGTATTTATCGTCGCATAAAAGATTGAGCTGTATTTGCGGTAAAATTTCTTTTTTTATCTCAGAGTACTCATAACGATCCCAATACATATAACATTCAGCAGCTTTCTGCATATTCTCAATTCTTGTCTTCTCAGATGCCATTTCATAATTCATTACTATATCATCAGTAAGCTTACAAATTGTTTGCTTAAATATTTCATTGGCAGCAGAGTAGTTATACTGTTTAAATAATTTTATCGCCTGACTCACAGAATCGATATTGTAAATTTCATAAGGGTTATCAAGTTTATTGAGAAACTCTGTCCCTGGCTTTGGATATTTGTCGGTATATTCATCAAAGTCTACATAAAACAAATGCAAATTATTAATTGCCGCTACTAAATATCCTCCCCCGGTCATTGACTTCTTACCGCCAGTCACATCAACCCCCACATCATCATATGCATACATACCCACTCGTTCTCTTATTGCAGAAAATACTTTCTGCGGAGATATATTTTTAATAACAACATCAGTATATATTTCAATATTTTTTATATTTTCAAGATACCTCTTAACATTATCAGAAAACAAATCAGGATTTATTAGATCACCACCTCCATGTATTTGTCTCAATGAATTGCTTATATACTCACTCTGAGCCACGCTTTCACAAGACGATATTAAATATATTTTTTCCTGTGGGCGAATTGTAAGAATTGAAAGAAACAGTGGTTCTATCGTAGTACCGACAAGAACGAACAGGCATTTTACTTCTTGACGAGAAGTATATCTTTCTTCTAAAAGCCGTTGTGAAATAGGCAATACTTGATTTAACCACCAACAACGCAAATCAGGGCCACTTCTGTCATATTTATCTTCGTATTCAAAGAATATTTTTTTGAATTCCTCCTTATCTGCATCAGAGATTTTAAGTGCATCAATTCTCTCTTCACGTGTCATAAGACGCTATCCTCGAATGTAATTGGCCCAAAAGATAAATTAGCCCACCCAAGCGGACGACTTGCGACACCATTTTTAAACACTAAATGCCTTGAATTAGGCGCAATCTTATTTATCCAGTCAACAGTATGTCCTCTTCCATTACGTCCGCACTTCTGATTATCTATCTGAATTCCTGTCATCTGCAAATTTCTTATTTTTATACGATACTCTTCTTTTATTGCGATAAAAAGTGTCTTGCAAAGCATCCCAGACCCTAAACCTATATTGATGGTTGGTAATATATTTAGATTAACATCATTTTCGTCGTCATAAAAATCTAAAACTTTTTCAATCATTTTTTCTTCTTTTGAATGATTATTATCTGGCAATCCAAGCTGTTCTAAATAATACTCTTGCTCAAAGGTCCATATTTTTTTATAAAATTTTATTATTATTTTTTCAAGATCTTTTAAACTTTGAAAGATAATGGAGAAACCAGATGCATTATTACTAAAAAAGCGAAGAATTTCATGATCAATTGTAATATTAAATGTTACATAAGCATTTTTATTTTGTTCGAAACACTCTTTTTCATTTCCACTCACCGCATAAGGAAGAGCCTGCCTATTTAAAAATCTATCTCCATTAATGTCCGAATTTTCTAGCATAATAATTCTCATTTCTTCATCAACCAAGTTTTCCCGCACATATGGAATTGGTGTAGAGTCACTTACAAGAATTGCTCTCATCAAATTTGTGATTGAACCTTTATCAGGCTTTGACCTATTAAGTGTTATAGGATTTCCTAAATAATCTTTTTCTGTAAGTTCAAAATCTTCGAGAACTAATTTTATTAGTTCCTCATCCATTTTTTTTCTTATATCAAACCCACTATTAGCATCATTTGGTATATTTGGTTCTTTATCCAGAATAGTTTTTAAATATTCATCAATAAAGGATCCTCGAAGCAGAGCTTCGAGGTATTTAGAAGAGTTGGAGCTGCTGTGAATGCAACTTTTTATACTCAATTTCTCGACCTTGAC
>NZ_SDGU01000049.1 GCF_004118635.1 Chlorobaculum sp. 24CR | reverse complement strand
GAATGGCGGGCGGCCCATGTTCTTGCGGTTGGCTGGCTTGCTGAAAGCTACTTCGAGAATGGGAGCAAAAAGTTGCCAGTCGATATGCGCTTCAAGCTTGACGAGCGGATCCTTGAGTTTGGTAAGCCGTTCGAGCAGAAAATGCTCATCAAACAGGCCGAGCGGGTTGATGTTTTTCATGGCAGTACAGTCGTGTTGATGGGTACTGCACAAATATACGAATATTGCTGGACTTATATTTCAGTTAAGTCAATATATTTCAATATCTTATATCTTTTCCGACTTTTTAGAGATGGCCTAAATACCATTGGATTTTCGCCGCCTTTTACTTCAAATGTCGATAGTTCAAGGATTTCCAAAAAATAGCCAAGCCTCACATAGTTAACTGAATTGACATCTTTGTTTGTTACATATTTTTCCACTATCGAATTATCAGTATTCCCGAAGAGATCACTCAAACGCTTCTTTAAGGACATAAAACTTGCCAAATATTGAGTACTAAAAACCCTATATTCAAAACCATCAATAATTTTGCGCTTTTGCAAAAAAGCATTTGGTTCAACAACTCCTGGGCGAATAAGTCGTCCAGAATATGAAGACAATATAAATCTCGATAATTTTTCTGCCTTCTCAGAATCATTTAACACATAGTTCAATTTTTTTCCAAACTCGGCCTTATTAAAGAAAGTATTTGTATTAGAAAATATTTTCTGGACCGAACTCAAAAGATGCTGAAAATTATTGAATACATTATCAAAACTATCAAGTCGTTCAAAAGATATCTTTAGTTTTGGCACTAAATCGATGCACTCATCTTTAAATATAAGATTTGCATAAAACTCTCTTTTTAAGACCGGAAAGCTTTTGTTCACAAAATAATCATACCATAATTTATCCAAATCTAATTCTATAATATTATTACCATTTTCAAGTTTATCAATAACCCTAAAAGTATTTGTATATTTATTGCCAAGCATGTAAAGATGTTGGTTTGACACAGCAGCATAAACTTTTACAAAAAGCTTTTTTGGTCTTGCCAAGATCACATTGAATCGGTTTTTTGCCAAATAATCCTTTTCAATCATCATCAAAGCCGTCAAAACCTTCTGATCAAGATCAAGAGCATTCTCAAAAATATGCCCAAAATCATCTACAGATAAAAGCAAGTTTCGATTTTTATTATTTTTTATATATGTTTTATGAATTTTTTTCAACACTTCTTTTATCTGATACGGCCGAAGGGCTGACATGCCATGAAGTGCCTTTGTATATCGCTGATCTTGAGAAGAATAATTTAATGTTGCAAAACCTTTTATCTCACTTTTTCTTGCAACCCTACCTATTTCTTGAACATAGTCAGGCAGCAAACCTGATGGAGCATGATGATATACAACCTGTATATCTGAAATATCAACCCCCATACCAAAAGCTTTTGTCGAAATCATGACTTTTACTTCACCACTCTTAAATCGCCTGTAAGCAAATTCTTTATTCAATGAATCCATTGAACCATAATAACCAGTTGCAATATTATTTTGATCAACGTTCACTTGATCGAGTATTTGCTGAATATGACGAGCATAAGGCGTATAAACCAAAGTTTTGAAACCCAGTTCATTTATTTTTTTAATAAAGTCAACTGTTTGACTTATCTTGCTTGACTCATAATTAACAGCAAAACGCTCATAATTATTCACAATAAACTCTATATCATTTCGCCTCACCTGCCCAATAAAAATATGCGGATCATTCATGACTAAGCTATCAATACTATCAAAAACCATATCATTAGCACCTCCATATATTGCAGTTGCAGTTACAGCAACCATTGGAAACTTAAGGCTATGATATTTTCTCATCTTCCTTATATGGTTCCCCAAAAACCAATAATCCACTCTAAAATCTCGCCCCCACGTTGTTATAAGATGAGCTTCATCGACTACCAACATACCAAGCCTCCTAGACCCTATAAAATGGGTTATATCATATGAAAGAAGCAACTCGGAAGACATATAAAGCAGATCAATATCTCCGTATTTGCAACTTTCTATAACCTTTTCACGATCAAGCAAACTAAGCTCACTATTTATATAAGCAACCTTATCAAAATTTCGATCATTGATAATTGCATTAACCTGATCCTTCATCAAAGCTATCAACGGAGAAACAACAATAACCATATCATTGTTTTGAGAAACGTAAAATGCTGGCAATTGAAAAAGCAGAGACTTACCGGATCCGGTAGGTGCTGTTAAGAATAAATCTCTACATCCTCCATCACCCTTTGAATTTTCGTATTCATTTATAATTTTTTCTACAACCAAACCTTGTGACAATTCTGTTATCTCATTATTAATATCAGGATTCTTATAAACAGAAATATTTCTAAAAGTGGCATTTTCGCCCCAATAGGTCAACAGCATCTCTTGAGTTTTACTATCAACTCTAGAATCCAACAATATTGACACTTCCTCAAAAAGAAATAGCGCACCTCCAAAACCATTCAACAAAGCGTTAATCTTCTTTAGTGTATCGAGAACAATTGGGCTTAATGATTGTTTGCCATGAAGCTTTACAGCCACTTTCCTAGAAAAATCATTTAGCTCAATACAATCATTCACAAAAGCATCAAGAGAATAAGGATCAGAACTAACATCTATATTCTCTAAATTAAAATCACCTGAACAGCTTAATTCTTTTGAGTCTTCAAAAATATCAATAGTATCAAAAATTTCAACCGGCGTTTTTACAACAAAGAAATACTTTTTGTTAATCACCAACTGCTCAGCTTGATAAACAGGAAGTCTATCTGGGCGTATTTCAATATTTCCCCCTTCACCTTTCTCAAGATAATCGTGCTCACCAATAGGAAATAGTTGACGCAAATTATCTCTAATTATCACCACTCTTTCCACAAAAAATGAAGGGTCAATATAATATATAAGATAGCTAAACTGTGAAAATGACAGAAGATGATATTCCTTCTCTTGCTGTAGCACAGTAAAAGTCTTAGAAAACCACTCCTTATTAAATACCTCTTCGTCTTTTTCAAAAGCAAATGTCCCTATATCAGCAACAAACGCTTCTACCTCTTTTATTCTCAACAAATTTGATTGTCCTAAAAGGACAAATATTCGATTTTGCCTTTCAGCTTTAAGCCTATTGATATTCTTATAAATTAGCTCCGAATAAAGTTCCTTAAACGTCATAATGATCTTTTATTAGATGATACCTACCTTAATACAATTACATTAACCTGCTTTTTTGTACAACACCATTGCGTTCATCACTTCATCGCACAGATAAGTACAAAAAAATTTTAATTTTGGCTATAGCATTTGTGAAGAAACCGCTGACTGAGCATCAGATCAATCACCCTATCCCATCCAGAAATATCCCAAAGCAAACGCCTCCCGCGTGCGCATGGTCGTTGTAGCTGTTCGCTTCTGTATTCGAGGGGCGTAAACCGCATAGTGGTGCTTGTGTAGGGCATTTTCTGTAGGGGGGAAAAGGTTATGATACCTTGTAACTCAGCCAACACTTAACGCAAAAGCAAGATATTCGTAAAACCCGTAGCAAACAAGAGATCGTCGAATTATTACCGTCATATCGGGCATCGAAAAAGGGCGGCACACGCGGGCGCACGCCATGCGCCCTTACGGAGAATCAACAAAGGTTGGCGGACTAAACGCTTGCAAGCGAAGTTCTCACTGAATCGTCACCTTTATTTTTTTACCCAACGCTTCCGCATAATTATACAGCGTCGAGAGTCGAATGTCATCGGCATGATTTTCAATTCTCGAAATCGCTGACTTTTTGGTATTCAGCTTTTCGGCCAAAGCCTCCGGTGTAAATCCTGCGCTTTTTCTCGCCTCTTTTAACAGTACCCCGATTTTAAACTCCTCGTAGCCTTTATCGAAATTCTCGGCAAATTCAGGATCGGTACTCTTCCGTTTTTCAATTGCACGTTGCAGGTCATCCATTATTTTTCCTCCTGAGATATTCACTCTTTCGTTGTTCCGCCAGCGCTATCTGTTCCGGCGGAGTTTTCTGAGATTTCTTCGCGAACCCGTTGGTCAGAATCACCAGATTTCCGTCGTCGAAAAATCCAAGCAGCCGAAACTCATTGTTACCTTGCGCCACCCGAACTTCCCAGATTCCATTGGTGTTTTTCAGCTTCTTGAAATACTCTGCCGGAACTAACGACAGCTCTGTCACCAGCTTGAGCACCCAAAAAACCTTTGCCGCCTCTTTTGTCGAAAGAGATTCCAGAAACTCATCGACAGGGCTTTTACCAGTTGATGTCTTGAAAAACTCAATGGTTCGCATTGCGAATGTTAACAAATAAGTGAACAAGGCGCAAACAAAAAAAGCTCAAATCCGTAAGGTTGGGGGGCTACGGATTGACTAAGGAGAAACTTGAGATAATTTAATCGAAATAAGGCAAAAAATGCCAGCGAGAGCTATAAGCTGGAAGCAAAGTTACTCCGACTCCCCCGCCACCGCCCTCAACATCCCCTCATACGCCGCACTCATCTCCACCCTCCTGCGGGCCATCACCTTTCGCGCGGTCTCGATGGCTTTGTCGGCGTCGTACCGGACCGTGCCGGGATTGCCGTCGCCCCAGCTGAATGACGGGACGTATTTCGCGGGCATTCCGTTGCCGAAGACGTTCGACGAGGTGCCCACGACCGTGCCGGTGTTGAAGCGGGTGCCGATGGAGCATTTCGAGTGCTCGCCCATCAGCAGGCCGAGGAACTGCTGGCCGGTGGCTATTTTGCCGTGCGCGGTCTCGATGCTCACCTGGCTGTAGTTGTTTTTGAGGTCGGAGGTGTCGGTGCCCGCGCCGAGGTTGCACCAGCTCGAAATGTAGGAGTGGCCGAGAAAGCCGTCGTGCTGCTTGTTGGAGAACGGCTCCATGATCGAATCCTCGATCTCGCCGCCCGCCTTCGAGCCGCCGCCGACAAAGACATTGCTGTAAATCCGCGCGCCGCTCTTCACCCGCGCGCCCGGCGCGACGAACACGCGCTCCATCAAGAGCGCCATCGGCTCGACCACCGCGCCCGCGCCAATATAAATAAAGCCGTCGCTGGCGTCGAGCACCGCTCCGGCCTTCACCTCTGCGCCCTTCTCGATGGTGATCGCCTCCGGATTGACCAGAATCGCCGACGGGTGCACCTCGCCTTCGATGCGTCCGAGCGCCAGAGCCGCGCCGTCCTCGCGCATCATCGCCGGATGCATCGCTACGCAATCCCAGAGATTTTCGATCAGACGGAACCCGGAAACTTCGACGCACGAGAGCGCACCGGCCACAACCATGCCGTCGATGGTATCGGGAAACACCGTATCTAAAACATGAAGCGGCTCCGCCGTGGTGCGGCAGAAAAGAAGATTGCCGTTCTGGACGACCGCCTCGCCCGGAGCGATCCGCCCCGCGTCGATAAACTGCGTCACCGCCGCATCGCAGATGAGGCGACCGTTGACCAGCAGCACCTCCTCTTCCAGAACGCTGTTGACCACCGAACCGGGGTTGTTCTCGCTAAACCACGGCGCGATGTGGCGGCGCACGTGCCAGGTGAGCGCCGCCCGCCCGCCGAAGGCCGCGATAAAACGCTCCCTGAGCGAATGGCAACCGGTCACGAGGTCGCAGACCGGCTTCAGGTCGGCGAGCGGCGAGAAGCGGGGCGTTTTTTCGTCTTCAAAAATGATGACCTGCATGGGAATCGATTTTTCGTTATGGCTCGTAAAGCATCTCGACCGCGAGCGGCTCGGCGGTGATGCCGATTGCGCCGCCAGCCCGGTCGATCACCTCGCCATCAATGTGCATGACCTCATCCACGGAGAGAAACAGCGCGACCGACCTGGCCTTGCAATAGATGACTTTCGGATCGTAAATCTGGCTGCCCTTCAGATATTTGAGCACATATCCGGGCACGCGCCATTTCGGTACGGCTTTCAGGATGCACACATCGAGAAGCCCGTCGCACTGGTCGGCATCCGGCGAAATCCGGAACTTGCCGCCCTCGACCTTCCCGTTTGAGACCGAAAAGGCGAACACCGGCTCGTCGAGTTCGACCGTCCCCTCTACGGTATCGAGCGTAATATGCATTTTTACCGCACTATAACCCAAAAGCACCCGCACCAGCGCCCAGGCGTACGACAGCTCTCCCCGCAGCCACGGCGTCGCCTTCACGGTGCTGGCGATCCGACCGGTGAAGCCGATGCCGATGGAGTTGACGAAGTAGCGCGAATCGCCGCCGCTGAACTCGACCTTGCCGAGATCGACCCGGCGGCTCGCGGCTCCGGCAAAGCCGCGGATGCGCGACTCGTGCGCTTTTTCCGAGGGGTCGAAGGTTTTGAGAAAATCGTTGGCCGAGCCGACCGGCAGGATGCCGACCTTCACCGGCAGGCCCGCCACGGCGTTGACCACCTCGTTGAGCGTACCGTCGCCGCCGCAGGCGATGAGCGTCGCGCCATTTCGGGCGGCGGCGCGGGCGAGGTCGGCGGCGTGACCGGCGAAGCGAGTCGTTTCGAGCGACGCCGCCTCGAAGTGCACGAGCGATCGCTCGATGAGCGCGGCTTTCGAGGCGGCGCGCCCCTTGTCGGCTGCCGGATTGAAAATGAAGGTAATGCTACCGCTCATCGCCGCGTTGGGTGTGTTGAAAAATCGCCCCGGCTTCAGCCGCGTCGGCGGGCAGGTTGTACGCCGCCCGCAAGGCAGACACGATTCCCGTGGCGCTGTGCAGAAGCCGCTCCATCGTACGGTCGAAACCCGCCTCGCTGCCATAATACGGATCTTCGATTTCAGCGCCCGCGTCGGAGTGGGCGAAGTCGGTCATCATGTGCACCGGCACCGGAAGGCCGTCGAGCGCGTCGAGAATATCACGATAATTTTCAGCATCCATCGCGAAAATCCGGTCAAAGCACGCGAGGTCGAGGTCGTCGATGCAGCGGGCGCGAATCGCGGAGATGTCGATGCCGTGGCGTCCGGCGGCCCGCACGGCGCGGTGGTCGGGAGAGGAGCCGGACTGGTAGCACACCGTGCCGGCGGACTCGATCTCGAAGCAGGCGTCAGAGCCGTGCAGCGACGCCGCGTGACCAAACGCGCCCTCAGCCATCGGAGAGCGGCAGATATTTTCGTAACAAACAAAGAGTATTCTTACCGGCATAACTATAATTTTGAGTAAAACACACCAACAATCCCAGGGAAAACTGACGTTATAACGCAGAATAATATCACGTTGATTGTTTTTTTTAAACCAACAATATCAGATATTAGAGTAATTAGCACCGTTTCTGGTAATTTTTCATCCATTCAATTCCTAAAGTCCATCATCATGACCCAATGCCCCGTTTCCGGACTTTCGGTTACCGAAAAAGATCACTGGAGTTTTGAACATCGCCAAGGTAACTATACCAGAAAATACAGCCTGATCGGCAATGATATTATTCATGTACAGGAGCTGGCAAACTCCGGCATCGCTCCGGAACATCTCTATGCCGCCGACTTCAGCTCCCTGGTCGCCGAAGAAAATCTCTCCGGCAATCCGGTCTTCATCCTGATGGATTGCCAGCCGGTAAGCGACCTCAAATTCTCTTACAAACGCGAGTTCACCAACCTGCTCACCTCGCCGGAGTTCGATCTCAAGCTCATCGTGCTCTACAATATCCAGCCCTCGGTCAGACTTCCGTTTGAAATGCTGCAAAGCCTTTCGACGGAACAGCTTCCGGTCATTCTCTCCGACTCGTACGAGGAGGCCGTAACCTCGATTCTCGACTTCAAATCGGGCAAGCGCGCCGAAGCAAAAGCTGGCGCGGGCACGGACAAGGCTTTCAGGAACGCTTTTCTGACCGAAGTGTCGAGAATACTCATGCTCAGGCAGTTTGACCCCCAGGGAACCGTACCGCCTGAAGATCATGCTTCATACCCCTATTTCCAGATTCTCGACATCATGCGCCGCGACCTGCAATCCCTTGAAGAGGAGTATCAGCAGAATATCGAAAGGATCGAGCAGGAGTTCCGGGTGCTTCTGGCCAGCAAAAATTCACTGCTCGATGAACAGGCTGAGCAGAACAAAAAGAACGAGCAGCGATTCAAGGATGAAGAGTCCTCCCTGCTTTCAAGAATCGCCACGCAGGAGATCGAGGCAACCAGAATATCAACGGCCAATGCCGAAAAAAACGCCTCATTGCGTACGTTGTGCGAACTGATCGAACAGCTCGATATCGATCCGTCATCCAGGGAGAAGATTTCAGCGCAATGCGCCATGCTCTTTGAAACCAGCGACCAGGCCGCGCTGGTCAACACGGAACTGACGGAAACCGACTCGGTTTTTCTTTCCCGCCTCCAGAAAACACATCCGAATCTCAATCAGCGAGAACTCAGAATCAGCCTGATGATAAAGCTGGATTACCACTCCCGCGATATTGCCAGGTCTCTCGGCCTTTCAACCAGGGGCATCGAAAGCATCCGTTACCGGCTGCACAAAAAAATCGGTCTCGACAAACACAATTCGCTGAAAACCTATCTCACGACCCTGGCTACAGAATCGATCTGAACAGCCCGGCCAGTTGAAGACTGACTCAAACGCAACGCAATCATCTCCCGCGGGAGATGATTCGGAGTCGGACCAAAACCGCCGAAAACCGTATAAGAGATTTAAAAATATCCGGTTATAGAGATTTTTAAAAAATGCCGGATTCTTTGCTTCACGCTCCTCCGTTCAGGATGCAAAGCAGATGCAGACCCGGTTTCCCTTTTACGAATCGATTTTGAGACACTCCCACCCGAAACCCCTGCGAAAACAAAGTTGCGCTCCCTACCAGAACAGCGCATTATTTACGGCATCGACGAATAAATATTTTCATGAAAATATTACTCACATTCCGTAGTTATTGGGAATAATCGCAGAAAAAGTCGTATTATGCTGGGAACACCTGCATCATCACAGTGTGATTATACTTCATGACAGGTGCCTTTTTCAACGCAATAAGTGAAGCATCATGCAAACGTGTCCAATCTCCCATCTTCCGGTTACGTCGAAACACAACTGGAAATCAATCCCGACCGGCGCCGATTATGTCAAACGCCTCGACCTGATTGGTGACAACATTTTTCACCACTACGTCGAGTCGGATCATCCGGTAACGCTGACCAACATGAGCATCGATCTGGTTCACAAGGTGCTTGAAGAGAGCGGCATTACGGACTCGCCGCTCTACCTCCTCTGGGACATGAACAACATCATCAACATATCGTACCAGTACAAGCAGGGGGTCAACGACATTGTCTATCGCTCAGGCCTCGATTTCAAGGTGGTTGTCTTTTACAACATCGACGACTCATGCAGAGTCATCATCGAAACCTTCGCCGCGATGGCGCCCAACACGATGACGGTGCTGCTCAGGGATGACTATGCCGATGCGATGACAACCCTCCTGAAGTACCGTTCCGGCAAGACCGAGGAGCTGCCCGAAGATGAGGAGGCCGACGAGGAAATCTCGATGAAAAACGAATTCCTCGCGACCATCGCCAGAATCTCCTGGCTCAACATGCTCAATCAGCAAATCTTTCTTCCGCCTGCTGAAGACCCCTTCTACCCCTACTTCAAGGCCATCGATCACATGCAGGAGGATCTGAGAGCGAAAGACGAGATTCATGAAAAGGAGATGCAGCATCTCAAGGCGGAAAACGAGCAGAAGCTGAGTCAGAAAATCATCCAGCTCAACGCCCAGGTGGAACTGGGCAAAAAGGAGATTCAGCGATTCGAGCAGGAAAAAACCGCGCTGAAATCGCGAATCGCCGCGCAGGAGATGGAGCTGACGAGGATTTCCACCGCTGTCGGCGAAAAGGCCTCTTCCCTGCACATGATCTGCGACCAGATCAAGAGTCTCGACATCGAATCGGTGGCCAAGCAAAAAATTCTCGAAATGTGCCACAGTATGATCGAGACTGAACTGACCGAAAAACGGCTGAAAACCGAGCTGACGATGGGCGACTCCGAGTTCCTCTCGAAGCTCCAGAAAAAGCACCCAAACCTCAACCAGCGCGAACTCCGGGTAAGCCTGATGGTGAAGCTCAACTACGACACGCGCGAGATCGCCCGATCGATCGGCATCTCGACCAGGGGCATGGAGAGCATCCGCTACCGGATGCATCGCAAGCTCAATCTCGACAAGCACAAATCGATCAAAACCTATCTCTCCGAACTCGCGTCTGAAGTGTTCTGAGGTCTGGCAAACACAGCACGATCAAACCAACACCGGGGCGCATCAACGCCCCGGTTTGTTTTTTACGCCGCCCCGCCTCGCCGCAAAACTACCGCTATCGGCAAGCGTAGCAGTACAGGCACCCGTGCCCGCACGTGCCGTAAGCGCCAATGTCCTTGCTCACGATGCAGCCGCACGCTTTACGCTGCCCTTGGTCTTTGAGGGCAACGGTTCCGGCGTCCGAATCGTCACCGGGAAAAAGGGAGGGCGAACGGCCAAGAAAAGCCATCAGCTCCGCGTCATTGCCGAAGCAGCGGGCAAGCGACCGGTCGTCGATGCAGCGATTTGGCGCAATGCCCTCCAGCACCGCCTCTTCGGCGCAGCTCGCCAGCTCGAATCCCCAGCTCCGGTTTCGCTCGACCAGTTGCGAGGCAAACGACGCCATCTCGACGGGCGTGAATTCGCGAACCCCAGCGCCGATGCGTGAGAGCCGCCGTGAGACCGACCGGTACCGTTCGATGTCGGCGAAACTGATGACCAGCTTGCGAGTGCACTTCCGCAACGCTTCGGCAAGCGCGCAGATGCGCGCCAGCAGCGCCTCCGGCGTCGCGCGACTGGTCAGCACGAGAGGATCGAAGCGCCAGACGACGCGCTCCGGGCCGATGCGCGCGGCGAGCCTCCGGAAGGTCTCGACCCGCTCGCGAAGCGGCGGAACGCCCGGTTCGAGGCCGTCGGCTTCGTAGTCGTTCAGGGTGAACTGAAAGAGGTAGTTGATGCCCATCGCCTCGATTTCGGAGAGGCAAGCCAGCAGCGGAGCGGGGTTCTTGCTCCAGAAAACCACGGCTCTCGTTTTACGGAACGAGACGTATTGCCTCTGGCGAGAGTTGAAGGGATTACGCCATTCGACATACCCGGCCCGCAACCGGCTCATGAACCAGTCGGCGTGAAACGCCGGAATGTCGGTGGCGCGGCTGGCCGACACGATGACCGGAGCCACCGCCTCGACCAGCTCGCCCGTTTCGATGCGGATCGGCAGCCGTTCCCAACCGCGGAACGTGCTGCTCAGGGCAGGTAGAGCGTCTTGATGTTGACGAACTCGCGGATGCCGTGGTGCGACAGCTCGCGGCCGTAGCCCGACTGCTTGACGCCGCCGAAGGGCAGGCGCGGATCGGATTTGACCATCGAGTTGATGAAACAGCTCCCCGCTTCGAGTCGGCGGGCGATGCCGAGCGCGCGCTCCACCTCCTGCGAAAAGACTGCCGAGCCAAGTCCGAACTCGCTGTCGTTCGACACGGCGACAGCTTCGTCGTCATCGGAAACTTCGATGATCGTAGCCACCGGGCCGAAAATCTCCTCCGAGTAAGCGGGCATTCCGGGCTTCACGCCGGAGAGTACCGTCGGCGGATAGTACCAGCCCGGAGCGTTCGGCACGTGGCCGCCGCACAGCAGCTCCGCGCCAGCTTCAACGCTGCGCTCGACCTGTGAATGAACCTGGTCGCGCAGATCCTCGCGGGCGATGGGGCCAACCTCCGTGCTCTTGGCGAAGGGGTCGCCCATCACCGCCGTCTGCATCCGCTGGACGATCTTTTTGGTGAACTCGCCGATGATCTCCTTGCGCACGACAAAGCGCTTGGCGGCGATACAGCTCTGCCCGGCGTTGAGCAGGCGTCCGGCGACGCACGCATCGACCGCCTGGGCGAGATCGGCATCTTCGAGCACGATGTAGGGGTCGCTGCCGCCCAGCTCCAGCACGCTGCGCTTCAGCGCCTTGCCCGCCTTGGCGGCCACCGCCTGCCCGGCGTAGGTGCTGCCGGTCACGGAGACCGCCTTGATGACCGGATGGTCGATCATGAAGCCGGTCAGCCGGTCAACCTCGTCGAGGTCGATGTGCACCGCGCGGTAAAGGTGCTCCGGAAACCCGGCATCGCGGAACAGCTTTTCGATGGCGATCGAGCAGCCGGTGACGTTCGGCGCGTGCTTGACCACGATGCCGTTGCCCGCCATCAGAATCGGCGCGGCGAAGCGCAACACCTGCCAGTACGGGAAGTTCCACGGCATCACGCCGAGAATCACGCCGAGCGGCTCGAACGCCACGATACCCTTCGCACCGTCGATCTCGCTCTCTTCGGGCTGAAGAAACTGTTCGGCGTGGTCGGCGAAGTAGTCGCACACCCAGGCACACTTGCTGACCTCGGCCACCGCCTGCGAAAGCGGCTTGCCCATTTCGAGGGTAATGATGCGCCCGTGCCCGGCGGCCTCTTCGCGCAAGAGCTCCGCCAGCCGCTTCATGCAGGCGCGGCGATGCTCGAAGCCGGTCACGCGCCACTCACGCGCATCGGCGTCGGCCTGGCGGAGCACGGTATCGATTTGTCCGGCGATCATCACCGGATATTCGGCGAGCCTTTCGCCAGTTGCGGGATTGATGGTAACGATCATAACTATGCGTTCTTTATGTGTTCGGATTAAAACAATGTCGCGTCAATGGTAAACAGTCCTGCAACGATTTACTCATCGATACTCTTGCGATTAAAACTCTTGAACAATTGCCCCGGACTTTAGTCCGGGGTACGCAAGTAAGGCATAATAAATAAGGGCTTTAGCCCAATTTCTTCTTGTGATAACGCTTACTCCTTATTGTCACGAGAAGTCGAGATTGGTTGGCGCTCAAAACCTGTTCCCCCGGCTTGAAAGCCGGGGCTATGTAAATCCAGGAATTCAAAATGTCAGAAGGGTTGAACCCTTTCTGAATGCAACAATGGATTCTACGCTTCACCCGCCATTCCCGACTGACACGGCCAAACTCACTCGTCGAGCGAATCGAGCAGGGCGAGGTAGCTTTCGTAACGTCCGGCGTCGATGGCCTCCGACTCGACCGCCGCGATCACGGCGCATCCCGGCTCGACCGTGTGGCTGCACGACGAAAAAGCGCACTCCGGCATGTAGCGCAGGAACTCGGTGTAGTAAAACCGCAGATTCTCGCGGGTGATTCCGGAGAGGTTGAACTCGCGGATGCCCGGCGTGTCGATCACGTAGCCGCCGCCCGGCAACGGGAACATTGCCGAACTGGTGGTGGTGTGCACCCCCTTGCCGGTCTTGTTGCTCGTCTCGGCGGTTCGCAGCTCCTCGCGTCCGACAAGCAGGTTGATGATCGTCGATTTGCCCACGCCGGAATGGCCGCTGAAGGCCGACATCCAGTCACGCAGCAGCTCGCGCAACTCCTCGATCCCCCGGCCATCCTCGGCGCTGACCAGGCAGATGTTGCAACCAAGCTCTCGATAGACCTCCAGATCATCCTCGACCATCCCCTCCTCGTCGAGGTCGATCTTGTTGACCACGACGAGGAGCGGCAACTTTTCCGACTCGGCGAAGACGAGGTAGCGATCCACCAGGCGGCTGTTGAAGGGCGGATCATCGAACGAGGTGATGAGCACGATCTGGTCGATGTTAGCCACGATCACCTGCTCCTTCTCCTTGCTCCGGTTGCGCCGCACCTCCCGCCGCCGCACCAGCGCCGTGCGCCGCTCTTCGACGCGGACGATCACCCCTTCCGCCATGTCGGTCTCTGAGGCCTTCGGCCTGAACTCGACCCGGTCGCCGACCGCCACGAGGTTTGCTCCCTCGTTTTCGCTCACGGTGCTGGGCACGGTTCTGCACCTGACCTTCAGGCCATCGCCGGTCTCAACGATATAGGATGCGCCGGTGACTCGCGTCACCATTCCGGCAAGCGTTTCATTCATGCAAACAGGCTAAACTGATTACCCTTCACTGCACCGGTATGCCGACCCTGGGCGGGACGAAACGGGGCAAGAGCGCAAAATGCTTAATATAAGCTTTTTCGATACCATTACGGAAGCCGTGACGCCCCCCTTAAGCCCAGGAATCAGATGCAATCGGGAAACGAACCTACTGGTTATATGTCTTATATTTTCCATACTTTTCTCTTCAGTATAGCCATCGGAACCCAAACGCGCCCCTGCCATGAGCATCAGCAGTCTCGATAGCAGCAGCATCGCCGAACTCAGCGCCTTTCTTGGCGGCAACGGCATCGGCAACAAACTTTTCAGGCTCCTGATCTATAATGTCGGCGAAAACCCTCTCCTGAGAGGAGTTCCGATCTTTTTTCCCCTTTTGCTGCTCTGGTTCGGCAACGCCTCCGCAGAACGCCGCAGCCGGATTCTGACCGGTCTTCTGGCAACCTGCGCGGCTGTTGGCATCTCGGTTTCGATGCAATACCTTGTGCCGGTGCATACGCGCCCTGTGCTCGACCCCGCCCTGTCCCTGCAAATGGCCACGCAACAATGGGATCACGACAGCTCTTTTCCAAGCGACACGGCGATGCTTTATTTCGCGCTCTCAACGACGATTTTTCTGCTGAACCGGCGGGCGGGCATCGCAGTTTTCCTCTGGTCGCTCCTCAGCGCCGGACTGTGCCGGGTCGCCCTCGGCTGGCACTACCCGTCGGATATCTTCGGCTCGCTGGTGATCGCCCCGGCGGTGGTGCTGCTATTCGATAAAACAGCCATGATCCGCGGCAAAATCCAGGCGCTGCTCGAATCGTCACAGAACCGGATGGCCGTCATCAACGCCGTGCTGGCGCTCTTTATCGCCGAGGCTTACAACCTGTTCCCCGGCCTGAGAAGCTTGGTCGAAACCCTCGTCAGAATCATCCGGAAAAACTTCGATCTTCCCGGATAGCGAACGGGCGCACGCCATGCGCCCGCGTGTGCCGACATTTTTCCGATGCGCTCGTGACAGGGCAACCGCAAGAGATTGCCCCTACAATTCAATGGACATTCTGTTGACAATTGAACAATCCACGTAGGGGCACCGACCAGTCGGAATTTGCCCGTCTTCCTGTCTGGACGCCAACCTTTGGTAATCCTTCGATGCGGACGACCGACCAGCCGCCCCTACACCGCCGCATAAAACCTTTGCCCCTGTAGGGGCAGGCCTCGCGCCTGCCCAGGTGCACCACCACATGTTCGATGCTCCCGAAAAAGGGCGACCGCAAGGGATCGCCCCTACTATCAACAGGAGAATCCAGGTCGAAATTGAAAAATCACCAATTTCAATTTCTGAGAAGAATCCCCTTCTCCCCCTCACCCGACGTCGGCCAGCGAGATGCGTTTGCGGAAGTGATTTTCGTAGTAGTCCCGAATCCGGGCGTTTTCGGCGAGCGTGAGCGTTTCGTCGCGGCGGATCAGCTCGAAGGCCGCCGCTCGCGCCGAGCGCATGATCTCGCCGTCGGTGAGGAGGTCGGCGATCTTCAGGCCGCTCGCCGCGCCCGACTGCTCGCGGCCCAGCATGTTGCCCGCGCCGCGAATCTGCAGGTCGATCTCCGAGAGCCGGAATCCGTCGCCGGTCGCGGCCATCGCCTGCAACCGCTCTTTGGCGTCACCGGCGAGCTTCGTGTAAAGAAGAAAGCAGGAGGATGCGTGCTCGCCGCGCCCGACGCGCCCCCGGAGCTGGTGAAGCTGCGAAATGCCGAAGCGCTCGGCGTGCTCGATCACCATCACCGTGGCGTTGGGCACATCGACGCCCACCTCGATCACCGTCGTGCCGACGAGAATGTCGAGGCCGCCGCTGCGAAACTCCGCCATCACCGTTTCCTTCTCCGCCGCCGGAAGCTTGCCGTGGATCAGCCCCAACCGCAGCTCCGGAAACACCTCACCCCGAAGCTGCTCGTAGCTCTCGGTGGCCGCCTTGAGATCCATCTTCTCCGACTCCTCGACCAGCGGATAGACGATGTAGGCCTGCCGCCCCTCGGCAACTTGTTTCCGCAGAAGACGATAAAGCTCCGGCTTCTCGTCTTCGCGGCAGAGGCGCGTCTGGATCGGCTTGCGCCCGGTGGGCATTTCGGCGATGACAGAGACGTCGAGGTCGCCATAGACACCCATCGTCAGCGTGCGCGGAATCGGCGTGGCGGTCATGAGCAGGACGTGCGGGTTCTCCGACTTCTCCTGCAACGCCTTGCGCTGCAACACGCCAAAGCGGTGCTGCTCGTCGATGATGACCAGGCCGAGCCGCCGGAACTGCACCCCCGCCTCGATGATGGCGTGGGTGCCGACGGCGATGTCGATCTCGCCCCGTTCGAGCCGGGCGAGCTGCTCCTCGCGCTGCTTTTTCTTCTGGCGACCGGTGATGAGCGCCACGCGGATGCCGAGCGGTTCAAGCGAGTGGCGCAGTCCGGCGTAGTGCTGGAAGGCGAGAATTTCGGTCGGCGCCATGAAGGCCGCCTGCAAGCCGTTATCGACGGCGAGCGTCATGGCGAACTGCGCCACGAGCGTCTTGCCCGACCCCACGTCGCCTTGCAAGAGACGGTTCATCTGGCGACCGCTTTTGAGGTCGTGGTAAATCTCGCGCACCGCCTGCTTCTGCGCGCCGGTCATCGTGAACGGCAACCGCTCGTGCAGCCCGGCGGTTTTGTCACCCGAACGCTCGAACCGCGCCGAGGTGAGATGCCGCCGCTCTTCAGTGCGGCGCAAGGCGAAAAAGAGTTGCGCGAAGAACAGCTCGCTCCACTTCATGCGGTAGCGCGCCCGTTCGAGCAGTTCGGCGGAGTCGGGAAAGTGGAGCTGCCGGTACGCCTCGCCGATGGGCAGCAGGTTGTTCGACTCGATGATCTCCGGGCTGAGATATTCAACGATGCGCAGCGGCTGATCGCGGAACGCGCGATGCACGATGCGCCGCAGCGCCGCAGAGTTGAGGCCCGCCTGCTTCATCGCCTCGGTGGTGGGGTAGATCGGAATGATCGCGCCGGTCTTGAAAAGCTCGTCATCCCGCTGCTCGTCTCCAGATGCGTCATCACCACCAAGCTTGTCGAAGTCGGGATGCTGCATTCCGGGCGTGCGTCCGAAAAAAGCGACCTTGCCGTGCGCGGCGAGCGTGTCGCCGTTGCGAATGGTTTTGGAGAAATACTGCACGCCGCGAAACCAGGTCAGTTCGAGCACGCCCGTGCCGTCGCTGATCTGCGCTTTGAAACGCGAGCGTCCGCGCCCGCCGCCTTCGAGCCGCGTACCGGTGACGCTGCCCACGACGGTCACGGTTTCGCCGTCGCGCAACGCGCCGATTTTTTTGATGGTGGTGCGATCCAGATAGCGGCGCGGAAAGCAGTCGTAGAGGTCGGCAATCGAGCGGATGCCAGCCTCGGCGAGGATCGCCGCGCGCTTCGGGCCGACGCCCTTTATCCCTTGTAACGATGAAAACGGAGGCATGACGAATTGGCGTCCATGCTTGGTTATTAGCAGAAAAAAGAGTTAATTGCAGACCAATTTTTTATTGTCATCCAGGCAACGTAATCCCAAAGGTCATGAAATCAGAGATTCATCCAAAGTATACAAAAGTTACCGTCAACTGCGCCAACTGCGGCGCCACCTTTGAAACCCGCTCCACCCGCAACAACATCAAGGTTGACATTTGCAGCAGTTGCCATCCGTTCTACACCGGCAAGCAGGTGCTCGTCGATACCGCTGGCCGCGTCGAGCGCTTCAAGAAACGCTTCGCGAAAGCTGCCCCTAAAGCCAGCGCCGAGTAAGCGATCGCCTGAATCAAACCAGATACCGCCATGACTGCAAGGGACGTTATCCAGAAAGTCGAGCCTCGCATGAAGAAAACCATCGAGGCATTCCAGCACGAAATCGCCTCGATTCGCACCGGCAAGGCCACCACGGCATTGCTCGACCGGGTCAAGGTTGAAGCTTACGGTTCGCAGATGCCGCTCAAGCAGGTCGGCAACGTCGGCGTGCTCGATGTCCACACGCTCACGGTGCAGGTCTGGGACAAGTCGATGGTCGGCCCAACCGAACGTGCGATCCGCGACGCCAATCTCGGCCTCAATCCGTCGTCGGACGGCCAGAACATCCGCGTCAGCATTCCGCCGCTCACCGAAGAGCGCCGCAAGGAGTTCGTAAAACTCACCAAAAAGTTCGGCGAAGATTCCAAAGTTTCGCTGCGCAACCTCCGCCGCGACCTCATCCACGAGATCGAGAAGCTCGAAAAAGAGAAGCAGATCGGCGAGGACGAGCTCAAACGCGGCAAGAAGGACGCGGACGACCTCCTGCACAAGTACGAAAAGCAGATCACCGAACTGATCGCCCAGAAAGAAAAGGAGATCATGGAGGTCTGACAGCAAAAGTCAGCACAGATTCAGCAAAAGCCGGGATTTTCCCGGCTTTTTGCGTTTATGGAGGGACGGATCGAAAAGGCAATCGAACATCGAGACCGGCGGAGGGATCGAAATCGATCTGTACCCAACCACAGGCGATCCCCCAATCTGGACGGGCATAAAACCCGTCCCTACACACCAACCATCGGCAATTCTTCGTAGGGGCGGTTCCGACGACTCGGGATCGCCTTTCTTCCGTTTGCACGCCAATAATCTCGTTGACCCCTCGTAGGGGCAGGCCCCCGTGCCTGCCTCTCTTTCCGATCTGGATGCCAACCCTTGATGATTCTCCGTACGGGCGGTTCGCGAACCGCCCCTACACGCCCCCCCCCAAACCTTTATCCCTCGTAGGGGCGCATGGCGTGCGCCCGGACATGACCACAGCAGCACCGGTCTTGACGGAACAAAATAGTGGCGCAGTCTTGTTTGCGATGGGTTTTACGAATATCTTGCTTTTAGCGTTGGCACAAGCTCCTCGAACGCAAAGGCAAAAAGAGAGAAAAACATGAACACAATAGAATTGAAGAGAAGCTTCCATAGTCTCATTGACAGCATCAATAACGATAGTCTGTTGATGAATTTCTACGACTTGATGAAAACAAGAACTTCGACCAAAGAGGGCCAGCTTTGGAACCGTTTGACTGAAGATGAGCAGGAAGAATTATTGATGACACTTGAAGAAAGTGAAAATCCTGAGAATCTCATCAGTAATGAGGAAATGAAGCATAAAATAATTAAATGCCCATTCGATGATTTGTAATAACCGGGAGAAGAATACGCCAGACAATAACACGCCACTTTGCTTCGCTTATTCGTCCAATACAGGATGTAAGGCGCAATAGAGTAGCGCTGATAAACAAGTTGGGCGTAATGCAAGATGACTATCGCGTAAAAATAAAGGATCCTCGAAGCAGAGCTTCGAGGTATTTAGAAGAGTTGGAGCTGCTGTGAATGCAACTTTTTATACTCAATTTCTCGACCTGAGCCTGTTCAGATAAGTGTGTAAACGGTCGTTTTCATAGAGGCATCCTTCCCTCGAATTTAATGGAAAACTGATTGATAACCGCCCCCCAGTTTT
>NZ_SDGU01000048.1 GCF_004118635.1 Chlorobaculum sp. 24CR | reverse complement strand
GCGCCCGATTCCGGTGGCGGTTGCGTCGATCGCTTCGGGCGGCAGCCGGGCTGGTTGAATCGCTACGGAGAAGGACGTAGAGTTCCGGCGGACGGGATAGATCACTCGACACTTTTAACCCACTCCTGCAATTGTCCGCGCAGCTCATCGCGCACCGCCCTGAAACCGGCAAGCTGCTCCTCTCTCGTACCGCTCTGATCAGCAGGATCCGGCAAAGGCCAGAAAAAACGGCGTCCATCGAGAAGGCCCGGCCAGATTCTTGGGCAGCTTGCCTGGGCCTTGTCGCAGACAACGATGAGATAGTTTACGGGAACCCTGCCGAGGTAGATGTCCACCGGCTTGGGTTTCTGCGAGGCGATGTCGATGCCGACCTCCCGCATCACTTCAATCGCGAGCGGATGAACCTCCTCTCTTGGTTCCAGACCGGCGCTCATGGCCTCGAACCGGTCGCCAGCCATCTCCCTGAGCAGCCCTTCGGCCATCTGGCTCCGCGCCGAGTTCCCGGTGCAGAGAAAGAGCACATGTTGTTTCTTTTCCATCTTCGTACAGGTTTTTGTTTGAAGTCGAAGCAAACATCCAGGCGTTGTCAGGCTTCGCTCACGTCGCCGAACCACTTCTCCCTGAACCACAGTGAAACGTTTACCAGGCCGATCAGCGCCGGAACCTCCACCAGCGGGCCGATGACGGCGGCGAAGGCCTCGCCGGAGTCGATGCCGAAAACCGCGACCGCCACGGCGATGGCCAGCTCGAAGTTGTTGCTCGCCGCCGTGAAGGAGAGCGTGGTGGTTTTGGAGTAGTCCGCGCCGATCTTGCGCCCCATCCAGAACGACACGAGGAACATGATGACAAAATAAAGGAGCAGCGGAATGGCGATACGCACCACATCCATCGGAATTTTCACAATGTATTCACCTTTGAGCGAGAACATGACGACAATCGTGAAGAGCAGCGCCACCAGCGTCAGCGGGCTGATGCGCGGCACGAAGACCGTTTCGTACCACTCGCGCCCCTTCAGCCGCAGCATGACGAAGCGGGTCAGAAATCCGGCGATGAAGGGAATGCCGAGATAGATGAAGACCGACGAGGCGATTTCGGCGATGGTGATCTCGACGCGGAACGAACTCAAGCCGAGCCAGCCGGGCAGCACCGTCAGAAACACCCAGGCATAGACCGAAAAGAAGAGCACCTGGAACACCGAGTTGAAGGCGACCAGCCCGGCGGCGTACTCCGTGTCGCCCTTGGCCAGCTCGTTCCAGACGATCACCATCGCGATGCAGCGCGCCAGCCCGATCATGATGAGACCGGCCATGTAGTGCGGCATGTCGGCGAGGAACAGCACGGCGAGCGTGAACATGAGCACCGGCCCGATCACCCAGTTCTGCACGAGCGAAAGCGCCAGCACCTTCGTGTTGCGAAACACGTCGCCAAGCTCTTCGTACTTTACCTTCGCGAGCGGCGGATACATCATCACGATGAGGCCGATGGCGATGGGAATGTTGGTGGTGCCGGACTGGAAGCGGTTCCAGAATCCGGCGATCTGCGGATAGAGATAGCCGGAGAGCACCCCGATGCCCATCGCGAGGAAAATCCAGAGCGTCAGGTAGCGGTCGAGGAACGAGAGCTGTTTTGTCGTGTTACTCATGATTTTTCTCCCCGGATGGTTTCGCGATAAAATTCGCTGAACCGCGCTTCGATCTCGTCGCGCACCCGGCGAAAGACTGCGAGCACCTCGTCGCTGCTGCCGGTGGCCCCCGCCGGATCGTCGAAGCCGATGTGCAGGCGCTGTTTCACCTCGCCGCTGAACATCGGGCAGGACTCGTTCGCGCCGTCGCAAACCGTCACGACGTAATCGAACGGCCTGGAGAGAAATTCGTCAACGCTTTTCGGCCGGTTTGCGGAGAGGTCGATCCCTTTTTCCCGCATCACCTGAACCGCCAGCGGATGAACTTCGCCAGCCGGGATGGTGCCTGCGGAGAATACTTCAAGTTCGTGGTCGAAGGAACGCAGGAACCCTTCAGCCATCTGGCTCCGGCAGGAGTTGCCGGTGCAGAGAATGAGTATCGATTGCTTCATGTCTTTGTCAGAATGTGAGTTATGCGATTCAAAACACTGCGTTGAACACGAACCCCACCAGCATGATGCCGGTCGCCACGACTCCGGCAAAAACCGCGATGAGCTGTGGGCGGAGCACCTTGCGGAGGATAATCATCTCCGGCGCGGAGAGGGCGATGACGCTCATCATGAACGCCAGCACCGTGCCGAGCGCCGCGCCCTTGCCGAGCAGCGCCTGCACGACGGGAATGATTCCGGCGGCGTTCGAGTACATCGGCACGCCGATCAGCACGGCGGCGGGCACCGACCACCACGCCTCGTTGCCCATCAGCGCGGCCATGAAGTTCTCCGGCACGTAGCCGTGGATGCCCGCGCCGAGGCCCACGCCGAGCACGATGAAGAGCCACACCTTGCCGACGATCTCCCGCACATGGCGCAAGCCTTCGCGAATCCGCTCCGGCCAGCTCACCGCTTCGGCGGAAAATTCGGACGAGACCGCGCTGTTCTGGAGTTGCTGCACCCACTCTTCGAGAAAGCGCTCAAGGCGGAGCTTGCCGATCACCATGCCCGAAATCACCGCAACCAGCAGTCCCATCGAGAGATAGAGCGTTGCGACCTGCCAGCCGAACATGCCGAAAAGCAGCGCAAGCGCCACCTCGTTGACCATCGGCGCGGAGATGAGGAACGAGAAGGTCACGCCGAGCGGCACGCCCGCCTGCAAAAAGCCGATGAAGAGTGGCACGGCGGAGCAGGAGCAGAACGGCGTCACGATGCCGAGCGTGGCGGCCATCGCGTTGCCGACGCCCGCGCGCTTGCCGGAGAGCATCGCGCGCGTCCGCTCCGCCGAGATGAAGGTGTGCACCACTCCCATCACGAACACCACCGCCGTCAGGAGCAGGAGCACCTTCGGCGTTTCGTAGATAAAGAAATGCAGCGCCTCGCCGAACGGGGTGGCGCGGCTCATGCCGAGTGCGCCGACGAGCAGGTCAGCGCCAGCTTCGAGGTTCAGGTAAAGCGCCGCCCAGAGCGCCGCCGCTGCCGCAACCCCGGCGATCCAGGCCGGGGCTTTGGTGCTTTGTTGATCGCGCTGTTGCATGGTTTCAGCAGCAGCTTCCGTTCTGGCGGCCAATGCCTTTGGCGTGGTTGCCGCAGCAGCCGGAGGGCTTCGGCGCGGCGGTGAGCATCTGGCGAAGTTCGTCGCCGGACGGCACGCGCCCGGTGCACGCCACCTTGCCATCCACCACCAGGCCGGGCGTTGACATCACGCCATACGACACGATCTGCTGCATGTCTTCGACCTTCTGCACATCGGCCTCGATGTTTTCAGCAGCGATGACGGCCTTGACCGCTTCGGTAAGCTGGTTGCATTTGGCGCATCCCGATCCGAGAATTTTGATCTCTTTCATGATTCTGTTGTTTTGAGTTTATCGTAAATAAACGATTTATAAAGGTGTCGCTATTGTTAAAAAATTCCGGTTTCAGCAGTTGCATCCGCCGCTCTTTTCGCTGGTGAAGAAATCGCCGAACAGCGCCTGGGCCTTCGCCCAGTTTTCACGATGGATGCAGTACTTGACCTTCGGCGGATTGATTTCGCCCTGGATCAGCCCCGCTTCGAGCAGCGCTTTCAGATGCTGCGAAATGGTTGACTGCGCCATTGGAATGAGGCTGGTCAGTTCACCCGTAAAGCAACAGGTCTCGCCCGCGAGCAGCCGCAGAATTTTAATCCGCACCGGATGGCTAAGCGCCTTGGCAATCGCCGCCAGCGCGATTTCGTCGGTGGAGTAGCTGATGTCGGACAGGGTTCTCTGCATTGGTTTTGTTTTCGTTCATCGTAAATGTACGATGAATAGCGTTGGATGCAAATTGAAAAATGAAGAAAGTGATACATTATCAACAAAAGGCCGCCTCATGTTCTTGAACGCTTTCGCCGCGAGAGGCCGGGCAATATCGCCATATCAAGCGTGACAGCATCGGAGCTGACTTTCAGCGTTATCAAAAGCGGCCCGGAGCGCAACCGGCAAGCGCGTACCGTGTTCTTTGATCTTTTCGACCTTTTCCCGCTCGATGCTTCCGTGATCTGGCATTACTGCGAGATCAGCAACAATCTCGAACGGCGAGGCACACCCATCGGTTCACTTGGCGCCATGATCGCCGCCCACGCCAAAGTGCTCAGCGCGGTGCTGGTTTTGAACAACGTCAGGGAATTCAGCGGCGTTGACGGATTATTTCTTTTTTTAGCGCCGACCTTGAGATCGCCCATGAACCAAGCCTGGGTCATGCTGCTCATGTCGTTCTGAAAATAGCGAGCGCGCGAGAAATCCTCTTGAATCCTGCCTTATTTTGTTATAACATGTAGTATAACAAAAACAGAGGAGCTTCTATGCGGGCTACGGTGACAAAGATTGGCAATTCGACGGGGGTTATCCTGCCGAAGGCTGTGGCGGAGCGGCTCAAGGTGAAGCAGGGCGACGTCGTCTATTTGACGGAAACACCTGACGGTTACACGGTGACGCCTTACGATCCCGAATTTGCAGAGCAAATGGAGGCTGCCCGTCAAGGCATGTCCGAATACCGGAACGCTCTTCACGAGCTTGCCAAATGAGCTGGCGCTGGCTTCTGGCTGGGGTCGTCATGGCCATTCACGACGAACAGATTGCCGAGCATGGCGGCAGCACAGGCGTTCGTGATGAGGGTTTGTTGTCTTCAGCCCTTGCGCGTCCGCAACACCAGGCAAACTATGGCGAGCCGTCCGTCTTTGATCTGGCGGCCGCCTATGCCTATGGCATTATTCGTAACCATCCATTTGTCGATGGTAACAAACGCACCGGGTTTCTTGCGGTCTATGTGTTTCTGACTATCAACGGATGGCAACTGCGGTCGTCGGAAGCCGAAGCCGTTCATGCCGTTTTGGCTTTGGCGGCGGGTGAAATGGATGAAGCCGGTTTTTCGAGCTGGCTTCAAAGCAGGTCGGTTTTTCTGGCGGAACGGGCATAACCTGAATTATGCCGAGCAGGCGCTCGGCGCTCCCAGGGAAGAGGGCGGGCACGCAGGTTTGCCCCTGCAACTGTTTAGCTCAACCGACCGCGGGGCGGGCGTGAAACTCGCCCCTACATAATTCCACCACATCTCCATCGCCAACTCCCAGCTTCGCGCTCGCGTTGCCGTTGCGGATGGCGATCTCGATCATGCCGCTGCTGCCGATGTAGGCGAGGGGTTTGCCCTGTTCGACTTCGCCGTAGGTTCGGACGATTCGCAATGGCGGCGCGGAGTTGCCGACCGTGACTTGCCAGTTGCTTCCGTCCGCAAGCATCCCGGCTTCAAAGGAGGTGATGAGGTTGCCGAAGTGGTCGGTGGCTATGACTTCGCCTTGCCAGCCGTTTCCGTTATCGAGTGGTGTGTTTTGCCATAGCTCGATTCTTGCGCACTCCGCGACGTTAATCGCAGGGCCGAAGGCTTCGAGCGGGACTCCGGCGGCGAGGTGCGCGGCGGCGGGGGTGAAGAGATCTCTGCCGTGGAAGGTGGCGCTTGGGTTGGCGAGCTGGTAGTTCGCGTTCGTCAGTTCGTGGCATTTGGCTTCCGGCCAGCGCTTGAAGATCGTCGTCAGCAGGCCGTTGTCGGGGGCGATGAAAAAGTACGGCCCGGCCTGGACGCCGATGGCTCTCCGGGCGGTGCCGACGCCGGGATCGATGACGCTGACGAAGATTGTCCCGTCGGGGAAGTAGGCGATGGAACGGTCGAGGTGGAAGGCTGCCTGCCGGACGTTCTGCGGGCTGATGGCGTGGGTCAGGTCGATGACGCGGGCTTCGCGGCAGATGGTGGCGATGACCCCTTTCATGACGCCGACGAAGGCGTCTTCGAGGCCGAAGTCGGTCATGAGCGCGATGACGGGCGGCTGGAGCATGGCGTCAGTGGTTGGCTGACCGGTACAGGAGCGCGCCGGCGGTGATGAAGAGCAGGTCGGGCAGCCAGGCGGCGAGCACGGGATTCAGCAGGCCGTCGTAACCGAGACTGCCGATGGTTCTGAGCATTCCGAGATAGAGAAGGCCAATGAACAGGCTGATGGAGATTTCGACCGCAAGGCCGCTGCGTTTTTTCTTTGAGGAGAGCGGCACGCCGATCAGGACGATAATCATGCTGGCCAGAGGCAGGGCGATTTTGGTGTGCAGCTTGACGGTCGCCTTTTCGAGTTCCGGCAGTCCAGAGCGCTCCTTTTGCCGGATGAAATCGTAGTGCTGCATGATGTTCATTTCGTCCGGGTCGGTGTCGATCATCCGGAAGGTATTGGGGGCCAGCGACAGTTTCAGGGTGTCACTGCCCGTATTGACGACGAGGTTTTCAACGCCGTTCGCAAAGGTGCGTTTTTTCGTGTTGTAGAACACCCAGACATTATTGAGCGGGAGCATTCTGAGCGAATCGGCGTCGATACGCGAGACCAGGCGACTTTGGCTGAAGGTTTCGAACGAGATGGCTGTGGCGCTGATCCGGTCGGGCGCGATCTGGCCGACGGTGAGGATGCGGTTGCTCGATTCCCGGATGTGCAGCGGCCCTTCATGGTTGTTCTGCTGCCGGTTCAGAAAGCGCCGCTCGTAGCCTTTCGACCAGTTGTACAACGCCGGATCGATGAAGCAGGAGTTGACGAGATTGGCCGCCGTGATCAGCAGCGTGGCTATCAGGAAGGGCTTCATCAGGCGCGACAGGCTCATGCCCGCCGATTTCAGCGCGGCCAGTTCGCTCTGCATCGAGAGCTTGCCGGTGACAAAGAGCGAGGCGAGCAGGGCGCTGAGCGGCGAGGTCAGCAGGAAGGTGTCGGGCAGGCCGCTGAGGTAGTAGATGATGACCGTGCCGAGCGGGACCTGCTTGTCCATGAACCGGTCGAGGTTTTCGACAAGGTTGATGATGATGAAAAGCGCGGCGAAGCTCGCCAGCGCGAACAGAAAAGTCGCCAGGAACTGCCGCGCGATGTAGCGGTCAATAATACTGAGATTGCCCGTGAAGGGCAGTTTCGGGAGCCGATGCTTCCGGCTGCCTTGTCCGCGCGGTGTCGCTTTGCCGTCGTTCATCGGGTCTCCCGCTCAGTAGCCGAAAATCTCCCTGAGCGTCAGGAAGCTGATGTCGCCGTACTTGCGAAGCGTTGCGAGATCGAGCTGCTCCTTTTTGCCGAGCACCAGCATGATCTGCGGCTTGTCGCGGAAGCGCGTTTCGTGGAACTGCTCGATGTCGCTGAACTTCATGCCGGGCACTTCGCGGAAAACATCCTGCCGGATGTCGTGGTCGAGGCCGAGCCTCCGCGCCTCTTCGAGGGCGAAGAGCACGTCGCCCTTGGTGAGGTGCTCGGTGCGGATTTTCTGGTCGATGCCCGCCTTGGCCGAGGCGAACAGCTCCGGCGATTCGGGCAGCTTCTGCATCAGCTCGCCGAACCCTTCGAGCGCTTCAGGCAGTTTGTCGGCCTGGGTGCCGATGTAGCTGAAGAGGTAGCTGTGGCGATCCTTCTCTTTTGGCAGGCGGTAGACCGAAAAGACCGAGTAGGCCAGCGCTTTGGCTTCGCGCATCTCCTGGAACACCACCGACGACATGCCGCCGCCGTAGTATTCGTTGAAGAGCGTGACCAGCGGCGCCGTCGATGCGTCGTACCCCGCGCCTCGCGACAGCATGATGATTTCGGCCTGGGTCATGTCGTAATCGACTACGTAAACGTGGCTTTTCGCGGTTTCAAGCTCCACGAAGGGATCGGTCACTGGCACCGGCTGGAATGCCTGGCCGAAGTGGCGCATGGTGCGCAATCCCGTCATCAGCGTCTCCGGCGCGTCCGGGCCGTAGTAGAGCACGCGGTGGCGGTAGTTCATAAAGTTTTTGATCTCGCCAAGCAGCTCTTCGGGCGTCAGTTTGTCGATCTCTTCGTCGCTCAACACGTTGGTGAAGGGCGACTGCGGGCCGTACTTGCCGTAGTTGACCATCGCTTCAAAGAGGATTTTACGCTTCGAGAGCTTCTCGTCATCGCGCTCCTTTCGGATGCCCTCCTTGAGCTTTTCAAGCGCCGGAGCGTCGGGCTGCGCGTCGCGCAACAGCTCATCGAGCAGCGCGATCGCCTGCGTGAAATTTTCCTTCAGGCCGGAGAGCTTCAGGTAAACGTAGTCATCGGAGGTGAGCACCGTAAACTCCGCGCCGAGGCGGTACAGCTCCTGGCTGAACTCGGCGGGCGAGAGCTGCGAGGTGCCGAGGTACGACAGGTAGTCGAGCGCCGTGTCGATCTTGCGGTTCAGGTTGGAACCGGCGTCGAACATGAGGTAGAGGCTGTACAGCTCGTTCTCCCTGTTCTGCGCGTAGTTGAGGCTGATCTCAGGGGTGAGGTCGTGGTAGCCGATGTCCTTTTTGAAATCGACGAACACGGGTTGCACCTCGCCGCTTTTCCGGGCGAGCAGGTTTTCGGCGAAGACCGACGAGCGGTCGCGGTTGACCTTGATCGGCGTAATCTGCGGCTTCTGGATTTTCGCCTCGCTCTTGCGCTGGCCGTGTTTTTTATAGACGGCGACGTAGTTCTCGCCGTAGTGCTGTTTGGCGAACTCGACGATCTCCGACTTCGTGATCTTTTCGAGCCGCGCGAAGCGGTTGACCTGCCGCTCCCAGGCCATGCCCCAGACGAAGGTGTCAACGAACGCCTCGGAGCGGCCCCGGTTCGACTCGCAAGCCTTCAGCTCTTCGAGCTTGAGGTCGTTGATGACCGCCGTCACGAGCCAGTCGGGGAACTCGCCCTTTTTGACCAGGTCGAGCTGTTCGAGCAAGAGCGCCTTCACCTCGTCGAGGCTCTGGCCCTCGCGCGGCTTGGCGCTGAGGATGTGCGCCGAGTAGTCCTTCATCAGCACCAGCATCGAGCCGCCTTCGAGCACCTTCTGCTGCTGGTTGAGGTTCAGGTCAATCAGGCCGGCGGTCTGGTTGAACAGAATCTTGTCGATGAGCGCCAGTATGTCGGCGTCGCGCGAATCAGCGCCGCCGAAGCGGAAGCCGAGCACCAGCTCTTCGGCCTCCGGGCCGGTGACGGTTTTGACGACCGGCGCGGTGATTTCGGGTTCGACCGGCGGATGAAACTCCGGTACCGCTTTCGGTTCGAGCTTCGCGAACTTCTGGTCGATCAGGCGGATCGTCGCGTCGGGGTCGAAGTCGCCCGCGATGCAGATCGCCATGTTGTTCGGCACGTACCAGGAGCGGTAGTAGTCGATGACGTTCTTGATCGACGGCTTTTTCAGGTGCTCGGCGGTGCCGATGGTGGTCTGCGTGCCGTAGGTGTGCTTCGTGAACAATCCCTCGAACAGCTCCTCCCACAGCTTGCGGCTGTCGCTGTCCATCGTCATGTTCTTCTCTTCATAGACGGTTTCAAGTTCCGTGTGGAAGAGGCGCATCACCGGGTTGCGGAAGCGCTCCGCCTCGATGGTGAGCCAGCGGTCGAGTTCGTTGGAGGGAATGTCGTTGATATAGACCGTCTGCTCCACCCAGGTGTAGGCGTTGGTGCCTTTGGCGCCGATGGAGTTGAGCAGCTTGTCGTACTCGTTCGGTACGGTGAACTGCGCCGCCACGTTCGAGATGCTGTCGATGTCGCGGTAGATCGCCGCGCGATGCTCCGGGTCGCTGGTGGCGCGGTACTTTTCGTACAGCTCGATGATTTTTTCAAGCTCGGTGTGCTCCTTCGCATAGTCGAGCGAGCCGATGGAATCGGTGCCCTTGAAGAGCATGTGTTCGAGGTAGTGCGCCAGGCCGGTGGTTTCGGCGGGATCGTTTTTGCTGCCCGCCCGCACGGCGATGGAGGTGTAGATCCGAGGCTCGTCGTGATACGGACTCATAAACACGGTGAGGCCGTTTTTCAGCGTGTAAATCCGCGTTTGCAGCGAGTCGCCGGGGACGGTGGTGTATGAATAATTTTCTTTCAGGTTCGTATTGTTTTCAGTCATAGTGGATGTACAGGAGATGAGATGGAACAGCGCAAGCCCGATGGCGAGCACTCTGCCCGTTGATTTCAGTAAAGAGCTGTTGAACATAGCGTCGCATCGTATTCAGTAAAGATCGGTCAGTCGCTCGTTCCGGTTCAAACAAAGCCGTAGATTACGAAAAATCCGGCAAAGTGACGGGAAAAAACCGTCAGAGATTCAGGACGGGACACATCGCGTCTGTCGGGCTGAAGAACTATAAGCACCGGTTAATAGTTCTGATTTGGGTATTTGTCACCGCTTATCATTCAGGAAAAGTCTATGCTGAGAGTCGAGCATCGGGGAGGAGAGTTCAGTCTTGCCAGTCCATACAGCCCCACGGGCGACCAGCCCGGCGCGATCCGGGCGCTGACCGAGGGGGTGTTGCGGGGCGACCGCTGGCAGACGCTGCTCGGCGTGACCGGATCGGGCAAGACCTTCACGGTCTCGAACGTCATTGCCCAGATCAATCGCCCCACGCTGGTGTTGAGTCACAACAAGACCCTCGCCGCCCAGCTCTACGGCGAGCTGAAGCAGTTCTTTCCGCACAACGCCGTTGAGTACTTCATCAGTTACTACGATTTTTACCAGCCGGAGGCGTATATCCCGTCGATGGACAAGTACATCGCCAAAGACCTCAAGATCAACGACGAGATCGAGCGGCTCCGGCTGCGGGCGACCAGCGCGCTGCTCTCCGGGCGCAACGACGTGATCGTGGTCAGCTCGGTGAGCTGCATCTACGGCCTCGGCTCGCCGGAGGATTGGTTGGCGCAGATCATCGAGTTGCGGCAGGGGATGGAGATGGATCGCGACGAGTTCCTGCAAAAGCTGGTGGCGCTGCACTACTTCCGCGACGACGTCGATCTTTCGCCGGGGCGCTTCCGCGTGCGCGGCGACGTGATCGACCTGGTGCCGGGCCACGAGGAGCTGGCGCTGCGCGTCGAGTTCTTCGGCAGCGAGATCGACTCCATCCAGACCTTCGATCCGAAAAGCGGCGAAATCATCGGGAGCGATGAGTACGCCTTTATCTATCCGGCCCGGCAGTTCGTGGCCGACAGCGCAAAGCTGGAGCCGGCGATGCTCGCCATCGAAAACGAGCTGGCGGGCCGGCTGAACACCCTTCGCGCCGAAGACAAACTGGTCGAGGCGCAGCGGCTCGAAGAGCGCACCCGCTACGACCTGGAAATGATCAAGGAGCTGGGCTACTGCTCCGGCATCGAGAACTACGCCCGCCACATCGCCGGGCGCAAACCGGGCGAGCGGCCGTGGTGCCTGCTTGATTATTTCCCGGAGGATTTCCTCGTCGTGGTCGATGAGTCTCACGTCAGCCTGCCGCAGATTCGCGGCATGTACGGCGGCGACCGGTCGCGCAAGACGGTGCTCGTCGAGCACGGCTTCCGGCTCCCCTCGGCGCTCGACAACCGGCCGCTGCGCTTCGAGGAGTTCGAGGAGATGGTTCCGCAGGTGATCTGCGTGTCGGCCACGCCCGCGCAGCACGAGCTGATGCGCTCCGGCGGGGTGGTGGTCGAGCAGCTCATCCGGCCCACCGGCCTGCTCGATCCGCAAATCGAGGTGCATCCGGTCGCCGGGCAGATCGACCACCTCCTGGCGCGTGTCCGCGAGCGCATCGCCAAGGGGCAGAAGTCGCTGGTGCTGACGCTCACCAAGCGCATGTCCGAAGACCTGCACGCCTATTTCCGCAAGGTCGGGCTGCGCTCGCAGTACCTGCACTCCGAGATCAAGAGCCTCGAACGGATGCAGATTCTGCGCGAACTCCGCACGGGAGACATCGACGTGCTGGTCGGCGTCAACCTCTTGCGCGAGGGCCTCGACCTGCCGGAGGTGTCGCTGGTGGCGATTCTCGACGCCGACAAGGAGGGGTTCCTGCGCAACGGCAAATCGCTCATGCAGATCGCCGGACGCGCGGCGCGAAACCTCGAAGGCAAGGTGCTTTTCTACGCCGACAAGATCACTGACTCGATGCGCGAGGTGCTCGATGAAACCGACCGCCGTCGTCGCATCCAGCAGGCTTACAACGAAACGCATGGCATCGAGCCGCGCTCCATCATCAAATCGGTCGATCAGGTGCTCAACACCACCAGCGTGGCCGACGCCGAGGAGCGCTACCGCCGCAAGCGCCTCGGTTTGCAGAAGCGCCCCGAACTGGAGCTGCGCGGCCTGCTCAACACGATGAGCCGCAGCGAGGTGTTGCTGATGGTCGCCGAGATGAACACCGAAATGCAGAGGGCCGCCAGGGAGACCGATTACGAAAAAGCGGCCTACCTGCGTGACGAAATTCTGATGCTTCAGGAGCGAATCGAGCAGATGACGGAGTAAAAAGTATTGACCTGAAGCCTCGATTTCATATCATGAATATTCAGCCTATCATTCGATCAAATTTCCAATTCCGGAGAAGCGTACTTCCATGCTGGCCCAGATAGAACAGGAACACTACCAGAAACTGCACGAAATCCTGCGGCTTTGCCGGGCGAATCTCAAGAACTACGACGAATCGCTCATCCAGCGTGCGTTTTTCATGTGCTACCGCGCTCACGAGGGGGAGAAGCGAGCTTCCGGCGAGCCATTCTTCTACCATCCGGTGGAGGTCGCCAAGCTGCTCGTGACCGAGCTTCCGCTCGACGGCGTTTCCGTTGCGGCGGCGCTTTTGCACGACGTCATCGAAGACAGTGGCTACACCTACGACGACATCGCCGCCGAGCTGGGCGCGGAGGTTGCCGACATCGTGGAGGGGCTGACCAAGATTTCCGAAATCATGGTCAACCGCGAAACCACCGAGGCAGAAGGGTTCCGCAAGATGCTGCTCTCGATGGTCAAGGATATTCGCGTGATTCTCATCAAGTTCTGCGACCGCCTGCACAACATGCGCACCCTCGACTCCCTGCCGGAGCACCGCCGCCTGCGCATGGCGCTCGAAACGCGCGACATCTACGCGCCGCTCGCCCATCGGTTCGGTCTCGGTAAAATGAAGGTCGATCTGGAGAACCTCGCTCTCAAGTACATCGATCCGGAGATGTACGACTACCTGCTCAAAAAAGTGCGCCTGAGCCGCAACGAGCGAGTCGCCTATCTGAACAAGATGATCGATCCGATCAAGGATGATCTTGAAAAGCAGGGATTCACCGTGGAATTGCAGGGGCGAGCCAAGCATCTTTGTTCGATTTACAACAAGATGCGGATGAAGAACAAGGAGTTCGACGACATTCACGATCTCTACGGCATCCGTGTTATCATCGATACGGACAAGCTTTCGGACTGCTTCGCCGTTTACGGCTACATTACGCAGAAGTTCCCGCCGATACCGCAACACTTCAAGGATTACATCTCCATTCCGAAGCATAACGGCTACCAGTCGCTCCACTCGGCGATCATCGGGCCGAAAGGATACGTCATCGAGTTGCAGATCCGGACGCGCCGGATGCACGAATTCGCCGAACTTGGCGTCGCGGCGCACTGGCGCTACAAGGAGAAGATCAGCAAAGACGACGCGGCGGTCGATTCATTCCTCAAGTGGGCCCGTGAGCTTATCAAGGATGCGGATACAGCGGCGGCTTTCATGGAGGGGTTCAAGCTCAACCTCTATCACGACGAAATTTACGTCTTCACGCCGAAGGGCGACATGAAGATTCTGCCCGCCGGAGCCACGCCGATCGACTTCGCTTACGCGATTCACACCGAAATCGGCAACGGCTGCATCGGCGCAAAGGTCAACGGCAAGATCGTGCGGCTGAACGCCGAGCTGAGGTCGGGCGACCGCGTGGAAGTAATTACATCAAAGAGCCAGAAGCCGAAGGTGGACTGGTTGAAGATCGTGGTGACGCACCGCGCCAAGCTCAAGATTCGCGCCGCCATCAACGAAGAGCGCCGCCGGGAGATCGAAAAGGGGCGGAGCATCTGGGAAAAGATGGTCTCTGGCAGCAAGAAGCTCTTCACCGAGAACGACGCTATTCGCGCTATCCGCCAGCACGGCATCAAGACGCCCGCCGATCTGTTCAATGCGCTGGCCAACCAGCAGATCAGCAGCGAAGAGGTGCTGGAGCGCATCACCCACCCGCACAACAAGAGCGGCGAAACGCATGAGAGCAACATTCAGCAGAGGGGGCCGCACAAGGATTTCGCCGAAATCGCCCGTGAAGTGCAGGAGCGCCTCGGCCACCAAAAGGACGAAGTGACCATCGCCGGGTTGAACAATATCGCTTACTCCTACGCCAAATGCTGTAATCCGGTGCCTGGTGACGACATCATCGGCTTCGTCACCACCGAAGGCGCGGTCAAGATTCACCGCAAGAACTGCGTCAACGTCACCAACGAAAACAGCGTAAAAAGCGAACGGATCGTCTCGGTCGCCTGGAACCGCAAGGTTGACACGGAGTTCCTCGCCGGCATCCGCATTGTCGGCGAAGACAAGATCGGCATGACCAACCAGATCACCGGCGTCATCTCCCGGTTCGACACCAACATCCGGACCATCGCCCTGAACGCCAAAGACGGCATCTTCACCTGCAATCTGATGATTTTCGTCAAAAACACTGACAAACTTACGACGCTGATGGACAAGCTGCGGAAAGTGCAGGGTGTGTTCACCGTGGAGCGGTTGTCGAGTTGAGGGGAGGGGATAAGTATCGTGGCCCCCGATTTTCGGACAGCGGTTTAAGGTGGTAACTTGGCTGAAAACAAGGTCAAGTTATGAGCGAGAAGAAACGCAACAAGTTCACGGCGCAGTTCAAGGCCAAGGTGGCGCTGGAGGCAATCCGGGGCGACAAAACGACGAACGAAATCGGCCAGGAGTTCGGGGTACCCCCGTCTCAGGTTGGCCTGTGGAAACGGGAAATCCTCGAAAATGCTCCCGGAATTTTCGAGACGAAGCGAGGGCCGAAACCAGTCGATTCGTCCCCGGATCCTGAAAAGCTCTACACCGAGATCGGTCGGCTCAAGGTGCAGTTGGATTGGCTGAAAAAAAAGTCGGGCCTTACCTGTGAAGCTGCGGAAAAGCTGGATCGGCGGCGATGAGTCGTTGCCGGTTTCGACGCAATGCCAACTGGTCGATGTGAATCGCACGGGTTATTACGGCAAGCCGGAGCCGTATTCGCCCAGTGACGACGACCTGCTGGTGACGGGCATGGCTCCCGGCCCAAACACCAGCAAACCGCATCCGGAGCATAAGATCTATCCTTATTTGCTGCGAGGAGTTAGCGTTACTGTAGCAGCTGGTTATGCGTCACGCCGAAAACCCGCCAATGCCATTTCCCAAGCAACGCGATGCTTTTCGATTGTTCCGATGCGAGCCGCTGGATGTGGTATGGCGATGTGTGCTATCTTTAAACTTTGTAAAGCGTGTTGGGCTTTTCGGCCAAGTCCGATAACATATTTTGGGGATGCAATTTCGAGTTCGCGCTTGAGAAAGATCATCGACACCTCAATGATATCTTTGGTGGGAATGAAACTCGACATATTTCCTTCCTTAACGAAGGGAAACACATTGGTGGCATAAGTTCCAGATATTCCGACGCCGAAGAAGGATTGTAGAAGACACTCAAGCCTTTTGTTTGTCTTGAGCTCTAGAGTTCGACCATACTCTTGTATCTCAGGGCAAACGTCTCCCGATAGCCCTTCGGAGCTTGACCAGTCTTGAAGTATCACTGCGACGCCTCCAGGCTGATGAGCGCCTTTAGTATATGGACTCACCCAATCTTTGAAATCATAGCCGAAGTACTCAGGTTGATGGTAATTTTTTTTCAAGTGGTTCAAGTGATAGTTGACTCGTTCATTAGCAAGTTCAAGGTATGCTTTTGGCATTTTTGCGCTACTAGTCATTTAACGCATAACAGTGTTTATATGGTTTCTGCATAAGACGCCTACAACCATCGTTCATTAACAATGCAGATATTACCGCAATTCCACCCCGAAACCCCCTAAAATCATTCCCCCCTTTCGTCACCACAAACGAGTGCTGCGAGGCGCGACAATCTCCCCCCTCACATCACCCCATCAGCTCAAGAATCTCTTCGATCTCGTCCTTGATTTCGAGCAGCAGCATTTTGCGGCGCTCGCCGGTGATTTCGGATTGCTTCTGCTCCCTTGAAAGCTGCTTTTGCAGTTTGAGGATTTCGCTGGTCTTGTGGTCGGCCCCAGCATCATCCGCCTTGCCGCTCTTGACCATCTGGCTCGCCTTGTTCAGCTTGTACCCTTTTTCGTACACCAGCTCCTTGATGTTGAGCACCATCGCGATATCGCGGTTGGTGTAACGCCGGTTCCCCCGCGTGTCCCTGGCTGGAACAAGCTCGCTGAAATAGTCCTCCCAGTACCGGAGCAGGTAGGCGGGGATGCCGGAAATCCGACTCACCTCGCCAATCGAATAGTAACTTTTGCTGGATTCAAAGGCCATCGCTGAAGTCTGTTAAGGCGTAAAAAAATGTTGCAAGCAGCCCTGACAAGCCGTGGCAACAAGTTTATGGCAGCGCCATTTTGTTTTCGCTCCACTTATTATACATTAACTGCGTCACATCAAAAAAGAACGGATGAAAAATCTGCTGGCTCTGCGCCCATATCTTTTCCGTTACCGGAAATCGCTTGTCGCAGGCATCGTTTGCGTCGTCGCCACCAACTTTTTCGCGGTCGCCGCGCCCCGTTTTCTCGGCGAAGCAATTGACCTCATGGGCAAGCCGTTCGAGATGCGCGAGATTCTGCACAAGACCGGACTCTACATTCTCTTCGCTGCCCTCAGCGGCATCCTGCTCTATCTCGTGCGCCAGCTCATCATCGTCACCTCCCGGCACATCGAGTTCGACCTGAAGAACGACTACTACTCGCACCTGCAAACCCTCTCCACCTCGTTTTACGACAGCACCGGATCGGGCGAGCTGATTTCGAGAGGCACCAACGACCTGAACGCCATCCGCGACTTTCTGGGGCCGGGCATCATGTACTCGATCAACACGCTCTTCCGGCTGCTCTTCGCCATCGTCGCGATGTTCGCCATCTCCCCGATTCTGACCCTGTTCGCGCTGCTTCCCGCGCCATTCCTCAGTTGGTCGGTGTACAAAACCGGCGTCTCGCTTCAGCATCAGTCGAAAAAAATCCAGGAAAACTACGCCTCCATCACCAACCTCGTGCAGGAGAACATCTCCGGCATCCGGGTGGTCAGGAACTACAATCGCGAGGAGTGGGAGACCAGCCGGTTCGAGGCGCTGAACCGGGATTATTACAGCAAGAACCTGCGGCTCGGCAGAATCCAGGCGGGGTTCATGGCGGTGCTGACCGCGATGACGGCGCTCTCGCTGATTCCAGTCATCTGGGCGGGCGGCCTTGGCGTGATGAAGGGCACAATGACCATCGGCGATATCGCGCAGTTCGTGATCTACGTGACGATGCTGAGCTGGCCGATTATTTCGATTGGCTGGGTGACCAACATCATTCAGAAGGCGGCGGCGGCGCAAGGTCGGCTGGACGAGATTTTCGACACGAAGCCGGAGATCGTCGAACCGGCCTCCGGGCAGGCGAGCGAGACGAAGAGGCCGCTCAAGGGCGAGCTGACGTTCGAGCATGTCGGCTTCACCTACCCCTCGCAGCCCGACCGCGAAGTGCTTCGCGACATCTCGTTTACCGTCGAGCCGGGTACGAAGCTGGCCATCGTCGGCGCGACCGGCTCCGGCAAGTCAACGCTGGTGAATCTGATTCCGCGCCTCTACGACCCGACGAGCGGGCGCATCACGATTGCCGGGCGCGACATCAAAACCCTGTCGCTTGGCGCGATCCGGCGCACCATCGGCTTCGTGCCGCAGTCAAACTTCCTCTTTTCGGACACCATCCGCAAGAACATCGATTTCGGCAGCAACGGCGGCGGCATCGACGTGATCGAAGCGAGCCGCATCGCCATGCTGCACGACGACGTGGAGGATTTCCCGGACGGCTTCGACACCATGCTCGGCGAAAAGGGAATCAACCTGTCGGGCGGCCAGAAGCAGCGGGCCTGCATCGCCAGAGCGCTCCGGTGGCAACCGTCGATCCTCGTGCTCGACGACGCGCTCTCGGCGGTCGATACCGCCACCGAGGCGAGCATCTTCGACGGCCTGCTCCAAAAGCTGCCCGAAACCACCATTGTGCTCATCAGCCACCGCATTTCGACGGTCAGGAACTGCGACCGCATCATCGTGCTGCACGACGGCGCCATCGCCGAAAGCGGCACCCACGAAGAGCTTCTCGAAAACGGCCGCTACTACGCCGACCTCTACATGCAGCAAATGCTCGAAGAAGAAATTAGCGCTCTGAGTTGAAGAGGGTGGACTGGGTGGACTTGGTGGACAAAACCCCGAAGAATCGCTCTTCAATCTTCGTCCACAAAGTCCACTGCTCACCCTCTCGCCAGCTCGGCCAATTGCCGCTGCAAATCTTTTCTTGAAAGCCCGTACATGTGCACGTAGAGCATGTTGAACATCAGCACTGCCGAGCGGAGCGTGGGCGCGCGCATCGCCCGCTCGATGGCCCGGCGCGGGGTGAACACCTTCGAGGTAAGTTCGGTATAGCTTGGAATGAACTCGTCCAGGCTCATCTGCTTGGGCAGGTAGAGCATCTCCTGGCCCCAAGAAAAGCGGAAGGCGTCGTGGTCGTGGCTGGGGTGCAGGAGCCGCCCCTCTTCGGCGAGGCGCGTGAAGACGCCAGTGCCCGGAATCGGGCGCAACAGGTTGATGCCGGGCACGTCAACGCCCGCTTCGTCGATGAAGGCGTCGATCCGCTCCGGCATCGAGAGCGTGTCGCCGTCGAGGCCGTAGATGAAGCTGCCATAGACGCAGATGCCCGCCTTGCGAATCTCCTGGATGCAGCGCACCTGCCGCTCGGCTGGGTTGTGAAATTTGTGGTGCGCCCGGTTGCTCTCGTCGGCGAGACTCTCGATGCCCACCAGCAGCGCGCCGCAGCCGGAGCGGGCGAAGATGTCGAGCAGCTTCGGATTTTCGCCGAGCAGCGTGGTGGCCTGCCCGACCCATTTGATGTTGAACGGAATCAGCTTCGAGAACAGCTCGGCGGCATATGCCTCGTCGGCGTTGACCGTGTCGTCGAGAAAGAAAAAGATGCGCCTGTCCTCGCGCAGAAACGCCTCGACCTCGCGCACCACTTCCGAGACCGGGCGGTGGCGCAGCTTGTGGCCGTTCATGACGTGCACGTTGCAGAAGTCGCAACTGTAGGGGCAACCGCGCGTGGTCTGCACGACGTTGGTGGTGAAGTAGCGATTGATCCGGAGCGCGGATTTGCTGACCGGGCGCGGTGCGGAGAGATCGGGAAACGCCCCCTGCCGGTACTCCGGCTTGAGCTGGCCTCGCCGCAAATCTTCGAGCACCTCGCGCCACAGCTCGTCGGCTTCGCCGATCACCAGCGTGTCGCCATGCTCGCTGCAGCGCTCCGGAAAGATCGAGACGTACGGCCCGCCCAGCACCACCGGCACGCCCCGCTCGCGAAACAGCGCGGCAATTTCGACCGCCGGACGCACCGCGCCGGTCTGCACGCTGATGCCGACCAGATCCCAATGCCGGTCGAGCGGCAGCTTGTCGAAGCGCAGGTCGCAAATCTCCTGCGTGACGCCCGCAACTTCGACGGAGCTGAGAATCATGAGCGAGAGCGGCGGAATGGCGAACTGCGCCCGCTTGATGACACCGCTCATGGCGCGATCCTTGAGCAGCGAGATGCCGGATTTGGCGGCTCCGTCGAGCGAGGCCGCGCCGTCCACGCCGCTCGATGCCTGGACGAAGACGAGTAAGACCGAGAGAGGACGATGTTCCGTGCTCATGGGATTCAGTTTGCTCCTTTGTCGAGCGCGATCTCCTGAAGCCGCTTCAGCTCCATGAGGGCGTCGAGCGGCGTGAGCCGGTTGATGTCGAGGCCCGAAAGCGCCTTGCGCAGGCGGCTCTCCTCCTCCTCGAAGAGCGAAATCTGCCGCGCCATAATCGGCGACGTGGCCTGCCGCTGCGTCGGCACCTCGACTTCGCGCTTCTCCATTCCGGCGAGAATCTCTTTGGCCCGCGAAATCACCTCCGGCGGCATTCCGGCCATCCGCGCCACCTCGATGCCGTAGCTGTTGTCCGACGCGCCGCGCACGATTTTGCGCAGAAAGATCACCGTGTCGGCGGTCTCGACCACCGTGGCGTTGAAGTTGGCGATGCGCTCGAAGCGCGACTCCAGCTCGGCCAGCTCGTGGTAGTGCGTCGCGAAAAGCGTGCGCGCGCGGAGCTGGTCGTGGATGAACTCGCACATCGACCAGGCGATCGACATACCGTCGAAGGTGCTGGTTCCCCGCCCGATCTCATCGAGCAGGAGAAGGCTGCGGTCGGTGGCGTTGTTCAGAATGCTCGCCGCCTCGTTCATCTCCACGAGGAAGGTGCTCTCGCCGGAGGTGAGGTTGTCCGACGCGCCGACGCGGGTGAAAATGCGGTCAACGAGACCGATCTCGGCGCTCTCGGCGGGTACGAAGCTTCCCACCTGCGCGAGCAGCACGACGAGGCCCGCCTGCCGGAGGTACGAGCTTTTTCCCGCCATGTTGGGGCCGGTGATGATGAGCAGTTGCTGGCTCGCGCCGACGCGGCAGTCGTTGGAGATGTACGGCTCGTCCGCGCCGAGAATGCGCTCCAGCACCGGATGGCGTCCGCCGCTGATCGTCAGCTCCTTACCCTCGTTCATCGACGGGCGGCAGTAGTGGTACTCGTCGGCGCAGGAGGCGAACGAGGCGAGGCAGTCGAGTTCGGCAAGCGCGGCGGCGGTCGTCTGGATCGAGGCTGCCTCTGCGGCAACGGCGGCGCACAGCTCCTGAAACAGCCGGTGTTCGAGCAGCTCACTCTTCTGTTCGGCGGTCAGGATTTTTTCCTCGTACTCCTTCAGCGCGGGAATGGTGTAACGCTCGGCGTTGACCAGCGTCTGCTTCTTTTCGTAGTCCTCCGGCACCTTGTCGCTGTTGGCGCGGCTCACCTCGATGTAGTAGCCGAACACCTTGTTGTACTGCACCTTCAGGGTCGAAATCGAGGTGCGGCGGCGCTCCTCCTGCTGGATTTCGAGCAGCCGGTCACGCGCCCCGGACGAGATCGCCCGCAGCTCGTCAAGCTCCTCGTGGTAGCCGGAACGGATGTAGCCGCCGTCGCGCACCGCGCCGCTCGCCTCCGGATCGAGCGCCCGTTCGATGGTGTCGGCCAGCTCCGGCAGCGCATCGACCCGGAGGGCCAGCTCGCGCAACCGGAGCGACTGGCATCCGTCGAGCATCGAGCGAAGCTGCGGAACCAGCGCGAGCGACGAACCGAGCTGGCGCACCTCCCTCGGCATCGCCCGCGAGGTGGCGATTCGCGCCAGCGCCCGCTCCAGATCGATGATGCCGCCGAGCGCCCGCCGCGCCTCTTCGCGCAGCTCCGGCGCGTCGAGCAGCTCCTCAACCGCATCGTGCCGCCGCACCACCGGCTCCAGCTTCCGTAGCGGATGCAACAGCCAGCGCCGGAGCAGGCGCGCCCCCATCGGGTTCTTCGTCCGGTCGAGCACTTCGAGCAGGCTTCCGTTCAGCGTGCCATCCTGCATCGACGAGATGATTTCAAGGTTCCGCCGCGTCTGGATGTCGAGCGTCATGGTCTCGCCGCTCTCGACGAGGCCAATGCGCACGAGATACTTCAGACTTCCCTGTTTGGCCTCTTCGAGGTACTGAAGGATGGCTCCGGCGGCGATCCGTCCGGCCTCGTACCCCTCGATGCCGAAACCCTTGAGGGAGTGCGTTTTGAAGTGGTTTTCGAGCACCCGCGTCGCCTGCTCATCGGTGAACATCCACTCGTCGAGCACCGTGAAGAGCGCGCCGGTGAAGAGGTTTTTGGCGAGAGATTCGCGAAGCTCCTTGTCACGCGACGAGATCAGTATTTCCGACGGGCGGAGCGACTGGAGGAAATCTTTCAGCTCACCGAGCGGCAGTTCGGTCATGCGGAACTCGGCGGTGGTCACATCCACGTAAGCCACGCCCGCCAGATGCTCGCGCCCCCGCTTCACCGGCGCGACGGCGCAGAGGTAGTTGTTGTGGCGGTCGTCGAGAATCTTGTCGCTGTAGGTGATGCCCGGCGTCACGATGTCGGTGATCTCGCGCCTGACGATCCCCTTGGCCGTCGCCGGGTCTTCGACCTGGTCGCACACCGCCACCTTGAACCCCTTCATCACGAGTTTGGCGATGTACCCCTCGCTGGCGTGATGCGGGAATCCGGCGAGCGGAATTTCGGCGGAGCTGCCGTTCGAGCGGCGCGTCAAGACGATGTTCAGCGCCGAGGAGACCATGACGGCGTCATCAAGAAAAGTTTCGTAGAAATCGCCCACGCGGAAGAGCAGCAGGTAGCCGGGATAACGCTCCTTGACATCGAGATACTGGCGCATCATCGGTGTCGCCTCCTGTTTTCGGGCCTGCGCCTCTTTGGCCATATTTCTTCGTGATATTGTCTGTTACCGCCGGATTTCGTGGACAGTCAAACTAAAGCAGTCACGCAAAAAAAACAAGCTTTCACGGAAGCTTGAAAAGCTGAAGACGGCGCAATATCTTGGCATCAGCATCACAATTATCAACCATCGTTCTCTCATGGATTTTCATGCTCTCCTGCGCGTCATACACATCACGGGTTTCGCCGCCTGGTTCGGCACCATCTTCGCGACCCTCTTTCTGCTCAAAACGCTCGAACCCGGCCTCACCGGCGACAAGCAACAGGCCAACGACCACTCGCTGCTGCTGCGCCGCTTCATCAAGCTCGAAACGAAGATGGCCGACGTGGCCGTCATTTCGGTCATCCTCTCCGGCCTTTTGCTGGCGCACTTCTACGAAGGCTGGACGCCGTGGGTTTTCGCCAAGATCGGCCTGATGCTCCTCCAGATCGCCCTCACGATGGGCTTTATCGTCAAAGCGATCCAGCCCATCACCTACCCCTGCGACACGGCGCAATACACGGCATGGTACCGGCTGTTCACGATCTCGTTCAGCATGTTCGCCGTCGTGCTTCTCGTGACTTTTTTCCTGCGCTGAACTTCTCTGCGAAAGAAGTTTGCGATGATTTGAAAAACGGTTTCTTTCTTGTATATTCTTGCTCTTTATCACCAAACTATTACTAATGATGCAGGCCCTGATCGAGATTTCCGACAAACAGTATCTGGTAAAAGCGGGCGACAAAATTTTTGTCCCCAGGCAAAAGGCCGCCGCAGGCGACGTTATCGAAGTGAAGACTCTCATGCAGGTCAATCAGGCTGATTCAAGCATGAATGAAGGCAAAGCAACGGTCAAGGTGCTTGACCATGTCCGGGACGAAACCGTCATCGTGTTCAGGAAAAAACGCCGCAAGCGTTTCCAGAGACGTAACGGACACCGCCAGCACATGACCCAGGTCGAAGTGATGTCGATCTGAACGAACAGGAATTGATAACACTAATTTTTTAGTCTCATGGCACATAAAAAAGGCGGCGGATCGACCAAAAACGGCCGCGATAGCAATCCGAAATACCTCGGCGTGAAAGCCGCAGGCGGCTCCACGGTCAACGCGGGCACCATCATTCTCCGTCAGCGCGGCACGGCCATCAAGCCGGGCGACAACGCCGGACTCGGCAGGGATCACACCATTTTCGCCCTCGTCGATGGTACCGTTCACTTCAGGAACGGCCGCAACAACAAAAAACAGGTCGATATCATCCCCTCCTGATTTGGGTGGAGATGCATTACACTTATATTGAAAGCAAGCCGGACAAGCATGAACGGCTTGCTTTTTTTACGCTCTATTGTCGAGCATCCCGATACATCGCCGATTGAAACGCTACTGCCCCTCTTGGCGCAAGCGCCAAGAGCTTTTTCTGCCCGATCACTAACTTGTGCGTTTCACCTGCGGCTTCCGCTGCGAGCCGGAGGTACCGGGCGTCTTGGTGTATATTCCAGGCAAGGCAGTTCTTGCCGAACGTATTGATTCAAGTTTCTTGAGCGCACAATGCGGATTTCCGCGGAAATCCGTCTCGATGAGGATTGACAAGCGACTCCCGGATTTTCAGCGACAGCGCTGATGCTAAACATGTCCCCTGCTGCTACCAGGCAAGGACATCATTCCAACAGAAACCAAAACCCGTAAGTGCATTATGAAAATCACCGTTATTGGCGCAGGCAACGTTGGGGCCACCACGGCATTCCGTCTTGCAGAAAAACAGCTTGCAAGGGAGCTCGTGCTGCTCGATGTCGTCGAAGGCATACCTCAGGGCAAAGCACTTGATATGTACGAAAGCGGCCCGGTCGGCCTGTTCGACACCAACGTGACCGGCTCGAACGACTACGCCGATTCGGCGAACTCCGACATCGTCGTCATCACCGCCGGTCTGCCGAGAAAACCCGGCATGAGCCGCGAGGACTTGCTCACGATGAACGCCGGTATCGTCCGCGAGGTGACCGGAAAGATCATGGAGCACTCCAAAAATCCGATCATCGTGGTGGTCTCGAACCCGCTCGACATCATGACCCACGTCGCCTGGCAGAAGAGCGGATTGCCGAAGGAGCGGGTCATCGGCATGGCCGGCGTGCTCGATTCGGCGCGCTTCCGCTCGTTCATCGCCATGGAGCTTGGCGTTTCGATGCAGGATGTGACCGCCTGCGTGCTCGGCGGCCACGGCGACGCGATGGTGCCGGTGGTCAAGTACACCACGGTGGCGGGCATTCCTATTGCCGACCTCATTGCTGCCGATAGGATCGCGGAGCTGGTCGAGCGCACCCGCACCGGCGGCGCGGAGATCGTCAACTACCTCAAGCAGGGTTCGGCCTTCTACGCTCCGGCAGCATCGGTGGTCGAGATGGTCGAGTCGATCGTGCTGGATCGCAAGCGCGTACTGACCTGCGCCGTGAGCCTCGGCGGCGAGTACGGCATCGACGGCACCTTCGTCGGCGTCCCGGTCAAGCTCGGAAAGAACGGCGTGGAAAAGGTTTACGAAATCAAGCTCGACCAGAGCGACCTCGACATGCTCCAGAAGTCCGCGCTGATTGTCGATGAAAACTGCAAAATGCTCGAAGCGCCTTTCACCTGACGCCAAGTCAAACGACCAGTCCCGCGTTCTGCGGTCAAATGCACGAAATGAAAAGAGGCTGTTCCGGAAGCGAAACCGGGGCCGCCTCTTGGCGTTTTAACGCTGTTGACGCACAGTGGATTGTCCTGAATATCTCGATAACATCGGCGATGCTCTTCTCGCCACACTCTCAACGCAGAGATTTCATGAGAGGCAGTTGTCTGCCTTGAACCGGTTGGCCTCCTGCACGGCGGCCACGAGCTTTTCGGCAAGTCCTGGCATCTTCTCGTAGTCAACCCAGAGCGTATCTTCGACAATATCGTGAATCTCCGATGCGATCCCGATCGCCATCCGCTTACGCCTGGCAAGCTCCTTTTTCAGCTCATTGGCCTCTTCTGACATGGTGTTTTCTCCTCTGGTTTTACTGTGGATAAATATTGCGCCCGGTTGTGGACTTCGATGCGGTTCGCCTCATGCCTGCCATAAATTAAGAAAGGAGTGACAGGTCATCATCCTTAATTATTTAAGCAGATACGCTCGCATCCCGAAACATCAAGCAAGTAAACCAGACTTGATCAAAAAACGTTCAGAACAGTCTCGACCTCTTGCAGAAGTCGGGATCGACGAAAACTGTAAAATGCTCGAAGCGCCTTTCACCTGAAGAACGGTGTACGCATCGATTCAATAACAAAAAAGCGACCATATCGGGTCGCTTTTTTGTTTGACTGCCGTCAAGAAAACTCAGCACCATAAAACGACTTTGATAATTTATCGTTTACCGATAAGTAGCTAACGACCTTTTAACAGATACACCAACAAATCCATTCTGTTGAAGAAACTTGCTAACCACAAACTCTGGCGTTATGTTTTTGGAACCTAAAATTGTTTTGGTTCAGCGTAAATTGGAGAATTCAGCCGTTTGAGTTAGAGTACAAAAACGGAGGAATTCACCATGCGAAAAGTCAGAAAAAACTACA
>NZ_SDGU01000047.1 GCF_004118635.1 Chlorobaculum sp. 24CR | reverse complement strand
GCAGCACTTTTTTCAGGACACTGTGTCTCACGGCATGTGAATAACCCATAATTCGCCTCCTCTACTTGAGGCGACATCTATGTTAACACTTAGGGCCATCTTGAAAAACATGCCCAAATCAGAAAAATGCGGTTAGCCAGATCACGGCATATGCCATTCCGGAGGATTTCAAACCCTGCACGAAACACTTGTGCGCACTGACCATTTCAAGTCCCATCATCTTGCAGACGATGAACACAGGAATGTAGATAAACTTCCGCACACCCTGAGCTGGCGCATCGTTGAGCATGGCTTTGTTGCCGAGATGATCGACTTGCTCGCTAATGTCACCCGGCTGCGGCTTGGCGAGTCCCGTGCAGGAAAAGACAACGATAATGCTCTTACATGAACCATTCCGGAACCATTCCGGAAGAGCGGATTCGCAGCATAATCAACAAAATAATTGGCAACCATACCCAAAACAAAAGGTTCAGAATTGGGGATTTTCGAGAAAAGTTTCTCCCGGTTTATCGCCAACGACCGAACCATAGATCAACGCACTGCGAATTCCCTAACGAGATACCTATCGAGATAAAAGAGCGCCAAGAGCACGAGTATTTCCCCATTTTCATAACACGATTCACTTATTCATCTATTAATTTAGTGCCAAACAGAGTCAGCAAGCAATTTATCTTTTGATCTTAAAAAGAAGAGTATAGTAGAAATATAAAAAATAAAATAATGATTGATATAAACTTTTTTATTTAAAAATACTTATCTTAAAATAAGATTAGGACTTCTTAATGAAGAACCTCGTTGCAAGAGTTGTGGTATCTTAATACAAATTATCAATACTTTTACGATGTAAAATGATCGGAATTTAATCTATATTCATTAAAAAAATACTTACACATCAGAGAAAGTTATCAATATACTTTAAAAGCAAATGCAGAACATCATAATAATATTATATAACACAACTTAAGCTATTTTATTTAAAGCATTTATAGTAATTTGAAAAATAATTAATATTAGATTGAATAATCTGTTTAGCATTATAATTTATGGACATTGATAAATTCTTATCAAGAACCTTATTATTGACAGATAAAAGGGTTAATCTGAACGATACGCTCTTTAGTGGACAAAGTTTTTCTTGGAAAGCAGGAGCACCTATACATGAGTACTACTCTCATGTAATTGGCAATAGTATAATTTTATTGCGTGAAATTAAAGTCGGATTTATTGAGGTTTTAAGTACAAGTAATTATGTTATTGGATTACCAATTAAAGATTATTTATGGCGATATTTTTTTCTTGATCTTGATGAAAAAATGATAATACCTGATAATTTTAAACAGGATTTTTCTGATGTTTGGCAATTGGTTAATTCGTACCAGACAGTACGGGTCATGAGGCAGGATCCATTTGAAGTTATGGTGACGTTTATGTGTGCACAAGGCATCGGAATGCACCTGATTCGGCGTCAAGTTTCGATGATTACTGAGCGGTATGGGCAAAAGATTCGGCTTGAGACGCCAGAGGGTGAAATGATTTTCTACAGCTTCCCTACCCCATCAGCTCTTGCTTCCGCAAACCTTGATGAGCTTGCGTTATGCACAAACAACAACCGGATCAGGGCTGCTAACATCATCGCGATGGCCCGCTCTTTCGAGTCGGGGAAACTGGCTTTAGCGTGCGTCAGATCGAGCGAATGCGATCTCGAAACGCTGCGCGAAACGTTATGCGCACACAGTGGAATTGGTCTGAAAATCGCCGACTGTATTGCCCTTTTCGGGCTTGGTCGATTAGACGCCTTTCCGATTGATACCCATGTAAAACAGTACCTCTGGGAGTGGTTCGGCATCGAGGCGGCTCGCAAAAGCTTGACCGAAAAGAATTACCGTTACCTGCAAGAGGCGGCTCGCAAAATCCTGGGAAATGAATACGCAGGCTACGTCGGTCACATGCTTTTTCACTGCTGGCGGAAAGAGGTCAAAAAGATGAAAGCGTTCTGATTACTGCCGAAGCCGCATGGTGCAAGCCTGGCGATGGCAAACGGCAATCCGGTAAAAAGTTGTGCTGTCATGGGCAAAGTGGACGGAATAGATGGCGTGAACTATCCGGATGTTTGCAGGCGGGCACGTTGAAACGGGCTTGGCGGTTAGGGTTATTATTCGATTTTGCCAACCAGTCAACCCAATTGATTATGAAAAAAGTGCTTGTCGCCGGTTCGACCGGCTATATCGGAAGCCATGTGGTGCAGGAGTTCAAGAATCGCGGCTACTGGGTGCGCGCTCTGGTGCGTGACCCCGAAAAGGCCAAAAAGCCCGGCCCGCACCTCGAACCGGTCATTGCCAATTTCGCTGACGAAATCGTGACAGCCGACGCCACAAAACCGCAAAGCCTGGCTGGAGTGTGCGACGGCATCGACGTCGTCTTTTCGTCGCTCGGCATGACCCGTCCCGATTTCGTGCATTCGAGCTTCGATGTCGATTACAAGGCGAACCTGAACATCATGCGCGAGGCGATGAAGGCGAAGGTGAAAAAGTTCGTCTATATTTCGGTGTTCAACGCGCAGAAGATGATGGAGATCGAGAACATCCAGGCGCACGAGAAGTTCGTGGACGAGTTGCGGGCGTCTGGTCTGGAATACGCGGTCGTACGCCCGACGGGCTACTTTTCCGACATGGCGCAGTTTTTGAGCATGGCGCGCAACGGCATCATGTTTTCGCTCGGCGATGGCCAGACTCGCTCGAATCCCATCCACGGAGCCGACCTGGCCAAGGTGTGCGTCGATGCCGCCGAGGGTAACGCGCGGGAGATCGACGCGGGTGGGCCGGAGATTTTCACCTTCAGGCAGGTCGCCATGATGGCCGCCGACGTGGTCAAAAAACAGCCGTTCAGTATCTCGCTGCCGACGTGGCTCGCTGACGGAATTGCCGCCGTCACGGGCGTCATCAACCGCGACATCCACGACATCGCGCTCTTCGCCGCCACGGTCAGCAAAAACGACACCGTCGCGCCGCAATACGGCACCCATCGCCTGCGCGATTTCTTCGAGCAGATGGCCGCAAAAGGCAATGGATAATTGAGAATAAAGCGTTAACGACACTCCGTTATATCGGGACGGTTCTGGAGCCGTCCCGATTTCGAATCACAGCCCGCCCGCCCGATCAACTCCAATCGACGAACAATTCAGCTTCAAAGCCGACACGTTCCTGCTGAAATGCCTTTCGGCCCGATGCCCGCGAAATCGCTTTGGCGGCATCCGGTACGCGCCAGGCGTCAGCATTTTCGTGAGTTATAGATATGCCCGCCGGTTCGAGCATAAAGCTGCAAAACTTCGCGAGCGGCTTCGCGCTCGACGCCGGTGGTGACGCGAATAGCACGGGATTCGAGTTCCTCAATCCAGTTTTGCGGCTTTGGCCCCTCGTCGAACCCGATTGCCTTCGCATCCTCGGTGGATGCCCCGGCCACGAGATGCCGGACGCCCGACCAGGGCACTGCGCCGAAGCACATCGCGCACGGCTCGGCGCTCGTCACCAGCTCATGCGCAGGCATGTCGGAGCCGCCAAGATCGTACGCGCCTAACTTCAATTGCGCGAGCGCAATAGCGACCATCTCTGCGTGAAGAATGGATGACTGCTGACTGACAACGAGATTGACGCCAAGCGACACCAGCATTCCTGATTCGATCTCAAACACCCCCGCCGCAAACGGCCCGCCACTCCCCGCCTCGACATTTCGCCTCGCCGCCCCGATAACGAACTGCATCCGCGCTTCGAGCGAGGGCGATGGATTGTATGTGCTGGCATAGCTATCAAGCCATGATGGCAGGGAAAAGTGTATGTGGTTGGGTTGGTGGGACATAGATTTTTCTAAAACAAGAAACTATTCCAACTAAACTTTGAGTTCATTTCTCTACCATGATAAATTTTCTTTTTTAGAACTCACCTCATAATATTTGCGATATTCTATATAACTCAGGTATGTTTAACTCTGATGAAACCTCTAAAACCTTCATATTGCGCCCATACTTTTCCTGAAATAAGCGTTTAGCAACTTTTAAGACACTTTTTGAATGTCTATATCTTTCAAGATCAGAAGGAACCAACTGATTTGCATTGACTGCCAATTGCCCAATATTAAGCCTCCCAAAATTTCCTTCTTTTTTCTCTATATCAGTCCGTCCGTTTACATACTTCTCGACAGACAAAATCAAACACTCTTGTGTAGACTGAATAAAGGATCCTCGAAGCAGAGCTTCGAGGTATTTAGAAGAGTTGGAGCTGCTGTGAATGCAACTTTTTATACTCAATTTCTCGACCTTGAC
>NZ_SDGU01000046.1 GCF_004118635.1 Chlorobaculum sp. 24CR | reverse complement strand
GCTCAACGGCATCCACTTTAAACTGCTTGTCAGTACTGACGACGTGGCGTATGATGGCTTCTTTTTGTGTCTATCAAAATGTAGCAAGCCCACTAAAGCGCTTGGGGTTATCAAGGAGTGGGGCATCGATCCGGAAGAGTATGTCAGAAAGTTGACCGGGCAGCGAGACTGATGGGGCAAATGGGACTATTGGGAGAGCGGGAATGACGATGCGTTCTTGATTCCCGACCCGCTTCGGCCCCGTCAACGCTCAGCAATGGACAGCCGCGCGAGCTGCCTTTACGGGCCTTTTCTGTCGCCCTTTTCCCTCTTTTTTCACCCCCGCTGCCACGATTGTTAATCCAGACCCCGTTCTTTATATTGGCTTTTCTTTATCAATCGTGCGTAACGGCCTTTTTCATGAAAAACAACCGCTTTAAGCTCATTCTCATTGCCGTGGTCACGCTGGTCTCGTTATGGTCGATCTGGCCGACCTGGCGTGACCATGCCTTGACACAACAACTCAAGAGTTTCCATTCCCCCGAAGACAGCCTGAAGTTCGCCATCGATCATCGCACCGAAATCGAGCAGGCCAAAGACAAAAGCCTGAAGCTTGGCCTCGATCTGAAGGGCGGTATGCATCTGGTGATGGAGGTCGATATTCTCGATCTGATCCAGCAGAAGGCCTGGAACAAGGACGCGACCTTCAACCACGTCATGCAGATCGTCAAGAACGAGTCCGCCAGCTCCAATGCCAATGTGGTCGATCTGGTGGCCGCCGGGTTCAAGAAGGAGAACATCAAGCTCAGCCGTTACTTCTATGATATGCGCGACTCCGATCAGGATATTGTCAACAAGCTGAACGGCGAGGCCAAAGATGCGCTGGTGAGGGCCAAAGAGATCATCCGCAACCGTATCGACCAGTATGGCGTGGCTGAACCGGTGATTCAGACGCAGGGCTCGCAGCGCCTCGTCATCGAGCTGTCGGGCGTGACCGACGAGGCCAGGGTTCGCCGCCTCCTGATGGGCACGGCGAAGCTCGAATTCAAGCTGGTCAAGGATCCTGAAACGCTGCTCCGCGCCATCCAGCGCATCAGCGCCACGCCGCTCGTCGCTCCGGCTTCCGCCGCGCCCGCCGTGCCGTCTGACTCATCGATGGCCGCCACGCCGGTTGCCGCCGCTCCCCAGGCTGCCGGTACCGGCGTCAAAAAGCTTTCGGATGTGATCGGCATGATGCCAAATGGCCTGGTGTTCACTCCGGCCTACGCGCGCGATCAGGTCACGGCGGTGCTGAACCGGCCCGACGTGCAGGCGCTCTTGCCGCAGGATACCCAGTTGCTTCTGGCCGCCAAGCCCGACCAGACCTCCAAAGGCGAAAAATATTACCCGATCTATCTCCTCCAGAAGACTCCCGAACTGACCGGCGGCGTGATTACCGAGGCGAAGGCGACCTTCAGCGCCCAGGATAATCAGCCCGAGGTGCTCATGTCGATGAACGACGAGGGCACGTCGAAGTGGGCGCGCATCACCGGGGCTAACATCGGCAAGCAGATCGCCATCGTGCTTGACGGCGCGGTCTATAGCGCTCCGGTTGTGCAGTCGCGCATTCCGAGCGGCAACTCGGTCATCAACGGCATCGGCAGCCTCGACGAGGCTAAAGACCTCGAAATTATTTTGAAAGCCGGCGCGCTGCCTGCGCCGGTGCGAATCCTCGAAGAGCGCACCGTCGGCCCGTCGCTCGGCGCGGACTACATCCGGGCGGGTATGTTCTCGCTGACCTGGAGTTTTGCTGCGGTCGCTATCTTTATGATTTTCTATTATAACAAGGCGGGTATCGCCGCCGACCTGGCCCTCGTGCTCAACATTCTGGTCATCATCTCCGTGCTGGCCGGATTCAGCGCCGCCCTGACCCTGCCGGGCATCGCTGGTATTGTGCTGACGATGGGCATGGCCGTTGACGCCAACGTGCTGATTTACGAGCGCGTCCGCGAGGAGCTTGCCGACGGCAAGAGCCTTCGCATGGCGATCGACGCCGGCTATAACCGGGCGTTCTCATCGATTCTCGACTCTCACGTTACGACGCTCGCCGCGGCCTTTCTGCTCTATGTTTACGGCGTCGGGCCGATTCAGGGATTCGCCGTCACCCTCATGATCGGTACCGCCGCGAGCCTCTTTACGGCGATCGTGGTCACCAGGGTGCTGTTCAACCTGCTGCTCGACAGCAAGTTCATGAATGAAAAGAGTTTCGGATAATTACAAGACACTGCAATGCGCATTTTTCAGAAAACCGGTTTCAATTTCATCAAGCATCGCAAGATCGCCTATGCCATCTCCTCCATTCTGCTGATTGCGGGCATGGTCTCCCTCGTTTTCAGGGGGTTGAACTATGGCATCGATTTCAAGGGCGGTTCGGAGGTGGTGATTCGTTTCGAGAAAACGGTCGATGTCGGCGCGGTGCGCTCGCTCATGCGGGAGGCCGGGGTGAGCGGTTCGGTCAAGCAATACGGTCTGGATCGTTCGCTGTTGCTTAAAACCGATTTTCAGGGCGACACCACAAAACTCAGGAGTCTGATTCTGAACTCGCTCGCTTCCCGCCTGCCGGGCAATCCCGCGCAGATTCTGAGCGTCGAGGCGGTCGGCCCGAGCATCGCCTCCGACATGAAGATGTCGGCCATCAAGGCGCTGGCGGCGGCGCTGGTCGGCATTCTGCTCTACGTGAGCGTGCGTTTCGAGTTCAAGTTCGCCACGGCGGGCGTCGCGGCCATTTTTCACGATGTGCTGACCGTGCTCGGTCTGTTCAGCCTTTTGGGCGGCCTGTTCGATTTCATGCCGCTCGAAGTCGATCAGAGCATTATCGCGGCATTCCTGACCATTGCCGGTTACTCGATCACCGACACGGTTGTCGTTTATGACCGTATCCGCGAGCGGCTGCGCGGCCAGAAGCCATCCGAGTACGAACGGCTCTTCAACGAGAGCATGAACCAGACGCTCTCGCGAACCATTATCACCTCCGGCACCACCATGCTTTCGGTGATCGTGCTCTTCATTTTCGCCGGCCCGGCCATCCGCAGCTTCGCCTTCGCCATGTTCGCCGGAATTCTGGTTGGCACCTACTCCTCGATCTTCGTGGCCGCGCCTATCGTTTACGACTGGCAGACCCGTTCCAAAAATCCCATCAAGTTCAGAGGTTCCTGATCTTGCGTTCCCGCCATGCCCCCCTGCGGTCTCGACTGCCGGGGGGGGGGGGGAAAACAAAAAATACCCCGAGCTTTACCCCAGCCTAAAAACCCCAGTTCCCGT
>NZ_SDGU01000045.1 GCF_004118635.1 Chlorobaculum sp. 24CR | reverse complement strand
AAAACTGGGGGGCGGTTATCAATCAGTTTTCCATTAAATTCGAGGGAAGGATGCCTCTATGAAAACGACCGTTTACACACTTATCTGAACAGGCTCCTCCCGCGCCCGCAATGGTCATCGCAGGCAGTGACTTAAGAAAGTCCTGGGCTTTATTTCCAAAATCCAGACTTTCTTTTACCGATTCAAGGTAAGCGCTACGCAGCTTCTCGTTTTCCTTGAAATTAAGGTCACGCCCCTTGTAAACAACATCGATACTGCGCAGACTGGCTTTCATCGTGGCGACGGCGCTCGTCACATAACTGCGTTCGTCATCGCTGATTTGCGGTGCCTGCTCTTCAATGCCCTTCAGCACATCCTCGACGTAGGTAGCCATGGTTTGCGAAGGGGCATCATTGGAAAACTTGCCCGACATGGCCCAGACCATGCGTACAGCTGTTACCGTGGGAAGCAATGCGGTTTTTGACATGTGATTCTCCTTGTAACTGGTTTTATTGATCTAAGGCAAACCACGAAGCCTATTGCTGCCATTTTGTCAATGTCGAGTATCGGAACCATTCGCTTGTTCGCTCACTGACAGGCTGACAAAACATGTTGATTCTACAATGTAAGCTCTCCCGCTCTTCCCCAATTCATCACTCTCCCCTCTTCCCCTCCCGCTTTCTCAGCAGCTCGACCAGTTCGGCGGTAAGCGTGGACTGGCGCTCGAAGGCTTCGGTGAGGCGTTCCATGTCGGTTCGGCGGTTGCGTTCGGTTTCGGCATCGAAAAGGATCGGCTTCTGGAAGCCTTCGGAGAGGCAGAAGATGCGCTTCATTAATGCTCGCAAGTGAGAGTGGCAACATGGTTTGGGGTAAACCTGTGAACAGTTATAAGTACAAACGACGCATAAAAAGATACGCCTTACCGAAGCAAAAAACGTGATTCCGACATCAAAGCCGCTCGATGCAACGGTAAAATGGCGCTGGATGCTTCGCTTCGCTCAGCATGACAGAAAAGAATGGTGCTCCAGTAATTTTTATCGATTTCTCCGGGAACGCTTCTTTTCAAAGACCCAGCCGCACAAATCATCTTTCCATGCTCAAGCGCCGCAATCGCTGGAGACGCGGTCGAGGATGGTCAAATACCAGCGCTCGCCGATTCTCGTCAGATAAAACACCAGATCGTTTCCATTCACGTCAACCAGTACGACCCGAACGCTTTTCGCTTCGAGCGCTCGAAAGCGGTCGATCGTTTCCTGCGAAATCTCCTTCAGTCCGTTCCGCTTCAGGTTAATCGCCGTGGTGCTCAACAAAACATCCCGGTGTTTTGGGTCGCAGAACAGGCCGGTTTTCGACCACGCCTCGCGCTGGCAATCGTACTCCGGCAACGGCGCGTACCTGAGCGGCGCTGCGCTACTGAGCTTCGGATAGGGAAAATATCCCGGCACGGGCTTTGCGAAATCGATCCTTGAAACAGCTTTGAAAACGTTGTAAACACCCTCGCGATACATGACGATCACGCCTTGCTCTGAATTAACAAAGCGGTTCAACCGGGCCTGGTCTCTCGACCTGAAGGCATTGACTACCCCAGCCGCCGCTTCGTCAAAGGATTGCCTGCGAGCCATGGCTTGGCCGCAATCCGCGAAAAGCGTCAGGATCGAAAAGAAAAACAGAACACCAATTCGGCGCATCGAAACAACTGAAAATCTGCTCATGCTTCACAAGAGTTTAGATAAAATCTGGCGATTACAAGTCATTCTCACCCCTTCTCTCCCCTCTTTTTCAGCACCTCGACCAGTTCGGCGGTAAGCGTGGACTGGCGCTCGAAGGCTTCGGTGAGGCGTTCCATATCGGTGCGACGGCTGCGTTCGGTTTCGGCATCGAAGAGGATGGGCTTCTGAAAGCCTTCGGAGAGCCGGAAGAGGTGCAGGCAGATGCGGATGAGAATGACGTAGATCACCGGCAGGAGGTATTCGCCGAAAATGACCGGCATCTGCTCGTAGTGCCGGATGACCGAGTCCCAGTCGCCGACGCCGAGGGCGCTCCACTTGACGAAAAAGTAGAGGTAAATCATCGGATGGAAGATCATGAAAAAGCGCAGAATCCGCGCCTGGCGCTGGTTCGCCGGGTCGCTCTCGTACTTGGAAAGCAGCCACGGAAAGTGGCCGACCAGCATCGCCGCCCGCCGGTCGTTGAGGTAGCGCGCGCCTTGCAGCGCCGAGTCGATGAACGAGGCGACCTGGCTCAGGAGCGCCGTCGAGAGAATGGTGGCCAGAAAGGCATAGCTGAAATCATCGAACTTGAACGACCCGGCCAGGTACGGCAGGGTGATGGTTTTGGGCTTGATGACGATGAACAAGAGGGCGATTCCGGCGAGTGTCACCGAAAAGGTGTGCAGCTTGCGGGCGTGGCGCAGGCTTTCGACCACCGCCTCGGCGTTGGATCCCTGCATGGAGTTGCCGGACGGGTCGAGGCGCACCAGAGCCGCCGAGTCGGTCGAGGGCGAGTAGAGGCCGTTGACGCCGATCTGGCACCCCGTGACGCCGTCGTAGCGCGTGGAAAGATCGATGGTGCTGCGGCTCAGGTTTATGCCGTCGAGCCGCGCGCCCGACAGGTCGGCTCCGCGCAGATCGGCCCCGCGCAAATCCGCGCCGGAGAGCTTCGCTTTCGCAAACGTCGCGCCGGTGAGGTCGGCCTCCGAAAGATCGATGCCTTTCAGGTCGGCGGCGCTGAAATCGGCCTGGCTGAGGTCGGGCCGGATTTCCGGCTGCGCTTTGCGCCAGTGGTTCCAGCTTCCGACTCCAGCCCTGAGCCTGTCGAGATGTTTCTTTTCAGCCATGCAACTTGCGGAAAATCAATTCGTTATGGCCGCAGCTCTTTCGCCGGTGGGCGTCTGCGTTCTTTCGAGCCAGGCGAGAATGGCGTTGAAAAGCGAGGCGCTGCGGATCACCTGGGTGTAGGTCTCATCGACGCTCATGTCGCGCTTTTCCCTCCGGATCTTCAGGCCGAGCTTGCGGGCCGATTCGGCGACGACGGCGATCTCACGCGCCAGATCGGCTTCGCTGTTGATAACCGGCGGACGCATCATGCGCTGGATATAGCCGATGTTGCGGCGCACGCTGTTCTCGATGATGCCGTCATTGATGCTGTGGCGCTCTTTGTTGAAGTCGTCGTAGCGGGTGTTGTGCAGCGGCATGGAGAGGTCGCCGCAATAGTGGGCGCAATAGACCAGCGGATAGTTCGCGTATTTGCCGCTCTTTTTCATCGCCCGGTAATCCCTGACCGCACCGATGATCGCGCCGTACAGATGCCCTTCGTCGTCGCCCGGCTGGTTGTAGCGCCCGACCTGCGCCATCACCATTTCGGGCGTGACCCGCTTGTTGGCGTTGTTGTTGTAGTAGTGGTTCGGGCTTTCGACCGGGCCGAACATCTCTTTCGACTTGGCCACGTCGGGCGCGGCGGCGCTGTACCAGAGGTCGAACCCGGCGGCCTCGGCGACGGTGAGATGGGTTTTGTCGTGCCAAGCGTTGGCGTCGGGCTGGAATTGCTGGGCGAAGAAAAGCGCCGTGATGGCGGCGATGCGAAGGGTCAGAAAGCGCATGAGAATTCTTGCTGAAAGGATTGATAATCAAAGAGCACTTCAAAAGCAAGATACGCAGAATCGGAGAACAGCGGCAACAGCGGAGGAACGGACGGACGGAGATTTTGCCGGGCCGCAACGCTTGTCGAACGGAGTGGCGGCCCGGCGGCGGCGACGGATCAGGCGGACATTTCGAGCATTCGCCGGATCGACTTCAGCGCTCCTTCGCGGAGCTGCTCGTCAACGGTGATCTCCGGTGCGCGATTCACCATGCAGAGGTAGAGCTTTTCGAGGGTGTTCTGCTTCATCTGCTTGCAGACACTGCGCGGGTTGGCGGGGTCTTTGGGCGCGGGGATGAAGGTTTTTCCGGGCGAGCGCTTCTCCATTTCGTAGAGAATGCCCGGCTCGGTGGCCACGATGAAGCTCTGCGACGGACTCTTTTCGGTGTAGTCGAGCAAGGCCGAGGTCGAGCCGACGAACGAGGCGTGGCGCAGCACCTCCTCGCGGCACTCAGGATGGGCGATCAGCTCCGCGCCGGGATGCATCGCTTTCGACTGGATCATGTAAAGCTCGGAGTAGGCTTCGTGCACGTAGCAGAAGCCCTGCCAGAGCAGCATGTCGCGCCCCGTCTGCTTTTTCACCCACGCGCCGAGGTTGCGGTCGGGGCCGAAGATGATCTGCTGCTCCGGCGGAATCTGGCGCACGATATGCACGGCGTTGGACGAGGTGCATATGATGTCCGAGAGCTTCTTGATCGCCGCCGTCGAGTTGACGTAGGTGATGGCGATGGCGTCGGGGTGCGCCTCTCGGAAAGCGCGGAACTCCTCCTCCGGGCAACTGTCGGCCAAGGGGCACCCAGCGCCTGCGTCGGGCATGAGCACCAGCTTGCCGGGGTTGAGAATCTTGGCGGTCTCGGCCATGAAGTAAACCCCGGCAAAGACGATCACGTCCGCCGAGTTCTGCTCCGCGGCCCGCGCGAGCGCGAGGCTGTCGCCCACAATGTCCGCCGCCTGCTGGATCTCCGGCAACGTGTAGTAGTGGGCGAGAATGACGGCGTTCATCTCCTTTTTGAGCGCCTCGACTCTCTGGAGCAGCTCTTGGGTCGAAAAGCCCGCCGCCTCTTTCTGCATATCGGTTGCTGTGGTCATATCGATACATCGGAAAAAAAATGAATAAAAAAAGGCTCCTCGACAGCCGAAGAGGAGCAGAGCCGGAACTGGAAGGCGGACGCCAATCCGCCCCTCTCCGGTGATTCAACTCAGATAGTCTTCCAGGTCGTCGTCTTCCCGGATCAGAAGGAGAATGGCAGAATTGGGCACGATCAGATAGCGCTCCTCCGCGTACTCGATCTCGTAAGCGCTGTTCTGGACAAAGATCGCCAGATCGCCGGTTTTGGCCTGAAGCGGAATGTATTGCGGCGTTTCGGCCCGCTCTTTCCACGGCTCGTCGTTGTCGGAGGGCGGGCCGACCGGATAGCCCGGGCCGGTTTTGAGCACGTAGCCGCTCTGGATTTTGGCCTTCTCCTGAACGCCCGGCGGAAGGTAAATGCCCGATTTGGTTGTTTCGTCAAGCGATTTCGGCTTGATGAGCACCCGGTCTCCGACGACGATGAATTTATCCGTAGCGTTTCTGCGTTTGTCAAATAACATGCGCTGTTGCAATATTTTGGCAAGAGTTCCCGTATGCCGGGCTGACGCGCCGGATGGAGAGAAACTCGCCACCATCTGGCGCGAACGCTTCCTCGACCGACGGTCGTGATGCTCAAAATCGTCATTTCAGCCCAAAAAGCAAAAAAACGGTTTTCAGCCCGGCAGTTCCGAAGCAACGGCATGGCTGAAAAATTCATCGGAGAAAAGCCGCTCTATCTGTTATATTTTCGTTTCGTTGCCAGTACCGTCCGGCCGCCAACGCTCCGGATCGAGGCTACCGAATCAAGACTATTGCAAAACAAGATCACCCTGACAACACCTGTTCCGGTTTCTCGCCGGAAAAACAGGAGGCAGGAAGTGCGCCAATGTGTTAACCAGGAAGACAACGGACGTGTCGAGCTTTTTCCGTTTTATCGCCAAGCATACCGCATATCTCTATTTTCTGCTGTATTGCGCTCTCTCCATCATGCTCATGCAGCTTCAGCGCAAGGAGACGCTCGATGCGATCCGCGAGCGCGGGCTCGTCATCAACGCAGCCATATCCCGGCAGTTCACCGACGCTGCCGCTATTTTTACGCTGGAACGGGACAACCGGCAGCTCTTTCTGCAAAACGCGCGACTCTTCAGCCAGCTCCTGCGCCAGCAGGCGGTGCTCCGTGACGCCAGCGCGCTGAACGCCATTCAGGCGACTGCGCCGCAATGGGTCGGCAACTACAAGGTCGCCCGCGTGGTTGACCGGCGCTTCAGCTCGACAGACAACATGCTCATCATCGACGCCGGCTCGCGCCGGGGCATCGCCAAAGACATGGCCGTGCTGACGCCCGACGGACTGGTTGGCCGCGTCATCGAAGTCTCCGCCAACTACGCGAAGGTGATGCCGGTCATCAACCGGAACTTCATGGTGAGCGTCGTCAGCGACAGCACCCGCACCAACGGCCTGCTGGCCTGGCGGAACGGCAACGAACGCCTGGCCATGCTGGATCACGTGCCGGTCAGCAGCAAGCTGCTCGTGGGCGAACGGGTGACGACCTCCGATTACAGCACCTTCGCCAGCCGGGGCATTCCGGTCGGCCAGATCATCCGCGTATCGAAAGACAAACTTTTCTACAAGGTCGATGTGCGTCTGGCGGTCGATTTTTCATCGTTGTCGTGGGTGCTCATCTCACTGGCGAAACCGTCGATGGAAAAAATCGAGCTGATGCAGTCGCCTGACATTCCGGAAAAAGGGAGCGTAAACCAGGCGACGCAGCAGCAACCACAGCCAACAAACGACAAACGGCCCTGACTTTTGAAAAAATATTTTCTCTATATAACTATTGCGGTCATTCTGGCTTTCTTGCAGCGCTTCCTCTTTTCGAGGCTGCTCGTTCTGCATGTATCGCCAGACATTCTGGCCATCTTCATCGCCTTTATCTCCATGTCGGTAGGCCAGAGAACCGGCACCTCCTTCGGCTTCGCGACGGGCCTGCTTGCAGGCATCCTGTCGGGCAACCTCGGCCTGTCGGCGCTCACGGGTACGGTTGAGGGCTTCGCGGCGGGCTTCTTCCATGTGCCCGAAGAGAGCCACGCAACCTCGGTCAAGAAAAAGCGCATGTTCTACTTCGCGACCCTGACTGCCCTCATCGTCGGCAATCTGCTTCAGTCGATCCTCTCCGACCCGCTCTCGCTCCCACTCTACATCAGGCTCCCGGAGACGGTCATCATCGGCACCCTCATGAGCATGGCGCTCGCCGTGCTCGCCTTTCACTTCGGTCTGAAAAAACTGCTGAAGGATTGAGCCATGGACGATTTTCAGCGCGGAATCAAGCTGACCATTGTTCTCGTAGCAGCCGCATTCCTGTTTTTTACGGGGCGTCTGGCGTGGCTTCAGATTGTCCGGCATGACGACATCGGTTCGAGATCGGGAAGCGTCAGGCGAATACGGGAGCAAGCGCCGAGAGGCCATTTTATCGACCGCAACGGCGCGACCGTGCTCGAAAACCGGGCGCTCTACACGCTCAAGATCATCCCTTCGGAACTGCGCCCATCGAGCGTGCCGTACCTGGCCAACCTGCTTGAAATTCCGGTCGATGAACTCAGGGAGCGAGTCGAACAGGCCAATGATTACAGCCCATTCGCCGTTTCGACCGTTTACCGCGACCTGAACGAGTTCGTCGTGGCCCGCATCAGCGAGAACCTCTGGCGGCTGCCCGGCGTCATCATCGAGATCGAGGACAAGCGCAAATACAGCGAGCTGTTCCGCGGTACGCACCTGTTCGGCTACCTGCGCAATGTCAGCAAGGCGCAGCTCGACACCTTGGCCGAACGGGGCTACACGCCGGACGACAAAATCGGCTTTTCCGGCCTCGAACGAACCTACGAAGACGAACTCCGGGGAGAGAAGGGCGCGCGCTTCGAGCTGGTCAATCCGCTCGGAATGCTGGTCGGCAAGTACAACGACGGCCAAAACGATGTTCCCTCCGTCAAGGGCAACGACCTCTACCTCACCATCGACGCGGGCCTTCAGGAGCTTGCCGAAAAGCTGCTCCGGGCGACGGGCAAATCGGGCGCGGTGGTGGCCATCGACCCCTCGGACGGCGGCGTCTTGGCGCTGTGCAGCGAACCCGATTTCGACCTCGACATCCTCAACGGCAAGACCCGCAAAAAAGAGTGGGCCGACATCGTCTTTTCACCCGAAAAGCCGCTCTTCAACCGCGCCATCCAGGCGGTCTATCCGCCCGGTTCCACCTACAAAATGGTGCTGGCCATCGCCGGACTCGAAGAGGGGGTCATCAAACCCGAAGACACCATCTTCTGCACCGGCGGCTGGAACTTCGGCAGACGCACCTTCCACTGCCACGGCGGCCACGCCCACGGCACGGTCAACATGAAAAAAGCGATCATCGAGTCCTGCAACATCTACTTCTACCAGCTCATGCTCAGGGTCGGCCTCGACACGTGGGACAAGTATGGCAAAATGTTTGGATTCGGCCAGCGCGAGGGCATCGACCTGCCTGGCGAACGGCGAGGTCTGTTGCCGACAACCAAATATTACAACAAGCGTTACGGCGAAGGGCGCTGGACGAAAGGCTACCTGGTCAGCCTCGGCATCGGACAGGGCGAGCTTGGGGCCACGCCGCTGCAACTGGCCAACTATACCGCCACTTTGGGTAACGAGGGCACGTGGCACGAACCGCACATCGTCAGGGGGTACCGCGACACGCGCACCGGCATTTACGTTCCGGTTCCGCATGAATCGCGCACCCTGCCGGTCTCGAAAGAGACCTTCAAAATCATCAAGGAGTCGATGCAGGGCGTGGTGAATAACAAGGAGGGCACCGGCACGCTGGCGCAGGTGGCGGGCGTGACGGTGGCGGGCAAGACCGGCACGGCGCAGAACCCGCACGGCAAGGATCACGCCTGGTTCATCTGCTTCGCGCCGGTGGATCACCCGAAAATCGCCATTGCGGTGCTGGTCGAAAACGCCGGTTTCGGCGGCAGCATCTCCGCCCCGATCGCGCGGGAGATGATGAACTATTACCTTGTCGAAAAGAACAAACCACAACAGGGTAATGTCGGCGTAAAAGCCGTCGCCAAAGTCAAAGCGCTCAACGATTCGCTGAGCGCCGGAAAACCACCGCAACCCGCCAGCTCCGCTCCGGACAGCACCGGCACGGCTCCGCAGGACGGACAGGAGAGTGCAGACTGATGAATTTTAAAACCGAATCGGCGACGATCGCGGGCTTTCTCGAAGATACGAGCAACCTGAAAAACGGCTGGACGCCGGGCGTCTTCTTCCCCGAAACGCCGGAGGAGGTCGCGGCGCTGTTGCGTGACGCAGTGGCGGACGCGCGGCGCTACACCATCGCGGGCAACGGCACCGGCACCACCGGAGCGCGGATTCCCTTCGGCGACCACGTCATCGCCATGCAGAAGCTCGACCGCATCGGCGAGCCGGAACCGGCGGGCGACGGACGGGCGCTCCTGCGTGTGCAGGGCGGGGCGCTGTTGCAGGATGTTCAGTCGAAAGCCGCAGCGGCTGGCTGGTTCTACCCGCCCGACCCGACCGAAAAAACCTGCTTCATCGGCAGCACCATCTCCAACAACTCCAGCGGCTCGCGCTCGCTCAAGTACGGCCCGACGCGCAACCACGTGCAGGCGCTGACAATCGCGCTGCCGCAGGGCGATCTGCTGGAGATCAAACGCGGCCAGCACTTCGCGGACGCCGACGGACGCTTCACGCTCGACCTGCCGCTCGCCGGTCGCGTAACCTTCCGGATTCCCGACTACCCGATGCCGACCACCTCGAAGCACAACGCGGGCTACTGGTCGGAGCCGGGCATGGACCTCATCGACCTCTTCATCGGCTCGGAGGGCACGCTCGGCGTCATCGTCGAAGCGACACTGCTTCTGCGACCGGCGCCGGAGCGGGTGATCGCCTGCGTCGCCTGGTTCCGGAGCGAGGAGGAGCTGCTCGACTTCGTGAAGCAGGCGCGCGCCGGAAGCGGCGGCGTGAAGCCGCGAGCGCTCGAACTCTTCGACCGGCGAGCGCTGGAGTTCCTCCGGCAGCGCTACAGCGAGATACCGACGGAGACGGCGGGCGCGATCTACTTCGAGGAGGAGACAACCGCCGCAGCCGAGGACGCTTGCCTCGAAGCGTGGCTCGACCTGATGGAGCGGTGCGGCTCGCCGGTCGAAAAGAGCTGGGCGGCGCTCGACAGCGAGGGGCTACAGAGGCTGCGCGACTTCCGCCATCAACTGCCGGTGCTGGTCAACGAATGGCTCGGCCGCCAGCGCGAAAGCAAGGTGAGCACCGATATGGCGCTGCCCGACGAGCGCTTCGCCGACCTGTTCCGCCTCTACCGCGACGCCTGCGAGCGCGAAGGATTCACGTACATCATCTTCGGCCACATCGGCAACGCGCACCTGCACCTGAACATTTTGCCGCGAAACCACGAGGAGTTCCTCCGCGCCAAAACGCTCTACCGCCAGCTCGTCGCCAACGTGCTCGCGATGGGCGGAACCCTCTCGGCAGAGCACGGCATCGGCAAGCTGAAGAGCGAATATCTGGTGCAGATGTTCGGCGCGACAGGGATCATGGAAATGGTGCGTGTAAAAAAAGCGCTCGACCCTTATCTTGTGCTCAACATCGGGAATGTGATTCCGGTAGAGTATTATCAGGAGTAGGCGCTCAAACTCTTGAACATTTGCCCTGGACTTTAGTCCGGGGGTTATGGATAAAACAAAATTAATAAGGGCTTTAGCCCAATCTCTTGACTTTGGCGATAGTTGTCATCGGTTGTTGCCGGAATAATAAAAAGAGGTGAGGGGCACGTCACCCCGGTCTGAAGACCGGGGCAATGATAAATGCAAGAGTGTTGAATGTCCGAAGGGTTAAAACCCTTCGGAATGTAAGCGTGGCTTCTGTGCACCAGTCGCCGCTTCCGACACAACCGATGATCATGATAACCGTTTTTGAGACAGCCTCACGCCATTATGAACACGAAACCAGAGAGATAATCCGTTGGCAAAAAAGCAGCAAGGCAAGCCGGAATATGTGACGGTGATCAGCAACCGCAAGGCGCGGTTCGAGTTCGAAATCTTCGACACCTTCGAGGCGGGCATCGAACTGCTCGGCAGCGAGGTGAAGTCGGTGCGGCTCGGCAAGGCGAGCCTCAGCGAGAGCTATGCCATGATCCACCACGGCCAGGTGTGGCTCGAAAACATGCAGATCACCCCCTACGTGCACAACACGCTCGACGAACTCGAACCCAAACGCAGCCGCCGCCTCTTGCTGCACAAGGCGGAGATTCTGCGCCTGCAATCCAAAATCAGCGAAAAAGGGCTGACCCTCATTCCGCTCAAGGCGTACTTCAACAAGCGCGGCGTACTCAAGATCGAACTCGGCCTGGCCCGCGGCAAAAAGCTCTACGACAAGCGCGAGACGATCAAAAACCGCGACGCCGAACGGCAGTTGCAGCAGCTCAAAAAACAGTATTAATTGACCTGACAATTATGCTGTATCAACAATAAACAGGGGCTTTAGCCCAATCTCTTACAACGGCGGCGATTGCGATTGTCAGTTGCCGGAGTATTAAACCAGACGACATTTCCATTTGCCATGCACTTTCCACCTGTCAAGGAACAGCTCGATATCATCGTCAACAACACCGTCGAGGTCATCAGCACCGACGAGCTTGAAAAGAAACTCCAGAAATCGATCGTGACCGGCACGCCGCTCAAAATCAAGCTCGGCGCCGATCCGTCGCGCCCCGACCTGCACCTCGGCCACTCGGTGGTGCTGCGCAAATTGCGTGAATTTCAGGACTTGGGCCACGAGGCGATTCTCATCATCGGCGACTTCACGGCCATGATCGGCGATCCGTCGGGCAAGAGCAAGACCCGCCCGCAGCTCACCGCCGGGGAGGCTCGCGAGAACGGCAAGAGCTACTTTGAGCAGGCCTCGAAAATCCTCGATCCCGAAAAGACCACCATCTGCTACAACGCCGACTGGCTCGGCAAGATGCAGTTCGCCGACGTGATCCGGCTCGCAAGCCACTACACGGTGGCGCGAATGCTGGAGCGCGATGATTTCGAGAAGCGCTACCGTTCGCAGACGCCGATCTCGATCCACGAATTTCTCTACCCGCTCGCGCAGGGCATGGACTCGGTGCATCTGAAAAACGACGTGGAGCTTGGCGGCACCGACCAGAAGTTCAACCTGCTCGTCGGGCGCGACCTCCAGCGCGAGTACGGCATCGAGCCGCAGGTGTGCATCACCATGCCGCTGCTCGTCGGCACCGATGGCACGGAAAAGATGTCCAAATCGCTCGGCAACGCCATCTGCTTCAACGACACGCCGGAGGATATGTACGGCCGGACGCTCTCGATTCCCGACACCCTGATCGAAAAGTACTGGAACCTGCTCGCGGCGCACCACAGCGGCAACGGCGCGGCCATCGCCGAACGGATCGCCGCCAATCCGCGCGAGACGAAGCGCGAACTCGCCCGCGAGGTGGTGGCGCAGTACTACTCGGCGGACGATGCCGCCAGAGCCGAGGAGCACTTCGACCGGGTAATCGTCAACAAACAGGCTCCGGACGATCTCGTGACCGTGGAGTTCGAGGAGAGTTCGATGCCGGTCGTCGAGCTGCTCATGGCGCTCAAGGCGTTCCCGTCGAAGAACGAGGCGCGGCGCATGATTCAGCAGGGCGCGGTGCAGGCTGGCGAGGAAAAAATCACCGACATCAACGCCATCATCGAGTTCAGCGATGAGCCGGTCATCATCCGCGCCGGAAAGCGTAAATTTTTTAAGGTGGCGGGCGGAAAAAAAACGTTTTGAATGCGTTCGCTTTTTCCTATAATTGCACAATCTGACGACTTACTTTAACCTCTATCCGGAGCTACCACCTTGTCATTCGTCCCGACAAAAGTATTTTTCACCAAGGGTGTCGGAAGGCACAAAGAGTACCTCTCCTCGTTCGAGCTTGCCCTGCGTGACGCCAAGATCGAAAAGTGCAACCTGGTGACGGTTTCCAGTATTTTTCCTCCCAAATGCGAGCGCATCAGCGTCGAAGAGGGAATCAAGCACCTTTCGCCGGGACAAATCACCTTCGCGGTCATGGCTCGTAACTCCACCAACGAGAACAACCGGCTCATCACCGCCTCGGTCGGCGTGGCGCTTCCGGCCGACGACAGCCAGTACGGCTACCTCTCCGAGCACCATCCGTATGGCGAAACCGCCGAGCAGTCGGGCGAGTACGCCGAAGACCTCGCAGCCACGATGCTGGCCACCACGCTCGGCATCGAGTTCGACCCGAACAAGGACTGGGACGAGCGCGAGGGCATCTACCAGATGAGCGGCAAGATCGTCAACTCCTTCAACATCACCGAGTCCGCCGAGGGCGAAACCGGCCTCTGGACAACTGTGATCTCCTGCGCGGTGCTGCTGCCGTAAGGGCGACAGAACAACGAGACATTCGTTTTGAAACCGGGAATCAGTCGCGTGACCGATTCCCGGTTCTTTTTTCTGGCAAATCGCAACAGGGACAGGGCTTGCGCCTTCACCGCCGCCAGAAGTTGATCCCTGACTGCGTATATTACGCCTTGCCGTCGTCGTTCAGGGGAAACGGCAAGCAGTCTGCGGGAGCGCTATCCGCAGCTCATCAATCACGCCACCAGAGAGACATGACACAGGAAGTGAAAACCGATGTGCTGGTTATCGGCAGCGGCATCGGAGGGTTGTATTTCGCCATCAACATGGCCGATCACGCCACGGTGACGATCATCACCAAAAAAGAGAGTTCCACCTCGAATACTAACTGGGCGCAGGGCGGCATCGCGGCGACCGTCGCGCCGAACGACAGCCCGGAACTGCACATCGCCGACACGCTCGACGCGGGCGCGGGCCTGTGCGACGAGGCGATGGTTGGTGTACTGGTGCGCGAAGGGCCGGCGCACATCCGCCGACTCATCGAGCTTGGCGTGGAGTTCACGACTAACCCCGATCACACCCTCGACCTCGGCAAGGAGGGGGGCCACTCGCGCAACCGCATCGTGCACGCCCGTGACCTCACGGGCCGCGAGGTGGAAACGGCGCTCTTGGCCCGCGTCAACGCGCACCCCAACATCACGCTGCTCGAACACCACTACGCGCTCGAACTCATCACCGAGCACCACCTCGGCATCAAGACCAACGACATCACCTGCTACGGCGCGTACGTGCTCGACACGCTCAACCACAAGCCGAAAAAGATTCTCTCGAAGGTGACAATGGTGGCCTCCGGCGGGCTGGGCCACGTCTATCTGCATACAACCAACCCGGATATCGCCACCGGCGACGGCGTGGCGATGGCCTATCGCGCCGGAGCGGAGATCGCCAACATGGAGTTCATCCAGTTCCACCCCACTTCGCTGTTCCACCCGAAAGCCAAGTCGTTCCTGATCTCCGAAGCGGTGCGCGGCTTCGGCGGCATTCTGCGCAACAAGGAGGGCGAGGCGTTCATGCAGCGCTACGACCGCCGCGAAAACCTCGCTCCGCGCGACATTGTGGCGCGAGCGATCGACTCGGAAATGAAGAAGAGCGGCGACGAGTGCGTCTTTCTCGACGTGACGCACCTCGACGCGGAGCGGGTGAAGGAGCACTTCCCGCACATTCACGAGACCTGCCTCGAATTCGGCATCGACATGACCGCCGAGATGATTCCGGTGGTTCCGGCGGCGCACTACGCCTGCGGCGGCATCAGGACGGACAGCCGGGGGCGCAGCACCATCGGACGTCTGTACGCCTGCGGCGAGACGAGCTGCACGGGTGTGCACGGCGCGAACCGGCTGGCCAGCAACTCCCTGCTCGAAGCGCTCGTCTTCGCCTGGCGCTCCAGCGAGGACATCCGCGCGGAGCTGCAATCAATCCATATCGAGCACGAATTCCCCGACTGGGACGACTCGGGCACAACCAACCCGGAGGAGTGGATTCTGGTGGCGCACAACAAGCGCGAAACGCAGGCGATCATGAACGACTACGTCGGCATCGTCCGGAGCGATCTGCGCCTCGACCGCGCCCGGCGGCGCATCGATTTCCTCAAGGATGAAACCGAAGCCTACTATAAAAAAACGAGGATCACCCCGCCGGTCATCGAGCTGCGCAACATCATCAAGGTCGCGAGCCTCATCATCCAGGGCGCCATCAAACGCCGCGAATCAAGAGGCCTGCACTACACCACCGACTTCCCGCAGAGGGACGACAAGCACTACCTGGTGGACACCGTGCTGCGGTCGTTTTAGGGAAAAGCCGGGAACTTCAAGCCCTTCCCATCTTCATCTTATAGTACCTATAGGACTTATAAGACCTATAGGTACTATAAGAATGAACCCCCGGCACACCACCAAACCTACCTCACCTCCTGCCAGTCGCGAGCATACCGGAAATCGATGCCCGGCGTGCGGCTTGAGAGTTTGGCGATGACAGGCATCATGCGTTTGTACTGGTTGCGCACCACCATCTTCCGCGCCCGCTGGTAGAAGTCGGGTTCGATGCCTTCCGAGAGAATGGCGTCGCGTTCCATGCGCTCTTCGAGCATCATGTAGAGCAGCCGGTCAACGGCTTCGTAACTGAAACCGAGGTCGGCTTCGTCGCTCTGGCCCTCCCAGAGGTCGGCGGATGGCGGCTTGTCGATCAGCTCGGCGGGAATACCGAGGTGGCGCGCCAGGCCGAAAAGCTGCGTTTTGTAGAGGTCGCCGATCGGGTTAACCGCCGAGGCCATGTCGCCGAACATCGTGCCGTAGCCCAGCATCAGCTCGGTCTTGTTGCTCGTGCCGAGCACCAGCCGTCCGTCCCGCGCCGAGACGTCGTAGAGGCAGAGCATCCGCGACCGGGCCATCACGTTGCCGCGCCTCAGGCGGCTGGCATCGGGGCGCGTCGCGAAAAAGGCATCCACCACCTCCGTCACCGGCGTGACTTCATAACTGATCCCAAGCCGTTCCACCATCAAGTGAGCGTGATCGAGGCTCTCCTGACTGCTCGTTTTGTAGGGCATCAGGAGCGCCAGCACATTTTCCGCGCCAAGCGCTCGCGCGGCCAGCTCGCACACCACAGCCGAATCGATGCCGCCCGACAGCCCAAGCACCACCGAGCCGAAGCCAAACTTCCGTATCTCGTTGCGAATGAAGGGAATGAGGATGGCTTCGACCAGCCTGTAATCGAGATGGAGATCGTGCGGTTTCATGAATCGAGAGTCAGAAAGAGGTGAAAAAACGGATCAGCCCACCCTGGAGCAAAAAAGAGATCATCGCCGCCGCGGCTAACAGAAAAGCCGATTTCCGGGAAAACGCTTCGACGCCCGGCTCGCCGCTGCCGAGCATGGCCTGCAATCCGAGGCGCGCGATGAAGAGCGTATAAACGAGCGCCGCCGCCATCACCAGCCAGCGCCATGCGCCGGCAAAGCCGAACGGCTCGACAAGCCACATCGGCGTCAGCGAAAAACAGAGCGCCGTCATGACCTCGTGCTGAATCGACTCGGAACGTTCCGCCCCGGCGAGCGAAACCATCGCTCCGGTGAGCAGCCAGAGCACGGCCACATCGACCGTGAAGCCGATGAGCGCCAGCAGCATAGCCATCCTCGGCGCGGCGATGAACGGCAGCTTGGCGAACTGCACGAGCGCAATGACGGGCGCGGCGTACTCCTTCATCGCGTTCACCTCCCGGAATCGCTCGCGGGCATCCCGCCAGAAATCCTCCGGACGGAACAGCACGGAAAAGAGCGCCGCGAAGAGCCATTTCAAACCCATGATACGTTCCCGTTTATCTGAGCCATTTCTGGGGATTCTGCTTGATCTTTCCTTTCCAGACCTCGAAATGCACCGTCGATCCGCCTTCGGGCATAGCCACCGATGAGCCGAGCAACTGTCGAGATCGGATGATCTCCCCCTCAGCTACCGACACGCGGCCAAGATTGGCATAGACGGTAAGGTACGATTTCGGATGGCGAACAATGACCACATTACCAAAGGTTGGCAGATAGGTGACCTGCACCACCTTGCCGCCGGAGACCGACTTGACCGCCGTGCCGACCGGCACCGAAATATCGATGCCGTTGCTGATGGTGACGATGTTCAGCTCCTTGTCGCGAGAAGCGCCGAACCGGCGCACGACGACGCCGTTACTGACCGGCCACGGCAGCGAACCGCCCTTGTCGAAATCGACCGACACCCGGTCAATCTCCGACTCGGTGAAATCGACAAACGCCGGCGGTTCCTCTTGAGACTTCTCGGCAATCGCGGGAGCCTGGCGGGATGGTTTTCCCGGAACCTCTTCGGAGCGAGCCGGAGGCGGCGTCTCGCGTTGAGCCTGCCGCTTCAGCCGTTCGCGTTCCGCAGCCCTCCGGCGGCGAGCCTCGGCGAGGCGCTGGCGGCGCAAAGCCTCCAGCCGCGCGCGCTCCTGCTCCTTGCGTATCAGCTCCTGCTGGGCCATAATCAGCGACTCGATTTTGGCCTGCATCGCCCGCTGCTTTTTACGTACGCCGGAAATCTGCGCAGCGTAAGTCTTCTTGTCCTTCCGGATGCCGTTGAGCACCTCCTCCTTCTCCTTCTGTTTCGAAGAGTAGCTCTGCAACTCCTTCTGCTGGCTCTTCATGGCCTCTTCCTTCTCCCGGTAGCTCTCCTGGAGCTGCTCGCGGCTGCTCTCCATCACCTGCGCGCTCGACTGCAAATCGCTGACCTTCGAGCTGACCGAGCGTGAAAGAAATCCCATATATCTCGACCGCACGATCGCGCCGTTGACCGATCCCGACGAAAACATCAACTCGGCGTTCCGGTCGCCCCCATGCTTGTAAGCGGCAACAACCACCCGCTGAAAGTCGGAGGATACGTGGTGATAGGTCTGGCGGTTCTCCTGAAGCTGATCCTGAAGCTGGTCGATCTCCTTGTCAAGACTGCCCAGAAGCGTCTGGTTTTCTGTGATAAGGCGCTCATAGACCTTGATCTGCTTGCGAAGATTGTTCAGATCGGCAATCGAACGGCGCTCGTTCTTTTTGGTGCTGTTGAGCCTGGACTGGTACTCCGAGAGCTGCTTTTTGAGGTCTTTGAGTGTCCTCTCCACCCGGTGGCGCTCGCGATTAATCTTGTTCATTTCAGCACTTGCCGCGCTGCCGACGGCGGGCAGAAGGGTAAGCGAAAAGGCGCAGAAGAGGCAGGAACATACAAACTTGACGAGGGAAAACGGTATGGAACGGTTGCCGTAAAACATTCGCATGGTATCGGATCGGTTGGCGCTCACAGTTGCAATCAGGAGACCTGCGCCGTGAACAGGCTGGCTTGCAGGTTCAAATAAAAAGTGGCTTTAAAATAAAATTTGTTTTTCTGAGGCTGAAATAATTAAATAAGCCTTTTCGCATTGTAATAATCGAAACTCAATGGACAAACTCGTCATCCGGGGCGGAAAAAAGATTTGCGGCTCCGTCGCCGCATCAGGCTCGAAGAATTCCGCGCTTCCGGTCATTGCGGCAACACTGTTGACCGCCGATGGCTCTTTCGCGATCAGTCGCATCCCGGATCTCAAGGATGTCCGGACTTTCATTCAACTGCTCGACTACCTCGGCGCGGAAACCTCGTTCGAGGGCAACCTGCTCACGGTCTCGACCGCTCACCTCAAGAGCATCGAAGCGCCGTACGAGCTGGTCAAGAAGATGCGCGCTTCGATCTACGTGCTCGGCCCGCTGCTCGCCCGCTTCGGCCACACCCGCGTGTCGCTGCCCGGCGGCTGCGCCTTCGGCCCGCGGCCCGTCGATCTGCACATCATGGCCATGGAGAAACTCGGCGCGACCGTCACCATCGAGAACGGCTTCATCGACGCCCGCATCAACGGCTCACGCCTGCGCGGCGCGCGCATCGACTTTCCGGTCTCATCGGTCGGCGCGACCGGCAACGCCCTGATGGCCGCCGTCACCGCCGAGGGCACGACGGTTCTCGGCAACGCCGCGCTCGAACCGGAGATTGAGTGCCTCTGCCACTTCCTGGTAAAGATGGGGGCGCGGATCGACGGCATCGGCACCACGACGCTCACCATCGAGGGCGTCGATCAGCTCAGGGCAGTCGGGTTCGAGAATATCTTCGACCGCATCGAAGCAGGCACGCTCCTCTCCGCCGCCGCCATCACCGGAGGCACCGTCACCGTCACCGGCGTCGTGCCGGAACAGCTCGCCTCGGTGCTCGAAGCATTCCGGCAGTCGGGCTGCTCGGTCACGGTAAGCGGGGACTCGGTGACGCTCTCCACGCCCACCGAACTGCTGCCGGTCGATATTACCGCACGTCCTTACCCCGAATTCCCGACCGACATGCAGGCGCAGTGGATGGCGCTCATGACGCAGGCGCACGGCGACAGCACCATCATCGACCGCATCTACCTCGAACGCTTCAACCACATCCCGGAGCTGAACCGCCTCGGAGCACACATCGAAATCAGAGACAACTGGGCGCTGGTGCACGGCCCGCAGGAGCTGACCGGCACCAAAGTGATGTCCACCGACCTCCGAGCCTCGGCCTGTCTGGTACTTGCCGGGCTGGTCGCGAAGGATACAACCGAGGTGCTCAGGGTCTATCACCTCGACCGCGGCTACGAGGCTATCGAGAAAAAACTGACGGCGCTCGGAGCCGATATCGAGCGGCAGAAATACCAGGAATTCTGATGAAAAAGGGCTTAAAAAAAAGTCAAATATCGTTTGCAATTTTAATCACATACCTTATATTAAGTCCACTCTGAAGAACGATACGGCTTTTGAATGGGCCCTTAGCTCAGTTGGTCAGAGCAAGCGACTCATAATCGCTGGGTCGTAGGTTCAAGTCCTACAGGGCCCACCAACTGTAAGTAATTCAGATATAAATCTATGGCGTGTTCGTCTAGTGGCCCAGGACATCGCCCTCTCAAGGCGAAGATCACGGGTTCGAATCCCGTACACGCTACCAGTATAAATCCCGGCTCGTTTCGGGATTTATACACTATGCACCCGTAGCTCAACTGGATAGAGCATCTGACTACGGATCAGAAGGTTAGGAGTTCGAATCTCTTCGGGTGCACCATAAAAGCAGAATGACTTGTGGGTCGCGCCTCGCAGGTCTTTTTTGTTTTCTGCCTCTCCCCTTCTCCGCCTCTACAATTCCCACTGCATGGCAAATCCTGCGTGAGCGTTTCTCTATTCAATCCGCCTCTGAATGGTAATGCTTGCCGATAATCGAGAGCTTCGATAATCGAGAGCTTCTTCATGTCGAAACCGGACTTTTCGAGTTCTTTGATCGCAGCTTCGGCGGATTTATGAGAGCTGTAAATCCCAACCTTTATAGTGACTGAAAAACTGTACTACTGATGAACCTCTCAACATCTTGCTTTCAATATGACCTGAACCCCGCCTTCGCCTTCGCCGCTTCATCGTTCTCCCAGCCGCCGCCAAGGGCGACGTACATCGCGGCGGTATCTTGCAGTTGCTGGGCGCGGGCTTGCAGGTAGCCGATTTTCGCTTGCCGGTACTGGATATCGGCGAGCATGACTTCGAGGTAGTTGACCATGCCTGCCTTGTAGTTGGCCTGAATCAGGTCGAGCGAGAGCTTGGCGCTCTCGACGGCCTGCATTTCGGCCTCGGCCTGCTGGGCGTCGTGCTCCAGCGCGCGAATGAGGTCGGCGACCTGGGCGAATGCGGCGAGCACGCTCTGGCGGTACAACGCGAACGTCTGGTTTCGCGAGGCGATAGCAGCGCGGCGCTTGGCGCGGAGCGAGCCGCCGTTGAAGATCGGCGCGGCGATGTTGGCGCCGATCGACCAGAATCGGTTCGCCGCGTCGGAAATCTCGTGCGGCTCTGTGGCCGTGCGTCCGTAACTGCCGGTGAGCGTGAAACTTGGGAAGAGCGCCGCCGTGGCGACGCCGATTTCGGCGTTGGCCGCGTGCAACTGTGCTTCGGCGGCGAGGATGTCGGGGCGCTGGCGCACCAGCTCCGAGGGAAGCGAGAGCGGTACGCGCTCCGGAAGCGACATGCCGGAGAGTCGCAAATCGGGCGCCTCCCACTCCGCCGGGGTTTTGCCGGCGAGCGTCGCGAGCAGGTGCTCGGCCTCGATCAGCTTCTGGCGGACGAGCGGCACGGAGGCCTCCAGCGAGGCGAGCTGGCTCCGCAACGCCAGCACAGAGCTGTAGGTCGCGATGCCCGCCCGGTACTGCTTTTCGGCAATCGAAAGCTGATCCTTTTCGATGGCGATAAGTTGATCGTACTCATCGAGTTCCTGGCGATAGGCGGCGATGGCGATGCTCGTGTTGACGATGTTGCCGGTCAGCGTCATATACGCGCCGAGGGTACGGGCACACTGCACGTCCACCTGCGCACCGAGCGCCTCGACGCTGCGCCGCTGCCCGCCGAAAAGGTCGAACGCGTAGCTCACCGACGCCGAGAGGGTTGAGAGATTGACGATAGCGCCCGTTGCCGCGCCCGCCGTCGTGGTCGGCGACGAGGTTTCGCGCGTCTGCGCAAAGGTCGCGCTCGCCTGCGGATAAAAAATCCCGGCCCCGGCGCGGAGATTCTCCCGGCTCGCTTCGAGGCTCGCCTCGGCGGCTTGCAGGCCCGGATTGCCAGCCAAGCCTTGCTCGACGACAGCATCGAGCTGGCTGGAGCCGAACGATTTCCACCAGCAAGCCGCAGGCCCGACCCCCTCGTCGAAACGCTGCCCCGCCGCACCCGGCTTCGGAAGCGGCTGCCGGTCGTAGCTTTTCGTCGCCGGAGCCTCCGGCTTGACGAAGTCCGGCCCCACGGCGCATCCCGACAGCAGAAGCGCAGGAACGGCGAGCAGCGCCAAGCCGGGCGGGACGATCTTTTTCGACACGGTTCTCATCCGGTTACTGGTTGCTGGCGATCTTTTCGCCGATGTAAATATCGACGAGCTGGCCGGGGTAAAGAGTTACGTTTTGCGGCTTTGCAAAGCTGAAGATGAGCGGCAGCACCCGCACGTCCACCCGCTCGGTTCGCTGGCTCGACAGCTCGATCTTCGGCGTAACGTTCGGCTGGAAGCGCACGAATGTCAGCGGGATTTTGATCGTGGTGCCACGAATCGACATGCTCGCGCTCATCTGCTCCGGCTTCGGCAAGCGCTGGATCAGGATTTCGTCAACGTAACAACGCACCTGCAAATTGTTGTCCGAATTGCCCGTAACGATGATCGGCACGTAACCGCCCGTGTAGGAATTGTACCCGCCCTGGCTCGAAATGTAGCTGCCAACCGAGGTGTTGATCGCCAAAACCGCGCCGTCTTCGTGGGCCGTGAGGGTGTATTTGCCGAGCAGCGCGTTGGCTGCATCGTACTGTTTGCGGGCGAGTTCGAGGTTCGCTTGCGCCGACCGGACGGCGTTCGAGGCGGTATCGAGCGCATCCTTGCTCACGGAGCGCGGATCGAGATTCCACGAAGCCTTCAGTTTTGCGTACTGCGCCTGCACGTTTGCCAGATTCGCCTCGGCAACGCCAATTCCCGCTTTCGCCGATGCGGCCGTCGAGCGCTGCACCGCATCGTCGAGCATGAGCAGCGGAGCACCCGCCTTGACCTGCTGACCCTCCTGAGCGAGAATCTTCAGCACCGTGCCGGAGACTTCGGGGTAGATGTTGACGTTCGCGCCGTTTTTCTGGGCGCTTTCGATGATACCGTTGGCGTAAATTCCGCTCCGGTAAGGGTTCGACGCCGGCTTGAAAGCAGGCGGCTCGGATTTGATGCGCAACTTCATGAAAAATGCGCTCCCCAAACCAAGAAGGATGCCGAAGATCGCGATGCCGATCAGGATTTTATTTCTCATGCTGTTGACTGTTTTCATAACCAGATTCGTAACCGACGATTTTGCCATCCTCCATCTTCATGATCCGGTCAGCATATTCGTAAATACGGCTGTCGTGCGTCACGATGATGATGGCCCGTTTTTCGTTCAGGATATTTGTTTTCACGAACTCCACGATCTTCCGTCCGGTATCGCCATCGAGCGAGGCGGTCGGTTCGTCAAAGATCAGGATGTCCGGCTGGCCCGCGATGGCCCGCGCAATCGCCACGCGCTGCTGTTCGCCGCCGCTCAGTTTCACCGGCTGGAGGTCGGCGCGATCTTTCAGGCCGACAATGTCGAGGTAGTCGCGGGCAAGCTCCATGGCCGCGTTCCACTCCGTTTTCTTCAGGATCAGCGGAATAGCCACGTTCTCGACCGTGGTCAGCCTCGGAAAAAGATGGTAGTCCTGAAACACAAAGCCGATCTTGTTCAGGCGCAGATCGGCCAGATCGTCATCCTTCATCGACCAGATGTCCTGATTTTCGACGATGACGCTCCCCTCGTTCGGCCTCAAAATGCCCGAAATCATGCTGAGCAACGTCGTCTTGCCGCTTCCCGACGGGCCAACAATGTAGAGCATCTCGCCGTACTGCGCCTCGAAAGAGGCCTGCTTGACCGCAACGGTTCTGGCTTCGCCCTCGCCGAACCACTTGACCAGATTGCTGGCGCTGATAATCACCGATCCCTTCATCCTCAGCCCCGGAAAATATCGAATGGCTGAATCTGCAACACTTTGCGAACGCCGATATAGCTCGAAAAGCCTGCGATAATCATCACCATGACGAGCGCCAGGCCAAGCGTCGGATAGGTGAGCTGGGCAGCGTAATCGGGCACGCGCCACTTGGCGATAATCATGAAGGTCGAGGCCGCCCCGACGCCGAGTCCGTAACCGATCAGCGAGGTGACGACCGCCTGCACGAGAATCATGGAAACCAGCTCATTGCCCTTGGCGCCGATGGCTTTCATCGCGCCGAACTTGCCGATGTTTTCGAGAATAAAGGTGTAGAAGGTCTGCCCGGAGATGGAGAGACCGACGACGAAACTGATGGCGGTCATCATCATGATGTTCATGCCGACGCCGGTTTTGTAGGTGTAGAAGTTGGAAACCTTTTTGACGAACTGGTCGCGGGTGAGCGCTTCGTAGCCGAGTTTGGCGATGGCCTTCTGGATGCCGGGAATGTCCGCGTCACTCTTCGGCTCGATCAGCACGTAGGAGGTGGTGAAGCGCGCCGAGGGGATGTACGTTATTGCGCGGTTGTACGTTGTGTAGAGCGTCGGAATTCCGAACAGGCCCGACGAGGCGACTTTGGCGAGGCCGACCACCGTGGCGCTATTGTCGTTGATCTCGAACTGTGTGCCGATTTTCGGGCTTTCGAGCTTGGCGTACTCCGCATCCTTGACCACCACGAAGGCGTTGTCGGCGAAGATGTCCTCGATCCGGCCCTCGATCATTTCGGGCCGCCCGAAGAGCGTGGCGTCGTCGAGGCCGACCACCGTGGCCGCCTGGTAGGCGCCATTCTTGAGCTTGACCAGCGCGCTGCCGAAATAGAGCGGCACGGAGTACTTCACCCCCGGAATGCTGCGCGACGCCGACAAAATGTAATCGGGCATCGGAATACTGCTGTTGGTGTTGTTCACCGCCGGATCCATCACCCAGATTTTCGCGCCGATGTTATAGACCGGAGCGCACGAGCGGGCCAGAATGCCGGAGAACATCGACATCATCATCACCATCAGGAACACGGCGAAGGTGATGCCGACCAGAAGCGCGGTGAACTTGCTCTTGTCGTTCATCAACAGCTTCAGCGCCACCCTGTAGATACCGGAGACAGGTTTCATTTCGACCATGGATCATGTTAACGCGCTGACAGTCAATTAGATGTTGAAACATGAACTTTCCATGAATAAATCCGAACCGCATCAAGGAACAACCGGCATAATCGGGATTTTCACGCTCTCGAAAAGGTATGAAAAAGCGTCGGCAAGTCTGCTTTCAGCGCGGCAAGCCTGAAACATACCCGGAAATCACTCCTCGGCAACCGGCGGACGATTGATAACCTTAAATCTTAATAAAAAAATACTTTGGAAGCATAACCTCCGCATGTATAATCCCGATGATTCAGTGTATATTCAACAGATATTTTTCGCCCCTGCCTGCCGAATAGATTTTGTATTGCTATCCCGGCAGTTAACAGCATTGAGCCATGCTCCATCACACTGACCAAACACTTCGCTGTCTGCCGGAACTGATTCCCGGCCCGGCGTTCATGTTCAGCCCGGAGGGCCTCTGCGCCGGGTGCAACGGCAACGCTCGCGACGCCGTGTTCGGCGCAAACGATGAGCACCGGCCCGGCCTGAATCTCTTCGATGCCGCGCATCCCGATGATCGCGAAGCGTTGCGCCGCGCCGTCGCGGAAGCCCTGCAACGCAGTGATGAGGCGACCTGCAAAACGAGAATCCTGCATCGTGGACGGATGGAATACCTTTGGTATTCCATCAACATGAAAAACATCGCGACCGGCGCCAAGCCCGCGCTCTTGGCGGTGTGCCAGGAGATCACCTGCTGCAAGCGACTTGAAGAGTCCCTGCACGCCAGCGAAGCCAGGTTCAGGCGGCTCTTCGACGGCCACTCAACCGTCATGCTGGTCATCGATGCGGCGTCAAAAACGATCATCGACGCCAACCGGGCGGCGGCCAGATTTTATGGCTGGCCGGTCGAAGAGCTGCGCGCGATGCGCCTCGATCAACTCGCCGTGACCTCCCCGGAAATTCTGGAGCGTGAGATCGCGCAGATCAGAAAGCTTGGGCAAAAAACCGTTTCGGCCCGCCACAGGAGCGCGGAGGGCGTCATCCTCGATGTGGAGGCATCGACCAGCCTCGTCGAGATCGAGGGCAACGAGGTGTTTTACTGCATTATCAACAATGTCACCGAGCGGAAACGGATCGAAAAAGAGCTGCAATGCAGCAAGTCACGGCTCGACTTCGCGCTCCAAAAAAGCCATATCGGCTGGTGGAGCCTGAACCTCGAAGACGGATCGACGTTTCGTACGCTCGAACATGCCAGAATTTTCGGGTACGACTCAACGGATCGGGCGTGGAGCTTGCAACAGTTTCTCGACCACGTCGTTGACGAAGAGCGCGACAGGGTCAGCGCCATTATTGAACATTCGAGAAGCGGCAAGAGCGGCTGGCATTTTGAATGCCGCATTCGCCGGAACGACGGTGAGCAACGCTGGATCATGGCCATCGGGGGATTCCCGCACGATGACGATCACGGCAGCAAGCTGCTGTCGGGAATCGTGATGGATATTTCAGAACGCAAGTTTGCGAAACTGGAACTCCGGGATTCCAGAATAAAGTTCGACCTGGCGCTGAAAGCCGCTCACGCCGGCATCTGGGAAATGAACATCGAAACCGGCAAGGCGGACTGGTCGAAAGAGATCATTCGCCTGCTTGGCCTTGAAGAGCAAGCAGAGGCTCCGTCGTTCGATCTCTGGATTCAGGCCATTCATCCCGACGACCGGCAGATGATTGCCGACAGCGTCACGCAGGCGGTTCAGGAACAAAAAGAGTCCGATATAGAATACCGCGTTTGCTGGCCCGATGGATCGATTCACTGGCTGATGTCTCGCGGTCAACCGGTGCGTAACGGCAACGGAAAGTTGACCGGCTTTACCGGCACGGTCATTGATATAACCGAACGCCGGAAACTGCTCGAATCGGTACGCCAGAGTGAAGCCAATTACCGTTCGCTGTTTGAAAACATGCCGAACGGCTTCGCCTATTGCCAGCTCCTTTATAGCGAACAGGGCATCGCCGAAGATTTCATGTTCCTTGAAGTCAACCAGAGATTTGAAGAGCTGATCCCTTTTAAAGAGGTCGCAGGCAAACGGGCAACGCAGCTCATTCCGGAGATCAGAACAACCGATAATGAACTGTTCATCATCTCTGAACGCATTGTGAACAGCGCCCGGCCTGAACATTTCGACTATTTCATGAACGCGCTTCAGGAGTGGTTCTCCTTTTCGGTTTTCAGCCCGAAACGTGACTGTTTCATTGTCATCTTTGATGTCATCACCCAGCGCAAACAGATCGAGCAGTCATTACGGGAAAGCGAGCACAAATTCCGCACCATAACCGAACAGATATCCGAAATCGTGTTCGTCACCGACTTCACCGGAATAGTTCGCTATATCTCGCCATCCATCGAAAAAACAGCCGGCTATCGGCCCGATGAGGTGATTGGTCACTCCTTTTTTGATTTTCTTCCCGATGATGAAATCGCGCGTGCGCGGCACATGGTCGGCATCGCTATGGCCAATCATCTCGATTCCGAAATTTTCGAATTGAAATACAGGAAAAACGATGGTTCGAATCTCTATGGCGAAGTGGGTGTCCGATATTTTCACGAAGCGGACGGAAACGGATTTTCAGGCATGATCGGCGTGATTCGTGATATTACCCCACGGAAAAAAGCCGAGGAGGAGAAAAAAAGACTCGAACTTCAGCTTCAGAAAGCCGAACGCCTTGAAACAATCGGCAGGCTTGCCGGCGGCATCGCTCATGACTTCAACAATCTGCTGTCGCCCATTCTCGGCCACGCCGAACTTGGCATGATCGCTGCCGCCGAAGAGGGCTATAATCCGGAATATTATAGCGCTATCGTACAGGCCGCGGAACGCGCCGGGCAACTGGTCTCGCAAATACTGACCTTCAGCAAGGCGCATGACAGCCAGCCGACGCCGGTCAGGATTCAGTCGATCATCGAAGAGGCCCTGCAACTGCTCCGCCCCTCGATTCCGGCAAACATCCGGATAGAGCGAACTCTTGACGTCGGGTGCCGCAACATTCTCATCGACCCGTCGAAGCTTCACCAGATTATTGTCAATCTCTGCACGAACGCCTGGCAGGCGATTGATAAAAGCTGCGGCGTCATCACCATTGAGCTTCACGAAGTCACGCCCGGCAAGGCGCTGATAAAAAAACTGCCCGCACTGACGGCCCGGCCCTACGCGGAGCTGAGCATTTCCGACAACGGCGTCGGCATGGACAAGGCGACCATAGAGCACATATTCGAGCCGTTTTTCACGACCAAAGCCGCCGACAAAGGTTCCGGACTCGGCTTGTCGGTGGTGCGCAGCGTCGTAAACGCTTTTAACGGAGAAATTGTGGTCGAAAGCCAGCCCGGAGCGCACACCGCCTTCCGCATCTATCTGCCGGTCATCGAAGAAGCACCAGAGCAGAAAAAGCCGGTATCGACTCCGCAGCAAGGAAAAGGGAAGATTCTTCTTGTCGATGATGAACAGGTCATTCTTAATGTGGTCACGACGATGCTGACCAAACAGGGCTTCGAGATATGCGCCATGAAAAACCCGCGCGAAGCCATCGAACTTTTCAGGCGAGAACCGGGGCGATTCGATCTGGTCATCACCGACCTGACCATGCCCGAACTCAGCGGACTCGAATTGTCGGAAGAGCTGAAAAACGCAAGTCCCCGGACGCCGATTATTCTGATGACCGGCTTTGGCAAGAATATCGACGATGCTGGCGGCGTGAACGAGTACGGCATCCGAAAAATTCTGAAAAAGCCCGTCAGGATTGCCGATCTGGTATCAGCAATCAACGAAACCATCGCCAGCAGCCGGTGAGCCTCAGACGCTGATCTCCCTCGAAGTCGCAGTAAATTTACCGAATCTCCTTATTGGAGATGGTCGTTCAGGCAGCGTTTATTTTTTTGCAAAAAAAAGCAACGATTGATGATGGAATTCCAATTTTTTTTCTAAATTGTGCCACTCTATTGAGGAGTGGCCAAATTGGTAAGGCTCCTGATTCTGGATCAGGCAATTCCAGGTTCGAGTCCTGGCTCCTCAGCAAAGAAAAGCCTTGTAGCGGAAGACGTTACAAGGCTTTTTCGCGTTATGGCCAAATGGACGATTTTTCGACTGCCATTATACAAACGCGAAGCATCAACGCGCCTCTCAACAACCTGAATTGAGTGGTGATGCAACACTCAGGCACGGTAAGCGCTCATTGCCAGATCAACCATTACTGGCTTTTCGCCTGGATACAGCGAACCCAAGAAGTCCCGCGCCAAGCAGAATCGATGCTCCGGGTTCAGGTACCGGAGTACCTCCCGTCAACTCCATCACCGTTACCCCATAGATATCCATATCCAAATAAGAGGTACCCCATGTCATGGAATGAGAATCGGCATCCCAGGTATCGTGAAAGTAGATAGTGTCGCCTTCATAGCCATAGCCGAACATGGTGTGGCCTGTTACATGAAGCAGCACAACCCGGTTGTTGTCGATTTCATTTTGAAAATCCACAAGAGTAAAGCCATCGCTCAATCCCAGATTGTCGGTATATTGATTGTAGAGCGTACTGACTCCATAACCGGCAAAGGTAACATATTCATAAATACCATACATTCCGGAAGCGTCTGCATATGACCACCCGGAAGAAGTAGTCCCAAAGCTCGGCATCTGGTAGTAATATAATGGGGAGCCGTTGTTAAAATTATAGATGGTCGTACCGCCATTGGGATTGCCTACAACATCCTGGCTTGTGCCCATAAAATCGGCAAGGCTATTGAAACTATGGTATGGCGGCGCAACGTCATCACCAGACGCGCTATTTCCTTCACCATAAAAATCTGTAATATGTCCTGAACTGGCAATAACCTGATTGGCCAATGCGCCAGGATTTCCAAAAGTATCAAGCTCAGCGCTACCGCCAGGAACAAGGTTGTCATAACGAAGACCCGCATAGCCGTTAATATCATAATATCCCATCATCATACCGGCAGAGGTCGGCGAGCATCCATACCACCAATCGTAAGCCGGAGCATTTGAAAGAATCTCTCCCTCCGCAATGGAAGAAATAGATGATGCACCGACCAATAATGCTACGGATAAACAAACCCTTTTCAATAAAGAATTTGTAAGTAGAATTCTGGTTTTCATGACTAAACTTTTTTTTTACAGAGTATTTATATATAAAATCATCTCCCGCTTGAATCAAGGTAACAAAAATAGCACTCACTCATTATCGCCGTAACAATAAATATGCAAATTAATGGCACATAACCGGCGTCTCATCTGGCTACTTTATTATCATGGATGGCATCTGTACAAGACAATGTTACTGGATTTTTTTTCATAAAAAGAAGTCATTCAGAAAGCAACAAAATAACATCAAACCAGGTATCCAAGCCATAAAAATTGAGATACAGAAACAAGGCGCTTTTCGTGCCTATCTCCCGATATGTTGTAAAGTCTGAACCATTACGGCTCGACATTATCGAAATAATATATCTGCCCCCCCCATTGCTTTCACAGGAATAACGCCTTACTGAAACCGTCTTCGCTTTTCTTCTGATTTCAGGACACCTCTAAAAAGTGCCATGAGCGACCTGAGCGCAAGGCGGATGGAACCCAGAAACCGGAGCGAGCATGCGGTACGTGAGGATTTCGAGCACCGCCCAACCCCGAAAGCTTTCGGGACAATAAGTTTTTAGCGGCGCCCTTCAGTCAAACCACCGACCATGCGTGTTGCGGATACTTGACTTTTTCACGAAATCATCAACAGATGCTTAAAGGCCACATGAACGTTTGACGCAACTTTTCGCTCAACGTGTCAGGGAAATGCTCCACAGAAATTTGGGACTCACGGAAATTGACAGGGGATGGGCACGCATAAAGGACGGTGATGTTGATGCTTCAGTTGTTCGATCAGCGCTCGCGGGAATCACTTGCGGCAGGGCATAAAAAAAAGAGACAGAGTTGCCTCTGTCTCTTTTTTGATTAAGTCCTTGTTCAGGAACTTATTTTGCTTCGCCAGCAGGAGCGGCAGGAGCAGCCTCAGCAGGAGCAGCCTGGTCGGCAGCAGGAGCAGCCTCGGCAGGAGCGGCCTGCTCGGCAGCAGGAGCCTCAGCAGGAGCAGCAGCCGGAGCTTCGGCAGGAGCTTCAGCCGGAGTCTCAGCAGCTTTCTGAGCGCAACCAACAAAAGAAACCGAGCTCAGGAGGAACAGGAAAGCAAAAAGTTTTTTCATGATTCGAATGCAGTTTTGTTTTCAAATAAAAAAATGTTACAGCTTGTTCAGCTCACGAATAATAATCAAAATCACCCATTTTTCAAAAAAACACTCTCAACACAACACCAGATTTTATCACTTGTTTTTCGCAATATTCCACGCTCTTTTTTCGCCAAAACAAAAACAATCAAATCGCAAGATTTGACGTGAAAAATATGAAATCAAAGCGTCGCCCCGCTCCATTGCCGTCAGATTGCGGAAAGGAGCGAGACAACCGTAATCGATTAATCGACAAGCATTTCCAGCTCTTCGGAGCTTACCTGGTGGAAGTTCAGGTAACGATAGACCTTGTCGCTGCTTTCCGAGAGCGAGCCGACGACTTCCATATACTTCTCTTTGTTCGGAATTTCGCCGAGCAGCGCGCAGACGGCGGCCAGTTCGGCGGAGCCGAGATAGACCTGCGCGCCCTTGCCCATGCGGTTGTCGAAGTTACGGGTGCTGGTCGAAAAAACCACGGCGTTGTCCGCCACGCGGGCCTGGTTGCCCATGCAGAGCGAGCAGCCGGGCACCTCGGTGCGTGCGCCTGCCGTGCCGAAGATGGCGTAGTAGCCCTCTTCGATCAGCTTCTTCATGTCCATCTTGGTCGGCGGCACAACCCAGAGTCTGGCCTTCGACTGACCCTTGTCGCGCAGCACTTCGCCAAGGGCGCGGAAGTGGCCGATGTTGGTCATGCAGCTTCCGACGAACACCTCGTCGATGTTGTTCGGGCGCTTCTGGTCGGCGAGAATCTCGCTGAGCGTGGCCACGTCATCCGGGTCGTTCGGGCAGGCAAGGATCGGCTCGGTGATCTCGTTCATGTCGATCTCGATGACCGCTGCGTACTCGGCGTCGGCATCCGGCTCCAGCAGCTCCGGCTTCTTGAGCCACTCCTCCATCTTGGCGATGCGGCGCTTGATGGTTTCGGCGTCGCCGTAGCCCTCTTCGATCATCTGGCCAAGCAGCTTGACGTTCGATTCGAGGTACTCGATCACCGGCTCCTTGTCGAGGCGAACGGTGCAGGCCGCGGCGCTGCGCTCGGCGGAGGCGTCGGAAAGCTCGAACGCCTGCTCGACCTTGAGCTGTGGCAAGCCCTCGATTTCCAACACTTTACCGGCGAAGATGTTCTTCTTGCCCTTCTTCTCGACGGTGAGCAAGCCCTGCTTGATGGCGACGTACGGGATGGCGTTGACCAGGTCACGCAGCGTGATGCCGGGCTGGAGTTCGCCCTTGAAGCGCACGAGCACCGACTCGGGCATGTTGAGCGGCATGGTGCCGGTCACGCCCGCGAAGGCGACAAGGCCGGAACCTGCCGGGAAGGAGCAGCCGATCGGGAAGCGGGTGTGCGAGTCGCCGCCGGTGCCGAGCGTGTCGGGCAGCACCATGCGGTTCAGCCAGGTGTGGATGACGCCATCGCCCGGACGGAGCGCCACGCCGCCGCGGCTCATGATGAAGTACGGCAGGCTGCGGTGCATCTTCACGTCGGAGGGTTTCGGATAGGCCGCCGTGTGGCAGAAGCTCTGCATGAAGAGGTCGGAGCTGAAGCTCAGGGCGGCGAGTTCCTTGATTTCATCGCGGGTCATCGGGCCGGTGGTGTCCTGCGAACCGACCGTGAGGGTCTCGGCTTCGACGTACATGCCGGGGCGAACACCGTCAAGACCGCACGCCTTGCCGACCATTTTCTGCGCCAGCGTGTAGCCCTTGCCGGTATCGGCGGGCTGTTCGGGGCGGCTGAAGATATGCTCTTCGCCGAGGCCGAGCAGCTTGCGGGCCTTGCGGGTGAGGTTGCGACCGATGATAAGCGGAATACGACCGCCAGCGCGAACTTCGTCGGCCAGCGTGTTGGGTTCGAGCGAGAAGGTGGAGATCACCTCGCCGTTCTTTTCGATGGCGCCCTTGAAGGGATAGAGGTCGATCACGTCGCCCGTCTCAAGTGAGGTGACGTCGGCCTGAATCGGCAACGCGCCGGAGTCTTCGGCGGTGTTGAAGAAGATCGGAGCCACGATGCCGCCGATCACCACGCCGCCGGTGCGCTTGTTCGGCACGGCGGGGATGTCGTTGCCGAGGTGCCACTGCACCGAGTTGATGCCCGACTTGCGGCTGGAACCGGTGCCGACCACGTCGCCGACGTAGGCGAGCGGATGGCCCTTCTCCTTGAGTTTGGCGATAGCGCCGATCGGGTCGTCCATCTTGGAGCCGAGCATACTCAGCGCGTGCATCGGAATATCGCTGCGGGTGAACGCCTCGCTGGCCGGAGAGAGATCGTCGGTGTTGGTTTCGCCCGGAACCTTGAAGACCGTGAGGGTCATCTTTTCGGCAAGGGTCGGCTTCGAGGTGAACCACTCGCCGTTGGCCCACGATTCGAGCACCTCTTTGGCGTAGCTGTTCGTTTTGGCAAGCTCGACGACCGTGTCGAACGAATCATAGACGAGCAGAGTCTTTTTCAGCGCGAGCGCGGCAGCTTCGGCCACAGCTTTGTCGGCGCTGGAGAGCGCGTCGATCATCGGCTTGACGTTGTAGCCGCCAAGCATGGTGCCGAGAATCCGCACAGCCTGGACCGCATCGATAGCCGCGCAACTCGCCTCGCCGCGAATGATGGCGTCGAGGAACGCAGCCTTTTCGAGCGCGGCGTCATCAACGCCGGGGCTGATGTGGTTCACGAACAGATCGACGAGATACTCTTCTTCCTGGATCGGATTCTCCCTGAGAAGCGCGATCAGCTCGACCGACTGCGTAGCGGAAAGCGGAAGCGGCGGAATACCGAGTTTTGCGCGCTCCTCTGTATGGGCGCGATACTCACTGATGAGACTCATTATTGATGATCTCCCTTGAATTGATTATGGGTGATGAAGCGATGGTAATTACGGCGAACGGAAAAAGCCGGTGGTCTTTGCCCGGAAAAAGGCAAAGCATTAAAATAACGTCGCAATAAAGAAATGCAAAACCCGAAAACCTGCGCCAAGCGGGGATGCCGAACTTTTTCAGGCGAAGGTATGGCAAGAGTTAACAATTTCAGTAAACTGGCAGTCTGGCAAGCAAGCGGAAGAAATAGTTGTGGACTTGGTGGACGGGATGGACGGGACGGGATGGAAAAGCGAGGATTTGCTGTGCCGCCAGACGGACGCTGCTTACCCCTGCGGCTGCTGCTCAAAAGAACCAAACAAAGTTTTTCGGCATCTCACTTTATCCAGTCCGGTTTTTGCTTTTTCGAGGCTCGGCAAATGAAATCCCTTCAAGCTGCCACTCTTTGAATTTCTTGAGAAAATTCACTCTGTTCATAAATCAGACCAGACTTATACACAGAATATTCACAAATATTTACCACATTTAGTATGATCTGTTGCGCCCGGCTCTACTTACTCGGCTTTCAGTTATCTCTGGCGCTTTGTTCATGCTTTTCTCGCTCATTCCTGTGGCGTGAAGTGTTACAAAAAATCAATAACACATGGAGGAACCCTGTCATGCTGAGTCGTAAATCTGCCATTGGATCACTCTTGGCGCTTTCAGCGATGCTTTGGTCGGGCACTGTGAAGTGGACCCCAGCCGTCAGACAGAATCGGGTCGAGTTTAAGCTGGTAACTCGCCGTTGTTTCATGCAGCTGATTGCTGCTGTGTAACCTCT
>NZ_SDGU01000044.1 GCF_004118635.1 Chlorobaculum sp. 24CR | reverse complement strand
GCCATGCCACTACGACACAGTCACCGAAAACGGCCTATCCCCCGTCGCATAATCGACCTTTTCGGCAAAGGTGCCATTCCCGTTGTTCAGCAGCACCGACACAGTATCGCTACTACCGTTTGCCACCAGCATATCGGCATCGCCATCGCCATCCACGTCCGCACTCGTCACCGAATACGGGTTTATAGCCCGTTGCATAATCGACCTTTGGGGCAAAGGTGCCGTTCCCGTTGTTCAGCAGCACCGACACCGTATGGCTACCATAGTTTGCCACCAGCAGGTCGGCATCGCCATCGCCATCCACGTCCGCACTCGTCACCGAATACGGGTTATAGCCCGTTGCATAATCGACCTTCGCGGCAAAGGTGCCGTTCCCGTTGTTCAGCAGCACCGACACACTACCGCTATAGCCCCCGTTTGCCACCAGCATATCGGCATCGCCATCGCCATCCACGTCCGCACTCGTCACCGAACGCGGGTAATCACCCGTCGCATAATCGACCTTCACGGCAAAGGTGCCGTTCCCGTTGTTCAGCAGCACCGACACCGTGTTACTATTATAGTTTGCCACCAGCATATCGGCATCGCCATCGCCATCCACGTCCGCACTCGTTACCGAATACGGGTAAGAGCCCGTCGCATAATCGACCTTTGGGGCAAAAGAGAGTAGGGCCGGTATTGAAACCTCGGGGGCGTGGTTCTCTGATACAACATCAACAGACACCTCGACCGCAGTCGATGACTCGCCACCAACATCGTCAAGAGCAACCACGCTGAAAGCCTCCAACGTCCCATGCTCATCGAATCCCGGCGTCCAGTAAGCATGATGAGCAGCATCAATGGTCTCGTTGGCTCCTGCATCATAGACTGTCGCGTTTGCTGCGTCCGCACCAATACGCAGCGTTCCGCTTGTCACGCTTTTGACCACAAAGCCCTCCACCGTGCCGTCAGCATCGGATTCATCGCCTTTTGCCATCAGCTCTGCAAACGAAATCTCGACCTCCGTATTCTCAGCCGTCGTTTCCACCTCGCCGCTGAAGTACGTCAGGGTCGGAGCCTCGTTGCTGGTCTGAGCCAAAGCAACCGGATTCCCAGCCGCATCGTAGCGCTGGCCGTAAATACCGTTATAACCATAATAAAGGTCTTCCTGATTGAAAGAATCCCAAGTCGCAACAAAGCCGCCATCGGCAAGTCCAGTAACTACCGGTAGTGTCTGATCCCACTCTGTGTAGGTGTTTATATGGAATTCAGTGCCGACGCGATTGCCAGCAGCATCAAACCGCTGGCCATAGACACCATTGTAGGAACCATCCTGAAGATCAGATTGCCAGGTAATGACGAAGCCACCATCAGCCAACTCCGTGACCGATGGAGCTGTCTGATCACCTGAAGTGTAGGTATTGACCTGAAAAGCGTCACCGACAGCGTTCCCCGCTGCATCATACCGACGACCGTAAACTTCATAACCTTTGCCAAGTTCAGGCTCAATATCGTAGTTATAGCCTGCCCATGACACAACAAAGCCACCATCGCTCAGAGTAGCAACTGTTGGAAGAATCGACTGATAATCATAAAAAATGGTTAATGATCCGTCGAGTGGAGTAACAATGCCAATACCAGGTGGAAGAACCGTACCGGGTTTGAGAAGCATTGGAAGTTCGGAAGGATCGTAGGTCACATACATATCGACACGAAACTCGCCACCGGCTTTTTCCGATGAAGCGGTGTAACGCTGACCATAGATGCCCGAATAATTGGTGCCATCGATAACAGACTCCCACACTACCACAAAACCGCCATCAGACAAAGCCGTTATTGATGAATTTCGCTGAGCATTAAGCGTATTTGTTGGGACCAGAAACTCCGCGCCGACAGCATTTCCGGAAGCATCATACCGCTGACCGTAAATTCCCGCGCCCGACCCATCCTGAGCATCTGTTAAATAATAACCAGACGATTCCCAAGTCACGACAAATCCACCATCACGTAATTCAGTAATCGCCGGGTTGTATTGAGCCCCGTCTGTATAGGTATTTGCCACAAATACGCTACCAACCCTATCACCATCCGCATCAAAACGCTGTAAAATAATGCCATCATCCTGAGAACCATTTGAATACCAACCATACCATACTGCCACAAAACCACCATCATTCATTGAAGCAACAGTCGGAGAGTGTTCGCATCCAATAATGTTTGAGCTCACCTTGAATTCGCCCCCGACTGTTGCGCCTGAAGCATTATACCTTTGTCCATGAATACCATATCCGTCTTGGGAGCCACATCCGCCGGAGTAAACGGATTCCCAGAGAACAATAAATCCGCCATTCTCAAGAGCTGCTATCGAAGAATACTGCTGAAAATCCCAGATAAATGTATTGACGTGAAACTCCAGCCCAGCCCCATCTTCATTCCCAAGGAGCAACGGATACTCCGCACTCACCACGTCAGCGGATTCCACCGCCCCCACTTGCACCTCCAGCTCCCAGTCACCGCCCGCAGCCGCGCTGCCGGTCGGGTCGTTCGAGGCGGCGACGTCGAGGCCGGTCAGTTGGGAGAGGTGCTCGACGAACTGCTGCCCGGCGTCGCCCGCGCCGACGTTGCAACCGTAGAGCAACAGGTCGCCGCCTGCCTGAAAGGCGTAGCCGATCTGCACGAGGGCGTCGGCGTAACTGTCGAGCGTCGCGGCGTCGAGCACCGTGCTGCCGATGGTGATGCTGCCCGGCGAGCCGTGCGAAATGATGTGGATCGAGGAGTAGCCACTTTTGGCGGCAAGAGTGTCGGCAATCTGCCCGATGCCGTCGAGCGCATCGTTGAGCAGGTAATACTCCGTGTCGGCTGAAAAACTCGAAATGAGCGACTCTTTCTGCTCGACGCGGCTGTCGAGAAACACGATGCTGGCCATAATCGGAAAGGGGTTGGGGTTGAAAATCCTGACTATGAAAACTTCAACACGACTCAAGCCAAAAACCGCCAGCAAAGTGTCCGGAACCGCGTTTCGCGCTACCCAGGCAATCTTCGACAGCTAAAATGGCGGTGGAACATCAGAAAGCGCTTTTTCAAAAGGGTTTAAGCGCAGCTGAACAACAAGCTATATTAACAATTTGTTTCGCTATAAAAACGTCAAGAACACAGATTTCACAAAAGAAGAGCACTGAAAAGCACCGTCGGCGACTCGATGAAAAGGCAAAGAACGGGCAAACAAAAATATCCTCTCCCCCCGCCGTACAGCCGGGAGAAGAGGATAGAAAAAGCAATGGATTGCTGGCTCAGACCGCGACGGCCGACCAACTGCCATCGACGTCACCCTTGATAACGCCGACGAGATCGAGCTCGGAATCCTGGGCAATCGGGAAGTCGGTGAAGTAATCCTCCCAGTGTACCGAGGTACGGCTCATCGTCTCGCTGGCGACGCTTTCGGGCACGAACAGCCACTCCGCATCGGGAGCGTTATTGATGCCCACGGCCATCTTCAGAATCGAAAGAGCGTCGTTGATCCTGACCGCGCCGTCCTGGTTGACGTCAGCGGCGAGGTACTGGAAGGGCAGCACCTCGCTGCCATCGGCGTTCGGGTTGATGCCGACAGAGATTTTCAGCGCCGCGAGCGCGTCGGAAATCTGAACGGCATTACCGATCGAGTCGGCGGATTTGCTGAACTCCAGATCATAGTCGCCACTTTCCAGATCGCGCATTTCGTACAGGCCGTCGCCGTTCGACGCCGTCATCGCGAATCCTTCAAGCTCGTGGTCAACCGGCGCGTCATCGACGACTTCACTTATCATGCCCCTGACCAGAGCCAGGTCGAAATCGCCCTCTTCGTTTCCGGCCTCGACGGTCAGCGTGCCGAGCATCACGGGCTCTTCAGACAGAGTCGCCGACGGATCGAAGAAGACCATGCCGCTGACCATGAAATGGCCGGTCGAATCTTCGAGGTTCGAGAGGGTGAACCATCCGTCGGACAGCTCCTCCGAATCGCTCCAGCTCAGTTCAGCCCCCTCGCCGAAAGCCATCTCCAACTGGAATGACTCGACGTTGCCCCCGGTTGCGGTTTTCCATACCTCGAAGGTGCGCGCGCCACTCTCGTCAACGCTCATGTTCCTGAACTCGACCAGTCGCTCGCCGCCAGCTTCCGTGGCCTTGCCGACCACATCGTCCAGCGCTTCGCCCGTCTTCCAGAAGGTGATGCTGCCGCCAAGATCGGGGTCGGGATTCTCCACCGTCAGCTCGAAGCTCTGGCTGGCGCTTGCGCCGCTCTCGTCAGTTGCCGTCACCACGATCTCCAGCGTGCCGATCTCTTCGCTGTCCGGCGTGCCGCTGAAGGTCATCGCCACCGGATAAGGCGTTGTACCGCCCTGCGCCGGGTCGTAGCCGATGAGCGGATCGTAGGTGGCCGGGTCGTATTCATCGACGCCGTTCAGCCCGGCATAGGTGTTGTAAGAGGTGACATCCCAGGTGGTCGCGTAACCCGTCCAGCCATCCTCCATCTCGCCCCAGTCGTTCCAGGAGAGGCCAAAGTCTTCGCCATAGAGGTAGCTGCTCGCTGCGATTTCGTGCTCGATGTTCATGCCGTCGCCGATCATCAGAATGATGTGCTCGGCTCCGGCATTCTCGGCGGCGTTCAGCATCGCATCGTAAATCTGCGTGTTGTCGATGATGTCCGTATCGGCGTAGATTTGACCCGCAAGTTCGCCGAAGTACGTTGCTCCTGCGCCGCGCGCCGTGACCGTCACCAGCTCGTTGGTGTGACCGCCCGAGGCGTAAGTCACGTCCGTGCCGACCTCGCCGAGATCGCCCACGCCGAGCACGCTCTCGTTGCGCATGTAGCTGTTCGAGTGGTCGCTCGTCACGACGACCAGCGTGTTCGACCAGTCGATGCCGTTCACGCCGCTGGCCACGTAGTTCTCCACTTCCGTCACCGCGAGGTCGAGGTCATAGACGCCGCCGATCATCGCTTCGTAGTCGTTGGCGTGGTTGCTCCAGTCGATGTCGCCCTGCTCGAACATAATGAAGAAGCCGTCCTCGTCCTGGTTCAGCACCATCAGCGCGGCATCGACCATTTCGGCCATTGTCGGGTCTTCGTCAACCGTCGGGGTCGCGTCGCCCGTGCTGCGCGTGATCGTCACCGTGCCGGGCGTGTCCTCAACGTCATAGTATTCAAAGTTACCGCCCGACGTACCGAACAGACCGAACAGCCGCTCGCCTGCGGAGAGATCGACATTCGCCGCCGCTGTGGCCAGCGCGTCGCCGCCGTCAACGCCAGCCTCGCGCTCGACGAACTCGACGTTCTTGGTGTAGGCCGTTTCCGTGCCTTTGTGGAAGGCTTCGTACTCGTCGTTGAAACCGTTGTGGTCAAGGTCAGTGCTGTTGCCCGCCGCATCCTTGGTCGCTTTGGCGAAGTAGCTGTCCAGACCTGCACCGATCACCACTTCCGGCTTCGTTTCGGTCAGGATTTCGTGTGCGATGTCCCACTTGTCGTTGCGGTTCACGTCGTGGCTCACCACGCCCGCCGGGGTGGCGTGCGAGAACTCCACCGTGCTGGCCACGCCGATGGCGAAGCCGTAGTCGGCCCGCAGCGTTTCGGCGATGGTGGTCAGCTCGCCGCCCGCCGGATCGCCCGTCTCCCACGAGAGGTTGCCCGCGTCGGTCTTCTGGCCCGTCACCATCGCCGTGATCGCCGAGGCAGAGTCGGTCGCTTTCGCCGCCGAGCCGCCTTCGAGGAAGTACTCCTCCATCGTTTCGATGGAGTGGCTCGACGGATCGAAGGTCAGCCACTCTGGCAGCGCCGAACCGTCCGCCAGGGTCGCCGTGTAGGTGAGCGTGTCGCCATCGGCATCGGTGAAGGCGTTGGAAAGTGCACGGTAGTTGAGCTGCTCGCCCGCCAGCACGGTCGCATCCTCGATTTCGATGTTCGCCTCCGGCGCGTCGTTCTCCTGGAAGATGCTCACGGTGTTGGAGACTTCGTTGCTGACGATGAGCAGGTCGTGCCCGGTCGGGCTGTCGGCAGCCGAAACGACCAGCACGCCTTCCGGACTCACGTCGCCCGGATTTCTAAGATACTGCACGAAGCTCACCTCCGACGGATCGGTGACGTCATAGACCATCACGCCGCCGCCACCCCGTTCGAGCGTCACGAAGGCGAGCGTCTTGCCATCCACGACGCCGACGGTGATCCCCTCCGGCTCCGGCCCCTTGTTGTCGGAACGGCCATCATCGAAAAGCCCCGCCCCGTTGGCATCGGTGAACAGGCCGCTCTCGGCGACAAACTGCTCGATATGCGATCCGCTGTCGAACACGATGTTGCCCTCCGAGTCGAGAATGCTGAACGAACGAGCGCCGTAGGCGAGAAGCTGGTCGATATCGCCATCGCCGTCGGTATCGCCATTGTTGCCCGGCGCATTCGAGACGGTGAGGCGGCCAAGCTCGTCATTGGCCTGAAGCGCCGCCGCGTCAGAAAAAGCCGTTCCGTCCAGCACGAGGTCTTTGACGCGCGCGGTCTCCGGCGTGGCGAGAAAATCGTCGCGGTCGTCGCCCTCGTTGGCGATCACGAAGTAGCTCTCGCCGTCGGAGCCGGTGAACGACGCGATGGCGTCCGGCATGTACTGGCCGTAGAGCGGCTGGCCGGTTTCGAGGTCGATGCCATCCTTGTCGCTGCCGTCGAACGGCAGGCTGGAAAAGCTCTTCAGACCGAGCGGCACGATGTCGGTAAAGGTAGCCGTCGCGATGTCGAGTACGCCGATGGCGTTGTTCTCCTGAAGCGTCACGAACGCCGTCTTGCCGTCGGGCGAGATGCTGATATACTCCGGTTCGAGATCCTGGGCAACCGTCGTGGCTTCAAAGCCATCCTCACCGGCCAAGAGCCTCACGCCCGCCTCCTTGAGCGCGTCGAGCTGCGAGTTGAAGTCGCCGAAACCGGCGGTCGCGACGGTTGCGTGCTCCACTCCGGCGCTGAGGTCGATAATGCTCACCGAGCCTTCGGGATCGTTGGCCACGCTCGCCATTTCGCCCTCGTTGGCCACCAGCACCTTCGTGCCGTCATGCGTGAAGGTCAGCATGTCGGGATTCGCGCCGACCTCAACGCTGCCGAGAATCATCGAAGCGTCGCCGACCGTGCCGTCGGCATCGAGGAAATACACCGTGCCCGGCAGGGTCTTGTCGGCATTGGCGACCGCAACGGCCACGATGCCGTGGCTGACCGAGACGCTGTTGACCACGTTGCTGCCGAGATCGATCGTGCCGAGCCTGGTCATCTGCAACTCGCCGTCGAGGCCGACCACCTGCAAGCCATCCTCCGGCGAGGTTACGAACAAGCGAGCGCTGTCGGCATCGAACGCCGAAATCTCCGCGCCGTGATCCATCGCAATGGTCGAGGCGAACTCAAAAGATTCACTCTCCGAAGCGGTCAGCGAAAGCTGGTTGCCGACCCCGGCATCCTCGAAAGAGGCGACGTCGTCACCGGCGACGCTCTGGAGGGTATCCGGCGCGGCGGTGTAGGAAACCGTGACCGGCAGCGAGCTGTCGAGCGGCGCGGCAAGGGTCAGAATCACCTGGTTGTTGACCACCTGAAACTCGGTGATCGTCTGTTCGTCGTCATCGCTGAAGACGGTAAACTGGGTAATCGCCGGAAGGCTCGACGCATCGAGCTTGTGCGAAAAAAAGAGGGTCACGACATTGCCGAGACCATCGACGCTGGCGTTAAGCAGCGAATTGGTATTGACTGGCATGGCTTCTCCGGAAGGTTGATAATGTTGAACTGGATGAGCAGACATGCGCACCGATCCTCATGCCTGACACCGTTTTTCTGATGCGACCGAAATTTACCCAGCCGCTGTTACCGGCTCATGGAGGGAGCGTTACAGGAAAGTGAACTATAGTTACAAGTGCGTGACGGCTGCACGGGTTTGTTCAGCCGCAAGTGGTTGCGGAGTAGGGGGAGACAAAAAAAGAAGGCGACAGATTTTCAGCAGAAATGACCGGCTTCGTGAGAATCAATTGGATGGATGAGAGGACAAGGAGCTTATGATTGCAGAAGTGATGAACTCGACATCATCAATCAACTTGGCCAGTATTCTGGCCGACACCCACTTCCACAACTTTCTCAAGAAAAATACCAAAACGACAAGATCATATATTTCAATAACTTAATCAAAAATAAGCCATCGCATAACATCCTTTCATTCGACAAACCGCTATATGTATTGCTCACTTTGAGCTAATAAAATAAAAGCGGCGAAAAGAGGTGAGGCTCTTTTCGCCGCTCGGTTCCCATTAACCACTAGCAGAGAAACCATGACGAACATCATTTTGCTTCTTGCAACGCTGGTCGCGTTGATTGTGGTCATTAGGCTTCAAATCTAATGACCTGCACTTCTAAAAGCAAATGTTGCCATGCCGAGGCCGTCACAAGCCTCGGCGCTTTTGTTTTTTCCCCTAACCGGTTGTGAGTCTGGTGGCAGACCGGTATTTTGAGGTTTTTCCCTTGAACCACCAGCACGATGGACATCGCTTCGATACTTACGAAATACAAACATGTCGCCATCGTCGGCATATCGGACAAGCGTGACCGGCCCAGCCATGCGGTGGCGCGGTATCTGATTCATGCGGGCTTTACCATCTATCCGGTCAATCCGTCGATCAGCTCCGTGCTGGGCCACGAGTGCTGGCCTTCGCTTTCGGCGATCCCGGCTGAAAAACGCTCGCTGATCGAAATCGTCGATATTTTCCGCAAGCCGCGGGAGGTACCCGAAATCGTTGACGAGGCCATCGCCATCGGCGCAAAGGTAGTGTGGATGCAGCTCGGCATCACCAACGAAGCCGCCGCCGAAAAGGCGCGCAAAGCCGGACTCGACGTCGTGCAGAACCGCTGCATCAGCGTCGAACACCTGCATCTCGACTCCTGACCTTTACCGTTCACCCTCAGCTTTACCGCTATGCCCAAACAAACCGTCGCCCTCTTTTTTGGAGGTAAGTCCGCCGAACACGAGATTTCGATCATCTCCGCGCGATCCATCGCGGCGCAAATCGACCGTAACCGGTATGAACTTTCGCCGCTCTACATCGACCGCGACGGCAAGTGGCATGGCCTCGCGTGCTCGCAAACGGTGCTCGACACCGACATCGCCGCGCTCCTGCGAAGCGGCTCGCCGGAGGCCGCCGGGCAGCGGATCGATGAACTGACGGCGGCGGCAGCCGGAGAGCGCTTTGACTTCGGCGATTTCCTCGAAAAAACCGACGTGGCCTTCATCGCGCTGCACGGTTCACATGGCGAGGACGGCAAGATTCAGGGGTGCCTCGACACCTTCGGCATTCCCTACACCGGCTGCGGCCTGACCGCTTCGGCGCTGGCGATGGACAAGGCGCTGACCAAGCTCTGCGCCGTGGACGCGGGGGTGGCGGTGGCGGAGTCCATGACGGTATTGAGCCGGGACTATGCCAAGAGGCCGCTCGAAACCGTCGTGGAGGTCACCAGGCGCTTTGCGTGGCCGCTTTTCGTCAAGCCGGCCAGCCTTGGCTCGTCGGTCGGCATCTCGAAGGTGCGCAGCGTCGAGGAGCTTTCGGTGGCGCTCGAAACGGCCTGCGAGCTCGACGGCAAGGTGCTCGTGGAAGCCTCCATTTCGGGCCGCGAAATCGAGGTAGCCGTGCTCGGCAACGGCGACGCGCTCGTCTCCGCACCCGGCGAAATCATCCCCGGCAGCGATTTCTACAGCTACGAGGACAAGTACATCAAAAACGAAGCGAAGCTCGTCATCCCCGCCGACCTGCCGGAGGGAGTGGCCAACGAAGTTCGCAACGCCGCGCTGACCATCTTCAAGGCGCTCGGATGCGCCGGAATGTCGAGGGTCGATTTCTTTGTCGAGAACGGCACGAACCGCGTTATCCTGAACGAAATCAACACAATACCCGGCTTCACCGACATCAGCATGTACCCGATGATGATGGCCGCTTCGGGCATCAGTTTCCCGGAACTGATCGAAAAACTGCTGCTTTTGGCTTTGGAAAAGCGACCGATAACGCCTAAAATCTGAGCGTACGGGAGCGGCCTCGCTCCCTTTCTCGAACCGCCTTGATCGCAGACCCGGAATGACCAGTGACCCGCACCTCATATTCGCCGATGTTTCTCTCGACATCAAGTGCGGCGCGTTCCAGTCGGCCCTCGACAAGCTGAACGGAATGGAGCGCTGGCTGCCGGAATCCTACATCTTTCACCTGCTCTCGGCGCGGGCGGCGCGAGGACTGAAGCGCTACGAGGCAGCGGTCGAGCACCTCGGCCACTGCTGCCGCATCGCGCCGTCGAACCAGGTGGCGTGGCGGGAGCTGATTGAGGTCAAGACGCTGGAGGCGCAGGCTCCGGAGCCAGAGCACAAACCGGTCATCGACGCACTCGCCGCCGAGTTCGAGCAGCTCTCGATTGCGCTCGCCGGCTTCTCGCCGCCGCGAGCCACCGAGTGCGCCGACCCGACGCCGCTTGCCGAACAGAAGCAACCCTTCCCCGACGACGCATCAATCTCCGTGCCAACCGAGTCGCTGGCCAACCTCTTCATCGATCAGGGAGCTTACAAAAAGGCGATCCGGGTCTATACCTCCCTCATCCAGCTCAATCCGTCCAAAGCGGATCACTACCGCGAGCGCATTGACCACGTGCTCGAAAAGCTGTGACGACGGATCGAGATTGCCGGATAAAAGGATAATCTGTAGGGGCAGCCCTCGCGGCTGCCCTTTTGGGATTACCTGAGACTATCGCACATAAGAGGGCAACCGCAAGGGTTGCCCCTACAATGTTTCCTGATTCCGATTCCGATTCCGGGAAAATGAAATCAATCAACAGCGAGATCAAAAATTCATCTCCATCAGGCATTCCCCGTTTCTATTTCGGTGAACTATCTGTATTGCCAACTCGTTGCGTATATTCCACAGCAACATACCGCAATCGACACGACGAACCGGCATACCACCGATGATGAACAAAAGCGTTTTCACCCTCCTCATCCTTCTCTTCCTGCCGGTGCCGACCCTCCACGCACAGAGCCGCCCGGCGAGAACCCTCTCGTTGCCGGAGTGCATCTCGATCGCGCTCGACAACGCTTATCCGGTCAAAAAAGCTGAAGATGCGCGGCATCTCAGCGGCGTCGATCTTCTGAGAAGTTACGGTAACTTTTTGCCCAAACTCACCTCGACCGCCAGCTACACGCCCCGCTCGGTCAGCCGTTCGTACACAACCTACGCGCTCTCCTCCGGCAGCAGCTCAACCGACGCTTTCAGAACCCGAACCGAATCCTCGACCGTCGATGCGAGCGTGACGGCGACGCTCAATCTCTTCAACGGCCTGAGCGACTACGCCGCCCTGCAAGCGGCGCTCGACCGGAAAAAGGCCGCCGGATTCACGTTGCAGCGTGCAAAAGAGACTATCGCCTACGACGTGACGCAACACTACTACCAGGTGCTGCTCGATCGGGAGCTGCTTGACATCGCGAGGGAAAACCTCAAATCGGCGAAGGATCTGCTGACGCTCACCGACCGGCAGTTCAGCATCGGACTCAAGTCGATCACCGACCTCTACCAGCAGCAGGCGGAGGTGAGCAACGGCAACCTCGGCGTCATCAACGCCGAAAACCAGCTCCGCCGCAGCAGTCTCGAACTTGTCCGCCGCCTGCGCATCGATCCGGCAACGGAGATCGCGCTCGAACCGGTGGACACGGCGGCCATCGCAAAGCTCTCGCCAGAGCTGGACATCGCGGCGCTCTCGGCGGCGAGCCTCCAGCGGCGGGCCGACCTCAGAGCGCAGCGCCTCGAAAGCGACGCGGCGCGGCAGGACGTGCGGCGCGGCGCCGGCTCGCGGCTACCGAGGCTCGACCTCGGCTTCAGCGTGAGCAGCGGCGCTATCGACTCCTACCAGACAACCATGCTGGGCCAGACCATCGACTACATCTATCCGCCGGTTGGGACGCAGCTCAAAAACGGCATCGACCACGCCATCTCGCTCAACCTTTCGTGGACGATCTTCGACGGATTCGCGACGCGCTACAATGTCGAAACAGCAAAGGTGGCCCGCCGGAACAAGCAGCTCGATTACGAAGAGCTGAAGGAGGGCATCGAGATCGACCTGAAGCAGGTGACGGGCGATTACCAGGCGGCCTTCACGCGGATCGCGGCAGCACGACAGAGCCTGAAGGCCTCCGAATCGGCGGCTCAGGGCATCACGCGCAAGTACAATCTCGGCGCATCGAACTTCGTTGAACTCAGCTCGGCGCGAGCGGCGCTCTTCAACGCCCGCTCGACGCTGACGCAGGCGTTCTACAACCTCGCGCTGCAAAAGGCGCTGCTCGACTACACCTCCGGCGTCGGCGACATCGACGAGAACGGCAACGCATCATCTCACTGATTTATGGCAAAAAAACAACGTTCCGGGAAGCTTCGTACCATTCTGATTATCGCTGCCGCGCTCGTCGCCATCGGAGGCGCACTGCTCTTCTGGCTGAAAACCCGCGAAAAAGCAATCGAGGTGACGACCGAAAAGGTGTTCCGCAAGGAGGTGGTGCACACCGTCACGGCGACCGGCAAAATCCAGCCCGAAACCGAGGTGGCCATGTCGCCCGACGTCTCCGGCGAAATCATCGAGCTGCCGGTCGTGGAGGGTCAGGAGGTAAAAGCCGGTCAACTGCTCTTCCGCATTCAGCCCGATATTTACGTCAACCAGGTCAAGCAGAGCCGGGCGCAGCTCAATCTGGCAAAGGCGCAGAGCATGGAAACCAGAGCGCGAATGCTCAAGGCAAACGACGACTTCCGCAAAGCCTCCATATTATATAAGGACAAGCTGATCTCGCAGACCGACTGGCTTACGTCGAAAACCAACGCCGAGGCGAGCCGCGCCGCTTACGAGGCGTCACGCTTCTCCATCCAGCAGAACCAGAGTATGCTCGACCAGAACGACGAGCGGCTCGGCAAAACGGTGGTACGCTCGCCCATCGATGGCGCAATCGTGTCGCTGAAGAGCAAGTCCGGCGAGCGCGTGGTCGGCACGGGGCAGTTCCCCGGCACCGAGGTGCTGCGCATCGCCAACCTCGACAGCATGCAGCTCGAAGTGGAGGTGAACGAAAACGACATCGTCAACGTGCGCGTCGGCAATCCGGTGACGGTCGCGGTCGATGCCTTCGGCGAGCGCAAGTTCCGGGGCGAGGTGCGCGAAATCGCCAACTCGGCCACCACGCAGGCCGCCAACACCCAGGAGGAGGTGACCAACTTCGCCGTCAAGATCAGGATTCTCAACCACCAGCGCCTGCTCAAGCCCGGCATGAGCGGCACGGCGGAGATCGAAACGATCCGTGTGTCCAACGCGCTCGTCGTGCCGATCCAGAGCGTCACGATGCGCGACGCCTCCGGCAAAGGCCCCGCGACTCCGGCGGGGTCGGCGAATAACAGCAAGGCGGTGCAGACCTCCTCCGCCGCCCGCGCCCCAAGGGAGCGCGAAGGGGTGTTCGTCGTCGAAGGCAAGCGGGCGCGATTCAGGAAGGTCGAGACCGGCACGACCGACAACACCCACATCGTCGTGCTCTCCGGCCTGAAAGCTGGCGAGTCTGTGGTGTCGGGCAGCTACGGCGCCATCAGCCGCGAGCTGCACGACGGCAGCGCCGTGAAGTTGCAGGAGAGGCCGTGAGCGAGCGTGCCTACATCATCCGCATCAGCGGGTTGTGCCGACACTACACGATGGGCGACCAGTTGGTCAAGGCGCTCGACAAGATCGACCTCGATTTCCGCCAGAACGACTACGCGGCCATCATGGGGCCGTCCGGCAGCGGCAAGTCAACGCTGATGAACATCCTCGGCTGCCTCGACACGCCAACCGCCGGGCGCTACGAGCTGAACGGCCAGAACGTGGCCGACATGGATGACGACGAGCTGGCCCGCGTGCGTAACCGCGAAATCGGCTTCGTGTTCCAGACCTTCAACCTCCTGCCACGCCTCGACTGCCTGCGCAACGTCGAGCTGCCGCTGATCTACGCGGGCGTCTCGCCGGAGGAGCGGCTCGAACGGGCACGGCAAGCGCTGGAAGATGTCGGCCTCGGCGACCGCATCGACCACAAGCCGGGCGAGCTGTCGGGCGGCCAGATCCAGCGCGTGGCCATCGCGCGGGCGCTGATTAACAAACCGTCGATCATCCTGGCCGACGAACCCACCGGCAACCTCGACACGGCCACCAGCCACGACATCATGGATATTTTCGGGCGACTCTCCGACGCGGGCAACACCATCATCCTCATCACCCACGAAGAGGAGATCGCCCGCTTCACCCGCCGAATCATCCGCCTCCGCGACGGCAGGATCGAAAGCGACTCCGCGCCATGAACTCATCGCTTCAGCAGTTCCGGTACGAGACGGGCGAGAGCCTGAACATTGCCGTCTATCAGATCAAGGCCAACAAGATTCGCTCGTTTTTGACAGCGCTTGGCGTCATCATCGGCATCGTGGCGATCACCATGATGGGCACGGCCATCAACGGCATCGACCTCGGTTTCGAGAAAAGCCTCTCCATGATCGGCTACGACGTGGTCTATGTGCAGAAAGGCTCCTGGAGCACGATGGGCCAGTGGTGGCGCTACCGCAACCGCCCCGACATCGAGACCCGCTACGCCACGGAGATCAACCGGATCATCGAGGGCAACCCCGGCTCCGAGCTGATCGTGGCCGTGCCGCAAATGTCCACCATCCAGGCCTCGGCCCGCTACCGCGACCGCGAGATTCTGCAAATCTTCGCGATGGGCACCAGCCATGACTACCCGCTCACGGCCTCCGGCGACCTGTCGGCGGGGCGCTTCTTCACGGCGCAGGAGTCGGCGGCGGGCGACCTTGTCTGCGTCATCGGCGACGACATCGCCACGGGACTTTTTCCGGACGGACGGGTGGTTGGCAAGTCGATCCGGCTGCGCAACAACAACGTGCGCGTCGTGGGCGTCTTCAAAAAGCAGGGCAAGTTCCTCGGCCTGTTCAGCTTCGACAACCAGCTCATCATGCCGCTCGGCGCGTTCACGAAAGTCTATGGCAAAACTCCGATGGTGACGATCAGGGTCAAGATCAGGGATGAAAAGCGCGTTCCGGAAGCCAAGGAGGAGCTGACCGGGCTGATGCGCCGCATCCGGCGACTGCCGCCCGGCAAGACCGATGACTTTGGCATCAACGAGCAGCAGGCGTTCAAGAGCCAGCTCGACCCGATCAAGAACGGCATCGCCGTGGCGGGCATCTTCATTACCGGCATGTCGCTGTTCGTCGGCGCGATCGGCATCATGAACATCACCTTCGTCTCCGTCAAGGAGCGCACCCGCGAGATCGGCCTGCGCAAGGCGCTCGGCGCGCGACGCCGCACGATTCTGTTACAGTTCCTCATCGAATCGGTGATGATCTGCCTGGTTGGCGGCCTGATCGGCCTCGTGACGGCGCTGTCGATCACGCTGGCGATCCAGAACCTGCTGCCCGACTTTCCGGTCAACTTCTCGCCGATGCTGGTGCTGGCGAGCCTCTTGATTTCGGTGGCCACCGGCATCGTGTCGGGCCTCGCTCCGGCGATCACGGCCTCGAAGCTCGACCCGGCCGATTCACTCAGATACGAATAACCATGATGCTCTCGCTCCGCGAAACCCTGGTGCAGGCCGCCACCTCGCTGGCGGTCAACAAGCTGCGCTCGGCCCTGACGACGCTCGGCGTGGCAGTGGGCGTCTTCTCGATCATCGCGGTGATGACCGCGCTCGACGCGGTTGACCGCTCGATTGCGACGGGCCTGTCGAGCCTCGGCGCGAACACCTTCCAGATCCAGAAATACCCCGCCACGGTTTTCGGCGGCGGGCACAGCAGAAACCTCTACGCAAATCGCAAGGACATCACCTGGCAGGAGGCGCAACGCTTCCGGAAATACATGGAAGAGAGCGCCCGCAACATCGGCTTTTTCGTTTCGCTTCAGGGCGTCCAGGCATCGTACGCCACCGAGGCCAGTAACCCCGATATTACGCTGACGGGGGGAGACGAGAACTTCGCCCCGGCAAACGGCCTCGATATTATCGAAGGGCGGAATCTCAATGAAAACGACATTCGCAACGCATCGGCCAATATCGTACTCGGAAGTGATGTGGCGGCCTATCTGTTCAGACAGGGACAAAACCCGATTGGCAAGACGATCCGGATCAACGGCAAGGCGGGGCGCGTCGTGGGCGTGTTCAGCACCAAAGGAGCGGCATTCGGCCAGAGTCAGGACAACTTCGTGCTCATTCCGATCACGCGCTACCTCGAAGAGGTGAACGAAACGTCGAGCATTTCAATCACCGTCGAGGCGGCCTCGCAGAAAACCTACCGGCAAACCATCGACCGTGCTGTCGGTGCGATGCGGCTGGCGCGTGGGCTGACGGTCAAAATGCCGAACGACTTCGAGATCAGAACCAACGAGTCGCTGGTGGAGTCGTTCCGCGACATCCAGCAGATCGTCGGCACCGGCGCGTTCATCATCAGCTTCATGGCGCTGCTCACCGCTGGCGTGGGGATCATGAACATCATGCTGGTGAGCGTCACGGAGCGGACGCGCGAGATCGGCATCCGCATGTCGGTCGGAGCGCCGCGCCGCTCGATTTTGCAGCAGTTCCTGCTTGAAGCGCTCTTGCTCTCGATCGGCGGCGGCGTGGTCGGCATCGTGGCCGGAGCGGCGGCGGGCAACCTGGTGGCGGTCAAGTTCAATCTGCCGGTAATGTTTCCGTGGCTCTGGGTCGCGGTATCACTGACGGTGTGCTCGGCCATCGGCGTCTCGTTCGGCCTCTTCCCCGCCTGGAAAGCCTCCAGCCTCGATCCGGTCACGGCGTTGCGGGCGGCGCGGTGAGAAGCTGAAGCCGTTCATCAGGCGACCGGCCAAGACGAGCAAACGCTACGCCATTGCCTGCTGAACATTGGCCATCTTCTGCATTTCGCTTTTGCCTGACCATTCGCGCCCCATCTGCCGGTCGGCGGCTTTCCATGAGGGAATCACGCACTGCTCGACCCACTGCCACCGGTCAGTCGGGTTGGCGACGCTTTTCGCTCCGGCGAACGTTTCAACATAGCCCTGAAACGAGCTGAAAGAGGCGCGATACCGGGAATCGGGAATCGGCGATCCCGAAAAATCGAGTTCACTGCCGAACGATGCCAGAACTCGACCGCCGGGACTGAGCCTGTCGAACACCGGCTGAAGCACATCGACCTGTTCATGGCGCAAGAGAAAGATGTTGCCCTCCCAGATGAGCCGCTCCGCCTCCCGATCGTTTTGGTTCCGGCGCAAAAGCTCCCGCCCGCGATCGATCATGCCAAAGCCTTCAACGAGCAGGTCGTCTTCGCGCTCGGCGGCGCAGGCTTCAAGCTCGGCCATGCCGCCGCCGACGTAGGCGGCGTGCGCCCAGGCAATGTCACGGTAAATATTGTTGTTGCCGGTCCGTATCTCTTCAAAATCGGCGAGCATGAGTCGGTCCGCGCCAAAGCGGTGCAGCGCCAGCAGCGGGTTGTCGTCGCCGCTCTGTCGCTCCGGAGCCATCATCAGCTCGGCAGCCAGAATTGCCAGACCGACCTGCCGGGAGGCGAATGCGGCCATTCCGGCCCATTTGAGAATTCCGGGATTTTCGAGGTACCAGCCTGCATAGCGGGCCGTAATCATCCGGTTTCTGTCGGAGTACCGCTCTTCGGGCGGCAAAACCGACTCGGCTGTCCGCCGCCACTCTTCTCGGGTTTGCAACATACTGCTCTGTTATCATAGAAAATACTTCACCACTTTTTTCCTGTATTGACAACTCCGCAAACCGGCAAATAATTGTACGCCTCAAGCAACACGTATCTAAAGTGTCACAGCACAGGGGAAGCGCAGTATTTTTTATACATTGAACTGAGAGCTGCCGCTGACTCGCGAAAAGTCGTTTCCGGGCTTGTCGCGGCTAAACTCAACAGAATAACATGCGTTTTTTCATTGAACACAAAACCATGACTACGATGAGTACCATTCAGAAATTTGCAAAACCGGCGGCCTTTGTCATGCTCTTCTCTACGGCAACGATGATCTCCGGATGCGAATCATCCTCGAACGCCGGACGCGGAGCGGGCATCGGCGCGGCTGCTGGCGGAGTAATCGGCGGCATCATCGGCAGCAACAACGGCAGTTGGGTGCAGGGCGCCTTGATCGGCGCGGCCATCGGCGGCGCGACCGGCGCGGTGATTGGCGACTACATGGACAAGCAGGCCGACGAGATTCGACAGGAGGTCAGAGATGCCCGCGTGGAGCGTGTCGGCGAAGGCATCCGCGTGGTCTTCGATACCGGCCTGCTCTTCCCGACCGACTCCTACACCCTCAACGGCAACAGCCGGTACAACATCGAGAAGCTGTCGAGAATCCTGAACCGGTATGCCGATACCGACGTGGTTATCGAGGGACACACCGACAATACCGGCTACGAAGCCTCAAACCAAACTCTCTCAGAGCGCCGCGCCGAATCGGTGGCCACGCTGCTGAGAACCTATGGCGTCTCTGACCGCCGCCTCACCGCGATCGGCTACGGCGAAACCCGTCCGGTCGCCACCAACGAAACCGAGGCTGGCCGTCGGCTGAACCGCCGCGTCGAGGTGCTGATTTACGCCAACGACGACCTCAAGCGAGAGGCCGAAACCGGAGAGTTGAGACTCTGAGTTTCCAAGCATTCGGCCTTCATTTACCAAAACGAAAAAATGCTTATCTTCTGCCCGTCCAGCTCGATTACCAGAATCTGATTGAAGCCGGACGGGCAATTTTTTTCAGATATTGCCTGCGCTTTGTCTGGACGACAATGCACTCGGAAGTCTCGATCACAAGCACGCCAAACACCATGCACTACCAGAACGCCGAAGATGTTCTTGCGGAATGGATATCCGGAATCTGCGCCGGAGAGATCGACAACGTCGCTCGCCTCTATCATGAACAAGCGATACTCATTCCGACCTTTTCTCCTCATACCGTCAGCACTCCCCAAGGCATCCGTCACTACTTCGAGCAGCTTGCCACCAGAGACAATCTGCAAGCCCGACTGTACGAAAAATCGCTCAGGAAGCAGTGTCTGGGAGGAACGGCCTGGATACTCAGTGGCACCTACGCCTTCGAGTTCGAGGTTGACCAGCTCCTGCTGACCTTCCCCTCCCGGTTCACCTTCGCCGTCAATCTGGAGCATGAGCGGCCGATCGTCCACCACCACTCCTCGCAGGTGCCGAGAAACCTGTCGTGATAAAAATAGATATTAAGTAATAAAAAAGCACTTGGTATTTTTGCCAAAAAAGTACGAATCCTTTTTTGGCAAAGGCTTTCCGGTATTTTTGTTATAAATTATGTGTATACAAAAGGCAGGGGCATTTGTGAACGGCCCCCCAACAAAAAGAATGAACGACTCACTGGACATTAGAATTGGGAGTCGTCTTTTTTGTCCGGGATATATGTCATGACGCTCACGCTTTCTAAAAAAACAACACTATTTCATGGAGCTAACCGTGTCACCTGTTGAAAACCAGAAAGCGGCAGGCGAAATCACGTCCAGCCTGAATGACAAAACAAACACGGCTAAAACAAGTGAATCTTTTCACGATACCGCCAGTATCCATAATGTCGAAGAGTACATCAATATGGACTTCATAAAAAAAATAGTTCGTAACAATGGGCCCGACACCGCTGATCATCATGAGCTCAAAGCAGAGATCGAACGAATAGGAAAACTGCTTGAGAATAAGGCCGCCTCGCACGAGCACAAGAAATTGCTTGATATTATTTCACCGGTACTTGCCGTCCACACCATGCAGGGGCATGCCTATCAAAAGCCTCACGGTTATGCCGGAGACTTTGAAATCATCGACAAGATTTACACTTCATTCAAATCGGATGATGAAAAATACCGCAGGTGGGATGAATTCTTTCACGCTCAGGAAGCGCCATGCGCTGTCAGAAACAGAAAAACCTTTTTCCTGAATGTTCTCAATTACTTCACTCAGGACAAAGGATCGATTCGGGTATTGAATGTCGGCAGCGGTCCAGGCAGAGATATGCTTGAATATTTCGAAAATAATCAGCAATCGACAATCCATATCGACTGTATCGAGAACGACAAGAAAGCCGTTGAGTATGCCTCAAGGCTGTGCAAACCACACCTTGGCCAAATCTCTTTCATCAACGCAAATGTGTTCAAATTCAGAGCAACACAAAAATACGATGTAATCTGGTCAGCCGGGCTGTTCGATTACCTGAACGACAAGCGATTCATCTTTCTGCTCAAGAAGCTCTACTCATTCCTCAAGGAAGACGGCTTTCTCTATGTCGGCAACTTCTCCGATCAGAACCCTACGAGAAAGTACATGGAGCTTTTCGGAAACTGGCACCTGTTTCACCGAAACGAGCAGCAACTGCGGGATATGGCCTTGCAAGCCGGAATCAGCCGCGCAAACACGAAAATCTCAAGTGAACCCCTGGGAATAAACCTTTTTCTTGAAATATTCAAGTCGGATTTGGTATTATGACTATAACCTGAGCTAAGTTAAGTCCGAAAAGCCCTTTATGACAAGGATCGTCAAATATTTTGAAAAAGCTTTTGTCCAGGGCACAAAACCCTCTCGCTTCAACCTCATTTATGCATCAGTTATTGGTGCTCTGGGTCATTTTTCACTCTTCTTTGTATACAATTACTTTTTCCATATACAATGGGAAAGCTTACCGGCACGGTTAATTGGCGTAATTCTTTGCATTGGAACGCTTTACAGGCTTTTTAAACCGGATTTTCTCGGAAGATATTTTGTCTGGTACTGGCATGTCATGCTCATCTATGTTCTGCCTTTCATCATTACACTGTTCTGCCTGAAAAACGATTTTGCCGAGCCTTGGCTGTATTGGGAACTCTTCATGGTCTTTGTGCTGATCTCGTTCGTACCGCACTGGCTGATTTTTTTCCTGGATCTGGTCATCGGAGTCTCTCTGGCCATACTGGTTTATTTGCTTACCACTCCGGCAGCAACACTCATGCCTCCGGCATCGGTCAACATCCCGCTCTACAGTATCGTCTTGGTTTTTTCTATCTTCGCCGGGTACCTTTTTAACCAAAGCAACCTGTTAGGTCTTCGTTACGAAGAACAGCAAAAGGCAGCTGAAAAAACCATGGTGCTCGAAGCCCTTGCCGGCAGCATCGCGCATGAGATGCGCAATCCCCTGTCGCAGATTCGGCACAATCTCGATGAAATCCTGCTCGAACTGCCTCACTGCCGCACCGAAAGCGATTGTTCAACGCCATCCATCAAAAATCTCGAAACCATAAGCAATCGGGCCAACCAGGCACAAATAGCCGTCAATCGAGGCCTCCACGTCATCACCATGACGCTGGGAAATTTCAGGAACACCGATGTTTCCGGCGAAGAGTTGAGCTGTCTTTCCGCCATGACCATGGCTCGTAAAGCCCTCGAAGAGTATGGCTACGCTTCCGAAGAGGAGCAGCAGATGATCCATCTCATGCCGGGCGAAGATTTCCTGTTCCTTGGCGAGGAGAACAACTTTATCCTGGTGCTCTACAATCTGCTGGTCAATGCTTTGCAGATTCTTCACGCCGAGCCTGACGGACGCATTGATATTACCCTCCAGCGCGGGGAATTATTCAACAGAATTCTCATCCGTGATAATGGCCCCGGAATCTCTTCAGAAAACATTTCCAAAATCTTCGATCCCTTTTTCACTTCCGGCAAAAAAGGCGGTACCGGACTTGGCCTGGCTTTCTGCCGACGAGTCATGCACTCTTTCAAAGGCCAGATTACCTGCGAATCCGAAGAGGGTCGATTCACCGAGTTCACTCTTGAATTTCCGGTGCTCGACCACGCGACAATTGACCGGTACGAATCGAGCCTTTACGCAGAATACACACCCGTTCTCTCCGGCAAAAAAGCGCTTCTGGCCGGAATTCCAGAAACGTATGCCCCCCTTCTCCGCCGCCAGTTGACTCCGCTGAATCTCAACCTGGATGAGGCCGCTGATGGCAGCCTGGCTTTTGAGATGATCGAGGCGAGCCGCTACAACCTTGTGCTCGCCGACATGAGCCTGCCCCCATCCGGAGCGGAAAAACTGGCGATGAGCATCAAGAGCAACGTCGGGGATATTCCGGTTATCGCGTGCAGCTCCTCGAGAAAACCGCCGATCAATGCCATTGAGGGTATCGATGCCGTGATTGCGATGCCGCCCGCTTTGCCCGAGCTGCTTGGCGCCATGAAGACTTCGCTTGAAATGGTTCGGGAAGCGCTCAAGGAGTCGATTGCGGGCAAAACTGTTCTGGTGGCCGATGATATCGACTCGAACCGCAGGGTCATCAAGCTGATGCTCAACAAGCTGGATGTCACGTTCCTGGAGGCGTCCAACGGCCTTGAAGTCCTTGAAATCCTGAAATCACAGCCTTGCGACCTGCTGATTATCGATATGAGAATGCCGGTGCTCGACGGGTTCGAGACGGCAAAGCGCATCCGCTCGACCCCCTCTTCTTATCGCGACATGCCGATACTCGGCCTGAGCGGTAATCTGGACAATGAGACATTGAAAATGGTCAAGGAAAGCGGCATCGATGACAGCCTCATCAAACCGCTTAAACTCAAGCCTTTCCTGCAAAAGGTCTCGGCCATGCTCAAGCTCTCCCAGCCGTAACGACTCCATATCTCCACCCACGTCCTGCCCCAAAAAACCGCAAGCTTTGGAGAGTCGGCGACTTCTCTATATTTTATACATAAGGCGTGCCTTAAAACGTCTTTTTTGCGGCTCCCGTCCGACCGGATGGCGCAAAAAAGAAAAGACTCCTCGCGGCATAGTTACAACTTGATTGACGGCGCAGCCCGATCCTGGCAAGTACCAGACTATTTCTATGTCGCCACCGATAGACGGAAGCGAATTTTTCTATATTCTTGCGTCGATTTTTGAGCATTTTCAGCCAGCCTCTTCGTCCTGAAACGAGAGCTGGATGGCCTGGGAGCCGTAACGTTTAACTGCAAGACGCTGGCAACTGACGCCACGAAACAACGTGAGATACCAGTGAGCGGACGGCAAAAAAATCATAAGCAACGTAACTGGAGCGAAAAGCTGAAGATCATATCCAAAATCAGAACATACCTTCAAGATAGTATGGAGGTGCCTCGATCAAGTATTTATGCCGTGGCATTTCTCGGCGCTCCGGCCCATTTTTTCTTTTATTTCATATATAAATACGGCTTTCACCTTCCCTATGAAAGTCTGGCATTGCGCATGATCGCAACGATGCTTTGCCTGAGCGTCCTGATAAAATTCCGCCTTTCGGAGAATCTCAATCGCTTTTTTCCGATTTACTGGCGTATTGTCATCATCTTCGCCGCACCCTTTATTTTTACGGTTAATCTGATAATGAACAATTTCCATGAGCTTTGGCTCTACTCGGAAATTTTCATAGTGTTCGTGGTGATGATCTTCGAGCAAAACTGGCTGATGTTTCTTCTGGATATTGTTATCGGCGTTGCCGGTGCTATACTCTTTTATCTTTTCTCCCCCGATCGTATCGTCCTCCACCCTGATTTCAACATTCCCCTCTATTCGATTGTCGTCGGCTTTTCCATCGTGGCTGGCTATGCTTTCAGCTACAGCAAATGGGTCGGGCTGAAGGAGTTTGAACGCAAAAAATCCGAAGAAAAAGGCAAAGCGCTTGAAGCCCTTGCCGGCGGAATAGCGCATGAAATGCGTAACCCGCTGACCCAGATACGTCATACTCTCGATGAAATTCTCCTTGTGTTACCCCAGGATGAATCTGATAACACAACAATAGTTATTTCTTCAAAAAATATCGCGATGCTCAACAACAGGATCGCGAAGGCGCAGATGGCGGTCAACAGAGGGTTGCATGTCATCGAAATGACCCTCGGAAATTTCAGGAAAGATGAGACCTCCGACAAGGATATGATCTGCATTTCCGCCGCCACCGCCACCCGAAAAGCTCTGGAAGAGTATGGTTACGCTTCCGAAGAGGAACGGCGCATGATCCATCTCCATCCCGCAGAAGATTTCATCTTCCGCGTCGAGGAGAACAGCTACATGCTGGTGATGTACAATCTGATAGTCAATGCCTTGCAGATTCTTCAATCGACGCACGGCGGCCGGATCGATATCACGCTTCTGCGCGGTGAGAAAATGAACAGGATTCTCATCAGAGACAATGGCCCTGGAATCCCCCCGAAAATCCTTTCGCAAATCTTCGATCCATTCTTCACTTCGGGCAAAAAAGGGGGCACCGGGCTTGGTCTCGTTTTCTGCCAACGGGTGATGCACTCTTTCAAAGGCCGGATTACCTGCGAATCCGAACCGGGCGCATACACGGAGTTCACGCTCGAATTTCCGGTGCTCGACCAGGCGACCGTCAATCACTACGAATCCAGCCTCTACGCAGCATACGCCCCCGCCCTCTCCGGCAAAAAAGCGCTTCTGGCCGGAATTCCTGAAGCGTATGCCCAACTGCTCCGCCGTCAGCTCACTCCGTTGCATATCGCACTGGACGAGGCCGCTGACGGCGACCTGGCTCTTGAGCTGATCGATGCGAACCGCTACGACTTCGTGCTCGCCGACATGAGCCTGCCGCCGTCTGGCGCGGAAAAACTGGCCAAAAGCCTTAAAAACAGAGGCCGCAATATTCCCATAGTCGCATACAGTACGTCGGTGAATGCGTCAACCGATACCACGAGGAGCAGCGTAAGCGCCCTGATCCCGATGCCTCCGGCGCTGCCTGAGCTGCTGGAAGCCATAAAAAACTCGCTTGAAATGGTTCGCGAAACACTCAAGAACTCGCTCGCGGGCAAGAGCGTACTGGTGGCCGACGATCTCGATTTCAACCGCAGAGTCATCAAGCTGATGCTCGACAAGCTGGGTATCACGATCTGCGAGGCCTCCAACGGTCTGGAAGCCATCGAACTGTTGAAGTCACGACATTTCGACCTGCTGATTATGGATATGAGAATGCCGGTGCTCGATGGTTTCGAGACCGCCAAACGCATCCGTTCGACCCCCTCTGCCTGGCGCGACATGCCGATACTCGGCATGAGCGGCGACCTCGACAACACAACGCTGAAGCTGGCCATCGAGAGCGGCATCAACGACAGCCTCATCAAGCCGCTCAAGCTCAAGTCCTTTTTGCAGAAGGTCTCGGCCATGCTCAAAATCAGCCAGCCGATCAACTGACGAACAATGCTCCGGCAAAGAGCTTATTATTTTCAGCAACCAAAAGTCGCAATCGCCGCCGCCGGAAAAGATTGAGCTAAAACCTCGATTTATTATACGTTACCGCCATACATCGCCCCGAAATCTTTCGGGACGATGCAATTATTTGAGCGTTATAATCGCTGAAGTAATAACCATGCTTTTTTGCTGCCGCCACACCGAATCGATACCTTGATTGCCGTAGCTCTGGCTTTGTCGCTCAGAAACCTCAATACTGAATCTTTCCCTCCATGTATCGGAATATTTCGGATTACGGTCTGATCGGCGACATGCGAACCGCCGCCCTGGTCTGTTCGGACGGCTCGATCGATTACTGCTCGCTGCCCCATTTCGACTCGCCCACCGTGTTTGCGGCCCTGCTCGATGAGCGCAACGGCGGCTTTTTCAGCCTCAAACCCGCCGGAGCTTTTGCGTCGAAACGGGAGTACCTGCCCGACACCTGCACTCTTTGCACTTCGTTCACGACCGAAAATGGCAAAGCGGTGCTCTATGACTTCATGCCGGTCGAAGACAGCCCGCTCCGCCAGCGTCCGCAGGGCATTCACCGCTGCATCAGCGTCGAGCGGGGCCGCATGGAGTTCACCCTGACCCTCGCCCCGCGCCCCGGCTACGGACTCGACGAATGCGTGATCGCCGAAAAAGATGGGGGCTTCACCATCACCCCCGCCGATCCGCCGCTGACGCTCCGGCACACCCTGCGCGACTTCAGCGCCGAAGGCGTCGGCGCCGATACGCTGACGCTCTCCTTCTCCCTGCAATCGGGCCAGAGCGCGCACTTCGACCTCGTCTGCGGGCAGTTCGACCCTGAAACAACGCTCGCCTGCCCGTTCACATCGACCCGGAGCTGTTGGAAGGAGTGGGTGCGCGCCTGCATCGGAGAGCACTGCTTCTGGCTCGGCCGGTTCACCCCGCTCGTGCACCGCTCGCTCCTGACCCTCAAGCTGCTCACCTTTCAGCCGACCGGAGCCATCGTCGCCGCCGCCACCACCTCGCTACCCGAAAGCATCGGTGGAGAGCGTAACCGGGACTACCGCTTCACCTGGCTCCGTGACGCCTCGTTCACCCTCAAGGCATTTTTCGCGCTCGGCCACACCAGCGAAGCGGAGCGCTTCATCGGCTGGCTGCACGACACCTACCGGAACAATGGCAGCCGGGATTTAAAGATTATGTATTCGATCCACGGCGAGCGGGCGCTTCGGGAAAAATACCTCGACCATCTCGACGGCTACCGGCATTCGCGCCCGGTCAGGGTCGGCAACGCAGCCGGCAGCCAGCAACAGTGGGACATCTACGGCGAAATCATGGACGCCGCACTCCGGCTTTCCGGGTATGCGGGCAAAATCGACGCCACGCTCTGGCCCTTTTTCAGGGACATCTGCGAAATGGCTGTCGAGAACTGGAAGAGGCCCGACGACGGCATCTGGGAGGTGCGCAACGGCCCGTACCATTTCGTCTAATAAAGGATCCTCGAAGCAGAGCTTCGAGGTATTTAGAAGAGTTGGAGCTGCTGTGAATGCAACTTTTTATACTCAATTTCTCGACCTTGACTC
>NZ_SDGU01000004.1 GCF_004118635.1 Chlorobaculum sp. 24CR | reverse complement strand
ATCAATGAACCACTGCTTTTGCGGGCAATATTGCCTTGTTTCGATGTCGCTGGTCAGAAGAATATTTCAAATCCCTCTTTTTCGAGGTGGCCTTTAGTGAATCATAACATGGAGCTAAACTCGGGGATACACAACGTGACGGGCCGGAGCTGGAGCGCGGCGCGGCGATCCGCGCTGATGGGGCTGTCCTGCGGCAGTTGCACGCATGGCTGAAGGAGAAAGACCCAAGCTTCGGCGGGCTGATTCGGGTGCAGAACAAGCGGCAGGAGTTCCTGTGGGTGCATCCGCAGTTTGAGGGAGAGTATTGAGGCAAGCGTCGTTCGAAGCACCAAATCGAAAGCTCGTCGATTCTATCGATCCCGATTTCATCGCCGAGCTTAACTTTGCCTCATCGGCTGACAGCACATTTTGCTGCCGGATGCGGAGTTGTCACCCGGCAATTATATTCGCAGACATCAGGATCGAAACGCATCGAATTCACCGCCAGTCATATTTTGCTGGACAATCGTGGCCTGCTCCTTGCCCCTCTTTCCGTACGGTTTCGCCTGGCTGAGCAGCGCGATGTAGATCAGGTCGAACAGGCAGCTCAGCGAGCCGATGACGAGCAAGAGGTTGTTCGGGCCATCGAGCGCTTCGAGGCCAATTACGCCGCAAAGTGTGGTCATCGAGAGCGAACCCGTCAGCTTCGCCACGGCGATAATCAGGCTTTGCGCCTTCCGGCGCTTTCTGCGGGCCAGCATGGCGATGAAGAGCAGCGACATCACAAGGTTCTGCATGAACGCCGTGCAGGCGAGGCCCGGATAGTCACCGAACTGCATGATGAATGCGCCTGGCAGAACGAATGAAACCACGATCACCAAAAGACTCCACGGCACGAACCAGCGTTCACCCGGATTTTCAGGAAAATGCCTCGGTCCGAATTTGAACCAGGTGTAAAGCACTGCAACATCGAGCACTAACCGCGCGGCGATGATGACCACCGGAAGCGACGCCCCTTCGATTTTTCCCGTGAAGAAGGTGTGCATCACCGCCCACGAAAAATTCAGCGCAACCGCCCAGAAAGGGATCGCGTAACTTTTGTCGCGCAACCCGACGCGCACGGCTTCGGCATAGAGCACGATTCCGCTCAGCCCGCCCAGAAGGATCAGCAATGTCGAATAATCCTGCGTACTCTCCATGTTTCACGACGTTCGGGTTGAAAGAGGATAAAGGCGCTGTAAGGGGTTTGAGAAGGAGAGTCTCGACGCGACGCGCTTTTACAACGCGCCAACGTCAATGAGCGTTACCCTGTCTGGATTTCCGTTTTCAGGGCGATCTCTTCGAGGATGGCGCTGACGCGGATGCAGTTGGACATCTCTCCGGCATAGACGATCGAGCGGCCTCTGGTGTGCACCTCCCAGGTGTGCTTTTCAGCCATGGACCTCGTACACCGAACCGCCTTGATGATCTGAAAGATCACCTCGTCGAAGGTGTGGTCGTCGTCATTGAAAAGCACCACGCGCCAGGAGTCGAGGGTATCGACATCGGCGACAAGCTCTTCGGTTCTGGTATCGGAATCGTTGCCCGCGGCGAGCCGGATCATGATAGTGGTCATGGGGTTGACTGAAAAACAAGCCGTAATTTATAAAGAGGAAGGCTTTCGAGCAAATCCGGTGTCAGCACGAAACCACCGCTTCCACAGCGCCGAAGGCGAATCGTTCCGGCGAAATCTCCAGGCGGCATCGCGCGCCAACCGGCAGGGTCATCAGTTCGCGGATATGACCGTAGGAGAGGCCGGTCATCACCGGCGCGCCCTCGTGCATCCGGTTGGCGTAGTAGGTGAAAATCTTGTCGAAACGGTAGTCGCGGTTTTCGTCGGCGGGGTTTTTGCTGAACTGGCCGAACATGAGGCCGCGGCACGTCTGCGCCAGCCCGGCGTTGAACAGGTGCGAGAGCATCCGGTCGATGCGGTAGGCCGGTTCGTTGACATCTTCGGTGAACAAGAGCGCACCGCTGAATGAAGGCAGGTAGGGGGTGCCAACCAGCGAGGAGAGCACCGACAGATTTCCGCCGATCAGCCTGCCGGTGACAGCTCCGGGCTTGACGCAGTTGATCGCGTGACCGCTGAAATTGACGAGACTTTTCGGGTAGCCGGGATCGGTGAGCACTCCCCAGAAGTGTTCCTCGGTGTAGCCGCTTGGCGAATACAGCTCGGTGGCAGCCATGGGGCCGGAAAAGTTGACGAGGCCGGTTTTTCTGAAAACGGCCAGCGAGAGCGCCGTGATGTCGGAGTAGCCGACGAGGATTTTCGGATTGGAGGCGATGAGGCCGTAGTCAATCCGGTCGAGCAGGCGCGTGGCCCCGGCTCCGCCCCGCAGGCAGAAGATGGCGCGGACTTCGCGGTCGGCGAACATCTGGTGAAGGTCGTGCAGCTTGTACCGGTCGGTATGGGCCGGGTCGTGCTCGGAGCGGTTCAGATAACGGGAGGTCTTGACCCTGTAGCCACAGCGCTCAAGGTAAGTAACGGCCTGTTCGATCTTTGCGGGATCAGCGCAGGTTGACGAGGGTGAGACCAGGCCGATCACCTCCCCTCTCTGCAGCGCCCTGGGAATCAGGATTTTCATGAACGCAAAAACCATCAGCATTGCCCGGAAGCGCTGCTGATGGTTCTGATGCTGTTATGCTGATGTCAGTCAGGAGACCTCTTCGGTCAGCAGAATTGCCTTGTTGCCGCTTACTTCAAAGAATCCGCCGGCGATCTGGAACGAGTCCTCGGAGCGGTCGGAAAGTGACAGGCGAACTTTGCCGCTTTTCAAAGCGGCAAGCAGCGGAGCGTGCCCTTTCAGCACCTGGAACAGACCGTTCAGGCCCGGAGCGATGACGCTGTTGATCTCTCCCGAAAAGAAGAGCTTCTGCGGCGTGACGATATCGAGCGTAAAGGTGTCGGAACTTGCCATGTCTTTGCCGTTGGTTTAGAGCGTTTTTGCTTTTGCGACCGCCTCTTCGATGGTGCCGACCAGGTAGAAGGCCGCTTCGGGAAGGTTGTCGTGACGGCCTGCGATGATCTCCTTGAAGCCCTTGATGGTATCTTCGAGCTTGACATATTTACCAGCCAGGCCGGTGAATGCCTCTGCCACGAAGAAGGGCTGCGACAGGAAGCGCTGCACCTTGCGGGCGCGGGCAACCACGAGCTTGTCGTCGTCACTCAACTCGTCCATGCCGAGAATGGCGATGATGTCCTGAAGATCCTTGTAGCGCTGGAGAATCTGCTTGACAGCCTGCGCGGTGTCGTAGTGATCGTCACCGACGACGTTCGGATCGAGAATTCGCGAGGTCGAATCGAGCGGATCGACCGCAGGATAGATGCCGAGCTCGGCGATCTGGCGCGAAAGCACGGTCGTGGCGTCGAGGTGAGCAAATGCGGTGGCCGGAGCCGGGTCGGTAAGGTCATCAGCCGGCACGTAGATGGCCTGCACGGAGGTGACGGAACCTTTCTTGGTTGAGACGATCCTGTCCTGAAGCTCACCCATCTCGGTGCTGAGGGTCGGCTGGTAGCCCACGGCGCTCGGCATACGTCCGAGAAGCGCGGAGACTTCGGAGCCTGCCTGGGTGAAGCGGAAAATGTTGTCGATGAAGAGCAGCACGTCACGGCCCTCTTCGTCACGGAAATACTCGGCGATGCTGAGGCCGGTCAGGGCGACGCGCGCGCGTGCTCCCGGAGGCTCGTTCATCTGACCGAACACGAGCGCGGTCTTGTCGATAACGCCGGACTCCATCATCTCGTGCCAGAGATCGTTTCCTTCGCGGGTGCGCTCGCCGACGCCGGCAAAGACGGAGAAGCCCGACTGCTGCTTGGCGATATTGTTAATCAGCTCCATGATGAGCACGGTCTTGCCGACGCCTGCGCCACCGAACAAACCGGTTTTACCACCGCGGGAGTAAGGCTCCAGAAGATCGATGACCTTGATGCCGGTTTCAAACATCTCGGCTTTGGTCGAAAGCTCGTCAAATCTGGGAGCGGTGCGGTGAATGGAGTAGGATTTCTTTGAAGGTACAGGGCCTTTGCCGTCGATAGGATCACCGACGACGTTCAGCATTCGTCCGAGCACTTCAGCGCCGACAGGAACCTGGATCGGCTTGCCGGTGTTTGCGACGCTCATGCCCCTGACCAGACCGTCTGTGCCCTCCATGGCAATGGCGCGGACTCGCTCCTCGCCGAGATGCTGCTGGGTTTCGAGAACCAGCTTCGAGCCGTCCTGGCGGGTGACCGTGAGGGCATCGAGGATAGAGGGAAGTTGGCCTTCAAGGAAATCAACGTCAACGACAGGGCCGATGATCTGGGAAATCTTACCTTCTTGCATGGTGACAGTATGGGATTTTGGTTGCATTCAAACGTTTGGGGCCGGAGTCATGCGACTCGGCTCAGGCTCTGTACCGGTTACCCGGCTCGGGTTTTCGGGCCAAGCGAGCCACCTGAGGGACTTGAACCCACGACCTACTATTTACGAAACAGTTGCTCTACCAACTGAGCTAAGGTGGCTTGAAACAGCGCTTTCCGCCCGCAAGCAGAAAAATCGAGACGAAATATAGCTTATTTGTTCTCAAAACACAAAGAAATATCGGGGCTGCGTCAAGGGGAAAAGCTTGGGATTCCTATATTGGAATCCAGAACTATTTGTCACTGACGAACATTGATTCGGACTGGATCAGTAACCAAAAGAAACGTTATGAAAAGATTCGCTTCCCCCTTCGCCCCTTTCGTGGCCGCGCTCATGGTTCTTGCACTCTCTTTTGTCTTCTCCGCGCAGGCTGACGCCAAGCCGACGCCAGCGCCCTCCTTTTCCGGAGTGAGCGTTGACGGCAAGCCCTTCTCCTCGGCCTCCCTCAAGGGCAAGGCCTACATCGTCAATTTCTTCGCCACCTGGTGCCCTCCCTGCCGCTCGGAGATTCCCGATATGGTGCAGGTTCAGAAAGCCTGGGCCTCCAAAGGATTCACCTTTGTCGGCATCGCGGTCAACGAACAGGCGCCGAATGTGAAGAACTTCATGAAAACCCAGGGCATCACCTACCCGGTGATGATGGCCACGCCCGCTCTGATCCGGGCGTTCAACGGCTATATCGACGGTGGCATCACGGGCATTCCAACCTCGTTCATCGTCGATTCGTCCGGAATGCTTACCGGGGTGATCGTCGGACCGCGAAGCAAGGCGGAGTTCGAGAAGATCGCCAGCATGACGGTCGCCAAAAAGAGCAGCAAAAAGTAATGGCTGCCCGCTCGTCAACTTCACGGCTTGTCCGTTGCCGTGTCGAGCGACAAGGTTCTTCATTTTCAAGCGCCCCGGAAGATTTCTTGCCGGGGCGTGCTGTTTTAACGCTATTTCAACAACATCAAACATTTCAAAAGATTTAACAGTCATTATGGAACCGATACCTATTAATGCGCCGGAGTACGTCAAGAACCTGAAACTTCTCCAATGGGTCAAAGAGACCGTCGAACTGTGCCAGCCCGATTCGGTCTGCTGGTGCGACGGATCGGAGGAGGAGTACGACCGCCTTTGCGCCGGGATGGTCGAAAGCGGCACCTTCATCAAGCTCTCCGAAGAGAAGCGACCCAACAGCTTTCTCTGCCGCTCCGATCCGAGCGACGTGGCCAGGGTTGAGGATCGCACCTTCATTTGCAGCATTCGCCGCCAGGACGCCGGGCCGACCAACAACTGGGTCGCGCCCAAAGAGATGAAGGCGACGCTGAACAAGCTCCTGGCCGGCTGCATGAAGGGGCGCACCATGTATGTTATACCCTTCAGCATGGGGCCGCTCGGTTCGCACATCGCGCACATCGGCGTCGAGATCACCGACTCGCCCTACGTCGTCACCAACATGCGCATCATGACCCGCATGGGTCGCCAGGTGCTCGAGCTGCTCGACGAAGAGGCGGAGTTCGTGCCCTGCCTGCACTCGGTTGGCGCGCCGCTTGAACCCGGCCAGGCGGATGTGCCGTGGCCCTGCAACGACACCAAGTACATCGTCCACTTCCCGGAGGAGCGCTCCATCGTCTCCTACGGCAGCGGCTACGGCGGCAATGCGCTGCTCGGCAAGAAGTGCTTCGCCCTGCGCATCGCCTCCTCGATGGCGCGCGACGAGGGGTGGCTGGCCGAGCACATGCTCATTCTCGGCGTCGAGTCGCCGGAGGGTGAAAAAGATTACGTCGGCGCGGCTTTCCCCAGCGCTTGCGGCAAGACTAACTTCGCCATGATGATTCCGCCGGTCGAAATGGAGGGGTGGAAGATCACCACCGTCGGCGACGACATCGCCTGGATCAAGCAGGGCAAGGATGGACGCCTGCACGCCATCAACCCGGAGCATGGCTTTTTCGGCGTCGCGCCGGGCACCTCGGTAAAGAGCAATCCGAATGCGATGGCCTCCCTGTACGCCAACTGCATCTTCACCAACGTGGCGCTCACCCCCGACGGCGACGTCTGGTGGGAGGACATGACCGACACGCCTCCCGAGTACCTCATCGACTGGCAGGGCAAGCCCTGGGTTCCGGGCTGCGACCGCCCGGCGGCGCACCCGAACGCCCGCTTCACCGCTCCGGCCAGCCAGTGCCCGGTTATCGACTCCGAGTGGGAAAATCCAGACGGCGTACCGATTTCAGCCTTCATCTTCGGCGGACGCCGGGGCGACACCATTCCGCTGGTCTATCAGTCGGCCAACTGGTACTACGGCGTCTATATGGCCGCCACGATGGGTTCGGAGAAAACGGCGGCAGCGGCTGGCAAGGTTGGCGACGTGCGCCGCGACCCCTTCGCCATGCTCCCCTTCTGCGGCTACCACATGGGCGACTACTTCAACCACTGGCTGCATGTGGGCCGCACGCTCTCCGATCCGCCGAGGATTTTCGGCGTCAACTGGTTCCGCAAGGACGAAAACGGCAAGTTCCTCTGGCCCGGCTTCGGCGACAACATGCGGGTACTCAAGTGGATCATGGGGCGCGTGCATGGCCGATCCGGCGCGGTCGAAAGCCCGCTCGGCTGGATGCCGCGATATGAATCGCTCGACTGGGGTGGTCTTGACGGATTCACCAGGGAGAAGTTCCTGAAACTCATGTCGGTGGATCGCGAAGCGTGGAAGCAGGAGCTGTTCTCGCACGAAGAGCTGCTGGAGAAGCTTTTCGACCGGCTCCCCAAAGAGTTCACCCACATCCGCGAGCTGATGCTCTCGACGCTCTGGAGTTCACCCGAGCACTGGGAGCTTGCCCCTGAGCGCTATACCGCCGAGCACTGAGGCACGGCGCAATTTTCTCGATACTCTGAAAGCGGGCAGCGATGCCCGCTTTTTTTTATGACCGTACGCCAGGTTTTTTCTTCAAGTGTTGCACACTTCATAATATTACCATATATTGCTCTGGTTATATAGTAATATCGTTGATTTTTTCGTTACCGTTTTCACTTACCCCTGCATGTATTCTCCCGTCAGGCATCTGATGGCCGAGCAGGAAAACGGCAGACGCTGGCTCTTCGGCCAGCCCCGCTTCGCTGAACAGGTTGTTTTGCTTATGAATAGCTCCGGCGTCAAACCGGTCATGCAGTTTTTCTTCCGTCCGCAGACGCAGCTGCTTTCGAGCGAGTCGCGGAATTGCAAGCTGTCGCATTCTGGTTCGCGGAATCGCAATGCGACAAACAGGTGTCCCGGAGTGAACCGTGCTCCGGATATAATCAACCCGGCCCTCATATCCCTCAAGATCGTTCAATAGCGGCCCGTCGCGGGGATGCTGTTCATCGGGATGGAGCTGGTCGTAAGCATCCAACACTCAAGTCACAGACTATCATGATTCGAAAAACAGCATGTTCGGTTCTGGCCCTTCTCGTGCTTCTCGGAGCCACTCCGGCTTTCGCCACCAATGGCATGAACCTCGAAGGGTATGGCGCCAAATCGATGGCCATGGGCGGCACCGGCTCAGCCTACGATACGGGCAACTCCGCCGTCATGAACAACCCGGCAACTCTCGGCTTCATGAAAGAGGGGGAGTCTGAGATCGGCTTCGGCATCCGGGGTCTGCATCCGAACATCAAGCTGGAGAACGGCGGCGCGAGCGACAAATCGGACGCAACCTCGTTCTTCATGCCCTCGATGTCCTACATGCGCCGCGACGCAGATTACCTGGGGCGTCGCCATGCTCGCCCAGGGCGGCATGGGCACCGACTACGGCAACGATTCGCCGCTGTTTCAGAGAGGTAAATCGATGGGTGGGGCCGATATTTTCATGAGCGGCAAGGATATTCGCAGCGAGGTTGGCGTCGGGCGCATCATGTTTCCGGTGGCCTACAATCTGACCGACAAGACGACGCTCGGCGCATCGTTCGACGTCGTGATCGCCAGCATGGACTTGCAGATGGACATGGACGGTCAACACTTTGCAGGCCTGATGGGTGGAAACGGCGGTTCGGTAAGCGGCTCGATGCGAACTTCGCTGGAGTCCATGATGGGGCCGGGGGGGATAACTGACATCAATTACGCCCGGTTCGACTTCTCGAACGATTCGCCCTGGATTGGCAAAGCGGTGGGATTCGGCACCGGCCTGAAATTCGGCTTCACCCACCAGTTCAGCAAAGTGGTGACCATCGGCGCGAGCTATCACACTCAGACCAAGCTTGCCGATCTCGAAACGAACAAGGCAACCCTTTCGTTTGCCGGATCAGGAGCGGCTTTTGGTGCCGGACCGGTTTCGGTAACTGGTAAAATAAAGGTGCGCAACTTCGAGTGGCCAGCGACTTTCGCTGCCGGAATCTCGGTCAAGCCGTCGGATAAGTGGCTGATCGCCGGCGATGTGAAATACATTGACTGGTCTTCGGTCATGGAGAATTTTGAAATGACTTTCATTGCCGACGACTCGAATCCCGCATTTGCCGGGCAGAATCTCGACGTCACGATGAAGCAGGAGTGGAAGGATCAGACGATCTGGTCGGTCGGTGTGCAGTACAAAGCCACCGACAAGCTCGCCCTTCGCGCAGGAGCCAGCTTCTCGACCAACCCGGTGCCCGACCAGTACCTCAATCCGCTCTTTCCGGCCATTACGACCAACCACTACACCTGCGGCTTCGGCTACCGCGTCAACGACGCCACCAGCGTGGCAGCCGCGTTCAGTTGGGCGCCCAGGGTAACCGCTACCAACGGCGACCAGACCGTGATTTCGCACAGCCAGACCAACTGGGCCCTGAACCTGACGCACAGGCTGTGAGAGAATGATGAATGATGAATGATGAATTATGAATTGAAAGAGGGCGGGTTGAGTGTTTCTGGTATTCCGTCCACTTCGTCCACTGAGCCTGCTCAAACCGAAAAAGGCTGCCTTGGGCCTCAAAGCCAGGGCAGCCTTTCATGGGCGTGACGTGAGTTGCCGCTCAGTTCTCGTCGAGGGTGAAGCCGATCTTGCAGGTGACTTGCCAGTAGGCGATTTTCTGGTCTTCGACATGGCAACGGGTTTCGACCAGCTCGACCCAGCGGATGTTCCTGATGGATTCGGCGGCTTTGGTAACGGCGTTGTTTACAGCCTCTTCGATGCTGGTGGCCGAGGAGCCGACGATTTCGAGTTTCTTATAGATGTGAGCGCTCATGGCAGTGTGTGATTGGTTATGTGAAGCAATGGATTGACCTTGAAGAAACCCGAGGTCACCATACCTGAAAATAAGGCTCTCTGTACGAAAAATTTCCCCATGACCGATTTTTTCCTGAGAAATGAAAACCGTGGCCAATTTCCGGATGTATCGAGACGTTCCGAACGATCCCGACCGCTGAGCATTGCGTCCGGTTCGCTCGCCATGCTTGCCGAACCCGGTTCTGCTCATTTCCGGAACTCTGATTTTTTTTAATGTCGGCCACAAAACGATAGCGTTATGAAACCAGCAGAAGACTCTCCCTTTTTTTACCGCTGCCACCTCAAGGCTTCGCACAAAAGCCGGGACGCCGAGAGCGACGGCGCGGCGCAGGATTGTTCCGCCCACTCCTCCGGCGACGGCGAAAGGAAGGGCGGAGGCAGACTCGATGCGTCCGGCCACTCCGGGCGGGAAGCCTCTGGCGGATTCGATGGCGAGTGAATTCGTCGGTTGACCGCGCCGGATTTTCATACGGCAATCACATCATTTTCTTTTTACCTTCGTGAGAGAGTGTTTGACGAGAAAAAGAAAATGAACCATTGAAGACGACCCACACCATCATTCACGGCGACAGCCGCCAGATGAACCTCTTGCTGGATCGATCCGTGCATCTGGTCATCACCTCTCCGCCATACTGGCAGCTCAAGGATTACGGCAGCGAGCGGCAGATCGGCTTTCACGACAGCTACGAAAGCTACATCAACAACCTGAACCTTGTCTGGCGAGAGTGCGACCGGGTGCTCCATCCGGGTTGCCGCCTCTGCATCAACATCGGCGACCAGTTCGCCCGCTCGGTCTATTACGGACGCTATAAAGTCATTCCGATCAGGACGGAGATCATCCGCTTCTGTGAAACCATCGGCCTCGACTACATGGGCGCGGTGATCTGGCAGAAGGTCACGACCACCAACACCACCGGCGGGGCGACCATCATGGGCAGCTTCCCCTATCCGCGCAACGGCATCCTCAAGCTCGACTACGAGTTCATCCTCATCTTCAAAAAGCAGGGCACAGCACCCAAACCGACCCCCGAACAGAAAGAGCGTTCCGCCATGACCAGGGAGGAGTGGAACACCTTTTTCGCCGGGCACTGGAACTTCGCCGGAGCCAAACAGGACGGCCACATCGCCATGTTCCCCGAAGAGCTTCCCCGGCGACTCATCAAAATGTTCGCCTTCCAGGGCGACACGGTGCTCGACCCCTTCATGGGCAGTGGCACGACCTTGCTCGCGGCCAAAAATCTCGGACGCAACTCGGTCGGCTACGAAATCAACCCGGAGTTCATCGAAATCGCCAAAGTAAAGCTCAACGCGCAGCAGCAGGATCTGGCTGGCACTGAATTTCATTTCCGGCAGGATCATCCGCAAGGTAACATCGCTGATATGCTCGACTGGTTGCCCTATCGATTCGAGGATCCGCACAAGCTCGACAAAAAGGTCGATCCCCGCAAGCTGACCTTCGGGTCGAGAATCGATCAGCAGAACGGAGCGCAACGAGAAGAGTTCTTCACGGTCAGCGATATTCTGACTCCTGAACGGATTCGTCTCTCAAACGGTCTTCTGGTCAGGCTGATCGGAGTCAGGGCCGACTCTGAAAAAAAGGAGATGGCCATGCGCTTTCTCGCCGAAAAGGTCAGAGGAAAGAGGGTTTTCATGAAGTACGACAATACCAAACACGACGAGCAGCGGAATCTGCTTTGTTACCTCTATCTCGAAAACAAAACCTTCGTCAATGCCCATCTCATCAAAAGCGGTTTTGTCGGGATCGACGAGAGCTATGAATATAAATACAGGGAAAAATTCTTAACGCTAACCGCTCAAATCGATGGCTAAAGAGTGGATTCTGAACAGCGCGATGAACCGCTTTCAGCTCAATTTCAAGAAGAACGTCGGGCCGACCTCCGAATCGATCAGGAAGTGTTCGCCGAAAAATATCGAGGAGTGGCGCGACTATTATTATGCGCAGGTCAGGCCGGAGGAGCATATCGTCGAACTCGGCAAACGGCTCTATGTAAAAATAACGGAAGTGATTCAGTCCGAAGTGGCCGAGATTTCTGAAGAGGATTGCATTCACTACATGAAGCAGCTCGTCATCGACAGAACGTATGATGGCTACGTGACTGAAATCCAGACCGTTTACGGTCAGTTACAGCACAAGCTTGGCGTGAAAATCGAGTCAGCCCCGGATGAGTGGGATCGCTTGTACAATGTTGACTTTTTCATCAGCGTCAACCAGCATTATATCGGATTGCAGATCAAGCCGATTACCTTTGGCGGCGGTGCTCCGCAACTTCCCGAGATTTTCAAGGAGAAGTCCATTCAGGCAGAGACGCACAAAGCGTTCAGCGAGAAATTCGGCGGGAAGGTCTTCTATGTTTACTCAGCAAAAACTGGTGAGAAAAAAGAGATTTGCAATCCTGAGGTCATCGGCGAGGTCGAAGCGGAGATAAAACGACTGTCCTGAACCTTTGCGCCAGCCTGAATCCGGTTGAAACGGCCGTTTCTTTTCCTGCCTTCCGTTCTTGCCTGATATTTTTGACTCGAATGAGCGATAACCCATGACTACTGCCGCCGAAGAGGCCTCTCCTGAACATGACGCTGCCGACCAGCCCGGCGGCGCGAAGTCGAAACTGCTGGCGGCGTTTCCTCCTTTTGCAAGCCGGAACTTCCGACTCTATTTCGTCGGGCAGATCGTGTCGATGATCGGTACCTGGTTGCAGATGGTGGCCCAGGGGTGGCTGGTGCTCGAAATGAGCGGTTCGGCCTTCTGGGTCGGCGTCACGGCGGCCACCTCAACCGTGCCGACTTTGCTGCTGTCGCTTATTGGCGGCATGATCGTTGACCGCTATTCAAGGAAGGCGATTTTTCTCTGGACGCAGGTGCTCTCGATGATCCTGGCTTTCATCCTTGGGGCGATCACCCTCAGCGGCCATATTACTATTCCCGTCATTCTCGTGATGGCTTTCCTGCTCGGCAGCGTCGGTGCGGTCGCTACGCCCGCGATACAGGCGTTCATCAGCGAGATGGTCGAGCGTAACGATTTGCCCGCCGCGGTGGCCCTCAACGCCTCGATTTTCAATGCGTCGAGGGTTGTCGGGCCGGTGCTGGCCGGGTTCATGATTACCTGGGTCGGAACCGGAGGAGCCTTCATCGCCAACGGCATAAGCTACGTGGCGGTCATTGCAGCCCTGCTGGCGATCCGGCTGACCTCCGCGCCGCAACGTCCGTCGGTGGAGGAGCGCCCGATCCAGTCGATCCGTTCGGGCATCGACTACACCCGCAGGCATCCGGTCATCAGGGCGATCGTGCTGTTCGCAGGCGTGGTCTCGATCTTCGGCTGGTCGTTCATGTCGATGCTGCCCGTGGTGGCCAAGCAGACCTTCGGCATCGGCGCGGCGGGCATGGGCTACCTCTATTCGGCGTTCGGTCTCGGCTCGCTTTCCGGTACGGTGGTGGTGTCCGTGACGAGCGGCAAGGTGCGCGCCGACCGGCTGGTGATCGGCGGCATCATGACTTTCGCGCTGGCGCTGGTGGCGTTCACCTTCGCAACCTGGCTGCCGCTGGCGCTCGCTTTTCTGTTCATCTCCGGCCTCGGCATGTTGTTGGCCTTCGCCACAATGAGCGCCACCGTGCAGCGCCTCGTCGATGACCGCTTCCGCGGGCGCGTGATGAGCATCTACCTGATGGTGCTTCTCGGCCTCATGCCGCTCGGTAATTTGCAGATGGGCTTGATTTCGGAGCATTTCGGCACCTCCGCGGCGCTCAGAATCGGCGCGTTCGTAACCATCGTGGCCACGATTTTCCTGTTCATGTCGCGCAAGGATATATCGAAAGCCTGGCTGGAGTACCAATCCGCTACGGAGCCTTAGCCGGAACGCTTGCGGCAGCGCGGCGGTTATGGTCAGAAACCGCGACCGCCATGAAACGAATCATCTCATTTGTTCCGCTGATCCTGCTTGCGCTTGCCGCTTGTCAAGCATCCCCGCAAACATCGACGCCAACCCAACCCGGAGCCGCCATGAGCAACGCCAGCCACCCGAACAACCCCTACTACTCCCGAACCGACACCACCCGGCTCGACCTGCCCAACGAGGTCTGGAAAAAGGTGCTCTCGCCCGAACTCTACGCCGTGGCGCGGCTTGGGGAGACCGAGCGGGCCTTCACCGGAAAATACTGGAACCACGACGGCCTCGGAACCTACTACTGCGCCGTATGCGGCAACGCCTTGTTCCGTTCTGACGCCAAGTTCGCCAGCACCTGCGGCTGGCCAAGCTTTTTCGGGCCGGTGCGGCCCGGCAGCGTCGTCTATCGGAAGGACACCTCTTTCGGCATGGTGCGCACCGAAGTGCTCTGCGGACGGTGCGACGCCCACCTCGGCCACGTGTTCGACGACGGTCCGCCGCCCACGGGCAAGAGATTCTGCATGAACTCGATTTGCTTGGATTTCGAGCCGGACAAAAAATAATAAACTGGCGTTAGCAGTTATTTTTGTAGGGGCAAACCTTTCTGATCGCCGGGGTCCGCTTCAGTCGTTTAACTGTATTCTTGAAAATACAATCATTCGAGCGGTTATGGCAACCCGTGCAACAATCCGGCCCATCACGCAATCAAACAAAAAGAAGGGCATTCCCCGGCTTGCCGTGACGCCTCAAGGGTGGGGAGAAACCCTCGTGGCGGGCGTCACGGCCAAGCTTGGAATGCCCTGTGCGTGTGGTGCACAACCGGTTTGACAGCCGCTTTCCGGCATCGGCCTCGCGGGTCAGCCCCAGATATCCTTGCAGATATTGGTGTACCAGCCGTCGGCGAACAGCGCTTCCTGTTCGAGCTGGTCGTCGGTGGCATCGACTGGCGTCAGACCGCCCGATCCCGGTATTTCGACAATTCCGGCTTCGGAGAGCCTGTACACTCCGGCAACCGAGACGCCGTAGTTCGGCCCGACGAGGCTGTAGCAGGTGTTGACCAGTGACGGCGAGATCGGCTCCTGGCCGCGAAGCAGATTGACGATTGCGGCGGCAGTGACCTTGCCTTGGCTGCTGGCCGCGAAGCCTGACTTCGGCATCGCCCCCGCAATGCAGGAGTCGCCGATGACATGAATGCCCTTGTGCATCGTCGATTCAAACGATGCGGGGTCGATCGGGCACCACCCTTTTTCGTTGGCCAGACCCGCCTCGAAAGCGATCTTGCCCGCTTTCTGCGACGGAATGAGGTTGATGACCTCACCCTTCACCGCGCCAAGTTCGGTCTCGACGGTCATCGTTTTGGCGTCAACGCCGACAACCTTGCCGCCGCCGGTCGAGCTTCGCCACTCGATCATGCCGGGATAGAGCCGCTCCCACCCTTTCGTGAAGAGACCCTGCTTGGAGAACTTCTCCTTGGCGTCGAGAATGACGATTTTCGATTTCGGTTTGTGCCGCTTCAGGTAGTAAGCGATGAGGCTTGCGCGCTCGTATGGGCCGGGAGGGCAGCGGAACGGGTTGCCGGGAGGGCAGAGGACGACGGTGCCGCCATTTTTCATCGCCTGGAGCTGCTTGTGCAGGAGCACGGTCTGCGGCCCGGCCTGCCAGGCGTGGGGCATGCTGGAGTCAGCGATTTTCTTGCTGTATCCGGCAATCTCGTCATATTTGAAATCGATACCCGGCGAAACGACGAGCCGGTCGTAGCCGATCACTTTGCCGCTGGAAAGTTTGACCGAGTTTTTTACCGGATCGATGGCTACTGCCCGGTCGGCAATAACGTTGACGCCATATTGGTTGCGGAGCGCCGTGTAGGTGTGGGTAATATCTTTCATCGTTTTCAGCCCGCCGAGCACCCAGTTGCTGAAGGGGCAGGTCACGAAAGCCGCTTTTGGTTCGATAAGCGTCACCGAGAGCGTCGGGTCGAGCTTTTTGAGATACTTGGCCGTGGCCGCGCCGCCAAATCCGCCGCCGATGACCACCACCCGCTTTCTGGCCGCAAACGCCGTGTTGCTGATACCGAACAACCCGAAAGCCGAGCCTGCCGTGCCGGCGAGGAGCAGCTTGTTGAAATCACGTCTTGAAATACTCATATCCGCCTCCTTCGGGTTAGTGGTTCTTTTTGGAAAGATTTCCGAAATATTCGGCGATCAGATGAATCTCGTCGTCAGAATACCCCTTTGCGTGACGGTCCATGACGGTCGATTGCCTGCTTCCGTTCTTGAAATCGATCAGCGCGGTCTCGATATAGTCCGGCGATTTGCCGTAGATCGAGGGGATGATGCTGGCGCTTTTGCCGTCGGTGCCGTGGCATCCGGCGCAAGAGAGCGACAGGATTTCGCCACGTGATTCGGTTTCGGGCTTGACGGGTTTCGATGCCTCCTGCCCCGTAGCCGCAAATCCGTGGCCCGAAGCAAGCAGCAAGGGCGCGGCGGCAAGCATGGCCAACACGTGTTTTTTCGTTCGTGACATAAGGATTCCTCCTGTATTTACTTGACCTAAAGATTGCTGGAAAAAATGGCGAACTAACAATGTCAACGACCGAATCGCCTGCGAAACGCTCTTATGCCATCGCAAACGATGAAGATCAGGCAAGCACTGACGGGATCGGCAGCTCGCCATTGTGGCGGGCGGCAACGTATCTCGGCAGGCGGATCACCAAAATGTTGAGGGTATGATTTTCAATACGTGCCCCTTTGGCAGAGGGTTTTCGATCATGAGTGATTGGCGTCAGGCAAGTATTGCGGAAAGCATTTCATCGTTCATCCAGCTAATTTATACAATTGTTAATTGATCGCAAAATCTGAAGGGTCGCTTGTCTGTTTTTATTGGCGTCCTGAGGTTTGAAAACGAAAGAGGGGGTTGGTAGCCGATAGCCCGAACATCGGCGCGGGGCGTCGCGCAGGCATGGCCGTCCGGACTTTCCCGGATCGGCGAGTGCGCGTGATCCGGGAAAGGCGGTTTTTCGGGTCGATTTACCTGAAGTTGCGGAGCTTCATTTCGACGGCTTCGGCGGCCTTGATGAGGGCGTAGGCGGTCGGCGGGCCGGTGAGCAGCGGGTGGGTGCCGAACTGGAGCGTGAGCAGCTCGTTGACGGTCATCTTGGTTTCGATGATGACTCCGATGACGTTAATCAGCTCGCCAGCGCTCTGGCCGCCCATGACCGCGGCGCCGAGCACCAGGCCGTTTTCGCTGTTGACGATCAGCTTGACGTACTGGCTGGAGGTGTCGGGCAGGGTGCCGGGGTGCTTGTCGATGCCGGTGAAGCCCGCCGAAACCACCTCGAAGCCGCGCTCGCGGGCGAGCTGCTCGGTGACTCCGGCGGCGGCGAAGGTGGTGCCGCCGATGGCCGTCGAGAAGATGGCGATGGTGCCGCTGAAGGTGCGCAGCCGGGAGAGGCCGAAGAGGTTCATGCCCGCGATTCGCGCCTCCGAGCAGGCGGTCGAGGCGAGCATCAGCCCCTTGACGATGCGGGTGATGAAGGAGAACTTTTCGGCGCAGTCGCCGACGGCGAAGATGTTTTTGTCCTCGGTGCGCATGTACTCGTCAACCCGGATGGCTCCGAGTTCGTTGATCTTGATGCCAGCCGCGCGGGCGAGTTCCACGTTGGGCGCGTAGCCGGTGGCGAGAATGACCAGGTCGGCGTCGATCTGTTCGCCGCTTTCGAGGATGACCTTCGAGACGCGCTCCTGTCCTTCGAGTTTTTTGAGCTTCTCGCCGGTTTTGAGCTTCACTCCTCTTTTGACGAGGAGTTCCTCCGCCTTGACGGAGAGGTCGCTGTCGAAGGCCATGCTCAGCACGTGCGGGAGGATTTCGACGAGGGTCACGTCGTGGTCTTTTTTGGCGAGTTCGTCGGCAAGCTCGACGCCGATAAAGCCGCCGCCGATGATGACCACTTTGCGAGGCTCTTCGAGCCGGGCGCGGAGGCTCATCAGATAGTCGCGGTTTTTCGGGATGACGAACACGCCGTCGAGGTCGCGCCCTTCGAGCCAGCCGGGCGTTTTCGGCTCGGAGCCGGTGGCGATGACGAGCTTGTCCCACGAGATGACGACGCCGCCTGCGGTGGTGGCTGATTTGGCTTCCCGATTGATCGAAACGACTTCATCGATGAGCAACTCGACGCCTGCGTTGGTGAGCGGCGCGGTGGGGACGATGTTCTGCTGAACGCCGTCGAGTGTGCCGAAAATATAGGGAATCCCGCACGGCACGACCGCTTCGGGTTCCTTGCGAACGACGAGAAATGATTTGGATGCGTAGAACGCCTTGCCGGTGGTGGCGGCGACAATGCCAGCCGCGCTGCCGCCGATGACAAGAACATCGACCTGTTGGTTCATATTTGCCTTGGGAAAGAGTGTTGGGGAAAAACCGCACCTAATTACACTATTGTCAGCAGAACGACAAACTTTTCTGAATGATTTACCGGAGCTTAACGAAAAGGGAGCGAACGGGGTATCTCTCAGAGAGCGCCGGTTTTTCTGACAGGATGGTGTGCGGTTACGCTGCGGAGCAGTTCGCGGGGATGGAGGGCAGACGCGGAAAGTCAAGGAGGCGGCTCCGCATCCTTGATGCGTTTGAGACGACACGGAGCCTTGACTTCGTAACGGCCATTATTTCGAATGGTTATCCAGTTCGTCGATGATTTTTCTGAGCCATGCGGTTTCTTCTCCGCGTTCCTGCCGGGCCTTTTCGATCATTTTCAGGTTCCGGGCGGTGGTTTCTGGCTCCCAGGTTTCGCGGATGATTGCGACCGTTTCGGCGAGGTAGTTCCGGGCCTGTTGTTCATCGGTTTTCAGTACCGACAGTTCAAGCATGGTAGCGTGATCCCAGTAGTTCGGCGTTGTTCCGGCGAGCCGCCGCTCAACGGCGAAACGGACGACCGGCAGCAGGCGCGATTTTTCTTTGAGCGATTCAGCGTCGCCGCGGATGTCGAGCAGGGTCAGGAGGTTGATGCCCGGATAGGCGTCGCGCTGGTCGGCGAGATATCCGCGCCGGTAGGCGTCGATGGCCTTGTTGAGGTGGCCGCGAGCCAGCGTTAATTTATCGGCTTTTATCGCCTCCTCCCAGTTATCCTTGTGAATGCGCCCTATCAGGCCGAGCGTTTCAGGACTCGGCCCTTGCTGCTTGTCCACATCGGTGAGGATGCGCAGGGCTTCAGCGCGGTCGGTCGGGGATTTGTTCTCGCCCGCGCGGCGATTGTAGGCAAAGCCCAGTTGCTCGCGCACCATGATCTGTTTTTTCAGAATGAGGGGCATGGCCTCATACAGGTCGATCATGCCGTTCCAGTCCTTGAGGGCGCGATAGGTGAGCATCATATCCGCCAGAGTAGCATTATCGGCGGCATCGATGGGTTCGATTTCTTCGCGGAATGCTTGTAATGACTCTTGTGCTTCCTTACGTGTGCTTTCTTGTTTGTACTGTTCGCGGATCACCGTAAGCCGTTGTTTCATCGTTTCATTGAGTTGCACCCGATTGCGGAAAGTGTCGGTTTTATCGTGGGCGATCTGGCCGGGATTCCAGTCGGAAAGCAGCTTGAACAGAGGGCTGTCGATCGGAGCCTGGCTCGCGTTGAGCCGACGAAGGTCGCGAAGTTTTGCGGATACGGCGTTGCGCAGAGCAAGGGCCTGTTTATCGTCGAGGCCGTTATTTTCGCCAAGCGCATAGGGTAGCGAGCGCAGGAAATTGACGTCGAACGGGATTCGTTGATGTTGCGCAAAGATGGTCAGGGTTGTTCTGGGCAGGGCGGTGTGGCGGACGCCGAGCTCGTAAAAGACATTGGCGTTGGCCGTTGTCAGGTCGGCGATGGCATAGTCGCACAACAGTAGTCGCTCGAACATTGCCTCATGGATGATGCCGCCCACACGTTCCTCGTCGGCGCGAATGGGCTCCATGTCTGCCTCTTCGATGGCGGGTCTGATCGCGATGTTGTAGATGCGGTCGAAATCGATGTCGGGACCTCCAACCGGGTCGGGCTTCGTGCCGAAAGGCATGATGACGAAACACAACGGTTTATGCTGGTTCATGGCTGGTCTCCGGAAAAGAGTTTCAGCAGAGATTGGGCGACTTGTTCATCGCCTAACTTGTCGGCGATGAGCAGTGCTTGTTGGGCTGTAGAGGTGAGTTGCCAGGGTTCCGGCGTTGGCGTGCTTTTCAGCATACTTTCGTAGCGTGCGCGCGCCACATCAATCTTCCCAAGTATCAGGTTGGCCTCGCCTTCCGTAGCCAGTCGCCACAGGCGATCGTTGGCTTTTTCGTTTTTTATAGCATCCGTACAATGCTCAAGCACCTGCTGCGCGATGCCTTGAGCTTTGCCGGGATCGTCTTCGTACATCAGGGCCAGGAATGCGAGGTTGATGCCGTGGTAGTAAGCTTGCGAAAAATCGCCCTTCGCTTTGGCGATTTCGTATGCCTCATCGTACAGGGTGAGGGAGGTGCGAGCTTCCTCGTCGATTCTGTCCTGAAGCCAGTTACGCTTGTGCCGACCGGCCAGCACGCCCATCGCATCCGCCCCGTGTCGCCGGGCATCGCCGAGTACGTTCATGGCGTCGTCGCGTTTGCCCAGCCCATCATAAGCCAAGGCCAGGTCAACCAATGCGTGCCTGTCGAGATGTTTTCTGTTTTTGCCAAGCAGGGCAACAACTTGCTCGAACTTTCGTCTTTCAAGAGCGAGCGCCACCGTGCCTTTTGATCCACGGAAGCTTTTTTTGCCAAGAATAAAATTAATGACCAGTTTAATACTGGCGTCATTGGGCTTGGTTGGCTTGATTATGGTCAGGTGATTGCCTGGCACCACGGCGCACTGTTCGTCAGGAAATCCCTCGATCGAGGCCGATATGGGCACGAATTCATCGTTTCGGCCAGCGACTGCAAGAAATCCGAAAGGCATTGTATCGCCAAACTGATTGTTCCAGTCATTTCGTAAAGAAGTGATGAAAGTGCTTGTTTTTCCCATGTCGCCAATTTGCCTGAAAAAACGCCACAAAAAAGGATGCTGGAAAATCCATGCCTTGCTTAGCCCGAAACTCGGAGTTCCGAACAGGATCACCTTGTCAACTTTTATTTTCAGCGCTTGATCGTCAAGAAGGGCGCGTTGAAGGACAAGACCTCCCATGCTGTGAGCAATAAACAAAAAAACACCGTATGAGGATACATCGTCATTACGGATGAATGTTCTCAAGGAATCGGCGATGGTTTTTATCGGAGGATTCCCCTGCCACAGATCGGTCAGATCAGGGATAAGTGAACTTTCATAACCAAAACTCAATAAGTCCCAGTCAATCAATGCAGACTCTTGTCTTAGCAGTTCACCAAACTTTCGCCAGGTTTTTATTGTGTCGCCGGTGAACCCGTGGATGAAGATTATACAGGCGTTGTTGCCCGCTGTTTTGCGGATTTCGTTGATTTGCCATTTTGCCATTGCGGTGCCTCTGATTTGAGTAATGGGTGGCCTTCAGGCTTGGAGTGACAGGCTCGTTTCGATACAGAAGTGATGTAGCCGGTTCTTCAGCTTCTGGGTGCCTCTAAAAACTTATCGTCCCGAAAGCTTTCGGGATTGGGTGGTGCTCGAAATCCTTACGTACTTGCATGTGCGCTCCGGTTTCTCTTCTCCATCCGCCTTGCACTCTGGTCGCTCACGACGCTTTTTAGCGGTGCCCTTCTGGTAAATTGATGATTTTACCAGTAAAAAAGAAGCGTGCAGCTAGCTTGGGCTTGTTCTGGTTTCGTAAGAAAACAGGCAACCGAAAACTTTCGACTGCCTGAACGGGCCGGGGGGGGGGATAAACGTCTGGGGCGGTGCGCTTAGTTATACGCTTCGATCTTGACTCTGCCGACGCCGGAGTCCACGAGGTCGA